>CAYQJS010000012.1:24398-115928 GCA_964417895.1 uncultured Chloroflexota bacterium | reverse complement strand
CCTCTACAGTATTTTCTGCAGCTCCCGTGTCTCACTCATTATTGGCAGAGAGGGATGCAGACATCTCGTAAGGAGCTTCGACAGGGATGGCAGTGACGGTGTTGTTTGCCCTGGGTACGCGGCCGGAAGCGATCAAGCTGGCGCCCGTGGTGCGCGCAGTGGAGGCCGATCCCGACCTGCGGTCACGCGTGCTCGTCACGGCGCAGCATCGGGAGCTTCTCGACCAGGCGCTGGCGCCGTTCGCCATCCTGCCCGACGTCGACCTCGACTTGATGCAGCCGGAGCACACGCTTGCGGAGTTCACGATCCGCGCCATCGAGGGGGTGGATCGCGTCCTGGCGGTCGAACAGCCTGACATCATGCTCGTGCAAGGAGATACGACGACGGTGTTCGCCGCCAGCCTCGCGGCCTTCTACCGTGGTATCCCCGTCGGCCACGTCGAGGCGGGCTTGCGCAGCTTCGACCTTGCCAACCCGTTCCCCGAGGAGGCGCACCGTCGGTTGACCACCCAGATCGCGGCCCTTCACTTCGCGCCGACCTGCCGCGCTCGGCAGAACCTGCTTCAGGAGCAGGTACCACCCGCACGGGTTGTGCTCACCGGTAACACGGTAGTGGATGCCTTGCAGTCGGTGGCCTGGCGGTCGGACCTTCCGCCACCGCCTGAGCCCTGGCGGCGGCTGCCACCGGAGGCGTGTCCGGTGTTGGTAACCCTCCATCGTCGCGAGAGCTGGGGCGAGCCCCTGGCCGGCATCTGCAGGGCGCTGCGCCGGGCGGCGGACGCGTTGCCCCCGCTGCACTTCGTGTACCCGGTCCATCCCCAGCCGCGCGTGCGCGACACGGTCGAAGCCTTGCTTCGGGCGCACCCGCGCATCACCCTGCTCGAGCCACTGGGCTACCTGGAGAGCGTCGCCGCTATGAAGGCCTGCTCGTTCATCGTGACCGACTCGGGAGGCATTCAGGAGGAGGCGCCGGTGCTGGGCAAACCGGTCCTCGTGTTGCGACGGGTGACGGAGCGTCCCGAGGCCGTAGAGGCGGGCACCTCCTGGCTGGTCGGCACCGCCGAGGGTGACGTCTATGAAGCAGTGATGACGTTGGCCACCGACTCACTGCGCTACGCGCAGATGGCCCAGGCAGTGAGCCCGTTCGGCGACGGCCGCGCCAGTGAGCGGATCGTCGCTGCCATCCGCGGGTTCTTCGGACTGCCAGATTCGGCCGGGCAGCCCCCGCCACTCCCCTGCTAGGGTGAGTCTCCCGCAACCCGGTGGCCGGTCCCGTCCGCTATCTCGACACGATGGTGTAGTTGGCGTGTCCCCCGCAGCCAGCCCCATCAACAGAAGTGAGGAAGGAGGCGTAAATGGCCCGTGAATTGACGAGCGTGGCCGGCGCTGGCCTCGCGCAGAAGCTGGAGCTGCGCACGGCGCGCGTGGGCGTGCTGGGGCTGGGGTATGCGGGCCTGCCGATGGCGGTGGCCCTGGGCGAAGCTGGCTACCGGGTTGTGGGCCTCGACGTCGACGCCGCACGGGTCACCACCGTGGCGGCCGGGCGCAGCCCGGTGACCTATGTAGCCGACTCCCTGGTGTCCGGGCTGGTCCAGGCGGGCCGTCTCGAGGTTTCCGACGACATGGCCGAGCTGCGGGACTGCGACGCGGCGGTGATCTGCGTTCCGACACCGTTCGGAACGGCCAGGGCCCCTGATATCACCCACGTGCGGACGGCAGGGCACAGCATCGCCCAACACCTGCACTCCGATATGTTAATCGTGCTCCAATCAACGGTGCCGCCTGGGACCACCCGCGATGTGCTGGGTTCAATCCTCGCCGAAAGCGGTCTCCGCGTCGGGCTAGAGTACTTTCTCGCCTTTTGCCCTGAGCGGATCGACCCGGGCAACCGCACCTGGACTATTGCGAACACTCCGAAGCTCGTCGGTGGGCTGACCCCGCGATGCACCGAGCTGGCATCTGCCCTCTACGCTCCGGTCTGCCAGTCGTTGGTCCCCTGTTCCAGCCCGGAGGTGGCCGAGTTCGCCAAGCTTGTCGAAAACACCTACCGCTTCGTGAATATCAGCTTGGCGAACGAAGTCGCGGTGCTCTGCGATCGTGTTGGTGTCTCCGCCTGGGAGGTAATCGGCGCCGCCTCCACGAAGCCGTTTGCGTTCCAGCCCCACTACCCGGGACCTGGAGTGGGAGGGGACTGCATTCCGGTCGTCCCCTTCCAGCTCGAGGCGCTGGCGAAGGAGCACGGGGTGGCTGCCGAGCTGATCGAAGCCGCAGGGCGGATCAACGCGGATCAGCCCCGATTCGTAGTCGACAAGCTGGGGCGACTCCTCGAGACGCATGGGCTCACTCTCCGGCAGGCGCGGGTCCTCTGCATCGGAGTCACGTACAAGAAGGACGTGGCCGACGTTCGCGAGTCGGCCGCCCTCAAGGTGCTCGATGAGCTGCGGTGCCGGGGTACCGAGGCCCGCTACTGGGACCCGTTCTTCCCACAAGTGAAGGTCGGTCCCGAGACCCTCAGCTCGACCGAGCTGGACGACGCTTCGTTGGAGTGGGCGGACGCCGCGGTGTTGCTCGTGCCGCATAGCGGACCGGACTACGCTCAGCTCGCCCAGCGAACGCCCCTGGTGCTCGACACAGTCAACCACCTGGCCGACCTGCACTTGCCAAACGTCGTCGCGCTTTGAGCCGGGCCCGCCGCTCGCCCGCCCGACCTGTGAACACGAGGGTGTTGATTGGACACCTAGGCGCACTTGTGGCACCTACCTGTTCGTGACCACAACTGGCCCGCCCAATGCGGTCATCGGTCTCCGCGAACGAGAGCAGAGTCGCTTGACCGCTGGGTACAGTGCCGGACCGAGGTCCGGCGAACGCAGCGCCGGCCGTCCGATGACGCCGGACGCGGTTGTGGCGGCAGCGATGCTGGCCGTCTCGGCGGCCCTCTGGGTAGGGCCGGCGCCGTTTTTGCCGCTGGGTCTGGCGCTGGCATGCCTGGTCATCGTCTGGGCCGCCACCACGCCCGCCGCGCGGGCAGCGCCGGCCGCCTGGCGAATCGGGCTGATCGGTCTGCTTGCGGCCTCGTTCGTCGGGCTCTACCCATCCATTGACCTCGATATGAGTCTGCCGCGGCTCTACGGCATCGTCCTCGGCGTTGGGGCGCTGGGCGTGCTGGCGCGCTTTCTCCAGAGCGAGCGCATGCTCTGGCTCGCCGGCTGGGCGCTGTTGCTGGTAGTGGGCAGCATCGCCGTGGCCGGCCTGTTCGCCACCGAGTGGCCACGAGAGGGGAAGGGCCTCGAGTTGAGCGTCATCTACCAGCGGCTGCCCGGCCTGGATGGGACTTTGCCCGTTCTGGAAGATCGACTCATCAACCCGAACAAGCTGGCCGCGCCGCTCGCGATGCTGGCGCCGCTGGCGGCGGCGTTGTTCCTGCTCGGCCGCGGACGATGGCTGCGTCTGGCGTGGGGATCCGCCGGACTGCTGGTGATCATCGTGCTGGTTCTCACGCAATCGCGCACGGCATACCTGGCCGCCGGAGGAGGGCTGCTGGCCGTGCTGGCGCTCCGCTCGCGCTGGCTCGCGATCCTGTTCGTCCCATACGTCGCTCTTGTGGCCTGGGTGTTGACCTGGATCATGGCGCCGAGCAGCGTCGCCGGTACCCTGCCGACGCCGCCGATGGCCGGCTGGGTAGAGACCACAGCCGAGGGCGATCGCCGGGCCGCTGACCTCACGCTTCAGCAGCGCCGGCAGGTCTGGGAGATGGCCGGCGCGATGGTGAGCGACTTTCCATTTACCGGGGTTGGGCTCGGCACGTTCCCGCGCGTCGCTGAGATCCTCTATCCGATCCCCGCGTTCGGGCCCGACGCCAACCCACCGCACGCCCACAATCTGCCGCTGCAGGTAGCTGTCGACGTCGGGCTCCCGGGGCTCAGCTTCTTCCTGTTGCTGACGGCGGCGGGGGTCGTAGCCGCCCGTCGCGCCATCGGCTGGGCGCCGAGTCAGCGCACGCGGGCGCTGGCGGCCGGCGCCGCGTGCGGCCTGCTGGCCTACTACATCTACGGCCTGACTGACGCTATCGGGCTGGGCGAGAAGCCCGGCCTGCTCTTCTGGGTCCTGCTCGGCATCGTGGTGGCCGGCGCCCGGCTGGCGCAGCGCTAGTGGGTCAGTTCCTGCGGACGTAGCCTTTCCGTCCGGTAGGGCGGGGCTCGTCCCCTCCCGCCGGGCGAGCGCACACAGAGCCCCACGGCGGGGGACAAGCCCCCCGCCCTACGGAACGACGGAACCGACGCAATGGCGATATCCATGAGAAGTGACCCACTAGCTGCTGCTGCCGGCCGGCGGGGTCCTCCGCCGAAGAAGGCGCGAGGCGGGGAGCTCGCCCGTGCCGAGCACTCCGACGCCTCAGGGCAGTCGACGTCAAGCTGAGCGTTCACACAACCTCAAAGGGAGGTGAGCCGCGATGATGAATCTCACGAAGCTGCTGTACCCGGGCATGCATCTGAAGCGATGGATTCTCCTGTTGAGCGGCTCCCTCGTGCTGACTGGCCTCGGCATTGCCTATATCCTCGCCGACATCTACCACGTCCAGGAGCTGCCGGAGGTGGCTGGTGTGCTCACCCTCCAGTTCCTCGATCGGCCGCTGCGGGGCACCATTTTCATCGGCATCGGGATCGTGGGGATCACGGTCGCTATCCTGAGGCTGCACCAGTCACTTCTCGCCGCGTTCGTGCGAGAGCGAGACGGGCAGATCGTTCAGACGATCTATAACTACCGCTTTCGCCAGCGAGGGCCGAGGGTGGTGGTGATCGGCGGCGGCACGGGGCTTTCGGTTGCGCTTCGTGGGCTGAAAGTGCACACCAGTAACCTCACGGCCATCGTGACCGTCGCGGACGATGGGGGGAGCTCCGGCCGCCTCCGCGAGTCATTGGGCGTGCTGCCTCCCGGCGATTTGCGCAACTGCATGGTCGCGCTTGCGGATGCCGAGCCCCTGATGGAAGACCTGTTCCAGTATCGGTTCAATAGTGGCGGCGGCCTCGACGGCCATAGCTTTGGGAACCTCTTCATCGTTGCCATGGGCGCCGTGACGGGGAGCTTCGAGCAAGCGCTCAAGGAGGCGAGCCGCGTGCTCGCTGTCCGAGGGCAAGTCCTCCCATCGACCCTGGAGCCCGTGACGCTCTCCGCGGAGATGGAGGACACCGGTACGGTGCGCGGAGAGTCGAATATCTCCGCGAGTGGCCGGCGAATTCGGCGGGTGTATCTGCAGCCGGACAATCCGCCCGGATATCCGGAGGCAATCACCGCGATTCGGGAGGCGGATCTCGTTGTGGTCGGGCCGGGTAGCCTCTACACGAGCATCCTGCCAAACCTCCTTGTGGGCGGAATGGGAAACGCCCTCATATCCAGCACGGCGCTCACGGTCTACGCCTGCAACGTGGCGACGCAGCCTGGCGAGACGGACCACTACAGCGTCAGCGACCACGTCGAGGCGATCCTTCGCCACCTGGCGGGAGGGAGAGACCCATTCCACCACATCGTGGCTAACAACCATTTCGGTCTCCCTATGCCATCGAGTGGGCGCGTCGCTCCAGTCACGCCGGATGATCGGGCGCTTCGGGAGCGAACGCGCCAGATCGTCCTCGCGGACGTTGTCGACGAGAGCAACCCCGTGCGCCACGACTCGGCCAAGCTTGCCGCAACGCTCATGCAGCTCTATTACGCCAAGGGCGGTGGTCGGCAAATCCGCGACGAAGCACGAGCTTCACTCTTGCCGGCGTAGCTGCGTTGGCGCAGCGAGGTTCCGATCCGATGAGCAACGCGAATAGAGGCGACGTGTCCCCTTTGCACGGCATCGCGCTCGATTCCGATCAGATGGGCGCGAGCGAGGCCTCGGGGCTTGGCCCGGGGAGCCCGCCGCGGCTCGCGATGGGTCCGAGCCACGTCGCGGCGGCGAGTCAGCCGACGTGGCAGCCGAGGCCATTCGACGTGGCGCTGGCGGCGCTGGCCGGCGTGCTCTGGTTCGCGCCGAGCTGGTTCTCGGCCCTCGGCTTCCCTCTGCTCGCGCTGCTGTGGTGGCGTCGGCGGCGCGCGCTGGGCGCGGCAGCCCGCACGGGGCTCGATGGCCCGGTCCTGGTCCTGCTTGTTCTCGGCGTGGGGGCGCTGGCGCCCTCGGTTAATCTCGAGATCAGCCTGCCGCGGCTGTTGGGCCTCTGGCTTGGGGTGGCACTCTTCCTGGTAGTCTTCGACCTGCTGACGAGCGAGAAACGGCTCTGGCTGGTCGTCTCCGGTCTCGCCGTGCTGGGGCTCGTGCTGGCAGTCGTCGGGCTGGTCGGGACCGATTGGACGCTGGCCGGGGGGCTGCCGATCCAGGTCGTGTACGAGCATTTGCCGAAGCTCATTGCGTTCCTGCCGAGCTCGGCCGAGGGCGGCTTGCACCCGAACAAGCTGGCCGCCGCTCTGGGGATGTTGCTCCCGCTTCCGGCCGCCGTCATGCTTTTCACTCCTGGGCGGCTCCTGCGTCTCGGGTGGGGCCTGGCAATGGGTGTGGTGGCCATCACGCTGGTGCTGACCCAATCGCTGAGCGGGATCCTGGCCGCCGGCGCAGCCTTGCTCGCCCTGGGCGCCGCGCGGTCGCACCGGGTTCGCATCATGGTTGCGCCGCTGGTCGCGCTGGTGGTCATGATGGTCGTCTGGTGGCTTGGGCCACGGGCGCTGGCCGACGCGCTCCTGGCCCTCGCCCTGGTCCCGGGTGAAGGCAGCTCGCTCGACAACCGGTTGGGCGTCTGGTCGCTGGCCATTGCAATGATTCAGACATCCCCACTGTTCGGTATCGGCATCGGCACCTTTGCAGAGGCCGTCGACCGTTATGGGCCACTGGTAGTTTCAGGGACGCAGGCGGCGGTGCCACATGCGCACAACCTCTACCTGCAGTTTGCGCTCGATCTCGGGCTGCCAGGCCTGCTGGCGTTCCTGGCGCTGCTGGCCGCGGCGTTCCGCCAGGCACAATACGCCGTCCGGCGCGGGCCTACGGCCCGCGCCCGCGGCTTAGCCGCGGGCGTCGCCTGCGGACTGCTGGCCTACCTGGTGTATGGCCTGACCGACGCGATCGGGCCGGGCGAGAAACCGGGCCTGTTCTTCTGGCTGCTGCTGGGCACCATCGCGGCGGGCGCTCGGCTGGCGGAGCGCGTGCCCGGCGCGAACGGCTCCGAGTACGCGTCGAACGGCTCGGCCAAGGCGCTGCCCATCGGCAGCGTCATCTACGTCTCCACCTTTGAATGGAACTACCACACGGCCCGACCGCAACAGCTGGCGCGCGCGCTGGCCGAGCGGGTCCCCGTGCTCTACGTGGAAACCACCGGCCTGCGCGGGGTGGGCCCGGGCGATCTGCGGCGCCTGCTCCGCCGCGTGCGTCGCGGGCTCGCCGGCCGCCACCGGGTCCAGCACGGCCTCTGGGTATTCTCACCGCTGGTCCTGCCGGTCCACCGCTCGCGCCTGGCTCGGACGCTGAACCGCATGCTCCTGCGTGATGCGGTGCGGGGACAGGCCAGGGATCTCGGACTGGAGCGTCCGCTGTTGCTTATCTCGATTCCGACGGCGGCGGCGATCGATCTCGTGGGCCACCTCGGCGAAGTAGCTTCGATCTACGATTGCATGGATGACCTGACCGCCGTCCCGACCGTCGACCGCTCGACTGCCGCTACCGAGGCGGAGCTAGCCCGCTGCGTGGATGTCGTCGTCGCCGCTTCTGAGGAGCTGCGGCGAGTCAAGGCCGGGCTGCGCGCGGATATCGCCGTGGTTGGCCAGGGGGTCGAGGTTGCCCATTTCGCTCGCCCCATGCCCTGCCCACCCGAGTTGGGACGCTTGCCGCGGCCACGCCTCCTCTGCGTTGCAGGCATCGACGAGCGGATCGATTTCGGTCTCCTCAATGAGGTAGCCCGGCTGCGTCCCCACTGGTCGATCGTACTCGTCGGCCCACAGCTCTACCTGCTCGCTGCTGAGCTGATCCGAGAGCCGAATGTCCAGATCCTGGGGCACCGCCCGTTTCTCGAGTTGCCAGCGTACATGCAGGCGGCGGATGTCTGCATCATTCCCTACCGCGACACGCCCTGGGCGCGCGCCTGCAACCCGGTGAAGACGCTAGAGTATCTGGCAGCGGGCCGACCGGTCGTCTCGACCGATCTGCCAGCGGTGCGGGCCTATCAGCCGTTGGTTCGCATCGCGGAGGGGGTGCCCGAGTTCGTGGCGGCGGTCGAGGCGGCGCTCGCAGACGACGCCCCCGCGGCGCAGAGCGCACGCCGCGCGCTCGCCGTGGGCGCCCCGTGGCGGGATCGAGCCGACGCGATCTATCGGCTGGGGGCTGTTGCCGCCGGTCGCGAGCGGGAACGCGTCAGCCTGGTTGTGAGCTAGCGACGCTTCGCGATGCGGCGAGCCAAGCTCCTCCTGATCGCCACCGGCATCGATCGGCGCGGCGCCGAGAGCCACGTGCTGGCGCTCGGCCGAGGCTTTGCCGCCCGAGGGTGGGAGGTTGCGGTGGCGTACTGGGGGGGAAGCGGTGAGCTGGCAGCGGAGCTCCGGGCGGCTGGTGTGGCCGTCCATCGCCTGCACTTCCGCGGTGAGCTGAACCCGCTCAGCCTTGCAGCATTCGTTCGCTTGATCCGCGAGGTGAAGCCCGACGTCGTGCACACCCATCTGCCGCTGGCCGAGTTCTATGGCAATTGCGCCGCTGCCCTCTGCCGCGTGCCCGTCATCATCTCGACCAAACACAGCGATCACGCCCTGTTCCGACGACCGCTCGTGCGGCTGGGCCACACGCTGATGTCGGCGCCCAATCACGCCGTCGTGGCGGTCTCAGAGCACATAGCCCGCTTTATCCGGTCGGTGGGCCTGTGGACGGGAACGCCGTTGGTGACGATCCACAATGGCGTAGACGTGGCAGCTGTTGACCGAGCCGCTGGCGAAGCGAGAGTGGCGGCCATTCGCACAGACCTGGTGCCAGCCGGCGGTAAGCTGATTGGGGCGGCGGGCCGCCTGGAACCGGAAAAGGGATTCGACGAGCTCATCGCGGCGATGCCCCGGGTCCTGGCGGAGATGCCCAACGCCCGTTTAGTTATCGCGGGCGAGGGCTCGCGTCGGCCTCAGCTTGAGGCGTTGATTGACCAGCTTGGTCTGGACGGTCGGGTGCGGCTGCTGGGCGCTCGGGCCGATCTCTTCGGCCTGATGCACGCGCTCGACGTCTTCGTGCTTTCCTCGCGCGCCGAGCCGTTTGGGCTCGTACTGCTGGAGGCCATGGCCGCACGCAAGCCAGTGTTAGCGACCAATGTCGGTGGGGTGCCGGAGGTCGTCGTCTCGGGCGAAACTGGCCACCTTGTTCAGCCGGGAGACAGCCTCGCCTTGTCCGCAGGAATGCTCGCGCTGCTCGCCGACCCGGATCGGGCTCGCCGCTACGGCGAGGCCGGCCGCCGGCGGGTGGAGCAGCTGTTTACGCTCGAGCGCATGCTCGCGGCAACCGAGCAGCTCTACAACGGGCACTTGCAGCGATCTCCGTTACCATCAGTGTGATTACGTCTGCGTGCCAGTACAGTATCTGCCAACGATTGACGAAGGGGAAGTACAGTGCTAAGAATAGCAACGACGATGAACCCGTCTTGCTCACTGGGGGAGGAATCTGGCAACAGATGAGCGTTACAGTTCGGCATAGGTCTCATGGGAAGGGGACCTCTGGCGAATGGCACGGGCGTGAGGTGCCTGCATCAGCTCCCGCGGAGCCTGTCAACGCCCCCATCGTGTTCATGGGCCTGTTGGGGATGGACAGCCACAACCGCGAAGAGGCGCAGTTGGTGCGTCACCTGGCGGCGCGCGGACACCCGGTCCTGTATCTCACCCCCCTGGGCGTCCGCGACGTCGGACCGAGGGACCTGCGCACTGGGCTGCGGCGCCTGCGCCGATCGGGCCGACTGGCCCCCGAGGTCGCCGGGGTGCACTCGGCATCGCTCCTCGTCCTGCCCTGGCGCGAGGTGCGGCCTGTGGCCTGGCTCAACCGCCTTCTGGTTCGCTGGCAGCTGGCGCGGGCGCTCCGGTGCCTGGCCGTCGGGCGGCCCATCTTCTGGCTTCGCCTGCCCACCCCGGAGCTGGTGGAGCAGACCGACGCGCTGGGAGCGCGGGGCGTCGTGTACGACTGCATAGACAACTACGCCGCCTACCCGCAGTACGACGAGGTGGAGCGGGAGAGGCTCGCGCGCTACGAGCGTCGTCTCGCGGCTCGCGCCGACCTTGTGGTGACGCTCACCGCCTCCGTGGCGGCGCGCTTTCCGGAGGCCGCGGAGCGGACCCACGTTGTTCCATTGGGTGTCGATCTGGACCTTTTCGGACGACCCCCGGGGCTTGTCCCTGCTGACCTGGAGCGGCTACCACGGCCGCGGCTCGGGCTGGTCGGGGGCCTCGATGGGAGGGTGGACTTCGATCTGTTGCACCGGCTAGCGGTCGCTGAGCCGACCTGGTCCCTAGTGCTCATCGGCCCACTGGCGGACGGCGTCGATCCGGGGCCGATGGCCGCTCTGCCGAATGTCCATTTCCTCGGCCCGCGTGCCTACGAGGTGGTCCCGGACTACCTCACGGGCCTGGACGTCTGTCTCATCCCCTATCGCCGGACCGCGTGGACGACCGGCATCTTCCCGGCCAAGCTTCTCGAGTACCTTGCGAGGGGGCGGCCGGTTGTGGCGATCGATCTGCCCGGACTGGAAGGATATGCCGGGGCGGGCGACCTGGCGTCCGATGCGGACGGGTTCATCGCGGCATGTCGGCGGGCTGTCGACGAACGGGATCCAGCCCTGGCGGCCCGCCGTCGGGCCATAGCCGCCGATCACTCGCTAGAGGCCCGCTGCCGTGTCCTCGATGACCTCATCAACTCCCTCGACACCACCTAGACGCAGACGCGTCCGGCGGGTGCTGATCACTCTGCTGCTGGTAGGGCTCCTGCTGGCGATTGTGGCACTGCCGCTGGCGGGGGCGATGGGCTTCTTCGGATCACGCACCTACCTCGTGGTGAGCCTGAACTCCGCCGAGCTGCGGCCGCATGGTGGGTTCGTTGGGGCATATGCCGTAGTGGAGCTCAGCTATGGCCGGGTGGTGAGCCTGGAGTACGGTGACTCCAAAGATCTCGATGACGTCTACGCGGAGCGTGTCGATACTGGGGAGAAGCCGCCGCTCGACGTTTACCCTGCGCTCACCCGTGCCGGGCACTCGCCCGATTTTCCAACCACGGCCCGTGCTCTGGCCGAGGCATACTGGCACATAGCCGACGTCCGAGCCGACGGAGTCATCGCGGTCGATCCGGCGGCGGCCGCTGGACTCATCAGGATAGTCGGCCCGTTGCACGTAAGGGGGGAAGCTGAGGCTGTGACAGACGCGAATCTGGTGGGCATCGTCCTCAAGCACACCCAGAATTTCGATGACGACGACGAGGACCGGAAGCAGTTCGTGTTCGAACTGGGGCTCGAGCTGGCGGGCCGCCTGCGTGCGCTGCCGCCGACCCGCTGGCCCGAGGTGCTCCAGGCCTTGTCAACTGCAGCAGACGAGCGTCATGTCCAGCTGTATGGCGATGACGCGATCATCCAACGTTTGATTCACACGCGGGGCTGGGACGGTTCCTATCCGCTCCCGACCGACGACTTTCTGGCCGTCGTCGACTCGAACTGGCGTCTGGGCAACAAGGCGAATCTTGTGACCGATCAGGAGCTCGACTACCGCGTCGCAATTGCGCCCGATGGCACTAGCATTGCTACTCTGACGATCACCTACGAGAATCGCGGCACTGGCGGGCTGAGCTTCTCCACAGCAGATATGCCCTTCCTCGATCAGGCGCCATATGATGCGGACGTCCGAATCTATGCCCCTCTGGGAAGTCAGCGGCTATCCCCTGGCGATGCGCAGAATCTGGAGCCCGAACTTGGACGCACCGTGTTCCTTGAGCGAGTTGAGGTCCCGCCGGAGAGCCGCCAGTCGCTGACCGTCCAGTATCGTCTGCCGGATCGCCGGGTCGATGGCGGCAGGATCGACTATGAGCTCTTCGTCCGCAAGCAGGCCGGCACGTCTGCAGTCCCTTTCACCCTGACCGTGACCGGGCCGGAGGGCTCGCGGGTAGGCGGCAGCGACAAGCGGGAGTGGAGCACGCAGGCCAACTTGCTCGTCGATCGAAGGTTTCGTGTCGCGTTCGAGCGAGTCTCGGGCCGCGGCTGATGGACCACGCGAGAAAACCGTGCGCATCCTCTTTTTAACCCCCGAGCTGCCCAACGGTCTGCACCGCATCCGGGCGCTGAACCTTGTGCGTGGCCTCAGCCAGCGCCACGAGATTGATCTCGTCTCGTTGGTCCACCGGACACCGTCTGCTGAAGCTGTAGAAGTGGTGCGGCCGTACTGTCGGCGCATCGATTGGGTGCTCCAACCGCGCTGGAGGTCGCTGGCGCAGAGTGCGCTCGGACTGTTCGGCTCCGCGCCGCTCGAAGCCACCTACGAGCGCTCAGCAGCCCTCTTCCGGTTGCTGCGTGAACGTCTGGCAACGCGTTCGTACGATCTCCTGTACATCAAGCGGCTTCGCATGGCGCAGTACGGATTGGCTGTCGAGGGCTTGCCGCGCGTCCTGGACCTGACTGACTCGATGACCCGATTCTATGAGCAAAGCTGGCGCCGCGCCCCGTGGCCGGCCAAGGCCTTGTTCTGGGAAGAGTGGCGCAAGCACCGCGCTTATGAAGGCCGAGTGGCCAAGCGCTTTGAGCGGTGCGTCATCGCTTCGCAGGCCGATCTCGATTATTTGCAGCGTCATTCGGGCCTGCAGAACATCGAGGTTGTGCCGAATGCGGTCGACACGGAGTTCTTTCGTCCACAGCCGGACACGGAAGAACCGGCGACGTTTGTGCTTAGCGGCCTCATGGACAAGCTGGTCAATATCGACGCGGCGCTCTACCTGTGCGGTGAGATATGGCCGCGAGTTCGTGCCAGGGTGCCTGGGGCGCGGCTACGCCTGGTGGGCCCGAATCCGAGCCCGGCGGTGCGGGCGCTAGAAGGACAGCCGGGAGTCGAAGTCGTGGGATATGCTCCGGACTTGCGGGACGAGCTAGCCCGCGCAACGGCGGTGCTCGTCCCCCTCCGGATGGGGACCGGAACGAAGAACAAGATTCTACAGTCTCTGGCCATGGCGCGGCCCGTGGTGACGACGAGCGCGGGCAATGAGGGGCTGGGGGCGATATCGGGGCGGCATCTGCTGGTAACCGACGGCGCAGAGAGCTTCGCGGCGGCAATTGTTCGCTTACACGATGACCCGTGTTTGCGGACGGCGCTGGGGGCGGCTGGCCGTGCCTGGGTGTCTGCCGAGTATGGCGTGCCGGCGGTAACGGAGCGACTCGAGGGGGTGCTCAGCAATGTCGTGGGAGGATCGCACAGGGCAACAAGCGGTGCGGTGACGTGAAGCTCAGCGCCGTGATTTGCACTCGCGACCGTCCGGCGCTGCTGGCAGACTGCCTGCCCAGCGTGCTGGCCTGCGACTACCGCCCGCGCGAGGTGATCATTATCGACCAGAGTGGCGACGGGCGGACTCGCGACGTGGTATCGCACCTGCACGATGAGGATGTTGTGTACGTCCCGACCGAAACGCGCGGGCTCTCTGCCGCCCGCAACGTGGCAGTCGATCGGGCCACCGGGGACGTGCTGGCCTTCACTGACGACGATTGCCTCGCGGACCGCGGCTGGCTTGGCGCGCTGGCTGAGGAGTTTTCCGCCGCCCCAAACGTCGCCGCGGTTTGTGGGCGTTCGCTGCCACTGGTCGAGGCCCCTCTGATCGCACACGCAGCCAGCGTTCGCACGGACCACGCGCGGCGGCTGTTCAGCGAGCCGTGCAGCCCCTGGAGAGTCGGCAACGGCAGCAATATGGCGTTTAGGACGGCAGTGCTGCGGACGGTCGGGCCGTTCGATGAGCGCCTCGGGCCCGGGGCGAGCTTGCGCGGGGGGGAGGAAGTGGATCTCATCTATCGCCTTCTGAAGCGAGGGTACCAGGTGCTCTACAGCCCGCAGCCCCTGGTCTATCACCGCCAGTGGCGGGACTCCTCACAACAGCTGGCTCTCGCTTACGACTACGGCATCGGTGTCGGGGCGTTCTGCGCCAAGTATCTCCGCTCCGGGGACGTCCGTGTGATGCGGGCTCTCGCTGGCTGGACGATAGCCACGCTCGGTGACCTTGTTGGCGGCCTGTGGGCGCGCCACCCCGGACGTGTCCACGCTGCCGGCCGACTGCTGAGTGGGCTTGCGCTCGGGGTGGCCCGGATGATGGTCCTGAGCCCGGAGCGAGGACACCGGTGACCCGGCTGGCTTCGGTCGTCATTTGCACTCGGGCGCGTCCCGGCCCGCTCGCGCGCTGCTTGGCCTCCCTGAATGGCCAGAACGGCCTTGGCGAAGTCCTCGTCGTTGAGAACGGGTCGCCCGATCCCGCGACGGGCTCGGTCATTGAGGAAGCCCGCGCCCGCCATCTGATAGAGCCCCGCATCGGCTCGGGGCCGGCGCGAAACCATGGGCTCCTGGCCGCGCAATGCGAATTGGTGGCCTACATCGACGATGATTGCGAGGCCGAGGCGGGATGGCTGGAGGCCCTCCTGCAGCCGTTCCATGAGGAGGACGTGCACGCCGTGGCTGGCCAGGTGCTGCCAATGGAGCTGGACACGCCGGCGCAGCGTCTGTTTGATCGCTATCTCCCCTACTCCAAGGGAATCGTGCGGCGTTCCTTCGGGCCGGGGCCGGAGCGCTACCCTTTCCCGCTGAACGCCAACGAGGTGGGCACCGGCGCGAATATGGCGTTCCGGCGCAATACGCTGTGCGAGCTGGGGGGCTTTGTGGCTCCGCTCTCGACTGGCGGCCCCGCCTGCGGCGGGGAAGACATCCAGGCTTTCTACGCCGTGTTGCGTACCGGGCACCGACTCGTCTACGAGCCCGAGGCGCGGGTTCGCCATCGCCACCCGGCGACGTGCGCCGAGTTAGACCGCGTGTTTTTCGATTACGGCGTCGCCCACTTCGCCTATCTCACCCACTGCCTGCTGGAGAGGCGCGACGCGCGCGTCGTGCGACGCATGGCGGCGATATTGGTTCATTATGGGCGTCGTCTGACTTCGCCGAGCGGCTCGGACCTGCCCCGCCGTTACCTGCTCCGTCACCTGGCCGGGAGCTGCCTGGGCCCCGCCCGCTACCTGGCCGCTCGACGGGCCTATGGCTGAATCCGAAGCACCCACGCCAAGCTGGGTCTCGGATCGGATGGCGAGCGGCCTCGGCGTGGTTGCGGAGGTCGTGTACCTCGAGCGGCGCCCGACCGCCGATCTCTATCAGGCGGACACGGTGAATCGCTCGCTGCTCGTCAAGGTCGGGCCACAAGCCCGTCTGGCGCACGAGGCCAACGCCTTGCTGCTCGCTGCCACCCTAGCTGGCGACTTGGCGCCAGCGCTGATCGGTTACACAGAGACTCTCGATGGCCCAGCCTTGCTCGCCGTGGAGTATCTCCCGGGTGCCCCGCTCGAGCCGGGCCGGCTGTCGTACTCTGCCTGGCAACAACTAGTCGGCGGCTTGCTGCAGCTGCACAGTCAGGGGCCGGGCGGCCCGCTGCGCTGCTGCCCACTGGAGCCCGATTTCATAACCCTCAGCGTGGGCGACGAGCGCTACGCCAGCCTGCCGGAGCTGCGCCCGTTGGTGGCCGCCGAGGCTGCTCGGGTCACGGCCCTCGACATGGGTGCAGCGCTTGGGCTCTTCGACGAGCTCGCGGCTGATGTCGAGTCGTGCCCGGTGCCGTTCGAGCGGCCTCCTAGCTGGGTGCACGGCGATATCTGGCCGGAAAACGTGCTGACCAGCAACTCCCGCTGCTGGCTGGTGGACTGGAGCTGGCTGAAATGCTCGGACTACGCACTCGATCTGGCCAACCTGAAGCTCGCACTGGACTGGGTCTGGCCGGCGTGGCGGGCACACACTGCGTTCGAACGCCTGCTGCGCTTCTACGTGCGCGCCTTCGCGGATAACACGCTGCTGACCAGGATGCG
Organism: uncultured Chloroflexota bacterium; assembly: GCA_964417895.1. Lineage (GTDB taxonomy): Bacteria > Chloroflexota > UBA6077 > UBA6077 > SHYK01 > CAYQJS01. Next base: position 99,880 of record CAYQJS010000012.1, on the reverse strand, counting down.
GTTCTTCCTACCCATCGTTTCTCTAACCCATCTGGTCCAGTTCGGGCAGGGGGGCACCGAGGATCCGGAGAACGCGGCCGCCATGCAGGCCTGCCTGACCAAAGCCCAGCGCGACCGCGTTCTCTGGTCGCTGGACGACGCCCACCACCGCCTCCTCTACGCCCTCGCCCACCGACTGCCCAGCGCGTACAGTGTTGCTGACCAGCGGGGGATCCAGAGGCGAGCCGCTCAGGCTGTGGCTCGCCTGATGGTGGCCGGGCGACGGGTGGCACGCCGAGGCTCCGCCGACCTTCGCGCAGCAACACACGAAGGACCACCATGAACCCGATGCCTGAGCAGCGATTGGCGGCCAATGTGCTCAGCCAATTCGGCTCGACAGTCGTAGGGCTCACCTCGGGGGCACTCCTCTCGATCCTGTTGGCGCGCGCCCTTGGCCCGGCGGAGATGGGCACCTTCAGCCTGGCCCTAGTCATCGTCGGTGGGCTGCAGGCGGCGGCTGGCTTTGGGCTGGCACGGACCGCGTTGAAGTTCAGCGCGGAGCTGGCAGCGGAGGCCGCGGCCCCAGCCGCAGTATGGTGGCTGCTCGTGCGACGCCTCGGCTGGGCCCTGGTGGCCGCCGTCGGGCTCGCGGCTACAGCGCCGCTGTTCGGACTCTTTTTTCACGACCCGCGCCTGCAACCGCTCTTGATCGTGGGGTCGGGCCTTCTGCTGGCCGAGCTATTGGGCAGTGTGCTCGAATCGGCGCTCGAGGGTTCGTCGCGCTTCGGGCTGTTGGCGCGCGTGTCGCTCTTACTGGGCCCGATCAACCTGGGCGCAACGCTGGCGGCCCTCGCGATGGGCGGCGGTGCGCTCGGGGTCATGCTCGTGCAAGTCTTAAACGGGCTATTAAGCCTGGCACTGATGGCCGGGCTCAGCCACCGCGTCGGCGTCCTCGCCTGGCGACCGGGCCAGCCGCGATCGGACCTCGTCGCGCGTATGGTCCGCTTCGCCCGCCAGGGCTATCTGCTAAGCATGGTGAGCTTCGTGGTACACGATCGCACCGAGGTGCTGGTACTCGGGGCGCTCACGACGTCGGAGGAGATCGGCTTCTACTCGGTGGCGCTGAGCGCGGCCGAATCCGCGATGAGCCTGGGCCCGTTGATCGTGGCGACCGTCTTCTTCCCGCTACTGGTGGCGGACTGGGCCCGAGCCGACCGCCGCGCTTTAGGGGCACGTTACACGCAGTGCATCCGCTACCTGGCACTGGCGGCGGCACCGCTAGCGCTCGGCGGGATCGCGGTCGCGGAGGCTCTCGTGGCGGTGGTCTTCGGGCCAGACTACAGTCCGATGGTGCCGCTCCTAAGGGTCACACTGCTGGCGGCAGCGGCCGCTGCGATGGCGCAAGGGCCGGCCTCCATCCTCGAAGCCGCCGAGCGCCAGGACTGGCTGCTGCGCGTCCGCTTGCCACTGGCGGCCGCCAACCTGGTCCTCGACGTCGCGCTGGTGCCGCGTTTCGCGGCCATCGGAGCGGCATGCGCCGTGCTGGCAGTCGCCGTCGCCGAGGGGCTGCTACTGGGGGTCCTGGCATGGCGGCTCGGGGCGGCTGCGCCGGCCTCCGGCCTCGCCGCGCCCTTCATCGCTGCCGGGGTCGCAGCGGCTGCGGCGGCGGTGGCACTCGGCGATCGCGCAGATGCGGTAGGATTGGTCATCGGCATCCTTGTGGCCATCCCCACCTATTTCAGTATCTTAGTGTTGTCTCGGTTCTTTCACGCGGGCGACGCCGAGCTGGTGCGCCCGTTCCTCGCACGTCTGCCTCCGCGCTGGTGGGCCCGCCGCTCGCAGGGCATGGGGCGCTGACCACACGTTGGTGTGAGGTGCTCCATGGGCTCCAACAAGCTTGACGCGCTCAAGGCGGAGTACCAACATGCGGACCACTGGAACTACAAGACCGACCCGTACGAGCTGCGGAAGTATGGTCAGACGCTTGCGTTCGTCCCGGCCGGACGCTACGAGCGGGCGCTGGAGATCGGCTGTAGCGAGGGCGCCTTTACCCGGCGCCTAGCCGCCCTGGCCGACGACGTGCTCGGGCTGGACATCGTGCCCATCGCCTTGGCGCGGGCACAGGTCGAGTGCGCTGACCTCCCCAACGTTCGCTTTCGCCTCTTCGACCTCGACACAGATGCGCTCGACGAGCGATTCGACCTGATCTTCTGCGCTGAGGTGCTCTACTACCTGCGCTGGACACGCTTGCGCCCAGCGGCGCGGAAGATCGCCGGCTGGCTACGGCCCGGCGGCTACCTGATCGCGGTCCACGTCAAGAGCGACATCGCCGCTGAGTGGCAGTTTGGGCCGAAGGGAGCAGAGTGGACGCACCGTCTTTTTGAGCGGCCGGGTATGCTCCGCGTTCACGACCAGGACGAGGGGGCCTACATTCTGAGCTTGTTCCAGAAGGTGGCCGATGTCCCAGGCTCACGCTGGCAAGAGCGGGTCGAGGACCTGCGAGGACTGGTGCATCCGTCGTCGGTCCGGGCGGCGCTGCGACGCGGTCTGGCGCGGCTGCGGCCTGGCGCAGCCAATTAGATGGCTCGTTCGATGTCGGCCGCGAGCCCAACGCCCGACGAGTCGTCGACCCAACCGTCCATCTCGGTCGTCATCCCGTCCTACAACCGACGCGAGTCCCTCACCGAGGTTATCGCCGCGCTGGGGCAACAGATCTACCCAGTCGAACGCTTCGAAGTCATCGTGGTTCTCGATGGCTCGGCTGACGGCTCGCGCGAAGCCCTGGACCGCGTCGAGCTGGCCGATCAGATCAAGCTCACCGTGCTCTGGCAGCCGAATCAAGGCGCCGGCCGGGCCCGTAACCGTGGTGCTGCAGCGGCTCACGGCGAGCTCCTCGTCTTCCTGGACGACGATGTCGTGCCCCGGCCGGATCTCTTGGCTGCCCACGCGCGCGCGCACGGCGAGCGGCCGGGCGAGGTGGTGCTCGGGCGGCTGCTCTTCGCTGCCCGAGGGCCGCGGAATGTGGTCGTGGATTGGGAGGCGGAATGGTACGAGCGCCACTTCGCCGAGTTAGCCCAGCTCGACTACACCTTCGCCTGCTGGGATTTCTTCGCCGGCAATATGTCCCTCGCCCGCAGGGACTTCCTTGAGATGGGCGGCTTCGACGAGGCCTTCACCAACTACGGCTGCGAGGACTGGGAGCTGGGCCTTCGCCTGTTGGCGGCGGGCCTCCGCTTCCGTTTTCGCGGTGACGCCGTCGGTGAGCACCGCTACGGGCTAGACTTCGCCGGATGGTTGCACCATGCCTACTGGGACGGCCGATCCGAAGTTCGCTTCATCCGCAAACACCCGGACATCAAGCATGGGCTCCAGTTTGCCTATTACTACCAGGACAACCGCAAGCGCCGCCTAGCTCGCCGCCTGCTCGGCCTCGCGCCGCGGGCCTGGCCGCCGCTGGTAGCCGGCCTTACCCGCCTGTATCTCCGGGCCGAGCGGTCCGGTCGCAGGCGACTCGCGCCTCGGCTCGCCAAGCTGCTCTGGACCTATCACCACTGGTCCGGTCTCTGCGCTGAGCTGGGCGGGACGACAGCCGCGAATCGGTTCCTGGGCTTCCACGTACCCGTCCTCGCCTACCACCGGGTGACCGATCGACCGAATCCTGCGCTGGCGGAGTTCGCGGTATCCCCCCGGACCTTCCGCCGCCAGATGGCCTGGCTGCGGATCAACGGCCACCACGTGGTTTCGCTGGCCCAGCTCTACGACGCGTACCGCGGAGGGGCGCCGCTACCCCCGCGCCCGGTGGCCATCACCTTCGACGACGGCTACGAGGAGACGGCTACCATCGCTGCCCCGATCCTTCACGAATTCGGCTACCAAGCGACGCTGTTCGTGGTGGCCGACCGCGTCGGTGGCTGCAACGATTGGGATGCCGTTTACAGCCTACCGCCCGCCCGTCTCCTGGACTGGGACCGACTTCGCAGCCTGTTGTCTGCAGGAATGGAAATCGGCGGCCATTCCGCCACGCACGCGCGCCTCACCCAGCTGTCCGGCGCCGACCTCGCACGCGAGGTGAACGCCTCCCGCGCCGAGATCGAACGGCGGATATCACAGCCGGTCCACTGGCTCGCCTATCCCTACGGTGAGCACGATAGCCGGGTGCGCGCGGCCTCACGGGAGGCGGGTTACATCGGGGCCTTCACCTTCGAGGGCGGGCTCGCCGCTGCCTGCGACGATTTGTTCCAGCTGCCACGCATCCCCGTCGGCGAAGCGGACGGCGTCCTTGGGCTAGCCTGCAAGCTCGCGCTAGGCGAGGACTGGTGGACCGCGATCAAGCGCCGAACGCCCGCGCCACTCAAAGCCGCCGCTCGCAAGCTCGTGGCCCGACTTGGTATGAGTGCGCCAGCCCCGTGGGCGATAAGGTCCAAGTGATCGTGTGGCTGAGCCCAGACCCGGCGCCTGACCCCGCCCGGACGCATCGTCGCCGACGCCCGCGCGACGGCTGAAGGCTTCCCGCACTTGGTGATTCCTTTCCCGCGGCCGAGCAGTCCCTGAGCCTGGGCCCGTACTGAATCCAGCGTTCCCGTGCAGGCGACATCTTGGGTCGGACGAGTATCCCAGGTCGCTGTGCCAGCGGTGGTCTGCTTGGCACTCACGCCATTTGCCATCCGACTTGCCAACGTCGATGAAGGCATAGTCCTGCACGATGCGTAGTGGCTCGTCCAGGGGCACTGGGTGCTTGGCTGATGCGACGCATCTAGCGCCGAGCCGACGCCTGCAGCGGTAAGCTCACGGAGGACGTGGTCACTGAGGTAGAACCCGACAAGCCGGCCGCCTGCTCTGCACACCGGCCTCTTACATCGCGCGGAAGCGACAAAGATATGAAATCCTTAGCAGCGGTAGCGCCGATACTATTACTTCTGGTTTCGGCAGGACTATTCTTGCCGGGCTTAAATGGGTATTTCATCGCAGATGACTTCGCTTATATACACCTGTTCGACCAGTTAGATTGGCGCGCTGTTCCACTGCTGTTTCTTGGTGACTGGTCGATGGGAATCTGGCGGTCTCCTATCGGGGAGTATCGCCCTCTTTGGGGCGTTGCTCATATGGTCATTCTTGGCGCCTGGGGCCCGGACCCGCTAGCGCTCCACGCCGCGAACATTTCCCTTCACCTCGCAGCAAGCGCTCTCGTCTGGCGCCTGGCAGCCAGTGTGCCGGGGACCAGCCCCGTTGCAGCGCTGTTGGCCCTGGCGTTCTTTGCTTTGGCCCCCATCCATGAGGAGCCAGTCGCGTGGATCTCGGCCGGTTCACACATCTTGGTGACGGTTCTCATTCTTGCCTCAGTGCTCCTCTTTCGCCGCTTTCAGACGACGGGCAACCTCGGCTCCTACCTGGCCAGCATTGGTGCCGCCATCGCTGCCTTCACTACCCTGGAGATAGCCGTTGCGCTCCCCGCGCTGCTCGTGCTGAGGGACATCGTCGATGCGCGCGGACCGAGCCGACGATGGCTCCTACGACAGGCAATGCTTCATGCCCCGTTCTGGGTTCTGTTGATCGCCTACCTCGGGTTCAGAGTTCTAAGCTTCGGAGCTGTCACGCCGGACGGCGACACCCCGTCGGCGTTGGAGAGTCTTCGTAACGTCGCGCGCTCCGTTCGTGCCGTATCGCTGAGCCTTGCGTTAGTTGCTGATGCACCCGGCGTCCTCGTGGTGGCGATCGCCAGCGCACTCCTTTTCCTCCTCGTCAGTCCTTTTCTGTTTCTCCGCAGAGACGGGAGCGTGGACGCCGCGCGGCGAGGCGTCTTCTTGGGGTTTGGATGGACTGCCCTCTCGATGGTGCCACTCATGGGCGGCTACACCGACCAGAGGCACGTTTACTTGGCCTCGGTTGGGCTGGCCCTAGCGACAGGATTGGCTGGAGGGCGTTTACTCGTGGCCAGGCCCCTTCTAGCTGTGGGGGCGATCGTATTCCTCCTCACCGCCCATAGCTTCTTCCTAGCCTCGGGCGTGGCCAAGTTCGCTCGCGATGGGGAGCACTCCCGACAGCTCGTGGACGAGGTCGGCGCAGCATCTGCCCGCGCTTCTCAAGATCCGGGGGCCCTGGTAGTGGTCATCGCCAAGCTCCCTGCCCCCAGATGGTGGTTCTGGGAGTACAGCCTACCGTTCGCGGCTGGCCCCCCATTCATCGAAGGTGTCGCGACCCGTCAACTGATACCTTCATATCCCTCGTACTGTTGTGGCCGCCGGGAATGGGATGCGGCATACGGTGCTGCATTGGGCCGCGCTGCCAGCAACGAGAACGCGAGAATCTTCGTCGTGGAGTGGGACGCCTGGCAGACAGCGTTCGTGACTCGCCTGCTCGATGCTGCCGAGTTTCGTGCGGCCGGTTATGCAGAACCAGGCGGTCCGGTAGTGCCTGGGTCCTAACGAGTCGGCAGTCCGCCCGCTGGCTAATCAGACGCGTGTGGAGGATCCTTGTTCGTTATGCGGCCCGCGGTGGCGATTGCGCTCGCATGCGTGCTCCTCACGGCGACACTGCCGTTTGTTCCGCTCGTCAATGGATACTTTCTCGACGACGACTTCGCGTATGTGTATGAGTTCTATCGGTTCGACTGGAGGGATGTGCCACGGCTCTTTGCCGGGGACTGGTCGCTGGGAATTTGGGGGCAGCAACTCAACGAGTATCGACCTCTGTGGGGGCTCTCGTTCATCGGCGATCTCAGTGTCTGGGGGCCCGATCCACGAGCGCTTCACACGACGAACATCACGTATTTTGTCGCGGCGAGCGCTCTGGTCTGGTTTCTAGCCGTAAGCACACCGGGCGCTACTGTCACGGCAGCCTTTCTGGCGTTGCTGTTCTTCGCTCTCTCACCGATTCACGCCGAGCCAGTCGCGTATATCACCGCGCGTGGCCATATCCTTGTGGCCGTTTTCAGCATCGCCGCAATCCTCCTTTTTCGCCGTTCTCGGCAGAAGGGCGGGACTCGCCACTATCTCGCCAGCATAGGCGCCGTAGCTGCCGCTCTCGCGACGCTCGAGTTAGCAGTGGCGCTTCCTGCTTTGCTGTTGCTACGCGACCTTGTAGACTTGCCCCGGCTGAGCCGACAGGGGCTGTTGCGGCTGGTAGCAGTGCACAGTCCGTTCTGGTGTCTGCTTGCCGCTTACCTTGCTTCTCGAAAACTGATGTTCGGATCCTTTCTGTCCGGGGAGTCGGCGAGGCTGGGGTTCGGGACAGGGATTGAAGCCGCGCGCGCCGCCGGCGAAGTGTGGCTCAGCCCCACGGACATGGCCAACCCTTCAAGTCTTGTGCAGGCGGCCGGTGCTGGCGCGGTTCTCTTCCTCCTGCTTGTGCCTTTTCTGATTCTGCGTAAGAATGCTCTGGTCGACTACGCGCGCGGGTTTACCTACTTCGCAGTTGGATGGGTCTTCCTCTCAACGATTCCGCTGATGGGGAGTAGCTCGCAGCGCCACCTCTTTCTAGCCTCAGCCGGACTGGCCGTTGCGTTGGGGTTGGCCGCCGCGCACCTCCTCGTGGCCAAACGCCGGCTATCGCTTCTTGCCTCGGCCGTGGTCGCATCTCTCCTTATCATCCAGGGCATCTCGCTGGCCTCACACGTGACCGTGTTTGCCGAAAGTGGGGAGCTGTCCTATCAGCTATGGGATGCGATCACCATGGCTTCTGAGCGTGCTTCAGCAGATACCGACGCAGTCCTGATCATCATCCCCGAACTGCCTGACAAGCGGCGACAGTTTTGGGATTGCAGCCTTCCGTTCGCTGTGTATCCGCCCTTCATGGATCGCATGCCACCTGGCTTGATCCCCTCGTTTCGGTCGGCCTGTTCCCCCGACAACTGGATCGCGCTCTATGGTCCTACACTTGCCCGTGCCACCAGCGGAGAGAGCGGACCGATCTACGTTGTGGCATGGGACGCCCAGCGGGCAACCTTTGCGGCCCGCGTGCTCGACCACGCCGATTTTGCCGCAGCGCGATACACGAGATCAGGCGGGCCTCTAGACAGCACGACCGGCGGCTGAAAAGACGGTCCGGTTGAATAGGCAGGAGCAGTGGGGAAGAGTCCAATGGAGGTCGGACACGAGCAGTGTTGCGGAATGGACGCACACAAGAAGATGGTGGTGCTGGCGATTCGGCGCAGAAGGGGGCTCTATCAGGCTGGCTGTGATGTGGTAGCATCGCCGGCGCCCTTTCAGAGCCGCCGCTCGCAGGCTCGCAGCACAGCTGGCAGGGGCACAGCATGCACGTCAACTCACTAAGCTCTCGGCTGACAGGCTGGCCTTTGCCACCCCGAGTGGCAGAAGGCCAGTTGAAAGTCGGCGTGAAGCCAGGCCGTTACCTGAGCTGGCGCCTCGGCCGCGCGGAGCTGCTCGCGGGACTGCTAGTGCTCGCTACACTCGCCAGCCGCGCGCCTTTTGTTGCGACCAGCCCAGTCGACGGCAACGAAGTCCACTTCGTCCTGGCGCTCGACCGCTTTGATTTGTTTCACAAGCAGCCTCACCCGCCAGGCTACCTGCTCTTCCTCGCACCGGCCGCACTGCTGCACGGGATCGGCCTTGAGCCGCTTTCGTCCCTGATCTGGGTCAGCATCGCCTTCAGCGTCGTCGGTGTTCTGGCGACCTGGCGTCTAGGTGTCGAACTCTTCGGTCCCAGTGCTGGCCTGGCCGCGGCGGTCCTGCTGCTGACCAGCCCGCTCTATTGGAGCCGAGGTGAGTTGGGACTGTCCTATACCGCCGAGGCAGGCTGTCAGGCCCTGCTGGGCTGGGCGCTGTGGCGCGCCCTGGTTGGACCACCCCGCGCGTTGCTCCTGGCAGGCGCTCTGCTCGGTCTCGCGGCTGGCGTGCGTCAGAATTTGCTTCTCTTTATTGGGCCGCTCTGGCTCTGGGTCGCGAGCGGGGCGCGTCCCGGCGACGCCGCTCGTTCCGTGGCATTGGCGGCTGGCGCCGCTCTGCTCTGGGCCGTCCCCTTGCTCGCGTTGAGTGGCGGGCCCGGCGCCTATCTCGAAGCCACGTGGCTGCAGGCGAGCCGGGCCCAACCCGACGTCGCGGTGCTCAACCCCAGCGTTCTTCCTGAGAATATGCACCTTGTTGCCATCGGGCTAGCCTGGTTGGGTGGCGCCGGATGGCTCCTAGCCCCGGCCTGGCTCCTGCGACGTGGGGTCGGACCGGCTGGCACTGGTACCGGCCGTCGCACCGCCTTCTCGGCTGCCCAGGCCGCTCCACGGGAAATCGCTATGGCGTTGGAGAGGGCGCGGACCCGCCGCACCCGCTTCTTTGCTATTTGGGCCGCTCCGCCTCTGCTGTTCTATCTCGTCTTTTTCATAGGCAAGGTGGACTACGTACTTAGCTTCGGCCCCGCCGTAGCGGTCCTGTTTGGGGCGATACTGGTCAAGCTCATTCCGCATCCGCAAGTCCGCTTCGTCGTGCTGGTCGGGTTGGCTGTCGCTAACGCCCTACTCTTCCTGCTGTGGCCGGCTGGCGGCGGGCCGGAGGTGTTGGGCCGCCGCGACATCCGCGCAGCCGGCCAGATTGTTGCTGCCTATAGTGAAGAAATCGCCACCCGTTTTGATCCGCGGGAGGTAATCGTGATTGCCCCGGCTGGTTCGTTCCCCGGCTTCCGGATAGCCATGCTGGAGTTCCCCGCCTACGCGGTCTATCACCTGGATCTTGAAGAAACCGGAGCGCCCGAGCACATATTGGCCCGCGGTCGCACGTCGACCTACCCGTTGTCGGGCGGCGGCGCCGAGGTGCCCGTAGGGGATGCGGTCCGAGCCATCATCTGGCTGAACCCCGACCCGCCAGACGCGTCGGCTGGACTGGTCGTGGTCGAGGCGCGGGCGACGGTCGGAGGCATCCCGTACTTCGTGATTCCTTTCCCACACGCCGAGCAGTCCCTGCACTTTGGCCCGTACCAGATCGAACGCTTCCCGTGAAGGTCGCCTTCGCTGCCGAGGCTCAGCGATCCAGCGGGAATCGAGTCTTGCGCTGTGCGAGGTAACGGACACGACGAAGCGTAGACCGAGCGACCGACAGGCCGCAACACGATTGAGCGATGCAGCCTCGTAATCTGTATGGCGCAGAGGAACGCCGCTCTTGGAAAGAGCTGGATGGCGTCGGATTGCGGGTACGGAGAATCTCGCGTAGGGCGCTGTTGCGCCGTAGCTATCGGGCCAAGCGCCGCCGGCGACCGGGCCCAGCCGGACGCGAAAGCCTGGTTCCGCCTCTCCGCGCCACGGGTGACGCAGACGTGGGTCTAGCCTCCCCCAGTCCGGGTTCTGACCGGGGGACGGAGGGTCGCCCCTCACTCCCTACCGGACCGGTCATCGTTCATCGTCATTATCCGCCCATTAAGCATGCGCTGGACCGGGTGCTGGCTGCTGCCGCGATAGTGTTACTCTGGCCCCTTCTGGCTGTGCTGGCCGCTGCGGTGAGCATCGACTCCTCGGGCCCGGCGATTTTCCGCCAACGTCGGATCGGCCAGCATGGGCAGCCCTTTACGACCTATAAGTTCCGTACGATGCGCGTAGACGCCCCCGCCTATAGCCTTAAGGTGGGCGATGACGATCCTCGGATCACAAGGATCGGCCGTCTGCTGCGGCGTACCGCTCTCGACGAGTTGCCACAGCTCTGGAATATCGTGCGCGGGGAGATGAGCTGGATCGGGCCGCGACCAGAACAGCCTTTCTTGGTGGAAGGATACGCCGACTGGCAACGGGCGCGCCTCCGTGTACGGCCCGGTCTCACGGGCTGGTGGCAGGTGCGTCGTCGTGGCAATGAGCAGATGCACGAACACACCGAACTCGATATCTACTACGTCGAGCATCTCTCTCCTTGGCTGGACTTGAAGATCGTGCTCATGACGCCGTGGGCCATCTGGCGGCAGTCTTGATTCCGCCGAAAGTGGTTGGTCCTACGGACTATCCCTCGTCGAGGCCGCAAAAGCCGCAGCTTTCGGCGAACCCCAATGGTTCTGCGACGGGTGGAGACAGCACAATACTCCGGGTGCCCGACGCACGGATTCGAGCCTGATGGGAGCAGGATGAGGAGTGGGATTCGGAGCAGCCAGGCAGCTGGCGCTGCAGCGGTGATCGCCGGCATGCTCTGGATCCTGGTTGCGGCCGTGAAGCTGTTTGGGCCTGTTTACTGGGCTCCCAGTTCCCCAATAGATTACCTGGGCGTCGGGACCTTCAGCCTCGCGCTGGTCGGGCTCATGCCTGCGCTCCTCGGAATCCACAGGCAGCAGCAGTTCCAGAGTGGGCGCCTGGGAGCCTGGGCATTCCGAGCCACTTTCCTCGGAGCCGCCGCGGCGGGGGTTGGCAATGTCCTCGAAGACGCGTTCGACCCAATGGCTGGCGACGGCCTGCTGATGCTCACCGGGTTGGTGCTCTACCTTCCGGGCGTTGTGCTCCTGGGGTTCGGCCTCGTGCCGCTGGGAGTCGCTACGTTGAGGGCGAGGGTCTTCCCACGCTGGGCCGGCTGGGCCATCATCCTGGGCCTTCCCGCCCAAATCCTCACGGACCGAGGGGGGCTGTTCCTCTTCGGCCTGCTCTGGATTGCCCTGGGCTGGCATCTCGTAGCTCGGAAGCAACCGGCTACTTCGCTGGCGACGTCATCCTCTTGAACGGCACTTCGGTCGCGATTCTGCGGAGCCGGCGGTGGCCGGCCCGGCCACCATTTGCGGGCATCGGAGAAGCCCGGTCGTTCGGGAGGCCAAGCCACGGAACGCCCGCGGGCTCGGCGTGCCGAGCCCCTACTTGTTCGGCGTCTACGGACCTCTAGACGCCCTCGCGTAGCGTCCGCACCAGGAGTGCCAGCGTCTCCACGGCGGCGCGCCGCCGCAGCTCAGGTATCCCCATGTTCCAGCGGCTCGTGCCTGTGCGGAGAATATCCCCCACGCTCACGGCGAACTCGGCGCTCGGCCTCCCGTCGGCCAGCTCCAGCACCGTGGCGATGCCGACCTGCGCCCCAGTCCGCGCGCCGGCGGCCCGCGCCAGGGCCGACGGATCGATAGCGCCCTCACCCAGCGGCAGGCCGTCGATGCCGACGACGAAGCCGCCCCGGTAGCACGCCAGAAGCGCGTCGTCGTTGGCGATCTCGGAGGCGAGGGCGCCCGCGGTGCCGCGTTCGGCCGACGCCAGCGTGAAGGCACGCCCGCCGAGGAGGCCGGCGGCCACGGTCGCCAACGTCGCATCGTCGCGGCCGTAGACCCATTCCCCCAACACCCGCTCCACCTCCTGGACCGTGGGCGCCACCAGCGCCCGCGCCGTCGCTTCGTCGTCCGCTTTGGCGGACACGCGCACCTGGACGCCGTCGGGCTTCGCATAGGTGGCCACCGTGGGGTTCGTTCCATGGATGAGGTCGCCCAACTGCTCTTCCACAGCGCCCTCGCCCAGCCCGATGACCCGGACCGTCGTCGTGACCAGTACGCCAGCACCGGAGCGTTCCCGCAGGCGCGGCTTCGCCTGCTGCTCCCACATCAACCGCATCTCGGTGGGAACGCCCGGCATGGCGACGATGATCCTGCCGTCGCGCTCAACCCACCACCCCGGCGCCGTGCCGAGGGGGTTGGGGAGCGAGCGCGCGGAGGGGATGAGCGTCGCCTGCTTGATGTTGCGCTCGGGCATTGGCCGGGCGCGGCGCGCGAAGTTGTCTCGCAGCCATCGTTCCAGCTCGGGGTCCACCGATAGCGGCTCGCCCAACGTCGCTCCGATGGCCTCGCGCGTCAGGTCGTCCTCGGTGGGACCGAGGCCACCCGTTGCAATGATCACCTCGCTCCGCTCCAATCCCCGCCTGAGCACGTCGACGGCCCGGTCCAGGTTGTCCCCTACCTGGCTGATCCAGTACACGTCGACCCCGATGGTAGCCAGCTCCTGGCACAGGTACTGGGCGTTGGTATCGGCGATCATGCCGAGCAACAGCTCGGTGCCGACAGAGACGATCTCCCCCTTCACACTAGGCCTCCCATTGCGGACTGGCAGCCGGGGCTCCCGGGCTGACCTGCGCCGGGGCCGCGGGCGCCTCGCAGAGCTCGACCAGCACGCCGCCAGTCGAACGCGGATGAACGAAGGCGATGCGTCCGCTGGGTCCAGCCCGGGGCTCGCGGTCGATTAGCTCGACACCGCGCGCTAACAAGGTTTGCAGCTCCGCTTCCAGGTCATCGACCTCGATGGCGATGTGGTACGGGCCCTCACCGCGTGCATCAAGGAAGGCGGCCACAGTGCCCTCCGATCCCGTCGGCTGCATCAGCTCGATCTCGGCTGGGCCAGCGGCTAGTCGCACGAGCCGGAGCCCCCGCTCGGGAAGGTCCATCTCGGCCGAGGCCTTCAAGCCCAGCGCATCGCGATAGAACGCAAGCGGGCCGGCGAGATCCCTCACCGCCAGGCTGACGCGCCGCAGACCTCTGATCATTCGCCCTCCGGGCGGCGGGGTCGGGGGACTGGGGTCAGGGGCCGGCCACCCCCGCGCCCTGTCCCCTGCGCTCTGTCCCCTGTCCCCTTCATCAGTAGTCGATGCCCTGGCGCGCCAGGATGCCCTTCTGATAGGGATGTTTCAACTGACCCAGCTGGGTCACATAGTCCGCTGCCTCAATGAGTCGGGCGTCCGCGTAGCGCCCCGTAAGCACCAGCTCCACATTGGCCGGTTTGTCGCGTATCAGGGCCAGCACGTCCTCCAATGGGACGAGCTTCCAGGCAACGGCGACGTTGATCTCGTCCAGGATAAGTACGTGATAGCGGCCGCTGAGCATTGCATCGCGCACATGGGCGAGGCCGCGCGCGGCCTCCGCTCGGTCAAATTCCGACGGGTTGTTCATGTCCACCAGGCCGCCTGTCCCGAAGCGCTCCACGGTGAAGCCGGGGAGATGCGCCACGGACGCGAACTCTCCGTAGCGAGTATCGCCCTTCATGAACTGCACGGCGTGCACGCGCAAGCCGTGGCCCACGGCTCGGAGCCCGAGGCCGAAGGCGGCCGTCGTCTTCCCTTTTCCCCCACCCGTGATCACCTGGACGAGCCCAAGCTCGAAGTGCGCCGGATCTTGCAGCTCCGGCGGCTTCGAGGGATCAACCTGGTGCGGATGCTGGAAGCCAGCCACGAATTTCCTCCGTTGCGATGGCGGTTGCGATGGCGCGCATATGGTAGCAGCGTTGGCAGGCAGCCGTGAACGGCAGGCATCGGCCTGAAGCGGCCGGGCACCCCTGAAGTCGGAAAGTTGAAGGCCGAAGCTGGTATAGTTGGGCGCCCCGGGTCGGAAGCTTCTCAGTCAAAAGATTCTCAATGGAGAGCGAGTGTGACGTACACCATCATGGAGCCATGTATCGACGTCAAGGACCAGTCGTGCGTGGAGGCCTGCCCCGTCGACTGCATCCATCCGGCCAGCGCGGACCCGGACTTCGATCAACACAAGATGCTCTACATCGACCCAGACGTGTGCATCGAGTGCGGCGCGTGCGAGCCTGTCTGCCCGGTGAGCGCCATCCGGCAGGACAGCGACGTTCCTGACGACATGAAGCACTACACTCAGATCAACGCGGATTACTACAAGAGGTGAGGCCAGCGCCCCTCGGAAGCAACCCCTCGGCCTGCGGCCGAGGGGTTTTTCTTCAATTGGTTCGGCATGCTGAGGAGCGCTACCGTCTAGGCCGAGGATAGCCGTCGGTGCTTCTACCGGTCTTGGCTGCCCTCACCCTCCCCCCTCCCGCAGCGGTGGGAGAGGGAAGTCCACGAGTAACTCGCGCCCAGCAGTCATAGACCTGCGCAGTCCAAGATTAGTCACACCGGCGCCGCGGCTACGAGCTTGGCCCGAGCTGCCCTCGGCCTCCTGCCGCGTCCGTTGGCGGCGGCGCCGGGTACCTCGAGAACTCGGCGCAGGTACTGGCCCGTATAGGACCGCGGGCGCTCCACCAGCTCTTCGGGCGTCCCCGTCGCGATAACCTCACCGCCCCGTTCGCCGCCCTCTGGCCCCAGGTCGATCACCCAGTCGGCCGTCTTGATGACGTCCAGGTTGTGCTCGATGACCAGCACCGTGTTGCCCGTATCCACGAGCCGGTTCAACACCTCGAGGAGACGACCAACGTCAGCGAAATGCAGTCCAGTGGTCGGCTCGTCCAGGATGTAAAGCGTCTTGCCGGTGGCCCGCTTCGATAGCTCGGTGGCCAGCTTGACGCGCTGGGCCTCCCCGCCCGAAAGAGTTGTCGCTGGCTGGCCGAGACGAATGTAGCCCAGGCCGACGTCGTTCAGCGTCTGCAGCTTGTTGGCGACGGTCGGCACGTTCTTGAACAGCTCGCACGCTTCGGCCACGGTCATCTCCAGGACATCCGCGATGCTGACGTTGCGATAGCGGATCTCGAGCGCCTCCCGGTTGTAGCGCCGGCCCCGGCACGTCTCGCACGGCACATAGACGTCTGGCAGGAAGTTCATTTCGATCTGGATGATGCCCTCACCACGGCAGGCCTCGCAGCGGCCTCCCTTGACGTTGAACGAGAATCGTCCAGGCCCATATCCACGCACGCGCGCGTCGGGCACGGCGGCGAACAGCTCGCGGATCGGCGTGAAGGCGCCCGTGTAGGTCGCCGGGTTCGAGCGCGGCGTCCGGCCGATGGGCCCCTGGTCGATATTCACCACCTTGTCGAGGTGCTCCACGCCCTCGAGCCGCTCGTGTCGGCCAGGCCGGTCCTTAGCCCGGTAGATGGCCTGGTTCAACGCCCGGTGCAGTACGTCGCTCACCAGGGTGCTCTTGCCCGAGCCCGAGACGCCGGTCACACAGACGAACCGGCCGAGCGGGATCTCCACGTCGATGTGCTTCAGGTTGTTCTGAGAGGCCTGGATGATACGGACGACCTTCCCACTCCCCAGGCGTCGATCCGTCGGAACGGGAACTGTCAGCCTCCCGTCGAGATACTGGCCCGTGAGCGAGCGGGGCTCGTCGATCAAGTCCTGGACCGAGCCGACGGCCACGATCTCACCGCCATGCTCGCCAGCGCCCGGCCCGATATCCACCAGGTAGTCGGCCTGGCGGATCGTGTCCTCGTCGTGCTCGACGACCAGCACAGAGTTACCGAGGTCGCGCAGGCGTTTGAGCGTGTCGAGCAGGCGGCCGTTGTCGCGCTGGTGCAGACCGATGCTGGGCTCATCGAGAATGTAGAGCACGCCCACGAGGCCCGAGCCGATCTGCGTCGCGAGTCGGATGCGTTGACCCTCGCCACCCGAGAGCGACATAGCGGCTCGATCGAGCGTCAGATAATCGAGCCCGACGTCCATCAGGAACCCGAGACGCGCTCTGATCTCCCTGAGCACCTGACGCGCGATGGTGTACTCCCGCTCGGTGAGCACGAGAGCGCGCTCCTGCTCCCAGGCATCTTCGTGCGGCACGCCGCGCACGCCCTCGACCTCCACGCGCCGCCCCTCATCCAGCGCGGTGAAGAGGTCCATGGCGTGGGCCACGGACAACGATGTGATCTCGGTGATCGGCCTCCCCGTGATCGTGACGGCCAGCGACTCGGGGCGGAGCCGCAGACCGTCGCACTCGGGGCACGGGCGGTTCCACATGTACTTCTCGATCTCCTCGCGCAGGCCATCGGAATCGGTTTCCTGGAAACGCCGCTGCAGGCTCGGCACCACGCCCTCGAAAGCCATCTGGTACTCACGCTCGCGGCCGTGTTGGTGCTGATGGTGGTGCCGCCAGCGCGGGGCCCGGACGGCAATCCGTTCGCCGCGCGAGCCGTACAGAATGACGTCCAGAGCCTCCTGTGCGAGGCCCTTGACGGGCTCATCCAGGGAGAACCCGTACTCCCGCCCCGCCGCCTCGAGCAATGCCAGGTAGTAGGGCTCGCCCCGCGTGCCCCTGAACCACGGCTTGATGGCGCCGTCTCGGAGCGTCAGATTCCGGTCGGGAATCACCAGATCGGGATCGATCTCCTGGCGGTAGCCCAGCCCGGTGCAGGCGGAGCAGGCACCATGGGGGCTGTTGAAGGAAAAATTGCGCGGCGCCAGCTCACCCAGACTGATGCCGCAGGCGACGCAGGCGAACCGCTCCGAGAACCTGATCTCATCCCATTCGGGTTCCGAGTGCCGAGTTCCTGGTTCCGGGTTCGAAGTTCCTGGTTCCTGGTTCATCGTTCCGGGTTCCTGCTCGTCGCGACCCTCGGAACTCGGAACCCGGAACTCGGAACCGCCTGGCCGCTCGGCGCGACCCTCGGAACTCGGAACTCGGAACTCGGAACTCCGTGGCCGCTCCACGGCGACGACCAGCTCGCCCTCGCCCAGGCGGAGGGCTGTCTCCACAGAGTCCGTGAGCCGGGCGAGGTCCGCTCTCCGGCTCTCTTCGTCGTCGTCGGCCCGAGGTAACGCGATGCGGTCCACGACGACCTCGATCGTATGCAGCTGGTACCTCCCGAGATCAATGTCCTCGGAAAGGTCGCGGATAGCGCCGTCGATCCGCACGCGAGCGAAACCCTGGGCGCGCACCTCGTCCAGAACGCCGACGTGCTCGCCCTTCTTTCCTGAGATCACGGAGGCCAGGACCATGAGGCGTGCGCCCTCGCCCATGGCGAAAATGCTGTCCACGATCTGCTGCACCGTTTGCTGGGTGATGGCACGGCCACAGTTCGGACAGTGGCGGCGGCCGATGCGGGCGTAGAGCAGGCGCAGGTAGTCGTAGATCTCGGTCACCGTGCCGACAGTGGACCGCGGATTATGGGAAACGCCCTTCTGATCGATGGAGATCGCCGGCGAGAGGCCGGAGATGAAGTCCACGTCCGGCTTCTCCATCTGGCCGAGGAACTGGCGCGCGTAGGCCGAGAGCGACTCGACGTAGCGCCGCTGCCCTTCGGCGTACAGGGTATCGAAGGCGAGGGAGGACTTCCCCGAACCGGATAGGCCGGTGATCACCACCAGGCGATCGCGGGGGATCCGCAGGTCGATATTCTTGAGGTTGTGCTGCCGCGCCCCGTGAATCTCGATGAAGCCCGGACTCGTTCCGAGTTCCGGATTCCGAGTCCCGTGTTGAGCGTCCTCGGAACTCTGAACTCGGAGCTCGGAACTGGCGACGCCGTTCCCCGCTTGCCTCTTGCCTCTCGCCTCTTGCCTCACGCGATGCTCCGGCGAAGCTCGGAGATCTGGTCGCGCAGGAGCGCCGCCTGCTCGTACTCGAGCTCGCGAGCGGCGCGCTTCATCTCCGCCTCGAGCCCTTTAATAAGACGCAGCACCTCCTGACGCTCTAGCGTACCGCCCACCTTGTACTCGGCGGCCGTCTCGGCCACCTGGCGCAAGTGGGGGGAGATGTCACGCACGGCCTTGACGATGCCCCTGGGCGTGATGCCGTGCTCCTCGTTGTGACGCAGCTGCGCCTCGCGGCGGCGGTACGTCTCGCGGATGGCGCGCTCCATGGAGTCTGTGACGTGGTCGGCGTACATGATGACCCGCCCGCTCTCGTGGCGCGCTGCCCGCCCGATGGTCTGGATGAGCGCCGTCTCCGATCGAAGGTAGCCCTCCTTGTCTGCGTCGAGGATACAGACGAGGGACACCTCGGGCAGGTCCAGTCCCTCGCGCAGCAGATTGATGCCCACGACCACGTCATATACGCCGAGCCGCAGGTCCCGCAGGATGTCCACGCGCTCGAAGGTCTCGACGTCGGAGTGGATGTAGTGCACCTTCACGCCGATCTCGCGGAGGTAGTCCGCCAGGTCCTCGGCCATCCGCTTGGTGAGGGTGGTCACTATGCAACGCTCGTTCCGACGGACTCGCTCACGGATTTCCTTGAGGAGGTCGTCGATCTGGGCCTTCGTGGGGCGCACTTCGATCTCCGGGTCGACCAGTCCCGTGGGCCGCACCAACTGCTCGACCACTTGTTCGCTGTGCTCGTACTCATACGGGGCCGGCGTCGCCGAGACGTAAACGACCTGGCTGATGTGGTCCTGGAACTCGTCCCACTGGAGGGGTCGATTGTCGAGCGCCGAGGGTAGGCGGAAGCCATAGTCAACGAGGGTCCGCTTGCGGGCGATGTCACCGTGATACATTCCGCGAACCTGGGGCAGCGTCATGTGGGACTCGTCGATAAACATCACGTAGTCGTCGGGGAAGTAGTCCAGCAGCGTCCAGGGAGGACTGCCCGCCGAGCGGCGCGTGAGGTGGCGGGCGTAGTTCTCCACTCCGTGGCAGAAGCCGACCTCCGACAGCATCTCCAGGTCGAAGTGGGTGCGCTGCGTCAGCCGCGCGGCCTCCAGGAGCTTGCCGTGGGCCTGCAGCTCCTGGACGCGCTCCTGCAGCTCCACCTCGATGTCGTCCAGGGCCAGACGAAGCTTGTCGTCGGAGGTGACGAAGTGTTTCGCGGGGAAGATGTCGATCGCGGAGCGCTCCGCGAGGATCTCGCCGGTCAGCGAGTCGATCTCGGTGATGCGCTCTACATTGTCCCCCCAGAACTCGACGCGCACCGCCGAGTCCTGGCCGACGGGGTGGATGTCCAGCGTGTCGCCGCGCACGCGGAACTTGCCGCGCGTGAAGCCATAGTCGTTGCGCTCGTAGAAGATGTCGGTGAGAAAGCGCAGCACCTTGTCCCGCTTCCGACTCTCGCCACGGGTAAGGGTGAGCACCTCTTTGCCATATTCATCGGGTGAGCCAAGGCCGTAGATGCAGGAAACGGATGCGACGATCACGACATCCCGCCGCTCGAACAGGGCCTTCGTCGCCGCGTGGCGCAGCCGGTCGATTTCGTCGTTGCGCGTCGCGTCTTTCTCGATGTACATGTCGGACGACGGGAGGTAGGCCTCGGGCTGGTAGTAGTCGTAGTAGCTGACGAAGTACTCGACGGCGTTGTCCGGGAGAAACTCTTTCAGCTCGGAGCAGAGCTGGGCGGCCAGCGTCTTATTGTGGGCGATCAAGAGCGTTGGCGGCCAATCGCGGCGATGACGTTGGCCATGGTGAACGTCTTGCCGGAGCCGGTGACGCCCAAGAGCGTCTGCTCGCGGAAGCCGCGGCGCAGACCTTCGGTGAGCTTCTCGATGGCTTTGGGCTGGTCGCCGGTGGGAGCAAACTCGGCGACGACGCGGAACTCCGCCATGGTGTTTGAGTATATCAGCGGGCCTGGCGGGCCCGGCCGACCTACCAGTTGAGGGAGCCAATAAAGCGATTGCCGTGTGAGGGTCGCGACTCATAGGGCTAACGCGCGGTGACGACGAGGTTGTCGAATCTCACGCGCGCTGTCCCGCCAACGGCCGCGTGTGCTCCTAGCCAGAACTGTCCAGACGCGTGGGTGCCATCTTGAACCGAGGCGACAACCTGTCCGTTGATTCGCACTGAAATAGTCGTACCGGTGCAAGTTAGTTCGATTCGATTCACGGAGTTCCCCGGGTAGACTGACAGGGACCTGCCCGCCGGCCCTGTCGGGGTAAGGTTTGTTTGGACACGGTCCTTGAACCGAACGATGCCGAAGCTGGTGTCGTTTGGCTCCAAGCGCAACCGGTACTCGTTGCCAGCGGCCGACTGTGCTCGGCATGCAATAGTGACGCCCGTGGACCGGCCTGACGCGTCTACCAGCGTAGCGTCAACGCTGAGGGATGCATCAGAGTGAGTCCCCGGGACTCTGACGCTCGGTATTAGGTTCGATCCAGGCTGGCTGCTCCAGACCTCGTATTGCCCATGAACGTAACCCGCCATGAAGCCCTCCGATGGATCGGGATACGAGGTTGGGAGCCAGCCGAGAGAGGGATCATCGAAGTTGTCTGCCAAGAGGACCTCGCCAGGCCTCGGGGGTGGCGGAAGGGCGAGCGGTGGCTCAGCCGCGTCCCGCTGTGTTACGACCAGGTTGTCCAAGCGCGCTTCAAACGATTTAACGGGACCAATGAGTCCGACGTTCAATGAGCCGCCTACGTAGGCATTGTCTCGGAGGGCAGCAACCAACGTGCCGTTCATGGTGGCGGAAATCGTACTTCCCGCGCAGGAAAGCTCGATCCGGTTGGGTGAGCCGCCTCGCATGATAGCTGCCGAGAAGCGCCAATCAACTAGCCACGTGAACTCGGCTCCGCCCCACCGCCCGAGTCTGAACTGTCGGGCGTCGGGTTCCACGTCTAGCTGAAAGAAGCCAGGAGTCTGCCCGCAAGTCAGCGAAACAAGCTGACCGACTCTAGGATCGACGAGCCGGACATCAACAGCGATCGCGGCATCACCGTAGTTGCCCGGGACCCTCACACCTACCACGTCTGAACTCAGCCGGGCCAAACGGTACTCGCCGTCAACATAACCCCGATCCGGGCCGGTAGGAAGGCGGCCGGTGGCCGGATCGTCGAAGTTGTCTGCGAGTAGCACTGCGCCCGTCGCCGGCGTTACGGCAGCCACGGGCGACGTAATCGTGCCTAATACGGCGGGGGCCGGCAGGACCGAGGGGTCCGGCTGGGCCAAAATGAGGTTGTCGAAGCGCGTTTCCCCGGCAGGATCGGGGACGCCTGAAGCAGCGATGAACACTGGTCCTCGTTGAAACGTTGCGTCGGCGAACGAGCCTACCAGCTCCCCATTCACCTCGGCGGCAATCGTGGTTCCGGAGCAGGTGAGTTCCAGCCGATTGGTGCTGTTCCCCGGTCGGATGACGTCCATTTGCTTGCGAATGGGCCAGTCCGGCGTCTGTCCTGTGCCCCACCCACCGAGAATGGCCTCCCCACGCGCCGGGTTGAGGCCGGCCGCATAAGCGCCAAACTGGCCTGCTCGATCTCGGCAAGCGACGTATGCCCACCGATCCGTGTTGGCATCCTCAACTCGCACGTCGACTGCAACGACCACATCGCCGTACGCCCCAGGTGTTAGGGCACGAGGAAGGCCCGTGAACTCTGGATCGATCTTCCGTATGACGTATTCGCCGGCCTCGTACCCCAGGGTGAACCTTGCGGGATTGGGCGACGACTTTGGGAGAATTCCGACCTCCGGGTCATCGAAGTCTTCCGTCAGGAGAATGGTGGTGTTGGGAGCGGGACTCGATGCCTCCGCGCCCGAGCCCGTATCCACCTCTTGCGCTCTGGCGGGGAACTGAACGCCGACGGCGAGCCACACCAGCCCGAGGATCCAATGGCTCTTCGTCAGCATGCCCTCAGTCCTACGGTAGTTGCCCGCTGGCACGAAGGATATGGCACGGTCGTGGGGTGGTCAAACGCAATCTTGGTCCCGGCTAACGGCTGTGCAGTACCCGTTGACGATCTGCTGGCGAGTGCTTGATGTCGGTGTGCCGTGGGCGGCCGCTGCGAGCCCAAGGAGGCCACCTAGTCCGGAGGTGAGCACGCCGTCCGAGCGGGCAACCTCTAGGGCATCAAGTGTAAGAGCCCGGGTCGCGACCGACCGTCCTGCCTAAGGCACCAGCGTGCCCTATGCTACAGTGACGGTGACCCGCCCGACCGATTCTTCGTGCCGCCTCACAGTGATTTCCACATCACATTGCAGCCGCAACAAGAAGCGCATGAGCCGTTCCATCGAAAACCCCGCCAGACGCCCGTGGGTGAGCAGGGAGACCTTTGGCTGCGTGACCCCAAGTAGCTGAGCAGCCTGAGCCTGGGTCAGGCCGCGTTCCTCAATGATGGTGCAGATCTGGTGAGCTAGACGCGCCTTCGCGAACAACTCCTCAGGCTCGGGAAGGTCCAGGTCAGCGAAAACATTCCCCGTGCTTCTCGTGAACTTAATGTCTTCTGCCCGCATCGCCCCACTCATTCCTTTCTCCTGGCCTCTAATTCTTCGGCCCATCGTAAACGGCGTCGAATCAAGGCTATGTCGTGCTTTGTCGTTCGCCCTCTTCTCTTGGACTTCTTCTGGAACGCGTGGACGACGTAAATGGCGCTGGAGAACTTGACGGTGTAAACGGCGCGGTACGTGTCTCCATCATAGTCATCAACGATCTCCAGAACTCCGGCCCCGCCAAAGCCTTGTAGCGACTTCGCGCTCTGGTGTTTGTAGCCTTCCTGTGCCCGGTAAAGAGCAAAACCGATTTCGTGCCGAACCTCTGCCGGGAACTCCCTAAGAGCGTCGCGGCTCGACCCAACCCACACGACTTCCTTCACGGGCCGAATATACTATATCTGGAATACTCGAAGACTTGCAGCCTTGAGCCGTGTCGACGGTGAGGAATGGCCCGCAGATTTCGAAGTGCCCTCGCCCACAACCGCAAACCCTGTATCTGCCTACGACCCGTCGAGGCGACAGGTCCTTAGGATGATCGCCGCGCTAGCGGCGGGATTGGTAACTCCGCCTAGTTGGAACCTGTTGGCCAGCCGCGCGCTTGCCTCCGCCCCAGCCACCCTCGACGCTCAGGTGGACTCACGCCGCTGGCCAGCGCTCGGTTTACAGATCCGGACGCCCGCGCCCGGGGACGCGCCCGAGGTTGACGTCCGCCGCGAGTTCGGCGCGGCAGGCGATGGGATACAGGACGACGGCCCCGCGTTCCGCGCCCTGGCTGATGCCATCAACACGGGCGTCGTGGCGCCCTGGGTCGGTGGCCTTTCTTCCGGCAGGCCGTTACCGAGTGATCGGCGACGACCCCATTATCTTTCGACGGCCGGTAATGATCCGCAGCGCGGGGACAGGAGCAACGACCATCCAGCTTAGCTTGAGTACTCGGCGCAGCGCAGCACGTTTCTCCGCGCCGTGGGCCAGGGCATGTACGTCCGCCACAGCACTGGCGTCTACAGCTTCGGACAGGACCACAATCGTTATCCGAACGCTCCCTTTAGCCCGATCCCGGGGGGCCACGGCGGGGCGATACGCGGATCATCGTCCAGCAACCCAGCCTGTTCGCTCCCGGCGACCAGGTGTACCTGCTGTGCGACGACTACGGGCCTGAGGCTGTGTACTCGCCGACCAACAAGCGCTCGCAACATTTCCTGCTGAAGCAGCACGGCTCCATCGTCGCCGTAGAGGGCGACGAAGTCTGGCTGGATGCTCCGCTGCGCCACGATTTCGCGGGCGGAGCCCCTCGTCTGTATCGCTGGCAGCCGGTGGTGGGGTTTGGCATCGAGCACCTGACAATCGATGACGCCAGCAACATTCCGGACACCGAGGAGACCAATACGTTTCAGGCGGTACAGCTGGAGGGGGTGCTCGACGGCTGGGTGTGGGACGTGCATTTCGTCAACAGTACCAGCACACCGCTTCGCGTCGGTCGCTCCCGGCGCGTCGCCGTCTCAGAATGCCTGTTCCGCGGCGCGCGCCACGTTGGGGGCGGCGGCAACGGGTATTTGCCCGAGATCTATTTCTCCGACGACTGCCTGGTGGAGTACTGCACGTCAGTCGAAGGTCGCCACGCGCTCATTTGCAACTGGTCGTGCTGGGGGAACGTGTTTCGCTACAACCGCGTTCTCGGAACGCCTAACATCGAGACCCACGGCGAGTACAACGTCGAGAACCTCTACCTTCGGAACGATTGTCGCGCTGCGCGCATGGAGATCGGCGGCGGTGGCACTGCCGTCCACGCTCACGATGGCCCCTACAACGAGCTGGCGGAGAATTACGCACGCGTGCTCAACGTGCTCAAAGCCAATGACCGAGAGAGCCGACTGCGCGGGAACTGGCACGTGGAGATCGGTATGGACCGGGGCACCGGCACGATCCAGGACGGTAATCGCCAGGTGCCGCGGGGTTGAGATGAATTCCCATTCGCGGCGTTCTGTGGACACGACCATCGGGCGACTGCGGAGACCGCTCGACCCACCTAACCGTTCAGTCCACGGGCCGATCTAACGGGATCCTGGTGAAACCCGCCGTCGCGAAGTGTGCGTCAAACGCGAACGCGTCGGTAATGCCCGTGGAGCGCATGAAGGCGAAGCTGGTGGCGTCGACGTAGCTGAAGTCGTGGTCGCGATACTGGCGGAGTATGGCGTAAGCCTGCGTTTCGACTTCCGGCGTGAGAAAATGACGAGTCAGCCGGGTTGTCCGTTCCAGTACGTCAAGAAATCCCCACGCTGCTTGATACCCGCGACGAGCACGGAGCAACGTGTACGCTTCGCCGATCACGAGATTCGTCGTAGCGAGTGGATACTCGCCGATGGTCAGCCGCCGAAGCGTATCACGCGCTGCTGAGAAGGCACGATCCTCGCGCACACGCACCGCGTACCAGGCGGTGGTGTCCACGAAAACCGGTAGGCGGGCGAGCCCAAACAGGGCGCTCCTGGCGGCAGCCCTCATTCGTCTGAGCGATGCCAGCGCTCCAGCTCAGCCTCCGCCAGATACCAGTCGTGTCGCTCGGAGACGTCAGTGGGTCCCGTAGGGTCGTAGTCCGCCATTGCGATCAACTCGAGCAAGGGGTCCTGATCCGGGGGCACGCGCCGGTCCTGCAGCATCCGGATCCCCTCGCGAATGAGCGCCGACTTGGTCGTGCCCAGCTGGCGAGCGCGCTCCTCCAGCCAACTGTCTTCGTCGTCGTTCAGATAAACCTGCACGCGGATCATGCCAGTCATCCTGGTGTATGCTCCCCACTGATTATACACCCTCGTATAATTCCTCTGAGATCCTCGCGAGGGCGATCGTCTTGCGCTACTACGTCTGGTCCATCGGCTGCCAGATGAATACTGCGGACGCTCGCCGCATGAGCGACGAGCTGGAGCAGTACGGTGCGGAGCCCGTCAAGCGGCTGGACGACGCCGACGCGGTCGTTCTGTACAGCTGCGTGGTGCGGCAAGCGGCCCAGACGAAGGTGCACAACGAGCTGGAGCAGATCCGCCGCCTGAAGCGGCAGCGCCCCGGCTTGCGCGTCGCCCTGGCCGGCTGCATGGTGGAGGACGATACTGGCGCTCTGGCCCGGCAGTACCCGTTCGTCGACCGCTATCTTTCCCCCAAGATCGACCTGCCGATCAGCGACCAGGTGGCCGATTTCCTCGACCTCGACGAGCGCTATCGCCTCGACCCGGAGGACGCCGAGCGCGTCCACGGCATCTCGCAGCCGATCACGGTGAGCCAGGGATGTGACCGCCGGTGCACCTACTGCGTCATCCCGTTTCGTCGCGGCGCCGAGCGGAGTCGTCGCCCCGCGGAGATCAGGCGCGAGGTGCAGGCCCTGGCGCGCCGCGGCACGAAGGAAGTCGTGCTGCTGGGGCAGATCGTGGACCGCTATGGCCGTGACATCGGCACGACACTCGGCCAGCTCTGCGCCGACGTCAGCGAGGTCGAAGGCCTGGAGCGCATCCGTTTCCTTACTTCTTACCCCGTCGATTTCGATCGGGAGCTGATGGAGGCGGTGGCGCGCCTGCCAAAAGTCTGCGAGGACGTGAACCTGCCCATCCAGGCGGGCGACGACACGGTGCTTCGCCGCATGGCGCGAGGCTACGGGGTCGAGTCGTACGAGCGGCTCATCGAGGAGATGCGAGCGGTGATCCCGCACCTCGGGCTCTCGACCGACATCATCGTGGGGTTCTGCGGCGAGACCGAGGCCCAGTTCGCCAGCACGCTCTCCCTGCTGGAGCGAGTCCGATTCGACGTGGTTCACGTGGCGATGTATTCGCCGCGCCCCGGCACCGCCTCAGCCAGGCTGTGGGAGGACGACGTTCCTCACGAGGAGAAGAGGCACCGGCTCCACGAGGTCGAGCGCCTCCAAGCCCAGATCGCCGCGGAGACCAACCGCGAGCTGATCGGCACCCGACAGCAGATCCTCGTGGAAGGGACACGCAAGGGCAAGTGGTACGGCCGGACGCGCCACAACAAGCTGCTCTTCTTCGAGTCCGACGATGCTCTCGCCGGTCGCCTGATCGACGTCGACGTGACCGATGCCTCTTCTTGGTCGCTGCAAGGGAAACGGGGCGTCACCCCGTTCTGAGACTCATTCGGCGTGTGCGCGCCGTACTGTCCAGGGATTCAGCAGCTAGACCATTATCCGGTTGGGCGGGGGACCTTTGGGGCACCGAAAGCTGCGGGGCGTTCTCTGCGCCTTCCGCGACGCGCCAAATGTCTCGTGTGCCGACCGGGCGTGGAGCTATCCTGCGAGTCCGGAGCAGGTCGAACGGCGGCACGGGGCGTGGCGTTGCGAATGGGCAGGATGGGCACCAAGGAAGGGCCACTGCGTGGCAAGAAGCGGCCAATCTTACGTTCGATCTCCCGCAGCTTCGGGCCATCCTCCGGCGTCACGAGCGTGATCGCCTCGCCCTTCCGCCCCATGCGACCCGTTCGACCTACGCGATGGGTGAACAATTCAGCCGACTCTGGCAGCTCGTAGTTGATGACCTGGCCGATGCCTTCGACGTCGAGTCCGCGCGCGGCCACGTTAGTCGCACAGAGAATAGGGGTCTCGCCTGAACGGAAGTCAGCCAGGGCTCGCTCGCGTGCCCCCTGGCTAAGATTTCCCTGGAGTGCCGCGACGGGGTATCCCTTCTGGACAAGCTGGCGCGCAAGTTTTTTCACCCCATGCTTTGTGCGTCCGAATACGAGCACGGATGTGCCAGCCCGCCGGTCGAGCAGCCCGGTGAGGATGTCGAGCTTCGCGGCCGCTTCCATCTCGTAGACGACATGCTCGATCTCAGGTGGGGCCTCGAGCTCAGCGTCGGCGCGCACCATCACTGGCTGTCGCAGGTGCTTGGCGGCCGTGGACGTGACCCAGTCCGGAATGGTCGCCGAGAAGAGGGCCGTCTGGCGCACCGTCGGGGCGTGGGCGATGATCCGCTCGACGTCCGGGGCGAAGCCGCGGTCCAACATCTCGTCGGCCTCGTCCAGTACGAGGATGCGAAGCCTGCCGAGTACGAGGGATCCTCCTTTGAGATGGTCGAGCGTGCGGCCGGGGGTACCGACGATGACGTGAGTACCGCTCTTGAGAGCTTGGCGCTCGGGGAGCAACGACCTGCCTCCGTAGAGCAACGACACTCGGAGCCCGACACGAGTACCCAGATCCACGATCACGCCCGCAACCTGGATCGCAAGCTCGCGAGTCGGAACCAGCACAAGTGCCTGCACGTCTCGAACGCCAGCGTCGCATCGGTCCACCATCGGCAGCGCGAACGCCAGCGTTTTTCCCGATCCGGTCCGGGCCTGCCCAACCACGTCTCGGCCCTGAAGCAGAGCAGGAATCGCATCGGCCTGGATTGGCGTGGGGACTGTGATGCCCATGCGAGCGAGGAAGGCGGCTGGGGTACGCTGGAGGCCTAGCTGGTCAAACGGGAGCAGCCCGGCTACCAACGAGAGCCGCCCCGACGATCAGACGAACCGCCGCCCGGTCGCCGCGTCTCGTAGCAGTCCGAACAGTAGACGGGCCGATCGTTTCGGGGCTCGAACGGGACTTGTGTCGCTTTCCCGCACTGGGCACAGGTCGCGGGGTACATCTGGCGTTCTCGGCGGTCGAATCCGCCTCCGCCTTGACCTCCGTAGCCGCCCTCCCGGTTGCGGTTTCGCGCTCCACGGCACTCGGGGCAGCGGCCGGGTTCGTTCAACAAGCCTCGGCTGGCATAGAACTCCTGCTCACCCGTGGTGAAGATGAAGCTCGCCCCACAGTCGCGACAGGTCAGAGTCTTATCGGTATACACGCGCTGACTCCTCAGATCAGAGTTGGAACTGGTCGGTCAGCGCGACGTGAAGGGGAGAAGAAGAGGAGCTTCTAACGAACTGCTCTGCTGATCCCGGCCAATTGGCGGCCACCGATCTCAATACCACGAAGTTAGTGTACCAAATCAAAGAGCGGTGCGGCCGTGCCGCGAACGGGACGTGCTATCATCGCCTCAACATACCAGCGGAGGAGACGAAACATGGTCGCGACGGCGGTGAAGGCCACGCACTTCAAGGTCCGGACACCTCTTCTCAAGGAGGGCCGGCTCGATACCGTCCTCGGCGAGGCCGATCTGATGCAGGTACGCATCAAGTGTTACGCGGAAGGTGGCGAGAACGCGCTCCACCGGCATCTGGAGCAAGACCACACCTTCGTCGTTCTCCAGGGCCAGGCCCGTTTCCACGACGAGGAGGGCAAAGCCACTGTCCTCGGGCGCAACGAGGGCATCCTCCTGCCGCGCGGCGCTCTGTACAAGTTCGAGAGCTGTGGCAACGAACCGCTTGTGTTGCTGCGGGTCGCCGCCTATGCCGGGAACAGAAGCACATTTGACGCAGCCCGCGTCGCTCCGGACGGGCACGCGCTGCCGGGCCACTCTGCCGAGAACCTCCACGTGGATCCAGTGGTCATCGAGGGGGCCTTCTACGAGTAGCCGACTGCCCTCCTGAGAGGGTAGCCCTCAGCTCTCCGGCGGCCTGACTCGAAACTCACCCGGAGAATGGAAGCGCGTCGAGGTGGAAGAACTCGATGGCGTTGCCGCACACCATACGGTGCCTTTCCGCCTCGGGGACTCCCGCGAAGTTGTGCTCCAGCACTCGCATCGAGTCGGGCCAGTCGGACTCCTGATGGGGGAAATCGCTCGCCCAGATCAGCCGGTCCACGCCCATGTGGCGCCTCAGCTCTACACCCACCATGTCGTGCTGGAAGCCCCAGTAGCAGTGCTCACGAATGTAATCGCTGGGAGTGCGCTCTAGCCGCTCCATGCCGAGCAGTCGCTCGGCCCACGCATAGTGCCGATCGTAGCGTTCGTCCGCCATTTCCAGGAAATGGGGGATCCAGCCGATCTGGTTCTCGGCGAAATCGATGTGGAGCGTCGGGAAGCGATCGAAGACGCCGGCGAAGATGAGCTGCACGGCGTTCGTAGCCCCGAGCCGGGCGAACTTGGCATTCGCCAGCTGTGAAACGATCCCCGCGTTGCCGACAGCGTCCCCGAGCTCTTTCGGCACGCGCGGGTACTTAAACAGCGGCCCAGCCCCCGAGCCGTCGCGGTTGAACTCCACGTGTACCGTGATGGGCATTCGCATGGCCACGGCGGCCGACCAGAATCGGTCGTCTTCCGGTGTCGGATAGCTTCGGCCGCTGGGAAGTCTGCCCAGCGCGACTGTCTTCAGGCCGACCTTCGCGCAATGCTCCATCTCGGCGATGGCGTCGTCCCCACCGCTCCAGGGCAACACGCCCACGCCGATGAGCCGGTCGCGGTCCACGGAGCAATAGTCCTCGGCCAGCCAGTCGTTATACGCTCGGACGACTGCGCGGTAGGCATCGTCATCGGCGATGGCGCGCCAGAGGCGCGGCCCGGCCTGCTGTCCCGGGAAGAGCACCTCGGCGTCAACCCCATCCATGTCTTGTTCTTTGATGCGCTGCTCGCCCGGCCCAGTGCCCGGTGTGTCCTCGTAGCGCTGCCCGAAGGGCTGCCAGACGTCGCGCCCTTTGCCGCCATAGATGTCGGACGAATTGCGGCGCAGCGGCACCCCCTCGACGAGCCAGGCGTCGCCGCCGTCCGGCACGCGCACGAGCCGCGGTGCCCGGTCGCGGTGCTCGGCCGGGACGCGGTCGATCCAGTATTTGGAATCGACTTCGAGATGCGAGTCTCCGGAGATGATTCGGTACCTACGCGCCATGCACTTCCTCCTGGTCAGAGCCGGTCGAGCCAGTAGCCGGGCCGCCGACTGGCGTGCGCGATTGCCACGACGTACACATGGTCGGTCTCAATAGAGTAGATCACCGAATAGGGGAAACGTTGAAGTATGAAATGCCGAAAACCTGGCTCGCTTGGAGGCCATGCCACGGGTGTGTCAGCAATGAGCTGGAATGCTCGTTCGACGTCCCGCCTGAAATCAGCAGCAAGAGCCTGGTTGCGCCGCGTATACCATCGCGCATCGCGTCCGGGTCGATAACGAGATCAATCGTCAGTCACCCACTTCTTGCTTTCTTCTTTCACTTGCTCCCACGGAATCCCCTTCGTTATTCCTTCGCGATAGTTCCGCAGCCGCCTCTCGAGCTCCGGACCCCAGTCGGGGTGCATTTCCATGTGGTAGATATCCTCCTCCAGTGTTGTAGCGAGGACCTCTACCAGCTCCGCACGCTCCGGCTCCGGCAGAGCAAGCGCGGCGTCGAGAATCTTCTTGGTTCGCCTTTCCACTGGCCTTACTCCTCGGTCTCCTCGTAGCGCTCCTTGATGTCCGCCATCACCGTCGGGTCCGCAAGTGTCGTCGTGTCTCCGAGGACCCGGCCCTCCGCGATGTCGCGGAGCAGCCGACGCATGATTTTTGCGCTTCGGGTCTTCGGCAGCTCGCCGGTGAAGAACAGCTTGTCCGGCCGCGCGATCGCGCCGATCTTCTCGGCCACGTGCTGGCGCAGCTCCGCGTTCAGCCGGTCGTTGGGATCGACCCCCGCCCGGGGCGTGACGAACGCGGCGATAGCCTGGCCCTTGATCTCGTCGGTGATGCCGATCACCGCCGCCTCGGCCACCGAGGGATGGCTCACCAGTGCGCTCTCCACCTCCATCGTGCCGATGCGGTGGCCGGCCACGTTCAGAACGTCGTCAACGCGCCCCATCAGCCAGAAGTAGCCTTTGTCGTCGCGCCGCGCGCCGTCACCCGTGAAATAGGCGCCAGGGAAGCGCGACCAGTACGTCTCGACATAGCGGTCGGGATCGCCCCAGATGGTGCGCATCATGGCGGGCCAGGGGCGACGCAGGACGAGATAGCCGCCCCGGCCGAGGCCGACGCTGTTCCCCTGCTCGTCCACCACGTCCGCCTCGACGCCCGGGAACGGGAGGGTCGCCGAGCCCGGCTTCAGCGTCGTGATCCCCGGTAGCGGCGTGATGAGGATCATCCCCGTCTCGGTCTGCCACCAGGTATCCACCACCGGGCACCGCCCCCCGCCGATGTGATCGCGATACCACACCCAGGCGTCCGGATTGATGCATTCGCCCACCGTCCCCAGCAGCCGCAAGCTCGAGAGATCATGCCGCTCGGGAAACTCCGTCCCCCAGCGCATGAACGTTCGGATGGCCGTCGGCGCCGTGTACAGCACCGTGACGCCGTACTTGGCGACGATGCGCCAGAAGCGGTCGCGATCAGGGTAGTCGGGCGTGCCCTCGTACATGACGACGCTGGCGCCATTGGCCAGCGGCCCGTACACAATGTAGCTGTGCCCGGTGACCCAGCCGATGTCGGCGGTGCACCAGAACACATCATCGTCTTTCAGGTCGAAAATCCATTTTGTCGTGCGCATCGTGCCCGTCAGATAGCCGCCAGTTGTGTGCAGCACGCCCTTGGGTTTTCCCGTCGTGCCCGAGGTGTGGAGGATGAAGAGCGGGTGCTCGGCGTCGACGCGTTCCGGCTCGACGACGGCGCCCTCGTGGTGCGCCAAGAGCTCATGCCACCAGAGGTCGCGGCCATAGGCCATGTTGACCTGGCGGACGCTTTCGCCCACGTGCCGCACGACCATCACGTGCTCCACGGACGCGGCGCCGTCCAACGAGGCGTCCACGTTGTCCTTCAGCGGCACAACTCCGCCTCGGCGGTAGCCGGCGTCGGCCGTTATGACGAGCTTCGCCTCGCAGTCATTGATGCGGTCGCGCAGCGACTCGGGGCTGAACCCGCCGAAGACGACCGAATGCGGGGCGCCGAGGCGGGCGCAGGCGAGCATTGCGATGGGAAGCTCGGGAATCATGGGCATATAGATCGCCACCCGGTCGCCTTTGCGCACGCCCAGCGAGCGAAGGGCGGCGGCCGCCCGATTCACCTCTCGGTAGAGGTCGTAGTAGGTGAGGACCCGCTCTTCGCCGCGCTCGCCCTCCCAGATGATGGCCGCCTTGGTCTTTCGCCACGACGCGGCGTGTCTGTCCACGCAGTTGTAGGCGACGTTCAGCTCGCCTCCCACGAACCACTTGGCCCACGGCGCGTTCCACTCCAGCACCCGGTCCCAACGTTTGAACCACTCAAGATCGTCGGCGGCCTCCGCCCAGAACGCCTCGAAGTCGTCCTCGACGCGTTCGTACACGGTCGGATCAGACACGTTGGCCGCCTGTGTGAAATTGCTCGGCGGCGCGTACTCGCGCTCCTCTTTGAGGAGCGCCTCGAGCGTACCCGCTTGCTCCACGGCTGTTCCCCTCCCAATCCTTCCCGGTTAACTGCCGGCACAACGCTACCACAATGCGGAGTCCCAAGTCCCAGGTCCCAGTCCGAGATCACGGCTTGGGACCTCGGACTTGGGACTCGTTTCGGCGCTACCAGCCGTCTGTGGTGAGCACGATTGTTACGGGACCGTGGTTCACCAGGTCGACGTCCATCATCGCGCCGAAGACGCCGGACTCAACCGTGAGCCCCCGCTCCGCAAGGAGCTGGCCGAAGCGGCGCACGATGGGCTCCGCGACCGCCGGGGGCGCCGCGCCGACGAAGCTGGGACGGCGCCCCCTCGATGTATCAGCGTAAAGGGTGAACTGAGGGATGACCAGGATCTCGGCGCCCACGTCGGAGGCGGCGAGGTTCATCTTCCCTTCGGCATCTTCGAAGACGCGCAGGGTGGCGATTTTCTCGGCCAGCTCAGAGGCAGTCTGCTCGCTGTCGTGGGGACCGACGCCAACCAGCACCGCCCATCCGAGCCCGATGGCGCCGACCACCTGGCCGCCCACAGAGACCTGGGCCCGGCTCACCCGCTGGCAGATGGCTCGCATCGCGGCTAGACGCCCCCGTGGGCTGCTGAGAACGAGCGACTCAGTCCGACTTGGACGAGCCGGACGAGGAAGTGGACGCTGCCGGCTGCGACTTGGCGCCCGACTCGGTTGAAGGCTCGGCTTTTGCTGGAGCGCTCTCCCCATCCTTCGAGCTGGTCGCGCCATCTCCGTCGCCGCCGCGGGAGCTGCTCGGATAGTCCGTCGTGTAGAAGCCACTGCCCCGGAAGATCACGCCAACCGGCTGAAGCACGCGGCGCAGCGCTCCGCCGCAGGTCGCGCACTCGGTCAGCGGCGGGTCCTGAAACCCCTGGCGGCGCTCGAGATCGGCGCCGCAGTCCCGGCAGCGATAGACATAGATGGGCACAGGAACCTCCTGTAGGTACGTAGGCGCCCACAGCCAATCATCGTGAACCGGCCAGAAATGGGGCGCAATCTGACGCCATTATAGCGAAGGGGGTCTACTCCGGGCGCGTGTACTCCGCCGGTATCCACCCTCGGTTGCCGGCGGGATCCTCCACCTGCTTCCACTGGATCCCGCTGGCCGAGACATCTGGCCCGATCACCCGGAGACGGACGCCCTCCGGCCACGGTCGCAGCCGGTCGTCGAGGTTCGGCGTCGTTCGCAGATACGCCCCCTCGCCCCCCGTGTTGGCGATAACCAGGTACTCGACCTCCGCAGGAGCGACAGGGGCGGTCCGCGGCGACGACGGAGCGAGCACGTTCCCCCCGACATTGACGACGGCAAGCACCGCCACCGCCACAGCGATGGCGGCCACAGCGATCGTCGGCCACGATGTGTGCGGACGGCGACTGAGCGCGCGTCGCCCGCGCCTCGGGGCGTTCCCAGCCGTGGGAGTGACGGTGGCCGCGGCGGGCGCGCGCCTTTCATCCGGTGCGCTCACCGGATCCAACCCGTCGGCACGACGGCCACACTCAGACAGACTAGCTCCTGGGTCGGGCCACGCCGACCGTGCCTCGTGACCTGGCGGTCGAACGGGCAATAGAGCAGGAGGGTGTTGGTGGGCTCATAGGAATTCGATCCGGGCGGGGCTGTCACCTGTGGGCTCTCGTTCTCTCACCGGCGCCTTCAGCCAAGGACCTGATTGATCTCGGAGGCCAGCTGCACGTCTTTTTCCGTCAATCCGCCTTGGTTGTGCGTTGTGAGTGCCAACCGTACGTTGCGATACCGGATGTCGATATCCGGGTGATGGTCTGCAGCCTCCGCCATTTCGGCCACCCGAGCAATGAAATGGATTCCGTCCATGAACTCAGGAAAGCGGACCGTGCGTACTATCTCTTCTCCTTGCCGCTCCCAGCCAGCGAGGGACTCCAACGCTCGTCGGATCTCGTCGTCAGTGAGTCGCGCCATGTCGGAACTCCCGGGCATAGCTTAGCAGAAGATGTGAGGTCCCGACCCCAGACTCGGGCTCGCGGCGGAATGCCGTCCGTGTTACGTGCTCAGGGCGTTGCCTCAAGACGACGCAGTGGTCTCGGGGGTGCTCCGCTCCCCCGACTTGACGGCCGCCGCCGTCGTGGCATATAGGAAAGCACCTCATCCGCTGAATAGAACGAGGGTGAGTTGCCAAGGAGGCACCATCATGCACTGGAAGACAATCGGGGCCGTCGTCTGCAGCGTCGCAACGCTGGTTGTGGGGTGTGCGCCCCAGGCGCCGGGAAGCGCTCAGCGGGGGACGGACGGAGCCGCTCCAGCCGCGACCGGCGCGCCGAAACGCATTACGACGGCGATGATGGGGAACCCGCCTCTCATCTATCAGCGGATCGTCGGCGGGGGCAGCGGCGGGCAGATCCCCGGCATCGACGCGCTCGAGGCGCTGCTCAACGTCGGGCTCACCGTCAAGGACAGCCGGGGCATGCTCCGGGCGCAGCTCGCGGAAGCCGTGCCGACGATAGAGAACGGCCTCTGGCGCGTGTTCCCCGACGGGCGCTCGGAGACCACATGGAAGATCAAGCCGGGCATCCTCTGGCACGACGGCACGCCGTTCACCTCCGCCGATCTGGTGTTCCTGACGCGGTTAGAGCAGGACCCCGGCCTCCCGGTCGAGAGACAGCCGGCTTACAACGTGATCGAGAGCATCGAGGCGCCCGACCCGCTGACAATCACTGTGCGCTGGAAGACCCCCTACATCGAGGCCGACGATTTCTTCAGTCGCTCCCCGCTCCCACGCCACATCCTGGAGCGGCCGTACATCGAGGAGAAAGAGTCGCTCGTTGCACACCCCTTTTGGGGGCCCGAGTTCGTAGGCGTCGGACCGTACCGGCTGAGGGAGTGGGTGCGGGACAGCTACGCCGTGGTGGCGGCCAACGACCAGTACATCCTCGGGCGGCCGAAGATCGACACCATTGAGGTGCGCTTCTTGGCCGATGAGAACGCCTTCATGGCCGCCATCCTGTCGGGGGCAATCGACGTGACGCTTGGGAAGAGTATCACCCTGGAGCAGACGCTGGCGCTGCGGGACCAGTGGCGGGATGGAAGGATCGAGATGGTGGCGGAGACCGCTATGAAGATCTGGCCGCAGTTCATCAACTCGAACCCGGCCGTCATCCAAGACGTGCGGTTCCGTAAGGCCGTCTTCCACGCCATCGACCGCCAGGAGATGGTGGATAACATCATGGGCGGCCTGTCCAGCATCGCCCATACGGTGCTGCTGCCGCACGAGCCCGAGCTGGCCGAAGTGGAGAGCGCCCTCGTGAAGTACGACTACGATCCGCGGCGCGCGACCCAGATGATCGAGGGGCTAGGCTATACCAGAGGTCCCGACGGCTTCTTCCGCGATGGCGCGGGCCAGCGGTTGGCCGTGGAGATCAGCGCCACGGCCGAGGACCAGAACACCAAGCCCATGCTTGCCACGGCGGACTACTGGCAGCGCATCGGCATCGGCGTTGACTCGGTTTCCATCCCCATCCAGCGCCAACGCGACCGCGAGTACCGGGCCACCTTCCCCGGCTTCACGCTGCAGGGTGGGGGCAGTGGTGTGGCAGCCATCAAGGGCTCGCATGGCTCCCAGGCGCGCCTACCGGAAAACAGCTACACCGGTTCCAATTACTCACGGTACGTGAACGCGGAGTTCGACGCGTCGATCGATCGATTCCTGACGACGATCCCGCGCGCAGAGCGCGCGGAGGCGCTCCGCGGGGTCGTGCGCCACATGACGGACCAGCTCAGCATGATGAACCTGTATTACGCGACAACCTCCACAATGGTGAAGCACCATGTGGAAAACGTGCCCGTGCGCCTCCCCTGGAACGTGCAGGAGTGGGACTTGAAGTAGCTGGATTCATTCTCGCCCGCTATCGACCGTCCAGTCCTCCCAGATGACACTGGGAACGCGGCGAATTCCGCGACGTCGGCTGTGCCAAGCGGCCTACTCAGGCGATGGGGAACTAACGCACCCGGTGCCTGTGCATATTCCGCGAGACACCGCTTCGGCCTGTTCGGCCGGCTTTGGACAATCGGGTCCCAGTCAGGGGAACTCGACGACCGTGGCCATCAGCGGTAGCGTGCCGGTCTGGGGCTGCAGCACGCCCGCAACCGGCAGCCGGGAAAACGCGCTGGGGTCCGTAAATGCGGCGGCCAATACCTGCGAGTCGACCTCACCGACGATCGTGTAGCGGTCGAGCACAAAGGGCACGCTGTTAGAGCTGATGAGAGCGGGCCCGTCCGACAGCTGAAAATGCAGGTGAGGCGCAAATGAGTTGCCGGTGTTGCCCAGCGTAGCGATCGACTGCCCCTTCGTCACCCGCTGTCCCACTTGCACCCTGATGCTTCCCGGTTGGAGATGCGCATAGATTGCCCAGACATCAGGACGCATTTGGATCACGATCTGGTTGCCGGCGTACTCGACTGGACGGCCCAGCCCAGCCGGCAGCTGGAAGGGCGTGCCCTCGGGCATTCCATCCTTGATGAAAGCTACCGTGCCGTCGGCGACGGCCAAGATCTCGGCTCCGAAGCCATACCACTGTTCGGGACGCGCACCGTCACCGGAAAAAAGGCCGCCGTCCTGAAGTCGCAGCCAATCGATGGCGAATGCCTCTGGTTTGACGTAGCGGGCGCCATCGACGGCGAGGCGCCCCGCGCGGTGAAAGGAAGGGCCACAGCAGCCGTTCACGTTGAACCAGCCGGTGCCCCGCAGAGGCGGCGATATGACGACCGGCACCTGTGGCGCGACCACAAGCTCCTGGCCAACGATTTGGCGGCTGTCGATGAGGGCGGGCGCGTTGGACGGCAGCTCGTACGCAACGCGATTGCTGACCCGGTCCGGCAGCTTGTCGGGCGTCAGGGCCAACTCAATGAACGTCGCCACTACCCCCGCGACCGGGACCTGGTCCGTCGGCTCGATCCCAGCTAGCGGCTGCGTCGTCGCCTTGAGGGCGTCGCCCACAAGGCGCAATAGCACGCTGCCGTTGGGAGTGAGAACCTCGATGACGGTAAGCGTCACGGGCACCGCGAAGGCGTTAGTGATGATGAGGTCGTACGAAACGTGTTCTAGGCCGTCGCTGCCCAGCACGTGCATGGCGTTAGTCGCCGACACATGAAGTGCTGTGGTTTGGGCCGGTACAGCCGACTGTGTCTGCGGCGACGGAAGGGGCTGGCTTGCGACGCCTCGGGGCACGCTAGAGCCCGCGAGGGCGAGAAGAGCGCCGAGCAGGATCATCTTGGTGCGGTAGCGCGGGGATACGGGCGATGACATCTCGATCACGGTTGCAGCCACCCAGGAACCTCCACGTCTCCGGACGATGCTGGCGCCCCCCGTCCGACCTCAGGCTCGAGGTCGGTCCGACGCTTGGTGCGTACTGCGCGGGGCGCTTAGCCGTCCCCGGTTTCCGCTCGCTGCTTGAGCGCCAGGTTCATAGCCTCGAATCCAGCCAGCGTGTGCTGGTCGAGGCTCTTTGCGAATAGGGGCACGAGCACGCCGGTAAAGCGCTCCTCTTGTGTGAACCGAACGTGATCGTCGTCAAGGGTCTCTAAAGCGAATCGGTGCTCGCCGTCGAAGAGCCCAGGGAAAAGGACATGGCCGAGCCAGCGCAGCTCGCGCATGGGATCAGCAGCCAGTACACGAGGCCGAAAAGTCATGGCTCTGCCACCTGGCGGTTCCATTCTCACTTCGAGCTGGTCACCCGTCTCTAGCGTCCCCGCGAGTCGCGTGATGAAGGGATTCCAGTCAGGATAGGCGGCAGTGTCCGTCAAGACTTCCCAAACGTGCTGGGCTGACGCATCGATCTCGATATCGGAGTGCAGACTCTTCATGCTCGGCCTCTGAGCTTGGCGGTAAGGCAAGACATGTATTTCACGCCATTCCAAGTGGAGAGTTGGGCCGCGGGCACATCGACGGGCCGCGGGAGGCAACGGGCCTGCTCCAATGGACCGTTCCCAAGTACGGTGGGATGAGTAATCCTACCTGACATCACTTTTGGCTCGGGTTTAGACTAGACCAGTAGTCTTGCCGCTCAGGCTACCTGCCACGACTGCACGTCCGACTCCTACTCGGTCTCTCACTGCAAGCCGTTCAGCAAGAAGTGTCCGAAGCAGCTGCGGGGTACGCCCCAGGTCCGCCGGCTGACTCGCATCAAAGAAGGAGCCGCTCCATGATTTCGCACGATACTCCGCTGCGCTTCCTGCGCGCGACGCTGGCGACCCTGACTCTCGCGGCCACGGTAGTCGCAGCCCAGCCCAGCCGCGCGCTAGCGAGCGAGGACCGGCCCATCGCCGTCGCGCGTCTCGACCTGGCGGCCGACCTGACGCCCGCGATGTTGGCCGACATCGAGGCCTACACCGCAAGCATTCTGGATCGTGACGGGGTGCCCGGAGCCGCCATCGCGGTGGTTCAGCACGGCAAGATGATCTATTCCCACGGCTTCGGCACGACTCAGCTCGGTGGGGGCCAACCGGTCACCGCCGACACTCGATTCCTCTTTGGCTCCCTTGGCAAGGGAATTACCGCCCAGATGATCGGAACCCTCGTCGACGACGGAATACTCACCTGGGACACTCCCATCGTCGACGTGCTCCCCGAGTTCGCGCTCGCCGACCCGGCATCGACTGCGACGGTGACCTTCCGTGACCTGCTCAGCATGCGGAGCGGCCTGCCGAGATTCGACGCGCCGCTCTTTATGGACGCGCGCACGCCGGCGCAAATCCTCGAGATTCTGTCCGAGACGCCCCTGCTCGGGGCGCCGGGCGAAGCGTATGGGTACAGCAACGCCGGCTACGCGGCCGCCGGCTTTGCCGCGGCCAACACCCGCGCCCAGCCCGGGGATGACCTCAACGCCGGCTACATCGACCTGATGCAGCGGCGCTTCTTCGACCCCGCTGGCATGCGTCGCATCGCGATGGATTTCAATGTCGGGGCGACCGATCCCAATCATGCGTCTCCGCACGCGTTGGACTCGCTCACCGCGGATGTGGTCGCCATGCCTCTTGGCCTCGAGCGCTTTGGCTCCGCCGTGCTTCCCGCCGGCGGTACCACGTGGTCGAGCGTAGAAGATGTGGCAGCGTACCTGGCGCTCCAGCAACGCCGCGGTGTCGGCCCGGACGGCCGCCGCGTGGTTTCAGAGGCGGCCGTCCTCGAAACGTGGAAGCCGCACACGCCCACGGGGAGCGGGGACGACTTTGGGCTCGGCTGGATTGTCGGCCCTGACTATCAGGGGCTTCGCCAGCTTAGCTACAGCGGCGGCAACCTCGGTTTCTCGTCGCGTATATCGTTGCTGCCTGAGGCAGATCTCGGTGTTGCGGTGCTCACCAATGCCTCCCTCCCCGCGGTCGCGTTCATGCAGTCGGTGCCGGAGTACGTATATGAGACCGCCTTCGGGCTTCAGCACACCGCCGATGCACAACACGCAGACGAGGGCAGCCAGATTCGAGGCTTCGTTCTCGAGATCGCAGGCATGCTCGAGCCGGGTGTCAACTCGCCAGCGTTCGAAAACATCACCGGCCGCTACGAGAGTGCAGCCGTTCAGCTGGACGCCGAGAACCGACCTGAGATCAGCACCGTGTTTGGCGACTTTCTCCTCTATCCCGTGACCGGTATGGAGGGGACATACGCCATCCAGTTCGTCCTTAGCGCCGTCGTCACGTTCCAGCCGACGCCCGAGGGCGGCATGGCGATGACCGTCACGTTTGTTCTTGGCGATCCCCAGCCGCCCGCAACGTACCTGAGGACAGAGTAGGCCCGCGACGTCAGGTGGCTGGCGACAGTTGTGTTGGGCCTACGGTCACACTGTCGGCGGTAACCTGTCCGCCCACGGCGCCGCTGCCTCGAACGCCGCAGCGGCCCGCAAAACGGCCGCTTCCTGGCGGCGGCGCCCCACGATCTGGAGGCCGACTGGCAAGCCGTCCGCGGTGAACCCGCAGGGGACCGAGATGGCCGGCAGGCCCACGACCGAGATGGCGTAGGTGAGAAAGAACCACTGCGTGTAGTTGTCCAGCGCCTTGCCGTTGATCTCGGTGGGATAAGGCTGCTCGATGGGGAACGGTTGGACCGCGACGGTGGGCGTGATGAGCAGATCGTAGGTCTCCATAAAGCTGCGCACGCGGTGCCAGAGCACGGTCCGCAGCTTCTCGCCCTCAGCGATCTCGCGGGGCGTGAGCGCGAGCCCCTGTTCGACGTTCCAGACGAGCCCCTGCTGCATCACGGCCCGCCATTGCCCGAGCCGCTCCGCGTGATGCGCCACCATGCTCACGCCTCGCGTCGCGAGCACGATATCGTTCACCTCGCGGAAGTCGGGCGAGGCTGCCTCGACCGTGGCGCCCAGCGACTGGAACACGCGCGCGGCTGCCTCTGCCACGCGGGCGACCCCCTCGTCCACGGGGATCAGGCCGTTCAGGTCGGGTGTCCAGGCGACGCGCCATCCGGTGACGGACGGCTCCTCCACTGCGTGCTGGAACTGCGTCGTGTCCACCTCATACGAGAGCGGCGCCCGGTCGTCGGGCCCGGCCATGACCGAGAGCAGGAGTGCGGTATCCGCCACAGTCCGTGCCATGGGCCCGGCCACGCTGAAGGAGTCCCACGCCAAGACCGTGGGATAGACAGGGATGAGCCCGGGCGTCGTGCGAAAGCCCACCACGCCGCAGAAGGCCGCGGGCGTTCGGAGCGACCCGCCCAGGTCCGTGCCCTGGGCCAGAGGCCCCATGCCCGTCGCCAGCGCCACAGCGGCGCCCCCACTGGACCCCCCGCACGTGAGGTTCGGGTCCCACGGGTTGCGCGTCGCGCCAAATACCGCGTTGAAGGTGTTACCGCCCGCTCCGAATTCGGGCGTGTTGGTCTTGCCGACAATGATCGCTCCGGCCGCCCTGAGCCGTTCGACCACGAGGGCGTCTTCATCCGGAACGTGATGCTCGTAGATCTTGGAGCCGAACGTCGTGCGGATGCCTTGCGTCGGCGTTAGGTCCTTGATGGAGACGGGGATGCCGTGCAGGGCCGGCAGGTCCCCGCCTCGGGCGATCGCCTCCGTGGCTGCGTCGGCTGCCCTGATCGCCGTCTCGCGGGCCATGGTCACATAGGCGTTGAGCTTTGGGTTTACGGCGTCGATGCGATCCAGGACGGCGTCCAGCACCTCGCGCGGGGACGCCTGGAGCGCCCGGTACATGCGGGCCAGGTCGACGGCGGACGTGTAGCAGAGGTCTGGAAGCACATCCCACACCAGCCCTCCCCTATTCAAGGGGGGAGGGGGCAGCCCTCTTCTCTACTGTTGCACCGAGACTACACACCGAGTCGCAGACGAGCGCTCGATGGCGTCCAGCAGCCGGTGGTTTGCCAGGGCCGCTGCGAAGGTCGGCTCCACGTGGGAGCCCGAGCGGATGCCCTCGGCAAAGCGGCGCATCATCTGTGCGACGTTCACGGGGGTGCCCGTCGGGACCTCCTCAGGAGCCCATCTCAGCTCGGCCGGCACCTCCAGGTCATGGAGCTCCTTGTCGTCCCGCTGCGCCCCCTGCAAGCGCCATCCCAGAGCCTGGGCCTGGCCACTCGCGCTCGCCACCAGGGTGCCCTCGGTGCCGTACACCTCCATGCGGAAACCGGAGCCATGCCACGGCATGCTGGCCACCGTGACGCTGGCCGCGGCGCCGCCCGCAAGCCGACCGGTAAGCGCCACGTAATCGGGCGCCGTGACACCCACGGTGCCGCCTCCCTCGAGCTGCCACTCCGACGCTAGCGTGTCCACGATGGCGCCTACCTCGACAAACGGGCCGACGCACCAGCAGAAGGCGTCGAGGGCGTGCCCGGCCGCGATGGAGAGGGTATGGGCCCCGTTCCCTCGCTCGGCCCGCCAGACACCATCCGCTGCTCTCGTCTGCAACAGCCCTGAGCCGAACTGCGCCATGGTGGCGGACACGACCCGCCCCAGCCAACCGTCCGCGATGAGCTGGCGCACATGCAGGATGCTCGGCGCGCCCCGGGCCTGGAGTCCAACCATGGTGTGCACGCCGCGCGCCGACGCCAGTTGCACCATCTCCGCCGCCTGTGCCACGTCGGCGCCCAGCGGCCACTCGCAGTAGACGTGCTTGCCAGCGTCGAGCGCGGCCATGACGATCTCGTGGTGGTACGGCACCTTGACGCAGACGTCGACCACGTCGATGTCTGGGTCCGCTACCAGGTCGCGATAGCTCCAGTAGGCTTTGCCTGCCTCGTACTTCTGCGCGGAGGCCTCAGCCGACTCGCGTTTGGTCGTACAGACGGCCTCCAGCTCGAACTCGGGAAGCGACAGGATCGCCGGCAGATGGGTTCGTGGCGCCCAGCCCAGGTTCGGATTCGCGCCGACGACGCCGAGGCGCAACCGTGGCTCTTTCATGTCTCGCTCCTTTCACCTATCCGTTGTCATTGTCATGCTCTGGAAAATCCCCTCTCCCTCTGGGCCCTCTGGGAGAGGGTTAGGGCGAGGGCGCTCTCGCGGCGAAATCCTCCACGCGGAGATCACCCTTCGGGTACGTGCGCGGGCTCTGCGTCAGTCCGAGATGCACGCAGGTCTCGGCGAAGCGGATGCCGATGGACTTGGTGTTGAGCACCGGCACGCCCACCTCGCGCTCCAACTCCTCCGTCGAGACGACATAGGGGATTACGGCTCCGCCCAGGGGAACGATGCACTCGGCGCCCGTGTCGCGCACCAGAGCCCGCATCGTCTCCGCCGCGCGGCCGGCGATCTCATCGCGGGGCATGTCGAAGCCCGTCATGCCGAGGGAACGGATATCGGTGGCGAAATGGAGCAGGCTATAGGTTCGGAGCAGCCGCCGCGCTACGAGGTCGTAGCCATCGAAGGGGACGGTGATGCCGATACGGTCGGCGAGGCTTGCCGCGACGAGCACCGTCGTACGGCACAGTCCGATGACGGGGATGCGCACGGCGAGGCGTGAAGCCTCCACTCCCGGGTCGAAGGTGTTGCTCTGGATCACGGCGTCGTACCCATTCTGCTCGGCCCAGACCGCCTTGCGAATGAGGGCGGGGAGCGTAGCCGCGTAGGGAAGCTCCGAGCGGATGCGTTCCTCGACCCGGACACCCGTATCGTCCGGGTAGCACAGCTCGACCTCCGTGCCCGGCGAGGCGTAGCTGCTCAGTAAGGCTTGCACGCGCTCGTGAGACCCGTCGTCTCGGGACCTCCGGGGCTGCTGGTTCAGAAACATGATGCGCATTGGCCTGCCCCTTATCGCCGCTCTAGACCCCTATTAACCGTTGTCTGCTAACTATTGCCTAACTCATTGCCTGACGGTGCAATAGG
Organism: uncultured Chloroflexota bacterium; assembly: GCA_964417895.1. Lineage (GTDB taxonomy): Bacteria > Chloroflexota > UBA6077 > UBA6077 > SHYK01 > CAYQJS01. The sequence goes on along the minus strand of CAYQJS010000012.1, from coordinate 55,728 downwards.
GGTGCACGGTGCCCATAAGACACTGGACGCCGTTCTTCATCAGCTCCGCCTCGAAGTCGGCGTGGATGCTGGGGTCCTCGTCCTCAAACTCGTACTGGTCGCCGCCGAGCTGCACGCTCTTGTAGACGTACTGCCTGCCGCCGGACTTCGGCTTGTCACTGCCCCAACCGATAGCCAGGAACAGAGGCGGCTCGGTGCCCGTACTGTAATGGGCGTGCCACCACCCCTCCGGTGGGACGAACATGGTGCCCGGTGCCCAGTCGACGCGCTGGTTAGGGCCGTCGTCCGGCCGCATGAGCGAGTAGCCCTGCCCACGAAGCAGCAGCACGTGGATGCCGGGGCCATGGCGATGGAACTTGGAGTGCGTGCCCACGGGCCACGCCTGGCTGTGCGATTTCACCGTGCCCCCGACCATGTTGAACACGGTGGCGACGGTTCCCCCGCCCCTACCCTCGTTGCTCACACCGCCCGGTGTGGGGGTGCGCGCGAGCACGTCGTGTACGAAGTTGGTGGTCCATCCCCCTCTCTGGCCCGGGACGTACTCGCTCTCCTGAAAATAGCCGTCCTCGCCGCTGAAGCGGCTTTTGAAGACATACGGGTTGTCGAAGACGAAGCCGAGGTCCTTGAAGGTATCGATGACGCGCGGCATCGCCGTCATGGCCACGTAGCGGGCCGGCTGATCACCTTCCAGGTTGTGGTGCTGGTGCCAGGCATTGGGCGGGATGGCGAAGTAGCTGCGCTCGCGCCACTCGAAGGTCTGCTTTCGGTTCTCGTCGATCCACACGGTGGTCGCGCCCTGGCCGCGCAGGATGAAGACCAACTCGTCGTAGATGTGCCGGATCGGGTTGAGGGACCCCTTCGGCGGGATCTCGCAGATGTAGCAGTCGTTGAAGCCGCCGGTCCCCTCCAGGTTCACGAAGATGCCCGACCCACCCCGCGACCGCCAGGGTACCAACTCGACGTCGTAGCAGTTGGAGACCGACAGCCCGCGGACTGTTGGCAAGCCCTCGGACTGCTTCCACAGCTCGTACGGCGACCTGAACGCCTCTGCGTCGCTGATGGAATCCTGCCCGCGAGTCGTCAGCTCCGCCATCGATGTGCAAGCTCCTCTCAGTAGATTCGGATTACAGGGGCAATCATTGCATACAACGGAGCCGATGTCACCCGAAAAGGCCGTGACGAGCGGCACCGCGCCATGCGTGGGTCCGGTAACGGGCTGCTCAACGCAACCCCCGTCTGCCACCAGCGGCCTTCCCACCTCCGATCCATGCGCGGGTCCGGTGTCGCTCCGCTCAAGGCAACCGTTATTCAGGCTCCCCGTTGGGTGGAAGCGAACTGCGCTATCCTTGGCGGGTGGTAGAGTATCGATTCACCGAGTACTTCGAGAAGGAAGTGCTCCGGAAGCGTCCATACCTGAAGAAGGAGTGGTGCATCCGGGTTCTTAAGAACCCAGTACGTTCCGAGCCACAGGAGGACAATCGGCATCGCTTCTGGGCGGAAATACCGGAACTGGAGGTGAGTTATCACGCTCGAGGACAAGGTAACGATTCGCAATGCGTTCCCCGACCGACGATTCAAGCTATGAAACTGAACTACTATCCCGACACGGATTCCCTGTATATCGACCTTTCCGAGCAGGCCAGCGTTGAGAGCCACGAGATTTCGGAAGGTGTGGTCCTCGACTACGATGCACAAGGAAAGCTCGTCGGAATCGATATCGACAATGCGAGCGCGAAGGTTGAGCTGCGCAAGATCATCCTGAGCAAGCTCCCAGGCTCAGTCGAAACTGTCGCTGACTAACAGTGCGTTTCGACAGACACGGCTTCCGGCTTTAGCGCTCACGGACGGTGCTCTCCGGTAACACGCCGGCCCAATGGCGGAGGTCGAAACGATCGGCCGTGGCCGGGCTAGAATGTCCCCTGCCAGACACCATCAAGGACTCTGAGGATAGGAGGAGGACGCTATGGCAATCGCTGCGAACCAGGAGCGTGCCGACGGCACGAAAGGCTCTCGGACCCTCAAGATCGGACTTATCGGCATCGGCGTAGGTGCTTCGGAGATCATGCCCGCTATGGAGGCGATGGAGGAGATCGACCTCGTGGCCGGGGCCGATGTCGTGCCGGCGACCCGTGAGCGCTTTCATGAGCGATTCCCCCGAGCCAAGGTTTACGACAGCGCCGACAAGCTCTGCGCGGACCCAGAGGTCGAGGCCGTCTGGATCGCTACGCCAAACCGTTTCCACGGACCGCACACCATCCTGGCGGCCCAGCATGGCAAACACGTGGTGGTCGAGAAGCCCATGGCCATCTCGCTCCAGCAGGCTGAGGAGATGGTCGAGACGGCTCAGCGCAACGAGGTGAAGCTGTTGGCCGGCCACACGCAGAGCTTCAGCCTTCCCATCCGCACGATGCGCAGGATCATCACCTCCGGCCAACTGGGCAAGCTGTGCGCCATTCATGTCTGGGCCTACTCGGACTGGATGCTCCGCCCCCGAACGCCCGACGAGCTTGATGTCTCCCAGGGCGGCGGCATCCCCTACCGCCAGGGTCCCCATCAGATCGATACCGTACGGGCGCTCGGCGGCGGCAGGCTCAGGAGCGTCCGCGCCATGACAGGGCAATGGATGCCCGCCCGATCGATCCCGGGCTACTACTGCGCCTATCTCGAGTTTGAGGATGGGACGCCGTCCACGATCTTGCACAATGGGTATGGCTACTTCCTCGCCAACGAGCTAATGCCCTGGGGGAACACCAGCCAGCGCTACCCGCTGGAAGAGCGCGTCGAGATTCGCAAAGCGCTGCGGGCGGGCACGCGCCAGGAGGAGCAGGACAAGCAGGACCTGCGGATCGGGGGGCGCCTCGAGCGTGAGACCTTCCAGCGAACCGGCCCGCGCTCCTGGGTGCCGGGCGACCTGGGCGTCGTCGTCGTGAGCTGCGAGCGCGGCGATATGCGGCACTCGCGGACGGGGCTGTCCGTCTACGACGATGAGGGCCTGCATGAGGTCGACCTGCGCGGCGGTGAGGGCGCGGGCCAGCGCCGAGCAGAGCTGGCGGAGCTCTACGACGCCGTGGTGCTGGACAAGCCCGTGTTCCATGACGGCCGCTGGGGGATGGCCACCCTCGAGGTGTGCCTGGCGCTCATGGAGTCGGCCCGCGAGCGGCGCGAGATTCAGCTGACCCACCAGGTGCCGGTGGCTGCTGAATACGACGCGGAGCTGCCTGTCTGAGCGGCCTTGCTCGCGCTCCAGCACAGCCTCCACGTTGACGCCCAGCCTGGCGGCCCGCCTCACTGCAGGGCTGACCCCGCATCGCCCCCACAGAGCGTGCGACCGGAGCATCGGTGGGTTACGGCACTCGGGGCACACCGTGGCGAGTGCCTGGAGATGCCGTCCACCCAGGGGCGACTGCCAGCGGGCAGTTCATACGCGGCTGTACTACGAGCGCTTGTAGTAGAACCGCGTTGTACTCCTCGACGTGCAGGATGCTGAGTAGACCCCGACGCGCGTATGGAGACTCTCGCTCTCGACCCGCGAACGAGGCAGAGAATGGCTCTGGAATCTTCCAACGGCGGGCCTACTCTTAGCGCACCGACGCCCCAGTCGGCGCGCATCACCTCCCTCGACACCCTGCGCGGCGTCGCGCTTCTGGGCATCCTCATCATGAATATCCAGGCGTTTGCAATGCCGAGGGCCGCCTACGGCAATCCGACGGCGTTTGGCGACCTCTCCGGACCCAACCTCTGGGTCTGGCTCCTGAGTCATATCCTCGCCGAGCAGAAGTTCATCAGCATCTTCTCGATGCTCTTCGGCGCCGGCATCGTCCTCATGGCATCGAGGGCTGAAGATGGCGGCCGCCCGGCGGCCCTCCACCGCCGCAGAATGGGTTGGCTCATCCTCCTCGGTCTGTTGCACGCCCACCTCTTGTGGTTTGGCGACATCCTGTACTCGTACGGCCTGTGCGGATTGCTCGCCTACCTCTTCCGGAGACAGTCGCCGGCTCGGCTCGTCGTCACCGCTGTGGGGTTCCTCGCGGTCTCGTCGGCACTGTTGCTCCTCCTGGGCTCATCGCTCCAGGACGCACCACCCGCGGCGTTGACCGAGCTGGAGCGTGACTGGAAACCACCCGCGCCGGCCATCGCGGGAGAGATTGCAGCCTACCGGGGCGGCTGGCTGGATCAGTTGCCAGTCCGCTCGACTGACGCCTTCAACCTCCAGACCCAGGGCTTCCTCTTCTTCACGCTATGGAAGGTGCTCGGTCTCATGCTGCTGGGGATGGCCCTTTTCAAGCTGGGCGTCTTCAGCGCGGCTCGCTCGACTGGGTTCTACCTGGGCCTCATCGCGCTGGGCGTGCTCGTCGGTGTCCCGGTCATTGCCTACGGGGTCGGTCAGAACTTCGCGTCCGGCTGGGACGTGCGTTACTCCCCATTTTTCGGAAGCCAGCCCAACTACTGGGCTAGCATTCTGGTTGCGCTGGCCTGGGTGGGCGTCGTGATGCTGGCATGCAAGGCACACCGACTGGCGCCAGCTACGCGTGCGCTGGCGGCCGTGGGCAGGATGGCCCTCAGCAACTACATCCTCCAGACGCTGGTCTGCACCACGATTTTCTACGGCCACGGGCTGGGGCTCTTCGGCCAGATCGATCGCCTCGGACAGATCGGGATCGTGGTCGCCGTGTGGGCTCTCGAGCTTGCGCTGTCCCCATTGTGGCTCCGCCACTTCCCATTCGGACCTCTGGAATGGCTGTGGCGTTCTCTGACCTACTGGAGCCTCCAGCCGATGACGACGAGGCAATAGGCAATAGGCAAAAAGCAGGAGATGATAGGCAATAGGCAATGAAGCGGGGCGCCTAGCGAAACGCGGACGGCGGCCGGCCCGTACGCTATACTTTTGGTCCGCAGCAGCGCGGCGCGTTCGTCTAGTGGCCCAGGACGCCGCCCTCTCAAGGCGGAGATCGCGGGTTCGAATCCCGCACGCGCTACCGACAAGAGCTAAACACCCACCCTCTAAATGCGGTCATAGCTGGTCGCCCCATCAGGACCGCGTAAACCGTGGGACCCCGCGCTCAGGAATGCGTGCAGGAATGGCACCCGGGGGAGTATGCTTCGCTCTGGTCAACGCCGATAAAAAAAGGGCCCGGCGCCGCTTGGAACGGCCCGGGCCGTGGCGGACCTGAATGGGAGGTCCAGCATGGAAACCCTACCCCGTTCCCCTCGCCCTCGGCAATCCCCCCAGCCTCGTGCGCGGACACCGAAGTCAAAGGCCCGCGGCAACGGCGAAGGTTCCGTCTTCAAGCGCAGCCGCAAGCTGAAGAGCGGAGCCGTCTCCACCTACTGGCTCGGCGAGGTCATGCTCGGCTACACGACTGACGGCCGGCGTGACATCCGACGAGTGACTGGCGCTACCCAACACGAAGCACGCCAGCGACTCGACCAACTCCGCGCCGAGATGGCGCCCTGGGCCACGAAAGCTGACTTTCAACAGGACACGGTCGGCGACTTCCTGGCACGCTGGCTCGCGGCCGCGCAGCCGAGCCTGAAACCGCGCACCTTCTCACGCTACCAGGAAGTGATCGAGCTGCACATCCTCCCGGCGCTCGGACGCACGCGCCTGCGCGCCCTCGGGCCCGAACAGCTCCAGCGGCTTTACTCGGCGCTCGCCGATGACCTTGCTCCTGCCACCATCCGTAAGACGCATAACGTCCTTCACCGCGCGCTCGGCCAGGCGGTGAAGTGGGGCGCTGTTAGTCGCAACGTCGCCGCGGCCGTGGACCCTCCGCGCGTTCCCCGCACGGAGATGCGTCCCCCGACGCTCGATCAGGCAAGGAAGCTCCTGGAGACCGCCGCCACGGCGCCCGATCGCCTGCTGCCGCTCTGGACGCTGGCCATTTACACCGGGGCCCGCCAGGGCGAATTGCTCGGCCTCAAATGGGAGGACGTCGACTTCGCTCGGGGAACGCTGCAGATCCGGCGGACACTCGAGCGCATCGAACATGCGGTGCCCGTGTTCGCCGAGCCCAAGTCCGCCACGTCGCGGCGGCTCGTCGCCCTCGGTCCGGCCGCGGTGGACGTGCTGCGGGTGCACAAGGCGCGCCAGAACGAGGAGCGGCTGGCCGCCGGGGGTTACTACGCCGACTATGAGCTGGTGTTCGCGACGCGAGCCGGAACGCCGCTGATTCGCCGAAACGTCCTACGCGACTTCAAGCTGCTCTGCGATCGCGCTGGCCTGCCGGGCACCTTTCGTTTCCACGATCTGCGCCATTGCTCGGCGACTCTCATGCTCCTCTCGGGCATCCACCCGAAGGTGGCTTCAGGGCGCCTGGGACACGCGACGATCGGCATCACGCAGAACCTGTACTCGCACCTGGTCGAGGGGCTGGACGAGGACGCGGCGCAGCGCATCGAGCGGGCCATCAGCGGCCCTGGGGGCGCGTTGTGAGCCCCCTGGCTGCCGACGAGGCAGAGCCGGCCGCTGTCGCCGCACCGGGCTTCCGGGGGTGGCTGAGGTCGAATATTGGCGCCTCGGGCCGCGGCGCCCAGAATCACAGCGTTGCGCTGGGGTTCATTGCCCCGCTCCTCTGGCAGTTCTGGAAGGGGAAGTCGTATCCGACCGCCGAGCAGCTGATTGCGATCGCAGAGCGATTTGGGGCTGAGGACCGCTGGGTCGAGCAGTGGCAATGGGAGTTTGATCAACTGCGGGCTGAGCGCTACCGCAAGATCGGGGCGTCGCTCTCAGACCGGTACTGGGCCGTTATCGATCGAGAGTCCCTCCCGCCACTCGGCCGCTGGCTCCTGTGCGAGGCCTGCCCCCGCGCCGGGATAACTCCTGCGCAGTTCGGGACCCACACCGGCCTCTCTGCGCACAACCTACTCCGCCGCGACTGGAAGCCCACGCGCGCGACGCGGGCCAAGATCGTCGAGTACTTTGCGCCCCACTTTCGAGCTGACAGGATCGTCATCGACGACGACACCATCCTCGGGCTCGTTTCCCCTGGGGCGGCCGCGGCGCGGAGCGAGCGGATGACGCGGCGAAACGCGCGGAGGGCCGACGCCATCGAGCACTGGACGAAGGACAAGCTACGGGCAGAGCTTCTGAAGCTCTGGCACCAGCAGTTCGACGGGGTGCCGTCCGCCGCAGTACGCTGGGACGCCGTTGCCGTTGCTGATATCAGGAGGCGTGTTGATGACGCGCGGCTTCCCGGAAGAACGATCGGGAAGCGCGGCTATCAGCTCTACATGAAGGCGGTAATGGACGGGCGATCGGAGGCGATCGCCGAGGGCAGGGCGAAATCCGAGTACGTGAGGCGCCACCATGCCTTCAGTGCAGCCGGGCTCGCGATGCTGCAGCTGCGTTTCGCCCTCCGGTCGCTCACGAGAGAAAACGTCATCGTCTTCCAGTGCCAAAAGTGCGGGCAGTTGAGCTCCCATCGAGCCATAAGCTGGGCCGTGAAGCACCAGCACGTCACGATCGGGCTCCTCTGCCGCTTGTGCACCGCTGAGTACTGCCGCAACGCGGACTACCACTCATGGATCAAGACCGTCGCCAGGGATCCGGCGGCGGAGCCGCCTCGGATACCGCGTCGAGCTGGACGTGGGGTGCGACCGCCGGCGACGATCCGCGACCAAGTCGCGCTCGCAGTGCGGCACCGCTTGGGCGAGCCTGCGCCAACGCCCAGCCAGCAACTGACCATCTTCAGGATCAAGGCGCTGCTCTCCGAAAGCCGCAACCCCTGGTGCTCGCGGCTCTCGGGCCTCCTGCGCCTCGCTCGCTCCGGGGACTTTATGTAAGAGACCGGGGAAGCCAATCTCGCTCCGGGGACTTTATGTAATAGTCCGGGGAAACGCCGGTGCGCTATCTAGATAGCGCAGTGCGAGAACCCAAACACCCCCAGCCCGACCAGCCCGCCCGTCGCTGGATCTCCGTGGAGGAAGCTGGCGCCATCCTCGGGGTAGGTCGCGCCCGCGCCTATCAGCTCGTCCGCGAGGGCCTCCTCCCAACGCTCAGAATCTCCGAGCGCCGGCTCCTCGTCCCCCTCAGGGCGCTCGATGAGCTGGAGGATATCCTCATCGAGCTGGCGCGCCAGCTCGCTACACGCCGCACCGGCGGCAAGGGCCTTGATGCAACGGATGGCACGGGCCCGCCACTTGCCCTCACACCGCGGCGAGCTCGACGGCGGGCGAACCTTGGGCGAAAGGGCAAATAGATGGTGCCGCGGCGGTTGCCAGTCACCAGGATCTCGTGGGGACCAGCAACCTCCTGCGAGCGCTGCTCCGCTCAAATTCAATGGCGCGTTGATCGGCGCCTCCCCGGTGGCGGTCGCTTCGACGACTTGACGACGGGCGGGCCCCACTTGTGCCGGCCCCGCCTGCCGTGCTCATGCGCCTGCCTCTGGTGCCGAGCGCGCGAGGCAGCGTGATGACGACGCCCGCCCTGCCCGAGCGCTGCCCCACACCCGGGTGCGGAGCCTGGTGGGTGTACAAGCCGAAGGGCACCTGGACATGCGAGCAGGGGCACGAGTGGCCGGTGAAATCGTTACAGGCGCCAGCAGTGATTCCACGGGCACCCGAAGACCGCTCGAATGGCCACCATCAGGCCGGTGGGATCCTCTGGCGGACGATAGCGCTCGCAGATGTGACCCCGGAGCTTGTCAAGTGGGTCTGGCGGAGCCATGTTCCGATCGGGAAAGTTTCGATCCTCGATGGCGACCCGGGGTTAGGCAAGTCGACGCTCACGCTCGACCTGGCGGCGCGCGTGTCCACGGGAGCGGCGATGCCCGATGGGAGCGTGAGTGACCTGGCCCGCCCGTCTGGCGTGATCATTCTCTCGGCCGAGGATGGGCTCGCCGATACCATCGCGCCACGGCTCCTGGCGGCCGGCGCCGACCTCACCCGAATTCGGGCGCTTACCGAGGTCTTCGGGGTGCGGATCGGAGACGATGGCAACGAGACTCGCACACCGCGTCCCCCGACGCTTGCCGACCTTGAGGCCATAGAGGGGGCTATCCTCGAGGTGGACGCTCGCCTCGTCATTCTGGACCCACTGATGGCGTTCCTTCCTGACGAGGTGAACGCCAACAGGGACCAGCAGATTCGACGGGCGCTCGCTCCCCTTGTGGCACTGATCGAGCACCTCGGCGTCGCCCTCATCGTCGTCCGCCATCTCAATAAGAGCGCAGGAGGCAATCCCCTCTATCGCGGCGGCGCCTCGATCGGCATCATCGCCGCGGCGCGCGCGGGGCTACTGGTGGCGGCTGACCCCGACGACACAACGGGGCACCGGCGGATTCTGGCCTGCACGAAAAGCAACCTTGCCGAGAAGCCGCCGGCGTTGGCCTACCACCTGGAGCAGGTCGCAGAGGGGGCGGTCCGCGTGGCGTGGGACGGCCCCACGAGTCATACAGCAGCGCAGCTCCTGGCCGTGCCAGAGGACACTGAGACGCGAAGCGCCATGGACGAGGCGACCGACTTCCTGCGGGACTTGCTCGCTGACTCGCCACTCCCGGCCAAAGACGTGATGAAGGAAGCCCGGGCGGCGGCGATCGCTGAGCGGACCCTGGACCGCGCGAAGCGGGCAGCCGGCGTCGTGACTCGTCGCGACGGCTTCGGCCCAGGGGCCACGTACCTCTGGTCGCTACCCATCGACAACACCACCATAGAGCGCCAAAAAACCGCCATAGAAGCCATAGATTGCCAGTCCCCTGGGATGGCGTCCTATGGAGATGTTGGCGCTCTATGGACTGAGCAGGCGGCGCAGCCTCCGGCCGACGCTGCTGAGGACCGCCCTGCCGCCGACCGTGACCGGCGCTCCCTGGATGAGTGGGCGTTCGAGCACCGCTGGCCAGCCCTGACGTACAAGCCCGGGCACTCCATCGTCGCCGACCCCGATGCTTGGCATACCTGGCTGCGGTCGGCTACTCCCGATGACTTGCGGCTCGCAGCTCAGGCTGCCCGCGACTACGCGCAGGCGGTGGAGGCCCAGCTTTGAGCAGTCACGGGATCGCCCATGTCCTACTCGACCACCGAGCAGTCGGGCCCACGGTGAGCATTCGGCCCAGTGCGGAGTATTGAGGTAAGAGGGAGCAGGCCGTGAGCGGGGCCATGGTCGAGAAGGACCGCGTTTTGCTCGTGCACGAGATCAGCGACGAGCTCCGGCTCGTGGTGACCCTGGGGGCGTACAGAGGCCAGCTGCGGCTCGACGCCCGCCAGCATTGGCGGGACGGGGACGGCGAATGGCATCCGACGCGGCGAGGAGTGGCGATTCCGGCTGCGATCCTCCCCCAGTTCCATGAAGCCGTGGGTCGCGCCCTTGCCGAGGCGCGCGCCGAAAGCGGCGGGTGATTCGCAGATGTCAAGCGTCAAGAGAGTTCAGGCTTGAGAGTTCGGGCTTGACAAGTAAGCAGCCTGAGAACCATTCTCCCCCCAGGGTAGGCCGTCGCGGCTTCAGATCGAGCGCGTCGTTTCTCGGGAGCGAGGATCTGTGCTCTGCCCGTCGTGCCACAGTCAGCAGCCCGACGAGGCCAACTTTTGCTCGCGCTGCGGGCACACCCTACGATCTGATGGGATGGAGGCACTCAGGGCGGAGGTCGGAACAGCGCTACAAGGCCAATACGAGAAAAACGCCACCTCCCCGGGATCGACGCCTCCCCTCCCAGCGGATCAACGTGCTGCGCCAGTTTACTGGTGGATGGCGGTGCCTGGCTTCCGTTCCATTAGTGTCTGGAAGATGGTGGTCGCCGTCCTAGGCTATCTGACCATCGCCTCTTTCCTCATCGTCGGCAACGTTGCAGCGAAGCTCTTTGGCATCCTGGCGCTGGCGACTGTATTCCTAGCGACGAACGCTTGGGGTGCTCGCGCTCGGGTCCCAGGCTTCAACTCACCCAACCGCCTCAAAGTTGCCGCCGCATGGATTGCGCTGGTGACCGCCGGCCTTGTAGCCCTGTCGATGGTGGCTCCTGAATCGGGCACACGGACCGAACGTTCTTCCGAGCAGGCTTCCGAGCCTTCGGAGACAGAGGGCACCGGTTCTAGTCCGGCCGCCAGTTCCAGGGAGATGGCCGCACTCGCAACAGCCGGAGCGGCGGCGGACCGCGAGTCCCAGGCCGGGGCCCATTTGTCGGCCGCTGCCGACTACCGCGAGGCCGGTGAGTTTGGTCTTGCCTTAGTGGAGCTTCAGCAGGCACTCGCGCTAGCCCCGAGCCTATCGGCCGCGCACCAAATGCGGGGAGAGGTGAGCGCCGAGGCGACCGCGCAGGTGGAGATCGCCCAGGCGCAAGCAACCACAGTTGCCCGCGAGGCCAGCGCACGGGCTACTGCCGCAGCCGAGGCCGCCAGACCTAGAGTTGTGGTGGTAGACGGCCCGCGGTATTCAACTCAGGCGCGGGTCGGTGGAATCGGATTTCTTCTCGTGTCCCTCCGCAATGACGGGGGCTCGGCAGCAGGCGACGTGCGCTTGCAGATCTCCAGCCGTTTCTTTGATGGCTTTATCCTGCGAAGTGCGAGCCCCGATTGGCGGGACGACGGGGACTTCCTTGGGAGCCGGTACCTGACCTTTCCAGGGCTCGCCGCAGGTCAGCAGCGTGAGTATCGCCTCAATCTGGTCGGCAAGGCTGCAGGTGAGTATGGGTTTTCGTTGGGCGTTTACTTCGACCAACTCAACAACGTCGAGGTTTACTCGGGGAGATCTGTCGTCCTGCCCTGAGCCCTCGGTACGAGCCTACCCCGAAATGGGGTGTGGAGAGCGACGGCCGGGGCGGTGTCATAGCCACCCTGGCCGCCACTCCTCCTCAGTCGATGCGCTGCTAACGGGCGATCCACGCCTCGAGCTTCCCCGCGAGCGCGAGCAAGCTGTCTGTTTCGGCCCCTTGCCCCAGCAGCCGTGCCGCGCATTTGAGCGCGTTCATGCGGATGATGGCCACATCTTTTGTGGGTGGCGCTCCCGTGTGCCTCCCCGGCGCCCTTGTAACGGCCTCGGCCGTGTCGACCGGCTCGATGGCCCGGACGTACCCGGAGCCGTCGAGGGTGATGCGTACTTCGGTCCCGGCTGGCGGGATCGCCGGTGGTGGCGTCGCGTACTTCGAGAGGTTGAACCACTTGCCGGGATCCTCGCGGGTCTGGAACCCCTGGCCGTTGACGCGGGCGATGGTAGCGGGAATGATGCGCGTCTCAGCGGCCACGGCGGCCTCGCCTTCGGCGTGGTGCGATGCCCGGCGGGGCCGTGCGGTCGGGCTCGTGGTCCGGGTCGTGCTGGCGGCAGAAGTCGGCGCGAAGGCTGAACACGTTGGTCCGAGTGAGGAGCACGCCACAGGCGCGGCAGACGCGCCCGTGTATCTGGCCGTCGATGAATCTGACGAGATAGGTCGGTGGCATTGGTAGAGCCTCCCTTGGGGGCCCCGGGCAGCGACGCCCGGGGCCCCGATGGTGTTGGGGTTTTAGCTGGCGGGTCCGAGCTCCGGTCGGTACTCGCGGGCTAGCGTGGCGTCGAGGGCCTGTAGACGGGCTAGCGCCGCGTTCTCGTCGCCCGGGGCGTGGTAGCCCTTGATGGTCCAGTAGACGGTCCCATCCTTGGCTCGCTGAAACTCGATGGAGCAGGGCAGCTCGTCGCGGGCGGTGCTCTGGGTGGCGGCCCTGGCGGCCTGAGCGGCAGCATTGGCCTGCAGGCGGTGGGCGGCCTCGTCGGGGGTCTTGGTCCAGCCCACAATGGCGCCGGCGGCCCACACGATGTAGTCGCCCGTCACCATGTCCTGGGTGGTGCCGGTGAACCTGGCGGCGGCTAGGGCCGCGTCGGTGGCCTTCTGCCGCTCGACGGCTTCGTCGTACTCCACGAGCGCGGGATTCTGACCGTTGGTCTCGACTGCTAGACTGGACATGTCACTCTCCCTTCTGCGTTGCTGTCGCGTGGGTGGGTGATTCGGGGGCCGGGTGTGGTCTAGACACCCGGTCCCCTTCGCTCAGGAAGCGCTCGACGGCCTCTCGGAGTAGAGCCGTCATCGGTACGCCGGTGGTCTCCTTTCTCGCCCAGAGGGCGTGGATGAGATCGTCGGGGAGCTGCGGGGTGTAGCTGCGAAACCCGCTCACGCAGCCAACCCGAACGCGGCCGCGCAGGCGGGGCAGAGGTTGTCCGCCAGGTCGCGGGCGATGCCGCCACAGGATGCGCAGGAACCGATGCCCTGGGCCGCGTCGGCGACGGCCAGGTGGCGGCATCGCTGGCGGTAGTGGAACCCCTTGCACTCGCACTGGCCCTCGGCCACTTCGTACCACTGGCCGGGGGTGGTGGCCGATGCCACGAGAACGCGGTCGCCGAGGTTGATCGCGCGGTCGCCGCTGATCGTCTGCTCGCTCAGCATTGCTGCCCCTCCTGCTTGTGATACCAAGATGATACACTAATGATTCTTCCTTGTCAAGTCCTGGTAGCGTTCTGGTATCATGCGCAGAGAGTCAAAAAGCCGATGGGGGAGGGAGGATGCAAAGCGTCGTGAAGCTGACGCGCCTGCGCTACGTCCGAGAACGGAAGGCGCTGACTCAGCAGGAGTTAGCCGTGCGATCAGGCGTGTCTCGGCCGACCATAGCGCGGATTGAGTCCGGCCGTACGGAGCCATATCCGCAGACCACCCGTCGACTGGCTCAGGCGCTCGGCGTGGAGCCGGAAGCGCTCATGGAACCTTTTTCATCTCTGCAATGACACGCCTTGCAGGCGACGCCCGCGCGGCCATCCGCAAGCTGGCAGCGGCTATCAAAGGAGACCCCGAGCGGCTTTTGGAGCAGCGGCAGTGAGCGTGGCCGAGGCCATGCTCTCCATGGGGAGTAAATGATGCGTTTGCTCATCCTTGTCGGCGTATTCGCGTTGATAGTGCTGATATTCGCCAGCATGCAGATGCCCAAGGGATCCAGCTCGTCACCATCTTCGGCTGCCTATCCGCCCGCCCCACCCCCAGCGGCGACGCCGGCGTCGCCGCCTTCACTTGCGGACCGGCAATGGGGCGAGTTCGTGATCTACGGCCCGCAGCTGGTGGGCGTTGTGAAACGCGCGGAGGCGGTCAACAACACAATGATTAATCAGGTCCCAGACCGGATCACTGCGGGCAATCGAGGCAGCCTCTACAACGAAGTCGATAAGGCCGCTCAGTCGCACGCACGTCTGAAAGCGGAGGTCCACGGCATCCGTGTACCGGCGGAGGCGAAGGATTTTCACGATCGCGTGTTCAGCACGATGATCGCCCTCGAGGACTCGATGAACAAGCTCAAAGAGGCCCTCGACAAGCCATCCGCCGGCAGCGAGGCTGCCTATCTCAAAACTCGGGACGAATCGAAAGCCAGGCTCGGGCGAGCTATGAGCTCCCTACTAGCGCTGTGCCGGACGATGAACGCCACGGTCCAGGAGTGCAACAGCGCCGTCGGCCTGGCCACCTAATACCAATGGGCCAGAGGGCCAGGAGATCATCAGCGCCCCGCTGGCTTCGCCTAGTACGAGCAGCCATCGCGGCGCAACCGTGGTGCTCGGACTGCGGTGCAACCGCCAACCTAACCGGCGACCACCTCGTCCCGCGGTCGAGCGGCGGCGAGAGCGTGGCTTCGAACATCCGCGTGGTCTGCGGCTCGTGCAACAGTCGGCGCGGAGATGCCGGTCCGAACGGTCCGAACGGGCGTGCTACGCCTCCGTTGCCTCGGGGTGTAGCATCTCTGTTCTAGGTAGGAGGGGGGCTGAAAACTTCCGCCTCTCGCGACTTCACCCCGGAAGGGTCCTAGGACTTTTAAGCGTACGGGTCTGGGGGGGATAACATGGCAGGAGCAGGACCGCCGCCGAAGAGCAAGAGGACGCGCCAGCGACGGAATCGCGTGGCGACGGAGGCCACCCTTCCGGCTGAGCGGAAATGGGGAGCGCAGGCGCCGAAGTTGCCGGCGGTCACAGTGTGGGAGCAGGTCTACGGCGAGCGCGCCGTCTTCGATGCGGTTGGCGAGCAGGTCGGGACGATGCGCGAGCTCGTTGGCGAGGTGGAGCAACCGCGCGTCTGGCACCCGCTGACGATCACATGGTGGCGCGACGTCTGGCGCTCGCCGGTGCATGGAGAGTTCGCGCGGGTGGATCTCCACCGCCTCTACCTGCTCGCGGACCTAGTCGATCGCTACTGGCGCGCGCCGTCGATCGCGTTGGCGACGGAGATTCGCTTGCAGGAAGCGCGCTTCGGACTCGATCCGATGGCGCGGCGCAGCCTGCAATGGGAGATTCCGGCAGTGGAGCCGAAGCAGCGGGGCGCGATGGCCAGGCAAGCCGAGGAGTTGAGTCCGGAGCTGGACCCGCGGCGGGTGCTCTACGCCGTCTGAGATGTCAGCCTTTGAGGAGGGGTTCTGGGATTTGGCGATAGCCTGGACACCGGGCCGCATCCTGAAAAGGTAGCGAGGGCAGCGGTCGGAGCGGCACTCCTCGACCACGCAAGCTGCGCGTGCTCAGGAATGCGCTCAGGAATGGCGAGTGGACAGGACTACACCGGACTGCTCTGGGGGCACCAATTTACGCACGAAAGTGAGCTGGTTTGGCCTCACAAACACCCACTCTCAGCCCTCTCAAGGCGGAGATCGCGGGTTCGAATCCCGCACGCGCTACCGACCCTCGCTCCCGAATCCTCCCATGAAACGGGCACTGGCGCTTCCACGTGGTAGGATGGGTCAGCAGCAACAGGGTGTAGACGAAGGGAGCCATCCATGCCATCTCTCGGGCCCACCGAGTTGCTCATCATCCTCGTGCTTGCTCTGATCCTGTTCGGAGCGGGCAAGCTCGGCGACGTGGGCAATGCGCTCGGAAAGAGCATCCGGGAGTTCCGACGCGCGGCCAGCGACGACGACTCGGCGAAGGGCAAACAGCCTGAGGAGCCGCCCGCGGCAGCGGGTCGCCCGTAGCAGCTCGATAGCCCTATTTCTCGGCGGCCTCCGCCGGCCCGCCTGCCCCCTCAGTCGGAGCTGCAGCTTCCACCGCCTCCGGAGTCACCTCCGCCTCGAGCGTGGGCGCGAGCGCCTTGGCCACGAGCTCTTCGTCGTCAACGAGCGCGACTACGCCGGGTGGCAGCTCCAGGTCGCGCACGTGAACGGCGTCGTCAATCGCGGCGAGCCGCTCGATATCCACGGCGATTCGTGTGGGGAGGTCCCCCGGCAGGCATTCGACCTGGAGAGCATCCATCGCCTGGAGGATCGTCGCGCCGTGGAGATCGGCGGCCGGTGAGGTTCCCACCAGCACGATCGGTACGCTGGTGCGCAGGCGTTGGGTCATCGAGACCTTGTAGAAGTCGATGTGGTAGATCTCCCCGGTCGTTGGTTTGCGGGCAACGCCTCTGATCAAGACAGTGGCGGCGGATCCGCCATCGATCTGCATCGAAAGCAGCGCATTTCGAGGCGTGTGGGCCAGTAGGTGCTCCATCTCACGCGTTCGGACCTGGATCGCGGTCGAGTGAGCTCCACGCCCGAAGAGGTTCCCGGGCACCCACCCTTCTCGTCGCAGAAAGCGGACCTTTTTCCCCAGCACAGCGCGCGGCTGCGCCTCAACCTGGACTCGTCCCTCGCTCATGCCGTTTTCACCTCCGCGGGTCGCGCGTCACGAATCACCAGCTCGATACGGGCTTCGTCGCGCCACCAGCTGCGCTCTACCTCGTACAGGATGTCGATGGGGGTGCCGGGCTCGGGCACGGGAAAAATCGGCCGGAACGCGATGCCTCGACACACCGCGGTGCCCTGGGCCAGCCGCAAGCGCACATGGCCCCCATCCAACTCCTGTGCGCGCTGCACGATCACACCCCGGGACACGAACGTCGGGCGGGGATTCCCTGCTCCTACGGGCTCGAAGCGATCCAGCAATTCTGCCAGGCGGACGCCGATGGATGTGAGCCGCAGCCCGGCATCCGCGTGCAGGCCCGGCTCGACGATCTGATCGCCTCGCATGGCGCGCACGGCCGATCCAAAGAGAGTTCGAAATGCATCGATATCCTCAGAACGCACGGTGAACCCGGCCGCCCGCTCGTGTCCGCCATACTGTACGAGACGCGAGGCGCACTGTTCGAGGGCGCGAACCAGGTGGACGCCTTCCACTCCGCGCGCGGAGCCGCGGCTCATCTCCTCCCCGCGTTCGATGACCACGGAAGGCATATTGAAGCGCTCCGCCAGGCGGGCGGCGAGCAATCCCATGAGTCCAACCGGGTAATCCCCGGCCAGCACGAGCGCCCCGTCGCCCACATATCGGCACGCCTCTTCGTCGATAGCAAGCAGGAGGTCCTTGACAGCCTCTCGGCGGGCCATATTCAGGATCTCGAGCCTTGGGGCAATGCTCCGAGCTTCTTCGATGTCCTGCGCGACTAACAGATCGAACGCATCCGTCGGGTCCGCCATCCGGCCGGGGGCATTCAACCTCGGGATTGCCATGAACGCCAGGTCGTCGGCGGTGAGTCGGTCGAGTGGTCGGCCAGCGAGCTCGCAGAGCGCCTGCAAGCCCGGCACTCGCCCTGCGCGGGCGCCCGCGAGCCCCGCCGCCACGATGGTTCGATTCTCCCCGGTGAGCGGCACGATATCCGCTACGGTACTGAGCGCTGCGTGGACCACGAGCCGCTCCAGGCGCCTGGTTACCTCTTCTGCACTGAGGACATCGCGCAGCAGCGCCCGCGCGACCTGGAACGCCACTCCACCTCCGGATAGCTGCTTGAAGGGATATGCGCACCCTTCCTGATGTGGATTGAGCACGGCGCAGGCCGCCGGCAACTGAGCAGGCACGGTGTGGTGGTCTGTGACCACGACGTCGATGCCCAGGTCCCTGGCCAACTCGACCTCACGATTTGCGCTGATGCCGCAATCCACTGTGACCATCAGCGAGGCGCCCTCGGCGGCGATCCTGTGCAGCGCGGTCGGGTTGATCCCGTAGCCATCCCGGGCTCGGTTCGGAAGGTGCACGAGCACGTCGCCTCCCAGGCCGCGCAAGGCCTCGACCAGGACGGCAGCGCCTGCGATGCCATCAACGTCGTAATCGCCGTGCACTGCGATGCGTTCGCCCTTGCGCAAGGCCTCCAAGAGCCGGTCCACTGCGCCGCGCATGCCGAGCATCAGCCAGGGATCGGCCAGGGAATCAGACCCGGCTGGGTCAAGGAACGCGGAAGCCTCCCCGGCCGTCCTGACACCCCGGTTCCAGAGCAACTGGGCTGAGAGGAGGGAATCCACGCCCAGGAGGGCTCGCTCCGGCTCGCCAACCCTCGGGGCGATCGCCCAGGGAACCCGCTCCCCGGCAGCAACCTCCACGCTCACCCCTCCTTGACGGGAGGGGTGACGGGGAGAGACGATATACGACAGGGGAGATGCAAGGCTTCGTCGCGTCCGTGCCACCGTGGGCTGCATTGGCGGCGTTTCTGGGCATCATGCACGGAGCGTTGTTCCATCTCTGCTTCGGCTCAGGCTTTCGCCAGTTGGGAGCGCAGGTAGGAGTCGGCGCCAGCGCGAGTCTCGCGGGCGGCGTTCTCGGAACTATGATACCTCCGGCAATCTTCGCTGTAGGCGAAACCAACCTCATTGCCACGGCGCTCTGTGCGTGGCTCACGCTCGGAATTGCTCGGCTGTTCCGTTTCTGCTAGGGTCTCCTAGTCTGATCGGGCCTCGTCCCGAAACACTTGCATCGACCACGCCAACAACCTCGGAGGGCAATGTGGGGCGGCTCGCTCTGATAGTGCTCGCGATCCTTACCGCGCTTCTGACGGCGGCTGTTGTCGTTCTGGTTGTCGTATTGCCTGCTGAGATTCGGCAGGCGCTCCGCGACGTAGCCGTCATTTTCCTGGCTGTCGTGTTCATCACGATCGGGATCGCCATCGGTGTTCTGGTGTGGCTAGCATGGCGTGTGACAAACGCTACTCGGCACCAGGTCGAGCGTCTCGGTGCGATAGCGGGCGATGTCCTGGTAAGCGTGAAAGAGACGGCCCAAGCCACCGCTCAGACCGCGAAGACGGCTCAGGGAACGGCGGTTTTCGTCAGCGATCGCACAGTTCGTCCCTTAATAGAGGTCTACAGCTTGGTGGCGGGCGCAGCGCGCTTCGCGCAAGCGGTCTTCGGCTCCCGGCAGAATCGCCGTGAGGAGGACAAGCCATGAGCAGCGAGGAGCGAGGCTCCGGAGGGTTCGTTACCGGCCTGATTCTCGGGGCGCTGGTGGGAGCGGCCGCGGCCCTCCTCTGGTCGCCCCGAAGCGGCCAGGAGAACCGCCAGAGGCTTGCTGAAGCGATGCCGGGCCTGCGCGACCAGGGGCCGGAGGCTCTCGAACACGCCGCCGACGAAATGAAGTCGCGCCTCGACGAGGGTATCGATGCCTTCCGTAGAGGTGCGGCCGAGGCCCGCGAACGCCTGGCACGCGAGTTGGACCAGACTCGCCGGGGCGAAGCGGGCACGTAGTCGGCTGCGAGCCGGGGACACCTCAGCTTTCCGCAGCCAGCTTTCAGCAGTCGCAGAGCGACAGTTTGGGCCGGAACAGTTCTGACGGACAGCAACCATTGGGAGGTCGCGATGGCGCAGCCCCTGGATCGAAACCTCGCGCTCGATCTCGTCCGTGCGACGGAATCAGCGGCACTCGCGGCCGCCCGGTGGATGGGACGCGGCGACAAGCATGCCGTGGATCGGACCGCCGTCGACGCGATGCGCCTGGTCTTGCAGACGGTGGATATGGATGGAGTCGTCGTGATTGGGGAAGGCGAGAAGGATGAAGCGCCGATGCTCTATATCGGCGAGCCCATCGGCAACGGGCAGCTGCCGGCCGTCGACGTCGCGGTCGACCCCGTGGATGGAACGACACTGACCGCGGACGGCTTGCCCGGTGCCATATCGGTCGTCGCCCTCGCCGAGCGCGGCACGCTCTTCTTCACCCACGTGCCGTACATGGATAAGCTCGTCGTGGGACCCGAGGCCAGGGGCCGGGTGAGTCTCGACGCCCCCGTGGCTGTGAACGTTCGCGCGGTCGCCGACGCGTACGAGCGAGAAGCTCACGACCTGACTGTGGTCATCCTGAACCGGCCGCGAAATGAGCGAATCATCCAGGAGGTGCGTGCGACAGGCGCCAGGATCCGGCTGATTGGCGACGGCGACGTCGCCGCCGCGATGATGGCCCTGATGGAGGAACACGCTGGGGTGGATCTGCTCCTGGGAATTGGCGGCGCCCCCGAGGGCGTGATCGCCGCCTGTGCCGTTCGCTGTCTGGGTGGCGACATGCAGGCCCGCCTCTGGCCCAGGGATCAGGCCGACCGGAACCTCGCCGCCGGTGAGGGTATCGACATCGACCGGCTCCTGACCCTTGACGACCTCTGTGCCAGTCACCACGTGTTCGTCGCCGCGACGGGGGTCACGTCCAGCGAGCTGCTGACGGGCGTGCGTTATTCCAGCACCGGGGGCACCACCCAGTCGCTCGTGATGCGCTCGGCATCGGGCACGGTTCGGTGGATAGACGCCAAGCACGATTTCACGCGCCTGCGCAAGCTGGCGGGAACGAGATACGACGAGCCCTAGGCATTGCCGCTGCGGCTGCGTTGGAAAGATTTCCCTTTCCTGTTCCTGTAGCGCCCCGAGACGCTCACTCGCCCGAACGAGTGAGGCTAGCGATACCGTCTACCAGCGGTTGCTGCGGCCGGTTGCGTAGGTGTTGCTACGCTGCGGTACCGGGACTCTCCTGAAAGACCTCAGAATAACGACAGCCACCCGCGAGGGCACCACGGTACTGATTGAGACCGAGAACGGCGCGATCATAGGCGAATTCGCCGCGCTGGGAGCGGTAGCAGCGAATCGCCCGCAGTTTCCGCGCCATCACTGCCGTAATGTCCTCCACATGGTCATACTCGGACAGCGGAGTCCACACCTCATATGTACGCAGAATCGGCGCAACGCCAGCGCTGTCCCGCAGTGCTGCATATACGATGGACAAGGCGGCTCGGTGGTCAGGGTGCCATTCGCTCGCGTGAGGGACGTATACAAATTGAGGCCCCTCGCGCTCCAGTATCGGGCGCAGGGAGGTTGCCGTTTTCTCCACGTCATCGCCGACAAACCAGTCTGCCTGCCGCAAGAAGGTGAGCGCCGCGAGGCCCATGACTTTGGCGGCGGCCGCTGCCTCCCTCTCGCGCACCCGCCACGCCTCTTCACGCGGTAGGTGCTTCAGACCTAACTCGCCTGAAGTTAAGAAGATCGCGACGACCCGGTCTCCCCGTCCCACGTGAAGGCAGATCGTTCCGCCACACCCGATCGCCTCGTCATCGGGGTGAGGGGCAATCACGACAATGTTCATCAAGGCTCGCCCACATTGCCCGCTGGACTACGGCTGCGGCGCGGTCCCTGTCCTTCCCTTGGTGCGGCTGCAGGCCGAGTCGACCGCGCGCGATGGCGCCGCGTCTGGGGCCCTGGGGCCCCGCGCTCTACAAGTTGCTCATACACCTGAGCGTACCGGCGAGCCATGCGCTCCGCGGCGAAGCGTTCCGTCGCCCTTTCGCGCACGCGGCTGCGATCCAGCGCGAGGGCACGGGCCACTTGCTCTGGAAAATCCTCTAATGATGTCGTCCAGTATCCGCTCACGCCCTCCTCGATGATCTCAGGCACCGCGCCCAGCCCCATCGCGGCCACGGGAGTGCCGCACGTCATCGCCTCGACGAGTACGAGCCCAAAAGGTTCGGGAGACTGGACGGGGTAGAGCAGTGCACGCGCGCCGCCTAGCAGCCGGTCCCGATCCCTGCCTGTCACATAGCCTACGTACTCCACCGACCTCCCGTCCACCAGCGGCTCCAATACTTCCTGGTAGTAAGCATCCGCCGGTCCTGCAAGCAGAAGCCGCAAGCCTAGTTCGCGCGCCGCGGTGATCGCTTGGAGCGGCCCCTTGCCGGGCGTAAATCGTCCCAAGTAGCAAACATAGTCCTCTGGCTGCGAGCAGAACGTGAGCTGTGTTTCGTCCACGCCGTGGTAGATGATGGCTGCCGGCTGGAGCTCGGGAAAGGTACTCCATTGATCGTGCGAGATCGCTGTGACGCAGGCGTCTGGAACCATCGACCAGAGGAGTGCTTCATCCTCGCCGGGGCCTACGTGCATCGTGTGTACCATCGGCGCGCAGGCCAGCCGCTGCAGCGGCAGCCCCCACAAGTAGGCGTGACTGTGTAGCACGTCGAACCTGCTAGAGCACTCGACGGCGCGGGACAGATTGATCCACTCGCATAGCTGCCAGTCGCCAGGTGAGCCATCGGTTCCGTAAGGCCCTGGCAGGGTAGCGACCAACTCCCCGTGCGTCTCGGAGCCCGCTGTGGCGAACACCGTCACCTCGTGTCCCAACCTAGTCAACTCTCGCGTGAGGAGCCAAACGAGGGTTTCTATGCTCCCGCTGCCTTGCTGGCGGACGGGAGTAGCAAGCGTGGCAATCTGCGCGATGCGCACACCCGGCCCCTTTTACTGTCGCAGGTCGAAGGCGACCAGTCGCTCGTTCTCCAAAACGCAGGGGAACTGCGTACGGAGGTGGCGATGCAGCGACGCATAGTGCTCTAGCCACCAGAAGGCCGGCCACCCGAAGATGATGAAGCTCGCGCCGAGGTGCCGTAGTCGCTCGAATTCGCGGATAGCTGCGGCGTCATCCGCCGGTGGTCCCCAGTATTTGCCATTTTGTTCGAGGAACGGGATAACATCGCGTCCTGGGGCGATCCACCGACCGAACTGGTTCTCGTCGACTAAGATCACCTGCTCCCCGATCGGGGCAAGTGCCGTGATCTCGGCCGTGGCCTGATTCAGCTGTTTAGCCCACGCAGCATCCGCGTTTGAAGTTTGGTGATTCTCGCTTACCCCCGGGTCCCCTTTGGATGTACACATCACGACTACCACGTTTCCCCCGGCCAGCTCGCTATGCTTCACGGTCCATTTGCGTTGCGTGTAGAACGGGTACGTCGCTCCCCAGCGCGTATGTGGATCGAAGAAATCGAAGCTATCGAGGTGGAACGCTCGGTGGTGCGTTGGGTCTAGCCATGCATGCTCGGCCTCATAGTGGGGCACGGAGATGTGCAGGGCTCCACCGGGCTTCAACACGCGCCAGCACTCATCGATGATCGGCACGACATCGGGCAGGTGTTCCAGCACGTCGAGAAGGAGGATTTCTTCGGCGCTATCGTCCAGCCAGGGCCAGGGCAGATCCCGGAGATCATGGGCCACATCTATCTCAGGCCGGTGTCGAGTCACGTCATGATTAACGTAACCATTAACGATGTTGTCGCCACACCCGAGGTTCAATCTCACAGTCTGCTTGTGTTCGGGACACATATCACGCCTCGGTACTGCAGCATCAACTCCAGTTGGTCGGGGTTTGGATCAGGCTCTCCGGAGCTAAAGCAAGCCCTCCACGACACGGCAGAGCTGGGAACCAATACTTTCCCAATCGTAAGCCTGTGATGCCTGGCGTGCGCTCCGTCCTAACCGCTGTTGTAGCGCACGGTCCTGTGCTACTTGGACTACGTGGTCGGCAAACTCGCGTGCCGAGTCAGCAATGAGCAGATCTCGGCCGTTGGTAAGCCGCAGACCCTCGGCGCCGAGGGAGGTCGACACGATGGGTTTGGCACAGGCGGCCGCCTCGAGAATCTTCAGCCGCGTGCCGCCCCCACGCAACACTGGTACAACCACCACGGACGCGTCTCGATAGTACGGGCGCACATCAGGCACTTGGCCATGGATGATGATGCCCTCCGATGCCAGTCCCATGACCTGCTCGGTCGGTTTGGTGCCCACGACGTGGAGCTGCGCTGAGGCGGTATGCCGCTGGATTTCCGGCAGTATCTCGGACACAAAGTACTGCACAGCTTCGATGTTCGGCCCGTAGTTCATCGTGCCGGTAAAAAGGAGATAGCCGCTGACGGGTTGGTGCTCTCCGGCGCTGAAGAATGACGTGTCTACCCCGTTTGCGACAACTGCAACGCGCTCGATGCCGAGGAGCGTACGCGCTGCTGCGGCTTCATTCTCCGAAACCGCCAGACAGCAAGCGCACTGCGAGGCGGCCCACCGCTCGAACCGTATGGTCTTTTCGGCATCTCGACTAGCCCGCTCCCCCTCGTCGGCACAGCTGCCCTTCAGCGAACGTTGAACCATCCGGGCATGCACGTCCACCAGATCCAGCACTCTAGGTACGCCTGGGGGAAGCACCGGCAGCAACCCTGCCATATAGCTATGCTCTATCAGAACCAGATCGAAGGTTTCCCTTGCCAGGCGTCGCAACGTGTCGACCATCAAGTCGGATTGCGCCCAGTTCGCGTACCACGGCACGTCGGAGCCGTACTCGAGTTGCTCGTACGCGGCCTGCGAAACCGCGGTGTCTCCAAAGAGCATCTCTTGATAAAGCGGGGGCCAGTCCCACGGCACCGGGATCACCCGGACCGGGAACGACGGGGAAGTGGGTACGTCATTTGTGGTGAAGCCGACGAGGGTAACGTCGTGCCGGGCCGCCATCGCACGCAAGAGGTGATAGGTGCGCAACTCCCCACCCCCGATGGGTGGGAAGGGGATGCAGTCGGCGATGGCGAGAATACGCATTAGGCGACTGACCCCAGGGCGGTCTCGACGAGTCGGGGGAGAACAACGTCGTGACTGAATACTCGCTCCGCGATATCGCTCGCGGCACGGCAATGCGCAGGATAATCGGCGTTCATTCGCGCGATGGAATCCGCGGCTTCGTCCACAGTCGAAAACGACAGGACGCCGCGGCCGGTGGGCAACCAATCGGTGAATCCCGTGTCCTGAAGAATGGTCGGGCGGCCTGCGGCGAGGTAGCAGACGCTACGGTCGCTGAACCAGCCGCTCCAGGTCTTCACATAAGCATGCTTCGCTACGCTGAGCTCCCCGCGTGAACCGGCGATGTAGGCCCGGTAAGTTGAGACGTTCGAACTCACCGCTGCCGCCGCGCAGACGGACCAGCCGGCGGCCTGCAGGCGCTCGGTGGCCACCGAGCCGGCGCCCGCGAGCGCGAGCTCCAGCCGCTGGGTCGTGCAGCGGGGCAGGTCCTCCAGGCGCACAAATTCCTGATCCTTCTGGCCGTAGGACTCGCCGTCGTAGATGACGCCCCCATACGCGCTCCAGTTCGCGACTGTTGTGAGGGGTGCGTCATCGGGGGCCGGGACGCTCTTCCAAGCGTCGAGCACGACGGGGGCCACGGTCGGCCGCCATTGCAAGCCACCGGTTGGGATCGTGCACTCGGCTCGTCCGAGGTTGACGCCGTAGCTGAAATGGACGTGATGCTCGGCGAGCGCCTCCGCCCCAAACCGTCCGACCTGCGTAAAGAGCGGGTCCAGGTCGACGAAGGCCCGGCGCCGAACAAGCCGGAACTCCGGCAGCCAGCAGACGCCCCCAATGTTAAGCAGGAGGTCCGCTGCCCCCAACAGCCGTTTCACTTCCGCCCAGCTTGCGCCCTCAACACGGCCGGTGTCTCGGTCCACGTAGCACACGGGGGCATTCACACCATACTCGGCCAGCAGTGCATGAACGGCGCGGAGCCCCGACCGTGGGTCATCCCCGTAGGCGCCGCGCTCTGGGTCATAGCATGCGGAGGGCCAGCCGCTCTCCTCCACGTACACGACCTGATGGCCCAGGCGATGGAGACCCAGGAGATAATGAAAGTAGGCGAAGAGGTTGCCGGCCAGTGGATGGCGGATCATGTAGCCCGCGATTACGATTCGGGCCATGGTTACAGGCCCGCCCGATGCATTAGGCTGCCGACGACCCTTTCGGCGGCGAAATACTCTGCCGCTATCTCTCGCGCTGCGCGGCAGTTGCCCGCGTAGTCGGTTTCGATTGTCTCCAGCGCCGATAAGATGTCGTCCATTGTCCGGAAAGGGAACAGCCCCCGGCCCGTCGGGAGAAACTTGCTGAACCCTGTCTCTTGCGTGATCACCGGTCGCCCAGCCGCGAGGTAACAAGCGCTGCGGTCGCTGAACCAGCCGGTGTGGGGCCGAACATACTGATCGCGCGCGACGGTGAACTCCCCACGAGAGCGCTGAATGTAAGCCCGATATGCCCGAGCATCCTTAGAGATTCCCACCGAGGGCAAGTAACGCCATCCGTGCTCGCGCAGTCGGCATTGCACGTCCTCGTCCGCTCCGGTTGCGAGCTCGAATGTAGCCGGATGCCGCTGAGGAACGTCCAGGAACTTCTCGAACTCCCGGTCCTTGGTCCAGTAGAACTTGTCACCTTGATAGGTGAGATCCCTACCCTTGTTGTGCCACGTGGTGATGGTGGTGTAGGTACCGCTATCGATGTTGTATGGGTTGTCCCATAGCTCCAGGGCAACCGGCTGACGCGTGGGGAGCCAGTGGTAACGCCCCACGGGTACGGCGCAATCCGGAGCGCCCAAGTTCTCCCCGAAGCTGAAATGCATATCGTGCAGCTCGAGGTGGGCAGTTGTGATCGGGTCACCTTGCGCCTCCTGAACCTGAGAGGCGAAGGGGTCCGACTCGACGTAGATCCGGCGGGGACACACCAAGTGCTCCTCGCGGAACTCCTGAGCCCCGGTGACATTCAGGAAGGCATCGGCCTCGCGGTACAACCTGCGGATTTCAGCCTCACTTAGCCCGTAGCATTGCCCCTCGGGATAGGCCCCCCGAAAAGCCCAGCGGTCGCCGAAGCCGTACTGTTCCAGCAACGGAGCTACCATCCTGATATTTCCTGACGCGTCGGGGGAGAACTCGTCGATGCGCGGGTCGTAGACCCATCGTCCTGAGTCCTCGATGTAGTACGGGTCATAGCCAAGCCGTCGGAGGCCAATGAGGTAGTGGAGGAACTGGTAAGTGACACCCGCCAAGGGATAAAAGAAGAGGATCCCAAAGACGATGATCCTTCCCTTCGAATTCTCATGCGCCATGGTTCTTGGCCGTTTTCTCTTGGTCGAGCTCGCGGATGACGCGGGCTGGATTGCCGGCCACGACAGTGTATGGGGCGACTTCTTCCATCACAACTGACCGCGCCCCGACGACCGCTCCTTCACCTATCGCGATGCCCGGCAGGACGCATGCGTCGAACCCGATCCAGACGTTGCGACCTATGCGGACCGGTTCCGCCGGCCCGCCGGCGTCGAAGCGACGGGGGACCCGCAGGGGTACACGCTCCAGCTCGCGTCGGCGCTCCGGGAGCGAGAACGGCGTCCGATACGTATCCATGATGACGACGTTCCAGGAGACGAGCGTGTAATCCCCGATCTCGACCTGGCTGTCGCAGATAATGCGTGCTCCGTGGACAAGCGCGTAGTCGCCCATGCGGACTTGCCCTTGCGGGCCTACGTCGAACATCGTACCGAGATATATCGAGGCGCCACGGCCAAGCCGAACGCCCACGGGCGCCTCGCTCCGATACAGAGAGAAGCTGAAAGAGCTCTCGACGTAGGCGGTCTCATCCAGCACCACGTTGTCCGGGATGGACCCCTGGTACCAATCCCACGGGATCGTGCGCAGCGGCCCCATCTCCTCACACCTCGCCGACGACCTGCGCCGGGTTGCCAACGACTCGAGCGCGGGGCGGGACGTCGCGCACTACCAGCGACCCAGCTTCCACGAAGGCACCCGCTCCCAGACGGACCCCTTTCAGAATCGTGGCGTTGGGCCCGATCCAGACGTCGTCCTCAATAACAACCGAGAGGCGTGGGATCTGCGGACGTGGCCGTCCCGCCCCGAGCGGCGACAAGGCGACCGCGTCGGCGATGCGCTCCGCGGGTCCGATAGGATGAAAATCTGTGTCGGCGACCGTGGCATTCCAGCCGATGACGACGTAGCTGCCGACACGCAGCTCCAGCTCGCAGAGGAGCAGGGCGTTCGTGAAGTAGCAATAATCGCCAATCTGGACCCGGGCCTCCTCGCCGAGGGCAAAATGGACCCCATCCATAGTGGAGTGCGCGCCGAGCGTAAGCGCCGGTACGATCCGACTGCGGAAGCGCTTGAACGCGTGGTCCCCGGTGATGACACTGTTCATCCCTATTCGAACGTTCGCGGGTAGTTCACCGTTGGTCCAGCGACCCGTCTCCCATACCGATGCATTGCTCATCGAGCGCCTCCCGTGGGCACAGCAATGGTTTCGCCAAACTGGAGGTGGTGGAAATGGGCGTAGAGGCCGTGCTGGGCGAGCAGGTCGGCGTGGGTGCCCTCCTCCACGACCTGGCCGTCGTGGAGTGCGACGATCCGGTCCGCCCCCCGGATGGTGGACAGCCGGTGGGCGATGATGAGCGTCGTGCGCCCTTGCATGAGGCGGTCGAGCGCCTCCAGGAGTTGGCTCTCGGTCTCCGCGTCCAGAGCGCTGGTGGGCTCATCCAGGATGAGGATCGGCGCATCCTTGAGGAGGGCGCGGGCGATGGCCAGGCGCTGGCGCTCGCCCCCGGAGAGAGTTGCGCCCCGCTCGCCGATGATGGTGTCGTACCCCTCCGGTAAGCGTGTGATGAAGCGGTGGGCGTTGGCGGCATGGGCGGCGGCCTCGATGGCGTCGCGAGGGGCGTTGGGGCGGCCGTAGGCGATGTTCTCGGCGATGGTGAGGGGGAACAAGAAGGGCTCCTGGAGCACCAGGGCGACCTGGGAGCGCAGGCTCTTGAGCTGCACGGTCCGCACGTCGTGGCCGTCGACGGTGACCCGTCCGGACCAGGGGTCGAAGAAGCGGGGCACGAGGCTGACGAGGGTGCTCTTGCCGGCGCCGGTGGCGCCGACGATGGCGACGGTCTGGCCGGGTAGTGCCTCGAGGGAGACATCGTGGAGGACTGGGCGATCCGGCTCGTAGCCGAAGCTGACGTGCTCGAGGCGGATGTGCCCGCGTGCCGGCGGCAGCGGGGGCGCTCCTGGGGTATCCGTCACCTCCTGCTCGGTCTCCAGTATCTCCATCACGCGCCACGCGCTCCCCGCCGCGCCTTGGACAGTGGAGGGTGTGTACATAAGCGACTCCAGCGGGCCGTACAGTGAGCCAAGATATGAGAGAAACACGATGATACCGCCAAGAGTGAGGCTGCCTTCCAGGACGTGGCGGGCGCCCACCCAGAGGATGCCCGCCGTCCCCACTGCCGTTGCCAGTCCGAGCAGGATCTTGAACTGCAACTGAACGCTCGTCATGGCCAGGGTAGCATCCAACGTGCCACACGTGCTGGCCCGGAAGCGCCGGTCCGAGTCGTCCTCGCGCCCGAATGCTTGGACGACGGGTATGGCGGAGAGGGTCTCCTCGACAATCCCGTAAACGCGCCCCTCGATCTCTTGCTGCGCATAGCCGCGCTCGAGCATCGGCCCGGCATAGAGACGGAGCGACAGAATCATGATCGGCAGCACTGTCAGGGACAGGAGCGTGAGGGCCGCATCCATCTGCCACATGATCGCGAACATGGCTACCAGGCTGAACAGCGAGGCGAGTACCGGGAGGAGAGCGTCCTTGACGATAGTGGAAACGCAGTCGCAATCAGAAGTCACGCGGAGGATGGAATCACCTACGGGCCGGCGGCTGTGGAAGCGGAGCGAGAGCCGCTGCAAGTGGCCGAACAGGTCCGCGGCGAGGTCAAAGATCATCCGCTGCCCAAAGGCAATGTTCGCGTAGGCCGTCGCGAGGCCTAGCGCCCACCCCAGCAAGAAGAGAGCGACCGTTGCGGCCACACTCCACACGAGGAGGCTCTCCCGGGTAGCTGCTCCGGGGAGCAGTTCGGCTGCGCGAGCCAGCGCATCGGGCAGTGGCGTATCACCCAAGGCATGGTCCACGAGCACTTTCATGGGCCACGGCGTCAGCACGTCCAGTCCGATCTTCAAGACCATGGTCAGCAGCAGAGCCAGGAGCGCAGGCCGCCGCCGCAGCGCGTAGCCCAGGAGCCAGAGGCAAAGGCGCACCCCGTTGAGATTGCCCGTGGGACTGCTGCTCACTGGTGTTCCCCACCGCCCACCCCCGCCGGCTCGTGCTGCCGGCCAAACTGGAGGTGGTGGAAATGGGCGTAGAGGCCGTGCTGGGCGAGCAGGTCGGCGTGGGTGCCCTCCTCCACGACCTGGCCGTCGTGGAGTGCGACGATCCGGTCCGCCCCCCGGATGGTGGACAGCCGGTGGGCGATGATGAGCGTCGTGCGCCCTTGCATGAGGCGGTCGAGCGCCTCCAGGAGTTGGCTCTCGGTCTCCGCGTCCAGAGCGCTGGTGGGCTCATCCAGGATGAGGATCGGCGCATCCTTGAGGAGGGCGCGGGCGATGGCCAGGCGCTGGCGCTCGCCCCCGGAGAGAGTTGCGCCCCGCTCGCCGATGATGGTGTCGTACCCCTCCGGTAAGCGTGTGATGAAGCGGTGGGCGTTGGCGGCATGGGCGGCGGCCTCGATGGCGTCGCGAGGGGCGTTGGGGCGGCCGTAGGCGATGTTCTCGGCGATGGTGAGGGGGAACAAGAAGGGCTCCTGGAGCACCAGGGCGACCTGGGAGCGCAGGCTCTTGAGCTGCACGGTCCGCACGTCGTGGCCGTCGACGGTGACCCGTCCGGACCAGGGGTCGAAGAAGCGGGGCACGAGGCTGACGAGGGTGCTCTTGCCGGCGCCGGTGGCGCCGACGATGGCGACGGTCTGGCCGGGTAGTGCCTCGAGGGAGACATCGTGGAGGACTGGGCGATCCGGCTCGTAGCCGAAGCTGACGTGCTCGAGGCGGATGTGCCCGCGTGCCGGCGGCAGCGGGGGCGCTCCTGGGGTATCCGTCACCTCCTGCTCGGTCTCCAGTATCTCCATCACGCGATCGATACTGGCGCCGGCCTCCTGCAGGGCGCCGTAGATGCCGGTGAATGTCCACAACTGGGCTTGGAGCGAGCCAAGATAGGCCAGGAACACTAGGAGGCTCCCGACCGTGAGCTGATTGTCCAGGACGTGGCGTGCCCCAACCAGGAGGATGGCTCCTGTCCCCAGCGCGGCGATCAGACCGCTGCTGAGACCGGACAGATTGCCGACCAGCGTGCCCCGCCGCTGTGCGCGGATGGCTGCGGTCGCGAACTCCTGAAAGCGCCGGTGCTGACGTTCCTCTTGCGCAAACGCGTGGACGACCGGAAGGCCGCTGAGCGTCTGCTGCACGTGAGCGTAGATGCGGCTCTCGATTTCCCGCCCGACCCGCGCGACCGCCCGGATCGGGCGCCCAAAGAGGACCGATGACCCGACCATAAACGGCGCGACGGCGAGGGAGAGCAGGGTGAGGGAGGGGTTCATCTGGCTCATCACCGCTACGAGCCCGACGAGCGTAATGAGCGCGTGTCCAGGGGCAAAGAGCAGCGTATCGACGACGGTATGAACGCACCAGCTATCGCCTGTAATGCGTGCCATGGAGTCGCCCACTGAGTTGCGGCTGTGGAAGAGGAGGGACTGGCGTTGGAGGTGCGCGAAAAGGTC
>CAYQJS010000012.1:11321-24388 GCA_964417895.1 uncultured Chloroflexota bacterium | reverse complement strand
CGTAGACCATCCGCTGTCCTACCCGAATCCAGGAGACCGTGAGCACTACATCCACGAGACTGTCGACGGCGAAGATCGCCAGGCCCGCTAAGGCTACCCAGGCGAGTAAACCCTCGGCTGTGCCCCCCGCCGGTAACAGAGCCACCGCCCGAGCGGGCGTTTCCGCTATGGGCTCCTGACCGAACACGTGATCCACCAGGATCTTCATCGGCCAAGGCTGCAGCAGCCCGAAAGCGGTGCTGAGGAGCGTTAAGACGACGATAATGACCCACCCTTGCCAGTAGCGGACCGCATAGCCGAGCAGACGCCGGTAACGCATCATGACCGCTCCCGTCGCCGGCCTAGACCCATTGACACTTAGCTTTCCGCCTTCGCGGGCGAGAACACACACTGGATTGCGGCATCATGGGGCAGCCTCCAGCCTGAGCCCGGGGTGGATTCGGCGACCGCACGGCTCGCTGCTAGAGGCAGGCCGGCTCCCGGACGATCAGCGTCGGCGTCCGATCGCAGGTGCCGCACCGAGCGCTCGACTGCGGCCACAGCGGCGCCGGAATCGTGAACCGCTCCCAATGCGACAAGCCCCGCGAACGCGGCCAGGACCGCACATGGAAGCCAGGCTTGGGCCTGGCCGGCGCCCACTGAAAGCGCTAGGGCCAGCGCAGCCACGACGATGACGCTGGCCGAAGATCGTGGCCAAGCCCGAAGCCGGACGAGCTGTCGTCCAGCGCCGTGCTCCTCGATCGCCATGTGCACGCGAGCTGCCCCAAGGGGACCGGTCCGGACCTCGAGGTCCCAGCGATCGTAGTCTCCGCCAGGCAGTGCTCGCACGCCGTCCGCGAGAAGCGCTCGTACCAGGGCTCCCAGCCACTCTGCCGCATCGCGCCGCTGCTCACTCCAAAGCACAGCGCGGAACGGCAATGGCCATCCCATCCGCCGGGGGTCAACGGCTCGCCAAGGAA
Organism: uncultured Chloroflexota bacterium; assembly: GCA_964417895.1. Classification (GTDB taxonomy): domain Bacteria; phylum Chloroflexota; class UBA6077; order UBA6077; family SHYK01; genus CAYQJS01. Next base: position 23,429 of record CAYQJS010000012.1, on the reverse strand, counting down.
CCAGACCATAGCGCACGCGGCCATAGAGACGAGCGTGTGGCTGAAGCAGGTGCATGAGAGCGGTGAGACCGCGCAGCCCGGCGAGGGCAAGGCGCGATCGAGGTGGGCATTGAAACTCCGCATGAGTTGCGCTCAACACTGGCTGTACAAGAGTGAGGCCAAGTCCAAGGACGAAGGGCACGGCAGCGAGCAAGAGCGGTGGCCACAGAATGCCGAGGATAGTGAGCCCACCGAGCACAAGCAATGCAAGACACCATTCCGGCATGAGCGGGAGCGACGCTAACAGGCTGGGCCCTGGGTGGTGGATGGACTGAAACGGTGCTGTTCCCCATATGCCGTGATAAATGCGCTCGCGCCGCCAGAACGGCGACCATCTCAGTCCACTGCCGTATATGCGGCCTGACCACCTTGCATGGCCCAGTTCGTCGTATTTCTCTGGCCACTTCCGCTCGAGCAACGCCTCGGCTTTCCCATAGCCAACTTGCTGCCGCCAGTAGGCACGGATCGAGTTGCGGCGGTGGTGCCAGACGATCGCGGCCGGGCTGAAGCCGATCTTCCAACCACGCTCCTGAAGCCGCCAGCAGACGTCTACGTCGTCCCCGGCAGCCCGGAACTGCGGGTCGAAGCCCCCGATCTCCTGCAGGCACTCGGTGCGGAAGGCCATGTTGCAGCCCGGGATGTGTTCCGCCTCCTCGTCGTTGAGCAGCACGTGGACTGGTCCGCCGGGCGCATTGGCTACGCAGTCGGCAATGCACCCGTCGCCGGGCGGTGGCAGGTTCGGGCCTCCTACGGCGGCGAACTCAGTGGTCATGAACGTGTGGGCTAGGTAGTTCAGCCAGTCTGGATCGGGGTAGGCATCGTCATCGGTGTAGGCGACGATCGCGCCGGTGGCAGCTTCCATCGCGGTATTACGGGCGCTGCCCAGGCCACGGTTGTCTGTGCTGATGACGGAAAAGCCGTACTCGCGTGCGATGTCCGCGGTGCCATCCATTGAGCCATCGTCGACCACGATGACTTCGAAATTCGGATACTTGAGAGCACGCAGGCTTGTGAAGCAATCGTGGAGCGTGTGGGCCCCGTTATGGCTGCAAACCGCAACTGAAATCCGTGGCCATGTGGTGTCGGGTCGAAAGGGCGCATCTGCGAAGGCCGACCGCACCGCGGCGAGCGCCGCCTTGGGCTGGCGTTTGCGATCGGTGAGACCGAAGTCCCAGTCCTCAATCGCGTGCCCACCCCGATGCCATTCATCAGTCCAGGAGAAGACGAAAGCGCCGGCGGCACCGGCGCTATAGACCGTGCGGAGTTGCCAAGCGAGGGTGTTGGCCTGCGCTTCCTCGCCATGTCGTCGGCTGTCTAGGCCGACCTCCGCCATGACGAGCGGACGGTCGCCGGCCAGATTCTGGAGCCGGCTCAGATACGCATCGAGTCGCTCCTGATTCTCGATGTAGACGTTGAAGCAGACGAAATCGGTAAAAGAGAGCGGCAAATACTCCGTGGACGGGTAGTTCACATAGGTCACCAACCCCTCGGGATCTTCCTCCTTCGCCGCTTGGTACAGGCGCTTAAGAAACGCCTCAACGCGGCGGTGACCATACCACCGCACGATTGGCGCGGGGATCTCGTTGCCGACTGCATAGCAGAGGACCGCCCGGTGGCCGCTGCAAGCCCGCACTCCTGCGCGTATGTGCGCCTCAATGTCCTTACCTCGCTCGCGATCGTCGAGGAACGCGATGTGCTGCTCCCAAGGCAGCCCCACCATGACGTAGATGCCATAGCCCTCTGCTAGATCGAGCAGCCAGCGGGGTGGAACACTGTAGACACGGATAGCGTTGATGCCATTCGCGGACATGGTGGCCATGTCCCGTTCGATGACCTCCTCGCCGGGAAACGGGATGCCAACCCCATTTGGGCCGAACGTGCCGTAGGTCACTCCGCGAATGTAGAACTTCCGGTCGCCGGTAAAGAGGAACTTACCTCGTGCATGTGGTCGTACCATGTCAGAGCCTGCGCGATCGAATTCCGACGCTCGCACGCCGTTGCCGAGATGCCCTATGGCTGGGCCTGGCATTGCACCATTGCTCCCGAACTGGAGTTTGAGGGGCGTGTTTCATTTGGGTTGGGCCACCTCATCGGAAAGCGCACTCCACAACGACAGATTTTGGTGTGGAAAAGGCGCCCCCACACGTGGGGCTCATGAGCCCCTGAACCTCGGGCGGCCGGTCCTCCAAGGTCCCCGGCGAGGAGCTGCGGTGCGAAATCATGCGGGTCAACCGATACGCTCCAGCCCTGGTTTCCCCCTTCTCGAAAACGCTGCGAATGGCGTTCTGTTTCGCGGCGAAGCCGCGACTACTCGGTCGCTAGTACCCTCGCCACGACCTGGGCGCGCGGCCGAGGCGCGTCAGGGAAATTCCCCACCCCGTGTTCAACTAATTCCCCACCCCCGCTGTTCAGTTAATTCCCCACCTCGGGTGAGCGCAGGGGGGCGAGGGTTAGGCCCTTTCACCCTGAGTGCAACGGATCGGCCGAGAGGTGGGCGGAGCCGCGGTCGGTAGCTCTTGCCGGTGAGGGTGAGCTGGTGAGCGGCGCCGGCGAGGCGCGGTACGGGTCTTTCGGCCCGCCCGTTTCCCCGCCGTGCCCTCCGAACCGGACGTGCACGTGCCGCGCATACGGAAGAAGCTGATCCGTCCTCGCCAACCACCCAGTCGCGCAACTCGCGCCGACGCAGCCGTTCCACGAGGGGCGCTTGTGCTTCTTCCACAGCCAGCGCGCGACTCGCCACCAGGTCTAGTGGCGCACTCCCATGAACATGGACGTTACCCCCCTCCCTAACCCTCCCCCTCAAGGGGGGAGGGAACCATTCCTCTTCCCCCTCGCCCTCGACGGGGGAGGGTTGGGGTGGAGGTGACCGTGATTCCATCCATCGGAACTGGCCCACTAGTGATCCAGGTAGGCAAATGTTCGTTTGCTAGCTTTACGGGAAGTCGCAGATAACTATTCCAGCATTTCGCGATCTTTACGCCGATGCGCAAAATTTGAAATGGTTATTAGGTGACGAGACCTTAGCTTAGCTAGAGCTAATGACTGAGCCCAGCGCTCCAGGGATCTCGGCCAGCAGATCGGACGCGATCAGGCCGCCGGCCTGGCGGTCGATCGCCGCGCGCGCGCCAGCGAGGCTGTGAGCCCAGACGCCCAAGCGGGCCGCGGCGTCTGGCGCCAGCCCCCGAGCCAGCAGGCCGCCGACGATCCCTGTCAGCACATCGCCGGTGCCCCCCGTGGCCAGTGCCGGATTCGGAGCAGCGTTCACCCACGCCCGCTCTGCCGAACCGATGCCCGTGAACGGCCCCTTTACCACGAGCGTCACGCCCCACGCCGCTGCGAGGCGTCGGGCGACCTCCCAGGTGGGCGGCGTGAGATCGTCGTTGGGGGCGAGCCGGCGCAGCTCTCCGAGGTGCGGGGTCATCACGACGCCGCTTCCGATCCAATCGGGCCAGGCCGGCCGTTCCGCGAGAGCGTTCAGCGCGTCGGCGTCCACAACGGCAGGCAGCCTTAGTTGGGCTCGAGCCCGGAGGAGCGCCTCCACGAAGTCGCCGACCCCATCGGCCGTAGACAATCCGGGTCCGAGCGCAAGAGCGCTGAAGGAATCCAGCTCGTCCAGAACACGCGCCGCGCTAGCACGCGACGCGCCGCGAATCCCGCCCTCGGGCAGCGGCAGGTAGGTCGCTTCCGCCAGCCGGCCGGCGACTACGTCCCGGAGCCAGGCAGGCGCCGCTAGCGTCACGATCCCTGCGCCTGCGCGCGCCGCCGCCGCGCACACGAGATATGGGGCTCCGACGTACCGCTCGGAGCCCGCGACTACTAGCAGGCGGCCGTGCATCCCTTTGTGAGCGTCGGGCGGTGGCGGAGCGAGGAGCCCCCGCAGCGAGTCACGAGTCAACATCTCAGCGGCATCCGGGCGGCCATCCACGATGCCGATGTCTGCGAATACGAGCCGGCCCGTGTAGCGGGCGGCGCTCGGCGTCAGCAGGCCCCGCTTGGCCCCGCCGAGCACGACCGTCACGTCCGCGACGACAGCTGCGCCGCCGGCAACTCCGCTGTCCGCATCTAATCCGCTCGGGGTGTCCACGGCTGCCACTACGAGCCGCTGATGCTGCTGGCGCACAGCATTGCAGCCCTCGATGACGTCCGCGATCGGCCGCCTGGCGGGGCCGTGTCCTCCGATCCCGAGCAGTCCGTCTATCGCCACCGACGCGCCTGCCAGCGCCTCGTGCACGCCCGACGGGCCCGCCTCCTCCGCGTGGGTGATGACGGCCCCCCCCGCCTCCTTGAACGCTGCCAGCTCCTGCTGGTCTATCGCGTGCCTCGGCGCTAGGTAGAGGGCTGCAGCCCAGCCGAGCTGGCGCAGCCGATCGACGGCGATCCAGGCGTCACGACCGTTGTTTCCCGTTCCGACGAGCGCGACCGCTAAACCTGGGGTGCAGATCTGCGCGATGGCCTCCGCCACTGCCGTGCCGGCCCGCCGCTGTAGCTCCCCCTCGGCCACACCAGAAACGAAGGTTTGTCGCTCAAGCTCCCGCATCTCCGCCACTGAGACTACGCGCATGCAGGTCATACCTCGCCGCCTCGCTCGGCCATGGCTACGGCGACAGCATTGTCGCGGGAGTGTGAAATAGTAATGGCGATCCGCACCACGCCCAGGCGCTGCGCCCGGCGCTGCATGCGACCCGACAGCCGGACCTCCGGTTTCCCGGATGGGGTGCGGACGATTTCGATGTCCCGGAACGCCATGCCTCCCGTACCGAGCGCCTTCATGACGGCCTCCTTGGCCGCGAATCGGCCGGCCAGCGACGCGAAACTGCGGCCGCATTGCTCCCATTCCAGGTCGGTGTAGACGCGTCGCCGAAAGCCGCGGCCGTGCGCTTCGACGGCCCGACGCACACGGGCGATCTCTACGATGTCGACGCCGAGCTCGCTCACCACACCTCCAGTGAGCACCGTAGCAGCGACCGCACGGCCCAACCCGTCCAGGCTGTGCCAGCGAGTCACAACGAAGGCCGGCAAGGGCCGACTATTGACATGCGGGCACAATGCTCGTAGGATGACGGCGCTCTATTCGCTGTTGTCGCCAGGAGGGCCCCGATGCGCGAGGAATTCCCCGGTCTGCTGCTGACGTTTCGCGATCGCGCCGGTCGCTCGCGGAATAACCTGGCCCACGAGGTCGGCGTCGACCCGTCGTACCTCACGCGCATCGAGCACGGCGACCGTGAGCCGCCGCGCCAGCACATCGTGGAGGCGCTCGCACGAGCCCTCCTCCTGTCGGTTACCGACCGAAACCGGCTGCTCGTCTCGGCGGGCTATGCTCCCCTATCAGTTGTTCAGCTGGGAGCTTGGGACGACGCGCTCCAGGCTGTAGCGGATGTGCTCAACGACCTCCGGCTTTCCCCCGAAGAGCGGAACGAGTTTCGTTCAGTGGTGCGCCTAATCTCCGCCCGGTGGCGCGGCTCGGGCGACCTGACGCCTCAAATGGCTTCCTAGGCGATAGCACCTATAATTTCCGCCAGTGCATCCACAGCCTCCAAGGCCTGGTGCCGGAGCCGCCAGCACTGTCGTTGCTGTCGCGCATCGAGACCCTGATCGAGACTGTTGCCGAAGGCGGTTTCCGCCGCCTCTTCCCGCCCCGCCTCCAGCCGGTCGAAGTAGCGCGGGCGCTCGCGCGCGCCATGGGTGACCAGAAGGCAGTCGGCACCTTTTCTCTCGACGTTCCAAACCGCTACGTTGCGCATCTGAACCCGACGGACTTCGAACGGTTCGCGCCCGTCCGTGGGGCAATTGAGCGCGACCTGGCCGCGTACCTCGACCGCAGGGCGGATGAAGAGGGCTACCGACCGCTAGGCCGGATCCGGGTCGAGCTCGCTTCGGACGCCAGGGTTCCAAGGTCTTTCGTACGACCCGAAGCGTTCTTCGAGGAAATGGAGCCTTATGCCGCGGCTGCCCTCCAACACACCCGAAGGCTCGATCCCGTGCTTCCTCTCGGCTCGGAACACACGCTCGTGCTGGAGGGGGAGGACGGGCAGCGCATGCGCATCGGCGCAACCCCCATCCGGATCGGCCGCGCGGCGGACAACGACCTCGTTGTGCGAGACCTCCGAGTGTCACGCCACCACGCGGCTATCGAGCTGGATGGGGATGCGTGGACCATCCGCGACCTCGAGAGCAGCAACGGCACCTACCTCGAAGGCGAGCCCATTCAAGAGGCGCGTGTCGACGCCGGCGCCGAGCTGTCCCTCGGTGGCTACCGCGTCAGCCTGCGAGCCGGTTGACGCCCTCCATGCCCGAGGGCGTTGCCTCTGAGTCGCTTATCCTCGCGCTTCGCCTGGGCGTCGTGGCCCTCCTCTACCTGTTCCTTCTCTCAATCGTCGTGCTCATCCAACGCGAGCTCCGAGTCGAAGCCGCCGCCCAGCGACCGCAGACGCCACGTGGGCGCCTCATCGTTATCGATCCTGGAAGCTCCGGCCGAGAGCGAGGCCAGGCGATCTCGCTGGAGCCGGTTACCCTCGTCGGCCGATCCCGGGAGAGCACGCTCGTGCTCGATGACGAGGCTGTATCGACGTCCCACGCCATGCTGCTGCTGCGCGACGAGAGGTGGTGGATCCGCGACGCGGGAAGCACCAATGGGACTATTGTCAACGGTGGACGAATCGGAGCTGAGATGCAGCTACGCGAGGGCGACGAGCTGCAGATGGGACAGGTGAAGCTCCGGATGGCGCTGTCGTGACAAGGGCATTCCGCAGGGTTGAGCTCTCGCTGCTGCTCTACCCGACAGCCTTGTTCGCTACGACTACCCTCGCCTTGCAGCTGGTCCGCGGCGCGCAGTGGCCAGCCGCCAACCTGACAGGCCCCATGCTTTTCGGCTCGCTGTTCCTCGCCGTGCATCTCGTGCTTTCGGCACGATTGGGGAGGGCAGACCAGGCCTTGCTTCCTGTCGCTGCCACGCTGACCTCGCTGGGGCTGGCGGCGGTCGACCGCCTGGAGCCGTCCCTCGCGCCGCGGCAGATCCTGTGGGTGGCCGTCGGCGCGTTGGCGCTCGTATTGGTCTCAGCGCTGGTTCCTAGCGTGGCATGGTTGGCGCGATATCGGTACACGTGGTTGGTAGCAGGCCTACTCCTCCTCGGCGCGACGCTGGCATTCGGCGTCGACCCCAACGCGAGCGGCGCCCGGCTCTGGCTCGGGTTCGGCGGCTACTACTTCCAACCCTCGGAGATCATGAAGGTGGTGATCGCGATTTTCTTCGCATCCTACCTGGCGGAGAAACGGGCGTTAATCACCCATGCTCCCGTCCGGCTTGGTCGACTCACCCTACCGCCGCTCGCGTATCTGGCTCCCCTGACCGTAATGTGGCTGGTCTCGATGGGCCTCCTTGTGTGGCAGCGCGACCTCGGAGCAGGCCTGCTTTTCTACCTGGTGTTTCTCGCCATGCTCTACGCGGCGACCGGACGGACCTACGTCGGTGTGGGGCTCGCGTTCTTGTTGATCGGAGCGATCGCGGCACACGGGATGTTCGACCACGTGGAGCTGCGGACCCGGGTGTGGCTCGACCCGTGGCCCTACGCGACCGGCGATGCCTACCAGATCGTGCAAGCGTTGAACGCGTACGCAGCGGGCGGGATCATCGGGTCTGGCCTGGGATACGGCTACCCGGAGTATGTCCCGGCCGTTCACACTGACTTTGTTCTGGCCGCCCTGGGGGAGGAGCTGGGCCTGGTGGGAACGCTTGCTATCGTGGGCCTGTACCTGGCGCTGGTCCATCGCGCGTTCCGCATTGCCCTCAGGGCCCGTGGGGATTTTGCCGCCCTGCTCGCCGCGGGCCTCGGTGCGACGCTCGGGCTCCAGGCCATCATCATCCTGGCTGGCACCCTGCGCGTCATACCGATCACCGGTATCACGCTTCCCTTCATGAGCTACGGTGGCAGCTCCATCCTCGTCAACTTCGTGATGATCGGTCTGCTGCTGCGCATCTCGGCCGAATCGCCGAGTCCGAGCCGGCGCCGTGACTGACCAGATCCGCCGTCTTTCCCTGGTCCTCTCTCTCGGATTCGTGCTCGTGGCCGGGGCCCTCGGCTACTGGCAAGTCATCCGCGCCGACGACCTCGTACACCGACCGACCAACCCGCGGCTCATCGAGGAGGAGCGGCGGAACTTGCGAGGGCGGATCCTCGACCGCAATGGCGAGGCGCTTGCCTCCTCAGAGCTCGCCGGGGAGCTGGCGCAGCGCACCTACCACTACCCGCCGCTAGCACATGTGACGGGCTACTTTAGCGCGCGACACGGAAAGAGCGGCGTCGAAGACGCCTTCGACTCGTACCTGCGCGGCGACCGGTCATCGGATCCGTATGCCAGCATCCGCGACAAGCTGCTCCACAGCCGGAAGGTGGGCTCCGACGTCACACTGACCATCGATCTGCGCTTGCAGCGGGTGGCCGACCAGGCGCTGGGCGACGCGACGGGTGCTGTCGTCGCGCTCAACGTCCGCACGGGCGAGGTGCTCGCGCTTGCCAGCCATCCGTACTTTGACCCCAACGCGCTCGACAGCCGGTGGGCCCAGCTGTCGTCGGATCCGGCGCGGCCGTTCGTCAGCCGCGCCCTCGAAGGCCAGTATGTGCCGGGCTCGACGTTCAAGATCGTTACCGCGTCCGCGGCCCTCGACCTGGGCCTCGTCGACCCGAACCGCCGCCACCACCACGAGGCAGACCTGGTGGTCGAGGGATTCCGCATCCGGAACACCAATCACCCGCAGCTGCGCGACCTCACGTTCGCCGAGGAGTTTGCGTGGTCGTGCAATGTGGCGCACGCGCTGATCGGCCTCTCGCTTGGGCTCCCCGGGCCCATCGATTTCGCCTCACTCGCACCGCCCCAGCCGTACATTTGGGACCGTGGCGACGTTCATCCTGGCACCGAACGCTTTCTGGACTATGCCCGCCGCTTCGGCATGGGAGTGGCCACGCCGTTCGACTTGCCCACGGCCGCGGGCATGGTCTCGCGCAGCGCAGCGATGAGCCCCGTGGAGCTGGCCACTTCGGCCTTTGGGCAGGGCGACCTCCAAGTGAGCCCCCTCCAGATGGCATTGGCCGCGGCCACTATCGCCAACGGAGGGCAGATGCCGGCTCCCTATCTCGTGTCTGAAATAGGTGGAAGCGGGTCGGCACCAATCCACCGGCCGGGCACGGTTCTGCGCCGGCCCGTGAGCGCAGCAACCGCTGCCGCGATGAACGCGATGATGGTGTTGAGCGTCGAGGCCGCTTACGCGCAGGCTGCCCGTATCCCCGGCATTCCGGTTGGTGGTAAGACCGGGACGGCGGAAGTGGGCGTTGGAGCGGCCCCGCACGCGTGGTTCATCGGCTATGCGCCTGCGGACCGGCCTGGGGTGGCAGTGGCAGTGATCATGGAGAACCGCGGCTCGGGAACCACCTTTGCAGCCCCAGTGGCACGGGGCGTCCTCGAAGCCGCCCTGCGAATCGGCTACTAGCCACGCTCGGTGAAGTGGGTTCCATGCTATGATCCGTTATATGAGTGAGCTGCCTGAAGACACCACTGTCCCGAGCGTCGCACCGGAGCGGTGGGAGACGGCGGTCGAGGATTTTGCCCAGGTGGTCGCCATCGGGCTCGACCGTGCGCAGGACTTTATCGACGTTATCGGGGGGCTGAACCGGGCTCGGCCAGGCATACTACAGATGGCCGCAGCCGCGGCGGGAGGTACGCTGGTCGGTGCATTCCTGGCTGGACGGCGTGGACGCCATCGTGGGGCGGTAGCGAAGGGGCGAGAAAAAGTCGCGCCTGCCCGGCGCGATAGCGCCGAGGACAGCTCTGCGCTCGACCAGACGCGGTCGGTGGCGCAGCAAGTGGCGGATCGGCTCGCCCTGCGCGCGAAGACGACGGCTGCTCTGAGCGACCAGGCGCCGCGCGCGAACCGTCGCGATGTGCGTCAGGCCGCGAGCGCCGTGAAACTGGTGCCTATCGTGTTGGGATTGCTGCGCAATCCGCTCGTTCGCGAGCTGATCTGGCGCTACGCGTTCCGGGCGGGCCGCCGGCGGTAACCCCACTTCCTGAACCCCGGCCTGAGCCGGGCTAGAAGGGCCAAGCAATCACCTCGGGCCCATACGTTGCTCTCGACCTCGAACTCATGCGGGCCGGATCCCCGAATGCGCGCATCATCGAGATCGGCGCAGTCCGCTTCGACGACGAAGGCGTGGGCGAGGAATGGTCCACCTTTGTCAATCCGGGCGCACCCCTGCCGTACGCGGTCCGGATCCTGACCGGGATCAGTGAAGATGATCTCGCGACGGCGCCACCGCTGGAGCAAATGGCGGGACGCCTGCGCGAGTTCCTCGCGGGCGCCCCGCTCGTCGGCCAAAGTGTCGACCTGGACGTCGCACAGCTGGCGCGCCAAGGCCTCGAGCTGCCGAATCCGATTTTCGACACGTTCGACCTGGGAGCGCTCCTCCTGCCCGGACTTCGGACGTACGACCTCGCATCCATCGCGCAGGCGCTGGGCATCGATGCGGCCCAGCCTCATCGCGCGTTGGCCGATGCGCATCTCTCTCGGCAGGTCTTCCTGGCGCTTCTGGGGCGCATCCGCACGCTGGGTTTCGACGTGCTCACCCACGTCAACCGTCTCACCGCAGCCCGCGCATGGCCCTTCCGCGGCCTGTTCGTCGAAGCCGAGCTGGAGCAGCGGCACAAGCTGGCTATCCAGACGGCAGATGGCGTCCCGTCGGTCAACCTGGCTCTGTCGCAAGTGCTGTCGCCGCCCGAAGAGACGCCCGGGGCGCTCACTCCCAACAGCCACGCCCGGCGCCTCGATGTCGAAGGTCTGGTGGAAGCGCTACGCCCCGGCGGCGCCATAGCCTCGGTCCTCCCGGCGTACGAGGAGCGGCCAGAACAGCTGGCGATGCTCCAGGCGGTATGTGGTGCGCTCGACCGTGGCCACCACCTCGTCGTGGAAGCCGGCACCGGCACGGGGAAGTCCCTGGCGTACCTCCTCCCGGCACTGGCCTTCGCCGCGGCAAACAACCGGCGTGTCGTCGTCTCGACCAACACGATCAACCTTCAGGACCAACTGTATGAGAAGGACGTGCCCGACGTGGCGCGTGCCATGGACTACCGGGTGCGAGCTACCGTCCTGAAGGGGCGGTCGAACTATGTGTGCTTGCGGCGGTGGATGTCACTGCTGCGGGCGGACGCCCTCAGCCACGAGGAAGCTTCGCTCCTCGTGAAGACACTGCTCTGGATCGGCCAGACGGCCACCGGCGATCGGGCGGAGCTGCGCCTCAACCCTGATGAGGAGATCGCGTGGACACGCATCTGCTCGCAGACCGAGGCGTGCTCCCCCCTGACCTGCCCCTACCACCGAGATGGCTCTTGCTTCATCGCACGCGCGCGACGCGCAGCGGAAGCCAGCCACATCGTGATCGTCAACCACTCGCTCCTGCTCTCCGACCTGGTGGCGAACAGCCGCGTCATCCCAGACTACGAGCACCTGGTCGTCGACGAGGCCCACCATCTTGAGGACGAAGCGACCGCCCAGTTGAGCTGCGCCGTAGCGCTACGCCTGTTCGCGGCTCCGCTCGACGTGCTTGTGGGAGCTCCGGGGCATGGGGGTATCGCCAGCGTGCCCGGCGCCGTCGTACTGCTCCGCGGGGCAGGCCTGGCAGAGCGGCGCGTCGCTCAGCTGATGGAGAGCGCGGATGCGCTCCGACGCTACGCCCGGGAGGCACGGGAACATCTCGGGGTGCTCTTCGAATCGGTGCGCAACCTGGTCGCCGACCGGAGCACGCCAGGCGGGAGCGCCCCGGCCGTTCGCCTGACGAGCTGGGTCCGCAACGACAGCGCGTGGGCTGGCGCGGAAGCACAATGGGAAGACGCGCGCACCAGCCTGGAGGCCGTCCGCCACTGCGTCGGCCCGGTACTGGAAGATCTCGCCGACGCTGCGGCCGGCGGCTCGGAGGTCATGGCCGAGGTGCACGGAGAGCTGCTCGCCGCGGTGCGACAGCTCGAGGCAGCGACGGATGAAGCGGACGACATCGTCGCACACCCCCCGCCCGATACGGTGAGCTG
>CAYQJS010000012.1:5886-11311 GCA_964417895.1 uncultured Chloroflexota bacterium | reverse complement strand
GCGACCAGCGGAACCAGCTTCGGCGTGTCTGCACCGGGCCCGACACTCCACCTCGCCCCGCTGGATGTGGCGAGCCAGCTTCGAACGTGGCTCCTGGACGTGAAATCGAGCGTCATCTTCACGTCGGCGACCCTTGCCACGGAGGATTCGTTCGACTACATCCGGCAGCGCCTCGGCGTCCAGGACGCCAGCGAGCTGGCACTGGGATCCCCCTTTGATTACCCCAATGCCGCGCTCGTCTTCATTCCAACGGACATGCCTGAGCCCAACCAGCCGGGCTATGCACGCAGCGTGGCCGACGCGGCAGCCGATGTGGCGGCGGCTCTGGGGGGTCGGACACTGGTGCTGTTTACGTCCAACGCCCAGCTGCGCGCTACCTACGAGCTGATGCGCCAGCCCATGGAACGGGCGCAGGTCGTGCTCATGGCGCAGGGGGTGGACGGGTCTCGAAGCCGGCTGCTCCAGCGATTCAAAGCCACGGATCGCGCGGTGCTTCTGGGTACGGCTTCCTTCTGGGAGGGCGTGGACGTTGTGGGCGACGCTCTCTCTGCACTGCTGATCGCCCGCTTGCCCTTCGCGGTGCCCACGGACCCGATCTTCGCAGCCAGGAGCGAAGCGTACGACGATCCGTTCCGCCAGTACGCGGTGCCGCAGGCGATTCTGCGGTTCAAACAGGGCTTCGGGCGTCTCATACGGAGCCAAACCGACCGCGGCATCGTGGCGGTGCTGGATAGGCGTATCGTCACGAGGTCCTACGGCAAGGCGTTCCTCAACTCGCTCCCAGCTTGCACCGTTAGAACGGCGCCGCTTGCGATGCTTGCGACGCTGGCCAGAGAGTGGATTGAGACGGCCAATCTTTCACGATAGGTGCGCAGACGCCAGGTTACGGCGCGGCCGCTTCACATGCGGTTGAGCTCCCGCAGAGTAGCTCGCCCAGCGTCACGGTTCCACATCAGCGTGTGAGTGGCTGCCCAGCGGCGGACCTGCGGATTCGCGTCGAGAGTCAGCGCCGAGATGCCCGCCCTGCCCTCCGCGGACTCCCGCAGCTGCTTGAAGAGGGCGTGGACCTCCAGCGATGCAGTCATGGCGACGGCAACGTCCGGATCAGCGGTCCGCTCGGCCGCCTCACGGTATTTCGCCAGCAGCACCGCAGCCGCGGCTGCCGAATCGCGCACCGCCAGCCCCCTACGCCCAGGCACCGGCGAGCGCGGCGCGCGCTTCTGCGGGCGCCGCGGCGATCGTGCCACTGAGGCGCGTGACGCGGCTGACCTCACCCCGCTGCCAGTAAACACGAGCCACTCGGCCACCGACAAGCGTCATCGCTTCGTGAGGAATCGTGTCGGCCGCGGCGGCGAACCGCGAAAGACTGATCTCCGCTGAACCATCGCGACCGAAGAACGTCACCACCGTCCCTACGCGCACGTCCGGAACTGCAGTTATGTCAATTGTAGTGAGATCCATGGACACGCGGCCCACCAGGGGGACCTCTCGCCCGCGGATCAGCGCCCGGCCCCGGTTGGAAAGGCGGCGTGAAACGCCATCCGCGTAGCCCGCGGTGACAAGAGCCACGCGTGTCGGCCGCTCCGCTCTCCACGTCTGGCCGTACCCGACCCCCTGCCCCGCGGCGAGATCCATCACGCGCGCCACCCGTGCTTTGAGGGCCACCGCTGGCCGCAGGAGCAGCCCATCGGGCACCGTGTCAGATGGGCTGCTCCCGTAAAGGGTGAGCCCGAGGCGCACGAGGTCCAGATGCGCCTCACGCACCCCGAGGGTGGCGGCGCTGTTGGCCGCGTGCCGCAGGGGGAAACGGTAGCCAGCGTCCGCTAGTTGCTCGGCCACGCGCTGGAAGCGCGCAAGCTGCTCGCGGGTAAAGCCGCGATCTGGCTCGTCGGCGCTCGCAAAATGCGTGTAGAGGGCCTGCACATCGAGCTCCTCGATGGATGCCAGATACCGCGCCAGGGGCAGGGCGCGCTCCGGCTCTACGCCGAAGCGATGGAGCCCGGTGTCCACCTTGAGGTGAACGCCGGCTCGTCGGCCATGCCGGGCCGCTGCGACACCCAGCGCGTGGGCGACCTCCTCCCCGTCGACGGTGACCGCCAGGCCCGCGCGCACAGCGAGATCCGCTTCTGTGGGGTCGGTGCGGTTGAGGACCAGGATGGGGGCATCCAGGCCCGCCTGCCGAAGCTCCACGCCCTCGTGGACCCGCGCGACAGCTAGCCAGGCGACACCCGCGCCAAGAGCAGTCCGCGCTACCTGCTCGGCCCCGGAGCCATACCCCTGAGCCTTGACGACGGCTGCCAGCCGCGTGCGCGGCCCAACCCAGCGCTGAAGCGCCCTCACATTCTCCGCGACGGCGTCGAGATCGACCTCTAGCCAGCAGGGCAGCGCGGCAGTCGGCTGGATGTCGGCGGCCGTGGAGCACCTCTGCACCGAGAGTACCGCTCGCCCGCGTCGAGCGGCCCGTTCCGTCCATGCCGCGCCGGACGGCGCGCAGGCTCAGTGTGACATTTTATAGGCACCCCAGGGGCGCCCATCTCGTTCGCCGCCGGGCGAACGGTACAATCTCGTCACAACGGAGGTGTGGAGTTGGCGGACGAGAGCCGATTCGTGCGGCAGATCACCGACAAGAGCGATGACTACTCGCGCTGGTACACGGACGTGATCCTCAAGGCGCAACTCGCCGATTACTCGCCCGTGCGGGGCTGCATGGTCATTCGTCCGTACGGCTACACCCTCTGGGAGAACATGCAGGCGAAGCTCGACGCCCGCATCAAGGCCACCGGCCATCTCAACGCATATTTCCCCCTGTTCATCCCCGAGAGCCTGTTGCAGCGCGAGGCCGAGCACGTGGCGGGATTCAACCCCGAGGTCGCGTGGGTCACAGCGGCGGGGAGCGAGGACCTGGAGGAGCGGCTCGCCGTCCGCCCGACGTCTGAGGCCATCATCGGCACGATGTACAGCAAATGGGTCCAATCCTGGCGCGATCTGCCGATCCTCATCAACCAGTGGGCCAACGTCGTCCGCTGGGAGAAGCGCACCTACCTCTTTCTCCGCACCACCGAGTTTCTCTGGCAGGAGGGCCACACTGCACATCGCACCGAGGCCGAGGCGATGGAGGAGGTTCTCCGCATGCTGGACGTGTACCGCGATTTCGCGGAGAACGAGCTGGCGATCCCGGTCATCACCGGGCGCAAGTCTGACGCCGAGAAGTTCGCAGGCGCGGAGTCGACGTATACGGTCGAGGCCATGATGGGGGATGGACGCGCCCTGCAGGCGGGCACGTCGCACTCCTTCGGACAACACTTCTCCAAGGCGTTCAACATTGCGTTTCTTGACATGGACGGCGAGCGCCGCCACGCGTGGACGACGAGCTGGGGCGCCAGCACGCGCCTGATCGGAGGCCTGATCATGACTCACGGGGATGACGCGGGGCTCATCATGCCGCCACGCGTCGCCCCCTACCAGCTTGTCATCGTGCCCATCTATCGACACGACGACGAGCGTGACCGAGTCCACGATGCCGTGGAAAGCATTGGCCGGCAGCTAACGGGCGTCGCTCGCTTCCACGCAGACTGGTCTGACAACAAACCAGGGTGGAAGTTCAACGAGTGGGAGCTGCGCGGCGTCCCGCTGCGCCTCGAGATCGGTCCGCGCGACGTAGCCGAGGGGAAAGCGCTCGCGGTTCGGCGCGACACGAGGGCCCGGGAGGCGATCCCCGTAGCTGGCCTGGCGTCGCGCGTGCCCGAGATCCTGGATTCGATCCAATCCTCGTTGTTCGAGCGGGCCGCCACATTCCGTGCCAAACGGACTCACCATGTTGGGTCGGTCGACGAAATCGCGGAGCAAATCGAGCGCGAGCGCGGCTTCTTCTGGGCCCCATGGTGCGGGGGTTCCGGGTGCGAGGAGGAAGTGAAGACCCGAACGGGCGCGACACTCCGCTGTATTCCCCTCGAAGGTGGCGACGAGCCGGGCGATTGCCTCGTTTGCAAACGCCGCGCCGAGCGAACAGCCGTGTTCGCTCGATCCTATTAGCGAGATGGCAGACGACCCATATGAGGAGCTGGAACGCGTACTCTCCGCGAGGCAGGAGCCGCGCGGAGAGCTGCTGGAATCGCTGAGCGATCTCCAGGGTGAATCCCTCGCCCGCTTCCATCGGTTGTGGGAGCAGCTCGGGTCTGACGAGCACGCGACGCTCCTTGGCAGACTGAGTAAAGCTGCCTCGGAGAACCTCATCCTGGACTTTTTTGTGATTTACGCGCAGGCCCTGGACGATCGTGATTCAGTGGTTCGCGAAATGGCGCTGCGGCTGGCGGCGGAGGAGGCGCCGATCGACCTGCTGGACGGTTACCTCGCGGCCGCGTCCTATGACCCGGACACACGCGTGCGCGTCGCAGCGCTGGAGGCGCTGGGCTCCTACACGCTGGCCGCTCAAACCGAAGAATGGCCCCAGGGCGCCCAGGAGCGCCTGGAGTCGGCGCTGGTCCGCCAGCTCCATCAAGCCAGCGCGGACCTGAGCACGCGGCGCGCGGCCCTCCTATCCCTCGCCTACATCACGACCCCGCGGTCCGAGGCAGAGATTCGGCAGGCCCACCTTCAGCCCGATCTGCGTGACGCCGCTGTCGAGGCCATGGGCCGCAACTGCCAGGACGTATGGATTCCCGACCTGGTGGCCGAGTTGGAGGACGATGACGCGGACCTGCGCGCATTGGCGGCGGACGCGGCCGGCGAGCTGGCGGACGAGCGGCTGGTGCCCGCGCTCGTGGCTCGGCTCGACGATCGGGATGAGGACGTTCGAATGGCGGCCATCGAAGCGCTCGGCCTGATCGGCGGGTCTGATGCCAGAGCAGCGCTATCCGAACTTATGCACTCCCGCGACCAGGCTATGCGCGACGCGGCACGCGACGCCATGGAGACGCTGATCGACGGCGAGGACCCGATGCGAGATCTGCCGCTGAGCTAATTCGGCGAGATGGGCGAAACTACATCGGGACCTTCGCCGATCTCTTTCCAGTAAAAGCACGCGACCCAGTGATTCGGCCTCACCTCTTGCAGCGGGGGCTCAGCGTCCGAGCAGTCCGCCCGTGCGAACGGACAGCGGGGATGGAAGCGACACCCACTGGGGGGGGTCACCGGGCTCGGAACGTCGCCCTTGAGGATGATTCGCGAACGGCCCCGCTCCACGGCGGGATCCGGGATCGGCACGGCGGAGAGCAGCGCCCTGGTGTAGGGGTGCAGTGGCAGGTCGTAGAGCTCGTTGCGGTCGGCAACCTCAACGATCTTGCCGACGTACATGACGGCCACACGGTCGCTGATGTGCCGCACCACTGCCAGGTCGTGCGCGATAAACAGGTAGGTCAGGTTGAAGCGCTCTTGCAGGTCTTCGAGCAGGTTGATCATCTGTGCCTGAATGGAAACATCCAGCGCG
>CAYQJS010000012.1:0-5876 GCA_964417895.1 uncultured Chloroflexota bacterium | reverse complement strand
TATTCGCCCTACGACGGCCAGGTCGTGAGAAATGAAGAGCAGCGCGATGCGCTTCTTCTGACGCAGCTCCAATAGGATGTTCAGGATCTGGGCCCGGATGGAGACATCCAGCGCGCTGATGGGCTCGTCGCAGACGATGAACTCGGGATCGAGGACGAGGGCGCGGGCTACCCCGATGCGCTGGCGCTGCCCGCCGCTGAACTCATGGGGATAGCGATTCGCGAAGTAGGGGTTGAGGCCGACGACTCGGAGCATCTCCCGCACGCGCTCCTCTTTCTCCTTGCCGCGCGCCAACCTGTGGATCTCCAGGGGTTCAGCGACGATCCCGCCGACCGTCATGCGCGGGTCGAGGGATGCGAACGGGTCCTGGAAGATCATTTGCATGTTGCGTCGGTAGGGGATCAGCGCCCGGGTGCTCAGCTTCGTGATGTCGGTGCCCTCATAGAGCACGTGTCCGGCGGTCGGTTTGTAGATCTGGAGCACCGCGCGACCTGTCGTGGACTTGCCGCAGCCGCTCTCGCCGACGAGACCGAGCGTCTCACCCCGCTTCACATGGAACGAGATGTCGTCGACGGCGTGGACGTGGCCGACCACGCGCTCGATGATCAGACCCCGACGGACAGGGAAATACATCTTCAGATTCTTGACGTCGAGCAGCGTGTCGGCCTGCGCAAGCCTCGATCTCGTCTGCGGTTCCGGCGAGACTGCGGTCATGATCAGTTCCCCTTCCCGTCTGCGTAGACGTCGACCCAGCACGCCACGTTGTGGTCGTTGCCAACCGGCTGCAAGGTCGGGTTCTCCTCCTCGCTCCGGCCGACCGCGTACACGCACCTGGCTAGAAATGGACAATGACCACCGATGGTTACGAGGTCAGGGGGAAACCCCTCGATCGGGATGAGCCGCGTCTTGCGCTCCATGTCTATGCGCGGGATAGAGCGGAGTAAACCAAGAGTGTAGGGGTGGCGCGGGTTGGCGAATAACTCCAGGGCCCCAGCTTGCTCCACGATGTAGCCGGCATACATGACGTTGATTCGGTCACAGATGCCTGCGACCACGCCCAGGTCGTGCGTGATCATGACTAGCGCCATGCCCACCTCGCGCCGCAGCTTGGTCACGATGTCGAGAATCTGCGCCTGGATCGTTACGTCGAGGGCGGTGGTGGGCTCGTCGGCGATGAGCAGCTTCGGCTCGCACGCCAGCGCCATAGCGATCATCACGCGCTGGCGCATACCCCCGCTGAACTGGTGGGGGTAGTCGCGCAGGCGCGTGCGCGCCGCCGGCACCTCGACCAGGTCGAGCAGCTCGATCGCCCGCCGGTCGGCGGCCGACTGATCCATGCCTTTGTGGAGGATCAGCGGCTCCGTCATCTGGGTCCGGACGGAAAGCACCGGGTTCAGCGAGGTCATCGGGTCCTGGAAGATCATGGCGATCTCGTTGCCCCGGACCCGGCGGATCTCATCCTCGTTGTACTGCAAGAGGTCCCTGCCTTCGAACAGGACCTCGCCACCCACGATCTCCCCTGGCCTGGGCACGAGCTTCAAGAGGGAGAGAGCGCTGATGGTTTTGCCGCAGCCGCTCTCGCCGACCAAGCCCACGGCCTCGCCTGGCATGACGGTGTAGGAGATACCGTTGACCGCGTGGACGATACCTTCGCTAGTCTGAAACTGCGTTCGGAGGTTCTTGACTTCGAGAAGCGGCTCCACGATTGCACCTACCTGTGGGTGTTCGGACCTTCCGTAAAGTGGCGCGCATCGTACCTTATCGGGAGTTATAGCGTCAAGGTTTGCACTGACGCCCAACGCAGAAGTTCCGGAGGGCGGCCTGGCACGCTACCGCCGCCGGTCCGTCTCTGTTACCTCGCGCAGTCGCGACGACAGGTAAGCCTGCAGCCGCCCCATTGCCAGTGAGCGGAATAGAAGCCGTTGCGCCTCCGCGGCAGCCGCGCGGAGCCGCTGCGCCACTCCGCTCTCCGGCCCCTTTCCCCCGTAGGCGCCGGCTACGTACGCATTGGCTATGGCCTCGAGTGGTTCGGCCGCCGCTGGAACCGCCCGGGCCAGATGGCGGGTGTATTCGTACGGAGTGTGGCCACGCGCCGGCGCCAGCCCGCACCACGATGCCAGCCGAACGATGCGGGCATACCCGCGCGCGAACACCGGTAGTCCCGGAATGCCCCGGAACCAGGCAGCGGCGACAATCACCATCCCCGCCAACATGGCCACAGCGAGCGTGAACAGGACGATGATCCCCAGTGGATACGCCGGGCCCTGATCGGCGGGCAGCGGGATGAAAGAGCCGCTGTCCAGCAAGTCCTCGTCCTCGAGAAAGTCCTGCAACCCCTCGGCCCCCTCCAGGACGCGCTGCATCTCCTCCTCGGTCTGGGCCACCAGTGGACGCTCCGGCCGAACTGGCCCAGGCCTGTTGGCCGATGGCTCGAAGGTGATCCAGCCATACCCGGGGAAGTAGACCTCCGTCCAAGTGTGCGCATGACGCTCGCTAATCAGATACGACTGCGTCGCGGGCTCCCAATCACCGGTCACATAGCCGCTGGCCACCCGTGCCGGAATCCCGATGGCGCGCAGCATGACCGTCATGCCCGTGGCGTAGTAGTCGCAGTAGCCCTCCTTTGACTCGAAGAGAAGGAAGCTGATCCAGTCGCGGTCAGCTGGAGGGACCGGCACCCGCGTGCTGTACTTGAGCGAGCGCAGGTACTGCTCGACGGCGCTGGCCGCGTCGTACACGTTCGTGGCATCGCCAACCACGCGCCAGGACTCGCGTCGCACAGCCTCCGGCAGCTCAGGCGGCAATTGCAGATAGGCTCGTGTCCACTGAGGGTAAATGGTTCCCGCCTGCCGTAGCTCCGAGATGGACGCCGTCGACACAGACGCTAATACGCTGTACCGCTGCTGCTCGCGGAGCGGCGTGACGGGACGGAGCAGCGCGAAGTCGGCAGGCACTCCGCGATAGTCGTACACCGTGGCGACGCTCACTGTCATGGGCGCGTCGGGCGCGTAGATTACGGCGCTCGATGGGGCCAACAGCGTCACCGAGTACTCCACGAACCTGCGACCGTCGTCCGTCTGCATGGATCCGTCGAGAGGCTGACTCCGGTCGAGGCGCTGGGAGACCGTGCCGGTATTGGTCATCACTCGACCTGTGTAGCGGTCCAGTGTCGCGGCCCGCCAGTATGCCGGCTCGCGTCCGACGATGCGCATCACCGGGTCCTCACCCAACTCGAATGATCCGCGCGGGGCCATAGTCTGGGCGACCGTGAGTCCACGACCCGACAGAGGAGAGGGATTCAATGACGCGAAGAGTCGATCGAATTGAACCTGCACGTTCTGCCACGGTGTGGCAACGTTCTCCCACGTCGACGCAACGGCGCGGCTCACCTCTCCGACCGGCAACCGCCACGCCAGGAACATGATGGCAAGGCCGACGGCCACTCCAGTGGCGGCGAAGCTCGCCCCCTGCAAAAAACCGTGGTCGACTTGCCCGGACCTCCAGTGGGCGACTTTTCCTCTGGAGCTCAGCACTACTAGAAGCAAAAAGCTCGCTATCAGGTGGACGGTGACCAACCAGAGGAGGTCGGGCGGTGCGAACGAGAGGTTGAGGAGGAGCCCGGCCCCGGAAGGAACGATAGCCCACCACGGTGTCAGCTTCCGGCCCGCATACCACGCCCCGAGGTATCCAATGAGCCACGCCAAGAGCGCCATCGTGTAAGCGAACAGCAGATTGTCGGTGCTTGCGGCCCCGGAGAACGCCGCCCCAAACCAGTCAGCCACGCGCACGACGAACACCCGAACCCGCACCAGTACGGAGTCCATGGGGAGAAACCACGCGTATTGAAGCGTGGCGATGGCGATGCCGGCTGCAACGCCGACCAGGTGGCTGTGGAGCTGCCTCAGGGGGGCTCTCGAGAGCACGAAGCCCGCGATCACGCCGGCGGTCGCAATCCATGGAACCGGCTCGAGCCGGTCCGACCAGCCGGCGGCCTGTACAGACACCGCGGGCACAACGGAGAGAACGGCGACTAGGGCCGCGGCGAGCCACAGATCGCCCGGGCCGAGCGCCTGATGAGGCCTAAGCATGCTGCACCATCCACTCGGCGCTCCGAGCGCCGGTCTCTTTCGGCTGAGTAAGCAAAGCTTCCAGCGGCTCGCCGCGTTTCACCAGATACGTGGGCACATTGGCGGCGGCCAATGACCCGACCACGTCGATGGCGGCGACGCCGCTCCCGAACGTTGCAGACTCCACGAGCGCCACCAGCACCTTCACGCTGCGCTCAGCCAGGTGCTGGCAGACAGTTACCCAGTCGGCATCGACCGAGGGTGTAACCACCACGACCGTTGCGAGTCGACTCAGGCGCATGCTCTCGGCGGAGAGCAGCTCAGTGAGGCTGTCCCAGCGATCCGCCTTGACGACGGCGAGCAGCTCGAGCACCTTGGTGAGCTGCCGGATCCCTCGGTCGGGCTGCAGAATCTCCCGCTGAGCCAGCAGCCCCACGGACCGGTTCTGCATAAGAAAGTGTCTTGCCAGGGAAGCGGCCACCGTTACCGAATACTCCTCGGTAGACTCCGCCCCGTGCCCAAAGTGCACCCGACGCTCCAGGTCCAGCACAACCCAGATGTCCGAAAACGGGTCGAGCTCAAACTCCTTGACCATGAGCCTGCCGAGGCGCGCTGTCGTCGGCCAGTGGATGCGGCTGTACGGGTCGGCCGGCTGGTAGTCACGCACGCCCGCTGCAGCGGGAGTGGCGAACGGAACGTGACCACGCTGCTCTGCGCCTCCGGGAAGCTGGCCTGGGACATGGCCAGGGGAGACGAAGTCCACTGTGCGCGGGTACACCACGACGGTCGTGGCGGACGGGAAGCGGACCTCCCTCGTGAACAGCCCGAAGGGATCGCCCGTCGTCACGACAATGTCTCCGAGCGTGAACTTGCCCCGGGAGGTGCACTCGGTACGTAGCGTCCAGCTGCGTCTTGCCTTGGGCCCCAGAGAGAACCCCCGGCGCACCGCATGCTCCGCCAGGTTGGAGTCCGAACGAAGCTCAACCCACGGCTTGGGCAGGTACCACGTGTTGTCTACCGCGATCCATTCCTCGAAGTGCCCGCCCACCTGAGCCCGCTCCGTGCGGCTGCGGCGTTCCACCTTGACCGTGCGAGCCCCCACAAAGGCCCAGATCCACGAGAGGACCAAGAGCAATAGCACCACATAGGAAACGCGATACATGACATGCCAGCCGCCGACAAGGGCGATGACCAGTGTGCCCAGCCAGAGAGCGACCAGTCCTGCACTCTTCACGGTGCACCCGCTACGCGGGAACTCGCGTTCCCGGGACGGAGACCGACTGGAGCACTTCGCGTAGCACCGCGCCGGACTGCACATTCCGCACGCGCGCGGCAGGATTCATGATGACGCGATGTCCCAGGACCGGCTCCACGAGCATCTTGACGTCGTCCGGGATGACGTAGTCACGCCCGGCTAGCAGCGCCGCGGCCTGCGCTGTGCGAAATAGCGAAAGGGAGCCGCGAGGGCTAGCCCCGAGGTACACATCGGTGTGCGTCCGCGTCGCTCCCACCAGATCGACCATGTAGCCGCGCAGGAGTGGGTCCACGTGGATGCGCCGCACTTCGCGGTGGGTCTCCAGGAGGTCAGAGACGTCGATAACCTGACCGATGTCGTCGATAGGATGCGAGATCACCTGGGAGTCCAGAACCGCAACCTCGTCGTCTCGGGCCGGATAGCCGAGCCGTATGCGCATGATGAAGCGGTCCAGCTGCGCCTCCGGCAGCGGGAACGTCCCCTCCAGCTCGATCGGGTTCTGGGTGGCGATGACGAGGAAGGGCGCGGGCAGGCGCACGCTGACGCCTTCGACG
>CAYQJS010000011.1:59875-120606 GCA_964417895.1 uncultured Chloroflexota bacterium | reverse complement strand
CGGAAGCCCTCACCATGACCCCGGTAGAGACCGCCGCCTTCATCAGGAGCGAAGTCGCCAAGTGGAGCAAGGTGGTTGAGGCCTCCGGCGCCAGAGTCGAGTGATGGAAGTTACCCGCACGCTCGCCCGCTACCTGGTGACGTCGCGCTGGGAGGACATCCCGGAGCGCGTGCGTCACGAGGCTGCGCGCGCGCTGCTCAACTGGCTCGGTTGCGCGGTCGGCGGTTGCCGTCACGAGACCGTGGAGTGCGCACTCGCGGCGGTGCAGCCCTTCTGCGGCCCGCCTCAGGCCGCCGTGCTCGGGCGTGCCGAGCGCGTGGACATCCTTCATGCGGCATTGTTGAACGGCATCAGCTCGCACGTGCTCGACTTCGACGACACCCATGCGCGCGCGATCCATCCCAGCGCGCCGGTCCTGCCCGCCCTCATCGCGCTTTCGGAATGGCGCAAGGTGAGTGGCGCGGAATTCGTCCACGCATTCGTGCTGGGGGTGGAAGCCGAAGAGCGCATCGGCCTGTCGGTATTTCCGGAGCACTACGAGGCCGGCTGGCACATCACGGGAACCGCCGGGGTGTTCGGCGCCGCCGCCGCGGCCGGCAAGCTGCTGGGACTCGACGGGCGCAGCATGGCATGGGCCCTCGGCATCGCGGCCACGCAATCCGCCGGCCTGCAGGAGATGTTCGGCACCATGTGCAAGAGCCTGCATCCCGGACGCGCCGCGCAGGGCGGGCTCACGGCCGCGCTGCTCGCGGCGAAGGGCTTCACCAGCTCCGAGCAGGCGATCGAGGCGCCGCGAGGTTTCGCGCGCGTGCTCTCGACGAAATTCGATCCCGAGGTCATCACGGCGGGGCTCGGCGAGCGCTTCGAGCTGCTGTCCAACATGTACAAGCCTTATGCCTGCGGCCTCGTCGTGCACGCGGCGATCGACGGTTGCATAGAGATCCGCCGCGAGCACGGGCTGGCGCCCGAGGCGATCGAGGCAGTCGAGCTCACGGTGAGCCCGCTCGTGCTCAAGCTCACCGGCAAGACCTCTCCGCAATCCGGGCTCGAGGGCAAGTTCAGCGTCTACCACGCGGTTGCGGCCGCCCTCGTCCACGGGGCGGCGGGTGAGGAGCAGTTCAGTGACGCCTGCGTGCGCGACCCGCGCGTCATCGCCCTGAGAGATCGCGTGAGCGCACGGGAGGATTCCGCCATCGGCAGGACCGAGGCGCGTGTTACCATCCGCACCCGGGACGGACGCACGTTCGGCCGCCATGTCGAGCACGCTCTCGGCACGCTGGCGCGCCCGATGAGCGATGCCGACCTCGAGGCAAAATTCAGAGGGCTCGCACGGGAAGTGCTTCCACCCGCTCAGGTCGAGGAAGCCATCCATCTCTGCTGGAACATCGCCGGGCTGCAGGACACCGGGGCGCTTGCCCGCGCGGCGGTGCCACGGGCGTGATGCGTGACGCAGTGACGAAGTGACGCGGTGACGGGCAAGGAACAACACTTGGGAAAAGCGAACGTACCGGGAAAAGATAAGGCTGCGACCGAGATTTCGCCGTTGATGAAGACGTTGTCGGCGTACATCGCGGGCGCGCTGAAGCGGCCGCTGCCGGAGGAAGTCGTCGAGAAGACGAAGCATCACGCGCTCGACACTATCGCGGCAATGGTGTCGGGCTCACGGCTGCTGCCGGGGAAGAAGGCCATCGCCTACGTGAAAACACTGGGTGGCGCGCCGGAAGCGTGCGTGATCGGCGCGCGCGTCACCACGACCGCCCAGCATGCGGCGCTCGCCAACGGCATGCTGGGCCATGCCGACGAGACCGACGACTCGCACGCGTCCTCCCTTTGCCACCCCGGCTGCGCCATCGTGCCCGCGGCGCTGGCGATGGCCGAGCGCGAAGACCGCAACGGCGCGGCGTTCCTGCGCGCGGTGGCGCTCGGCTACGACGTCGGCACCCGGCTCAACATGGCGCTGCACGCCTACGACTTCCGCGACGCCGGGCACTCCAGCCACAGCTTCGGGCCGACGTTTGGCGCGGCCGCTGCCGCCGGCGCGCTCGCGAAGCTGAACGCCGATGAGGCGCGCTGGCTGCTCTCCTACGCCGCGCAGCAGTGCTCCGGCGTCTCGTGCTGGATGCGCGACGAGGAGCACATCGAGAAGGCATTCGACTTCGGCGGTATGCCGGCGCGGAACGGCGTTGTTGCCGCCGCCATGGTGGCCACGGGATTCACCGGGGTCGACGACGTATTCTCCGGCGAGCGCAATTTCTTCGTCGCTTACGACGAGACGAGCCGCATCGGGCGGGCGCCCGAGCCGCAGCGCCTCGTGCAAGGGCTCGGCTCCACCTACGAAATCATGAATACCAACATCAAGCGCTGGTCGGTGGGCTCCCCCATCCAGGCGCCGCTCGATTCTCTGCTCGATCTCATTCGCGCGCACGGCATTCGCGCTGGCGACGTCGAGAAGCTCACGGTGCGCGTTGCCAAGCAGGGCGCCAACACCACCGACAACCGGACGATGCCCGATATCTGCATGCAGCACATGTGCGCGGTGATGCTGCTCGATGGCATCGTCACCTTCGAGTCCGCGCACGACGAGGAGCGCCTCCGCGACCCGCGGGTCCAGGAGATTCGGCGTCGCGTCGAGCTGTACGGCGACGACGATCTCGAGCGCGCGTCGCCCTCACGGCAGGGCATCGTGGAGCTAGGGCTCAAGGACGGTCGCGAGTACCGCCACCACACGATGGCCGTGCGGGGCACCGACGAGAACCCGATGACGCGAGCGGAGGTCGAGGAGAAGTGCTTTCATTTGATGGCGCCGGTCCTGGGCAAGCGACGCGCCAAGCAGCTCTGCGACACTGTGTGGACGCTCGAGCGCCTGGCCGACGTGCGCGACCTGCGAGCGCTTCTTCGGGCTTAGGAATGCGGACGAAAAGTGTCATCCTGAGGGCGCAGCCCGAAGGATCTGGGGCAGAGCGCGAGCATAAGCGGTCAGTAGTCACCGATGGCAGAGCCTTCGCCGCGCTCAGGGTGACATTACTGGCAGACTTCTAGGCCGTCGCACCGAATCAGTCGCGGTTTGGCCCGGAGGTTGGCCGGGATTCTCGTAGGGGTTGGGCACGCCCGACCCGCGTAACCCGACCCCGCGTAACCCCCACCCCGTGTAACCCGACATGGAGGGCGGGTGAGGCATGCCTTCCCCCCTACGGGCGGCACGGATCGGCCAGCAGCGATTCTCCGAGCGGTTGGAAGAGAGTCGGAGTAGAATCGTTTCCGCTTGGTTGCTCAGGCCTCTGTGGGTGTTGTTACCGATGCGCAGCGAACGGATCCAGCGCCAGATTGACCGCTTGTTGGACGAGGCCGACGAGGCCATGCGTCAGCTCGCCTGGGATGTCGTCCGCGATCGCGCCCGTGCCGCTCTCGCGCTGGATCGGGAGAACAGCGACGCCCACGTTTACTTCGCCGCCGCCGAGGCACAGCTGAGCCAGAGCTCACCACGGCTCACGTCCGGTCCGGGGTCTTCCGTGACTCACGCCGGCCCAGCCGCACCCGCGGCCGAGCGGGCGCCCGTGGCGCAGCCCGCGTCTTTCTGTGATGGTCGCTACCAGGTGGTGCGATTTCTCGGCGAGGGCGGGAAGAAGCGTGTCTACCTCGCCCACGACACCAAGCTGGATCGGGACGTGGCGTTCGCGGTGATCAAGA
Source organism: uncultured Chloroflexota bacterium (assembly GCA_964417895.1). Taxonomy (GTDB): domain Bacteria; phylum Chloroflexota; class UBA6077; order UBA6077; family SHYK01; genus CAYQJS01. Next base: position 116,919 of record CAYQJS010000011.1, on the reverse strand, counting down.
CTGACGGCCTGGACGACGAGGGGCTCGCGCGGATCAAGCGCGAGGCCCAGGCGATGGGCCGCCTGGGCGACCACCCGCACATCGTCTCGGTCTTCGACATCGGCGAGGAAGCCTCCCAGCCGTACGTCGTGACCCAGCTCATGGGCGGTGGAGACGTGGGGGGCCTGATCGAGAAGGCCCCTGAGCACCGCGTGCCGATGGGACAGGCCCTTCGGATCGCCGACGAAGTGTGCCAGGCGCTGGAGCACGCGCATAACCATGGCGTGGTCCATCGAGACTTGAAGCCCGGCAACGTCTGGCTCACCGCCGCCCTTTCGACAGGCTCTCCGAGTACCCGCGAAGCGGGTTCGGAGTCCGCAGGGCGGACGGGGCAGGCTGTCGCCAAGCTGGGAGACTTCGGGCTGGCGCTGGCGCTGGATCGAAGCCGCTTGACCCAGGCCGGCATGATGGTGGGCACAGTGAGCTACATGCCGCCGGAGCAGGCTCTCGGCGGGGCGGTCACTCCGACATCAGACCTGTACTCGCTGGGGGCGATGCTCTACGAGCTGGTGACTGGCCGCCCACCATTCGTCGGGGATGAGAGCGTCGCGATCATCACCCAGCACCTGAACACGCCGCCGGTCGCGCCCAGCTGGCACGTGCCCGATCTACCGCCCGGTCTGGAGGCGCTGATCCTCCGTTTGCTGGAGAAGGACCCGGCGAAGCGGCCACAGTCGGCTGCCGAGGTACGGCAGATCCTCGCCAGCATTCAGTCAGAACCCATCTCGCTCGCAGATGGAGGTGAGCGTGTCCAGGGCTACCCGGAGCTCGGCCCCGATCCCATCTATCGACGGACGTTTGTGGGTCGGGAGCGGGAGCTGCAAGAGCTAGAGGCGTCCTTCAGTCGGGCGGTTTCCGGCCAGGGCTCGCTAACGATGGTGGTGGGCGAGCCGGGAATCGGCAAGACCGCGCTCTGCGAGCAAGTCGCTACGTTCGTCGCCATGCGCGGCGGCCGCGCCCTCGTTGGCCACTGCTACGAAGAGGGCTCACTCTCCCTGCCGTATCTCCCCTTCGTCGAAGCGCTCCGCACCTACGTGCTCGCTCGGGAGCCTGACGGCCTGAAGCAGGATTTGGGCAGCGGCGCAGCCGAAGTGGCGCGGATCATCTCGGAGGTCCGTGACCGGATCGCCGTCGAGCTGCGACCGACCAGCGACCCCGAGGACGATCGCTGGCGTCTGCTCCAGGCGGTGACTGGCTTCCTGCGAAACGCCGCGTCCGTCCAGCCCATCCTCCTTATGGTCGAAGACCTCCACTGGGCAGACCGCGGCACCCTCGACCTCCTGATCCACGTTGCGCGGAACCTCGCGGGGGCGCGCCTGCTTCTCGTCGGGACGTACCGGGACATCGAGGTGGACCGGGCCCATCCGCTATCGGCTGCCCTGGCCGAGCTCAGGCGCGTGGGAGAGTTCCGGCGGATTCCGCTGCGCGGACTGACCGTCGACGAGGTCCATCGGATGATGAACATTATGCGGGGCCAGGAGGTGCCCTGGAGCCGCGCTGAGGCCATCCACAGGCAGACGGAGGGGAACCCGCTCTTCGTTCAAGAGGTGCTGCGGTACCTGGTGGAGGAGGGGCTCGTGGTGCGCGAAGCCGGGCGGTTCCTCCGCACCGACGGGGCGGACCCTGCCGCCGGCATCCCCGAGGGCCTGCGGGACGTCATAGGGCGCCGGCTCTCGAAGCTCTCTCCCGAGTGCAATCAGCTCCTGGCCATCGCCGCGGCGGTGGGCCGCGACTTCGACCTGGCGGTGCTGCGGCGCGTCGCGGACGTGGCAGAGGACCAGCTGCTGGCTGGGCTGGAAGAGGCAAGCCGGGTCGCCGTGATCGAGGAGCGCGCCGGGGTGGGAGCGCAGGTGAGATACCGGTTCTCGCACGCGCTGTTCCGCCAGACGCTCTACCAGGAGATGATCGCTCCACGGCGGATCCGCCTCCACCAGGAGGTCGCGCGGGCCCTGGAGAGCCTCTACGCCCAGCGGCGTGAAGAACATGCGGCCGAGCTGGCCGAGCACTTCTCGTTCTCCTCGGACCCGGCGGATCTCGCGAAGGCGGTGAGCTACGGCGAGATGGCGGCCCGTCGAGCGGTGAGCGTACATGCTTACGGCGAAGCGGTGCGACGGATCGAGCAAGCAATCCAGGTCCAGGAAGTGCTCGACCCTGGCGACAGGGCTCGCCGCTGCGACCTGCTCCTCGCCTTCGCCGAAGCGCTCCTCCCCGCGGGCGAGCCACTGCGGGTGGCGGACGAAGTGGCCGATCAGGCGTTTGTCCTCGCGGAGGAGCTGGGAGACGGGCGGAAAGCAGCGCGCGCCTGCAGGCTAGCCCTCGATGGCTTGCAGCGCTACGGGGTGTCGGTCGGCTTGAGTCTGCCGAGAGGGAATCGCTGGGTGGAGCGGGCTGACCTCTGTTCGGAGCCGGGCACGGTCGAGCGCGTGTACGCGGACTGGGCACTCACAAGTCAGGCGCGAGGACCCGAGAGGCGGCACGCCTTCCTGCGTGCCCTGGAAGGCGCACGCCAGTTGGCCGACCCCTCGGCCATGTTCATATTGGCCTCGGGTTTCTTACTCGACAGCCCCCCCGAGCTGTGGGACGAGAGGCTGACGATCGCCGACGAGATCTCCAGCCTGCCCTTCGACGGAGTCCCGACCAACCTCCTCAGTGTCGGCTTGTGGTATCTCGCGGCGACGAGCCTAGGCCGTGGCGACCGGGGGCGGGCGGAAGAGCTGTCCGCACACCTTCGCGAGATCGCCGCCCGGACCCGGGATCCATACTCGGTCCTGCGCGCCGCCGCCAACGACATGCGCCTCGCCGTCCTCGACGGTCGTCTGGAGGACGCGGCCGCTATGGGCGCCGACGTGGCGACCCGCGGCGAGGATCTAGGGAGTTCGTTCTTCGGGCGAAATTCCCGTCTCTACGTCTGCCGCCCGCTGATCTGGCTGGGCCGCCCCGCCGACGCGTTGGACGTTGTCGCCGATTGGCGTCGCGCCGGACAAGGCTCCAGGTTTATCAACGAGGTGCGGACGATCTTGTGTTTGGCCCACCTGGGACAGGCGACGGAGGCGCTATCCCAGCTGCGCGAGTACGCGACAATTCTGAGCGATCCCGACAGTGTGCTGGGCACGCTCCTGGTCGCGCTCGAGGCCGCGGTGTTGCTCGGTGACCGCGAGACCGCTGCGATCCTCGTTCATCGCCTTGCGGGGCTCGCCGGCGCCATCGGCATGGGATCGCAAGACGTTAACTGCGTCGGCTTGCACCTCGGCGCCGCCTACGCGCTCCTCGGGAAGCCCGACGCGGCGCGGGCCGCCTATCAGGAGGGCCTCGCCGTCTGCGAGAAGGCTCGCTTCCGACCGGAGATCGCCCTGATTCGCCTGGGGCTCGCCGAGCTTCTGTTGGAGCAGTTCGCGGCGGAACGGGCCGAGGCTCTGGCGCACGTTGATTTCGCCATCGACGAGTTCCAGGCGATGAAGATGCAGCCTGCTCTCGAGCGCGCATTCAGCCACAAGGGCTTGCTGCGGGCCTAACCGGGTCGCGGCCAGGCAGGGCTTGCGATCGGTCGCCAGTGGGTCTTTTGACGTCACCGCTCCGCCGCTCCTTCGTCCAACTGTTCCGAGCCCAGAAGCTCAATTGGAAGGTGTCGGCTTCCAAGAACGCGGATCGGGACCGTTTCGGCAATATTGGCGGGAAGAATGACGAGGTTGAGTGCCGCGGAGACAGCTACGGATGGCACGAGCAAGGCCTCGCAGCCGCGAACCAGGGCCGCAGCCGCGATGTCTCGGCAAGGCTCGGGGTCTGAACCGGTCAGTTCGGCGATTTCAATGCCCACCGTGGCGGGATCGGAGAGGTCCAGCACGCTCGCGAGATCGACCAACAGCTCGCTCAGCACATTATTTGCCAGGTGGGTCAGAGTTCGGGCGGCGCTTCGCCGCACCATCTCCCAGATCGCAACCTCCGGCGTCAGCGAGGTGTACAACGCGCCAAATGCTTGATCAGGTGGGAACAGGTCAACACCACGGTGGTAACGGCCGGAGGTGCGAAGCGAGAGCGTCCACCGGCGCGACCTCACGCCAATAGACTCGCCATACTGTGCCCTGGAAGCTGTGGAGCGGGGCAGCAGCGACCACATTATCTGCGGTCCAGTCGCGGGAGGTCACGGAGCGTGGTGCTACAAATAGACGCCGGACGCCAGCCCATCGAGGTCAGCCCGAACACGGTCGAGGCGACCGGCCTTCAGCGCCTCCTCGGGAGTGAAGCTGCCCAGATACCTGCTGCTGGTGCGCAGCCACTCCCTGCCCGCCTCGGGCGAGCCAAACATCCTCACGATTTGATCCCGAAGGGCCACCAGGGCCTTAAGACGCTCACGCGTCCTTCCCTGGGGGACGCTCTGATTGGCACGCCAGCGCTCGACGGTACGACGATCGACCCCGACGGCCACCGCCATTGTGTCGATCGATACTCCGAGGTCGCGCTCGAGGCCTTCGATGATTGGCCCGTAGTCGAGGAGAGTCGCTTCAGTCATACCTCATCATAGCATGCCGGGCAGATTTTGTCGGTCATTGTGCTCAGGGACGCTGAGAATCTGATCTACTCGGCTTGTCCTCAGGCGAAAGCCCAGGCCGGGCGAGGTGCGATATCCGCCGCGCGGCCAGCACTCACTAGCCCACGCGCGGCGAGCACCCACTGCCCCACATTTCCCGGAGCATAAGAGCGAGCTCGCTGCTACAGCGAGGCAGTTCCCCAGGTCGACCATTACGGCGCGCGGTGAGTAAAGTACAGATGATGGCTGCCCGTCTTTCGGCGCAGTCGACGTCATCGGAGCCGGGCGATGCTGAGCGGGGTTCATATCGATCTTGACGAAGGACAGATAGCAGACTTCTGCCATGAGCACGCCATTCGGAAGCTGTGGCTCTTCGGTTCCGTGCTTCGCGACGACTTCGGCCCTGAGAGTGACGTGGACGTCGTGGTTAAGTTCGAGGTAAGCGCCAAGCTCTCGTTCTGGGATGTCGCCGAAATCCAGGAGGGGCTCGCCGAGGTAATCGGGCGGCCGGTGGATCTCGTCGAGCGCGACGCCCTTCGCAACCCATTCCGGCGCGGCGAGATTCTCCGAACCAGCCGCCTCGTCTATGCGGCCTGATCAGCTGGACGCTGCCTATCTCTGGGACATGCTGGAGGCCGCCGGATCGGTCCGACGTATCTCGGCCGGAGTTTCATTCGCAACGTATGAAACCAATGAAATGCTCCGCATGGCGGTCGAGCGCGGTCTCGAGATCATCGGAGAGGCAGCCCGTCATGTTTCCGATGAGTTTCGGGCAGCGCATCCGGAAATCCCCTGACGCAGGATCGTTGCGCAACGCAATGTCCTCGCCCATGGCTACGGCAGCATCCTGAATCAGCGGATCTGGGGCGTAGCGAATGACGATCTGCCCGAGCTAGTCCGCTTACTGGAACCCTTAATGCCCTCATCGCCGCCCGAGGCCACGTAGGACGCAGCTCACGGGCGGCCGCGTGAGGTAGGGACGCGCAAGAGGCATCGAGCGCTCCGCGAGACGAGCCAGAATGCCGAGATGTCGCTCCGCAACGGACCAGGGACCAGATGCGCCTAACGCTCGTCGGGCACCTGAAGCGGCAACCGCTCAGGCGGGGCTATCCGCCAAACGCGGCTGAGGCCCCATCACGTGAATCCGGGGTCACGCCAGCCAGGCGAGGCGCAACCTCCGCCATGAAGCGCTGTATCGACTCTATACACACCGGGAGCGGCGCGACGGGCAGCCCGGCGCACAGCAACAGGACGCCGAAGCCGCCACTGACGTCGTAAAAATCCTTGATGCGCTGGTACACGGTCTCGGCACTACCGACCCAGTAGCGCCCGCTCTCGATCATCCAGTCAACGGTCAGATCGTCAAACGTGCCTCCGGGGGGGACGACGTCCCGCAGGACCGCTGGGTTCTCACGCTTCCGCCGCTCGAGGACGTAGGTGACCCCGTCCAGGATCTCCTCGCGAGCCTGCGCGTCGGTCTCCCCAACGTGGATGAATCGAGTGACGCGAAACATGTTTCGCGAGGGCGTAAGCCCGCTTGCGTTGGCCGCCTGCAGGTAGATGTCTCCTCGCTCGCGGATCTCCTCGGCCGAGTCGTTGCCGCGGCTCAAGAGCGGGATGAAGCCATTGCGCGCCGCAATCTCCAGGGTCTCGGCCGTTCCCGAGCAGGCGGCCGCCACGGGCGGGTGCGGCTTCGTGAATGGCTTCGGCAGCACGTTGATTCCCTCACCCTGCCAGTAGCGGCCCTCGAAGTCGAAGGGCTCGGTGGCTGTCCAGCACTTCATCATCAAGTCAACCGATTCGTACGCAGCAGCCCTGGTCTCCGAGTGGTCATACCGCAATCCGCGCTGGAATGCCTGGTCGAGGGACGCCATGTGCGTGCCGCCGTAGCCCAGGATGTAGCGTCCGCCGGTGAGGTGGTCGCACACGTTGGCCTCGCGCACGAGGTTGACAGGGTGGTGGAGGGGAAGCTGGCGGATGCCCGTGCCAAGTCGGATCTGGCTGGTCAGGGAGGCGAGCTTGACGATCAGCAAGTTCGCATCGGTGACCGTGTTGGAGCGCACGCGGTTCGTCTCAGCGATCCAGGCCTCGCGGAAGCCGAGTCGATCGCCCTCGACGATCTCGGCGATATCTTCTCCGTACGCATCCGCCGTGACCGCGTCCAGCCGATAGCCGGACTCGGAGAACAGCCCGAATTCCATCTGGTCCCTCCTTCACACCCCGCCGAAGCCCGTTTCGGCCGCGCCGGCGCCCACGAGCCAGGGATCGTTGACCGGGGTCTGCGGAGGCTCGCCTCGGAGGACTCGCACTACCTCGCGGGCGGCGTGAGCCTGGCAGTCGACGTACGACTCTTCGGAGTTCGCGCCGGTGTGCGCAGTGACGATCACATTGTCGAGCGTCAGGATCGGATGATCGCCGGGCAGCGGCTCCGGGTCGGTGACGTCGAGCGCAGCGCCCGCAAGCCGGCCGCTTCGCAGCGCGTCGTACAGGGCATCGGTGTCCACGAGCCCACCGCGCGCGCAGTTAATAAGGTAGGCCCCAGGCTTGAACCGCTGAAACTGGTCGGCTCCGATCAGGTGGCGCGTCGCCCCGACCAGAGGGGCGTGCAGGCTTATGACATCCGAGGAGCTGATGACCTCGTCGAGGGAGACGAGCGGGACGTGCAGCGCCGCTGCCACGGCCGGGTCCAGGTAGGGGTCGGTCGCCTGCACGCGCATGCCGAGGCCCTGGGCACGGGTCGCCACATGGCGGCCGACTCGGCCCAGTCCCACGATGCCCAGCGTCTGCCCCTGGATGCGATGCACTGGGCCGCGGTACTCGTGGAGCTCGGCCGAGTGCCGGCCCCAGCGGCCGGCTCGCACGTACTCGTGCATGCGGTACAGCTTGCGCTGGAGCGCGATCAGCAGGCCGATCGTCTGCTCGGCGACTTCGATCGCGTTGCATCCAGCGGCGTTGCTGATCACGATGTCGCGCTCGGCAGCCGCAGCCAGATCGAGGCGGTCCACGCCCACCCCGGTCCGGCAGATTACCTTGCAGCCTTGAAGGGCGTAGAGGGTCGCGCGGCTGATGGGTATGGAGCCGTGCAGGATCATGGCATCGGCGTCGCGCCCGGCCGCTGCGACCTCGGCGTCAGTCGTCGGGTTGGCGAGGACTAGCTCGGCTCCGATCTCGTCCAGGATCGACTGGATCAGAGCGACCGGCACCTCGTTGCTGCCGCAGTACACGACGCGGAATGCTGCCATCGCCTTGCCTCCCCGCTTCACGCGATCCCGAAGAGCCGCGCCGGGTTGTCCCACAGGATCTTGCGCTTGGTCTCCGCCGAGAGGTGCGGATTCGCCGTGAGGTCGCCCACGGTGCGGTCGGGGAACTTCTCCACGGCATCCGGATGGGGGTAGTCGGTGGCCATGATGATGTAGTCGTCGCCCACGTGCTCTGCGACGCAGCCAACCATCTCCTCGCCAGCCTCGCAGCTGATCATGCACTGGCGCTTGAAATAGAAGCTCGGCGCGTGCTCTGTCGTGCGCGCCTGCCCCTCCGAGAGGCGGTTCCAGTGCTCGTCCATGCGCTCGAGCCAGTAGGGGAGCCAGCCAGCGCCCGACTCGAGGTGCGCGGCCTTCAGCTTCGGGAAGCGCGCCAGCACGCCGTCCGCGGAGAGGGTGAGGCTGGCCAGCATCTGCTCGAGGGGGTGGCAGGCGATGTGGCGGCCGAACTCGCTGTAGCGGTCGGAGCCGGCCTGCGGCATCACCGTTCGCGCCCCCTCGTGGACGCAGACCGGCGTCCCCAGGTCCGACGCGGCCTCGTAGATTGGGAAGTAGGCGGGGTCGGCGAGGGTGCGCCCCAGCAGCGGATTCGGCCGCCAGAAGATGCCCACCAGCCCGAGCTGCTCGCTCGCGTACTGCAGCTCCTCGATGGCCAGCTCAGTGTCCTGCAGCGGGATGAGCGCCACCCCCTTGAGGCGGCTCGGGTCAGCGCCGCAGTACTCGGCGAGCCACGTGTTGTAGGCACGGCACATGGCAGCGCAAAGCGCGGGCTCTATGTCGTCGCGCCAGGTCATGTAGAGCCCGAGCGTGGGAAAGAGCACCGCGACGTCGATGCCCTCGCGGTCCATGTCGTGCAGGTTCGAGGCTGGGCTGAAGCCCGCGGCCAGGGCCTCAGCGAATGTCGCGCGGTAGCGCGCGGAGCCTGAGAAGATGGGGGCCGTCTCGTCGCCGGGCTTCGCCGCTCCAGGTATTCGATTCGCATCCGACGCCGGCGCGCCGTCGACCAGGCGTACACCCTGCGTCGGCCCGCCCACGTACACGCGCCCGCGGTACGCCGCCGGCAGGTAGCGATCCCACATGTCGGAGGGCTCCATGATGTGTCGGTCCGCGTCGATGACCCGAAATCCGTCCTTCATCGCCTTCCTCCTGTTAGGTCGAGCCGCTTTTCAGAGCTGTCATGCTGAGCCGCAGGCGAAGCATCTGGGGTCGGAGCCTAGCCGGGCCAGTGCCCGATGTCCTCGCCACCAGACCCTTCGCTTGCGCTCAGGGTGACACGAGGGAACGCGCTTCGCCTGCCATCCTATCCCTTCGGGTTGGCGCCCGTGGGCCGCCCGGTGAACTCCGGCTTGCGCCTCTGGGTGAACGCCGCGCTGCCCTCGTCATAGTCGGGACTCTGGCGAATGCGCTGGTAGTACAGCCGCTCCATCTTCCGCGCGGCGCTCAGGGGCATGTCCAGCGAGTTGTAGATGAACTGCTTGGTCTGCTGCGTCACGATCCTGCCGTTGGCGTTGATGGTGTCGGCGAGCTTGGTCGCCTCTTCCATGAGCTGCGCCCGAGGATAGACGCCCTGGACGATGCCGATACTGTAGGCCGTCTGGGCATCGATGAACTGCCCCGTCAGACAGAACCAGAAGGCCCACCCGAGGGGGACGGTGCGCGGCAAGATGTAGGCCTGACCGCCTGCCATGTGCGACCAGCGCACCTCGGACGCCCCGAACCGTGCATTTTCGGAGCAGAGGCGAATGTCACACGAGAGGGCCAGGCCGAACCCACCACCCGCCGCGTAGCCGTTGATCGCCGCGATGACCGGCTTGAAGACGTCCTGGATTCCCCGGTAGCCAGCGGGCTGGGCTCCCTCGCCGATGGGGCCGGGCGCAGACTGGACGACCATTTCGCCTCGCGCTCGCGCGAGGTTCTCGCCGAGGTCGCCGCCGGCGCAGAAGGATTCATCCCCAGCGCCGGTCAGAATCACCGTCCAGATCTCTGGATCGCCATTGACCTCGCGCCAGGCCTCGCCCAGCGCGTCCTGGACGGCGCGGTTCGCAGCGTTGCGTTTCTCGGGTCGATTGATGGTTACGTAGGCGATCCTGTTCCGCTTCTCGATCAAAACCTCATCGGCCATTTGGTTACTCCTTCCTTCTCCACCCTTTCCCTCGCCCTCCCCCGTCGAGGGGGAGGGGACAGCCGGCTCCCCAACCCTCCCCCCTTGCGGGGGAGGGTTGGGGAGGGGGTTAGTCCAGCACTCCTTCTGCCTTCAACGCCTCGATCTCCTGCTCGCCAAGCGAGAGTACATCGCGCAGCACCTGGTCCGTGTGCTCGCCGAACAGCGGCGCCGGGTCGCGGACCTGCGGCGGAGTCTCGGACAGGCGGACTGGCGGAAACTCCGCGACGACCGCTCCCATCTCGGGCTCGTCCACCGACACGAACAGGCCCCGTTCGCTGGCGATGGGGTCGCGGTGGAACTGGTCCTCGACGTCCTGGATCGGCGCGGCGGCGACCCCAGCCGCCTGCAGCCGCGCCATGATCTCCTGTCCCGTGTAGAGCCGCGTCCATTCGCCCACGAGCCGGTCCAGCTCGTCAACGTTCCGCTCGCGCGCCAGTGGCGTCGTGAACCGCGAGTCATGACACCAGGCCGGCTCGCCGATGGCGGCGCAGAATCGCTGCCACTCGTCCTGCCTCTTCACCGAGATTGCGCACCACCGTTCAGGGCCGTCGACGCACGGATACGCGCCGTAGGGCGCGGCCCCCGCCCGTCGGTTCCCCGTGGGCGCCGGATCGCGTCCATTGACGATGTAATCCAGGTAGTAAGGGCCAAGGAGGTTCGCTCCGACCTCGATCTGCGCCTCGTCGATGTACTGCCCCCTGCCGGTTCGCTCGCGGTAGAGCAGCGCGGCCATGACGGCGTTCGCCCCCGCCACCCCCGCCATGAAGTCCGGATGCTGGACGCGTGCCTCCTGCGTGGGGACGCCCGAGTTGGGATGGTTCCACAGGTACGTCATGCCGAACAGGCAGAGGAGATTGGGCCCCCAGGTGACGTAGTGCGCGTGCGGCCCGGTGTTGCCTAGCCCCTTGAGGCTGATGAAGATGATGTCGGGCTTGGCCTCGCGCAAGCGCTCGAAGCCCAGGCCCCAGCGGTCCAGCACCCCGAGGCTGAAATTGTCCGCCACCACGTCACTCTCCGCGATCAGGGCAAGGACCAGCTCGCGCCCGCGCTGGGTCTGCAGGTTGATGGTGACGCTCTTTTTCCCACGATGGAGCTTGACGAAGCTGGGCGACTTGTTCCAGCGCGCCTGGTTGGCGCCACCCCGGTGGCTATCCGGTCGCCGCCGCGACTCGATCCTCAGCACTTCGGCGCCGTACTCGGCGAGGCACTTCGTCACCGTCGGCCCGGCCGCGCCCGTGCACAGCTCCACGACCCTGATGCCTTCGAGCGGAAGTGCGGACCCTGTCATTGTGAGCCCCTACGCGTCGACGCGAGAGCACGAATGGTTGAGCGATCGGGCAGGCTCCCTCTCCTGCCGCAGCGGGAGAGGGGTGGGGTGAGGGCAACCTCCATGGCGGTGATAGTAGGGGTCGGCAGGGGGCCCTCACCTAACCTCTCCCATTCCGATGGGAGAGGGATGTGGTTGAACGCATCCGGGCGTTTGAGCGCAACCCATGACTCACGTACGCCGAGCTGGAACGGATTCTTCGCTTCGCTCAGAATGACACTCCTCACGGTCATATCACCCCGGAGGCGCGCAGGCGAATGAGGTCCTCCTTAGTGAGGCCGAGCTCGCCAACAAGGATCTCCTCGTTGTGCTGGCCGACGAGTGGCGCGGCCCATCGCATTTCCGCCGGAGACTCGCTGAAGACGTGAATCGCGCCCGCCTGCCGATACTTGCCGACGACCGGGTGCTGCAGCTCGACGAAGAACTCCCGGCCCTTCGTCTGCTCGCTCTCGACAAATTCGGCCGGGGTGTTCATAGGCGACATGGCGAGATGGCGTCCCTGCCCCTCCGCGTAGAACTCGCGCTTGGTGAAGCGCTTGGCGAACTCCTTTACATAAGGATCGATGAGGTCGCGATTGTCGCGTCGCATATCCTGGTCTTCGAAGAGCGGATCGCGGAGCTCCTCCGGGCTCCCGATCCACTCGAGGAAGTTCCGCCAGTGGTCGCGGACCAGAACGTAGACGCGAACGCCGCCGTCCTTGCAGGGGTACACGTCGTGCAGCTCGAACGAGGTGTGCGCGTGCGTGTCCCGCTCCGCTTTACGCTGGTAATACGAGTAGTAGGGCACGGAGTAGCCGCCCACGTGGGCCGCGGCGTCGACGACGGACGCGTCGATGTGCTGTCCTCGGCCGCTCTTCAGGCGATGGAACAGGGCCACTTGCGTAGCGAGCGCGGCGTGCATCGAGGCCATGCCAGAGGCCAGTTCGCCGGGTGCGAGGCAAGGGGGGCCCCCAGGCTCGCCGCTCAATGCCATCACGCCGCCGAGGGCGAAGGCGATCAGCTCGTCGCCGTTGTAGTCGCGATACGGGCCCGTCTGGCCGAAGATGGTGATGGACGTGACGACAATGCGTGGGTTGACAGCGGCGAGCGCTTCATAACCGAGGCCCCAGGCGTCCATGGTGCCGGGCCGAAAGGTTTCGACGACAACGTCGGCCGTGCTCGCCAGCAGACGGAACAGCTCCTGGCCATCGGGGGTGTCGAGGTCGAGGGTGATCCCGCGCTTGTTCGCGTTCCAGTGGAGGAAATAGAGACTGCGCTCCGGATCGGGCCGGTCTCCCGCGAACGGCGGCCGTGCCCGCGTGGCGTCTCCACCGGGCCGCTCCACTTTGATGACGTCGGCGCCGAGATCCGCGAGGAAGCGGGTGCACGGCAGGCCCGTCTCGTCCGCCAGATCGAGCACACGGATACCACTTAGCGGGCCATTGGAGAGAAGCGTCGGCATGCTGCGCATTGTACCGGTGCTATGCTTAGAGAGCGAGCGGTCGCCACCCGTGTGGCAAGTCCCAAGGGCCGCCCGCCGACTCGGGCTTGGGACCTGGGACTTGGGACCTGGGACTCGATAAATGGAGGTGGCACCTTGGCCCTGGGGCTTTCGCATGGTGGTTCGAACGTCTATTCCTCGTCGCGGCCTTCCAACGAGCTGCTTGTCGGTACCAGACATGGCGTCGTCATCCTGGAAAGATCGGGGCCCGGGTCGAGCTGGCGGGTCGCCCACCGCGCCCTCGAGGATCGGTACATCAGCTCGATCGTTCTTGAGCCCGAAAGCGGAACCGTGTTCGCGGGCGCCTTCTTCGACTGGGTCTACGGCAGCACCGATGGCGGCCGGACCTGGGAGCGCCGAAGTGTTGGGCTGACGGTGGACGACATCTACAGCCTCGCGTGCACGCGGCTGAACGGCCGCCCGCGCATCTTCGCCGGGACGCAGCCCGCGCACCTCTTCTACAGCGACGACCTGGGGCTTAGCTGGGATGAGCTGCCAGCGATGCGCGAGGTGGACAGCTTGCCCGACTGGTGGTTTCCCGCGCCGCCGCACATCGCTCACACGAAGTTCATCACCTTCCATCCCGAGGATCCGGCCGTCATTTACTCGTGCATCGAGCAGGGGGCGCTGTTGGAGAGCCGAGATGGCGGGGCGAGCTGGCATGAGATCAACAGCCTCGGCTTCTACAACGACACGAACCGGCAGCTGGAGAATTTCTACGACGTGCATAAGGCGCTCATCGATCCGCGTGATCCCAGGACGATCTACGCGACGGGTGGCGCTGGTTTCTACGTGACCCAGGACAGCGGCGGCCACTGGGAGCGGAGGATGAGCCCTCACTGGGCGGCGGACGTTTACCCCGACGGGCTCGTCATGCGGCCGAGCCAACCGGACGTGCTGTTCGTCTCGGTCGCCGACCACAACCCCGCTCGCTGGCGTGACGGCGGGACCCCGGGGTTCGCGGGAGGCAAAATCTTTCGCAGCACCGATAGCGGTCACACCTGGGAGCGGCTGCGCGCCGGCTTGCCCGACGAGATGCGGGACGAATTCGGCGCGCTGTGCCTGGAGGACTGGGGCGACGGTCTGTCGGTGTTCGCCGCGACGACGGGCGGTGAGGTGTACGCCAGCGACGACGGAGGGGACCACTGGTCGCTGATCGCTAGTGGCCTGTCCCCGGTTGCCAAGAAGGGGCACGATGCTCTGGTCGCGGCCGTATAGCTCAAGCCGCGATTCCCTTTTCCCAAGGGACGATAGCAAAGATGGCCGTACCAGTGGTGAAGTAGCTCAGGCACGATCCAGGTGGGCCTCAGTCCACGTTCGTCACCACTCGAACGCCGCCAGCGCCTCCCAGTGGTCCGGCGTCGCGCGGGTCCAGTCGAAGAAGCTGATGCCCACGGCCCCCGCTTCGCGAGCAGCGATGGCCGCCGCCTCGATCTCGCCGGGTGTCGGTGGATCTGGACCGAGCAGACGCGGGCGCCCCATCTCAAACAGCTGGCCCAGCATTTCTACGGGCAAGTCGGGGCGGCCGGCCAGCGCACGAACGCCGGCCACGGCGCGTCGGGTGTACGCGCCCACCTCGGCGGGTGTGAATGGACGACCCTCCATCTGGCGCCAGTAGGCCATCGGCGCCACGGCGTTCCAGCTTGCGGCGAGCGCGGGCCACGGGTAGCGCGGCGCCAACCAGCTCCCCGGCGGATACGTCGTCGCCACCAGGAGGTACTCGTCCCCGACATGGTGACGGAGCAGCTCGCCGAACGCCTGCACGTTCTCGGCCACGAGCCTCTCCTCAATGTCGACGGTGAGTCCATCCAGCTGGAGGCCGCCGGGCGTCCGAAAACGCGCCACATCGAGCGCGAGCGCAAGATCACCGGGGACGTTGTCCAACCACGCGTACACGGAGCCAATAACCCGCACGTTTGCGGCGCGCGCCGCCGGCAACAGCTCGCCGAGCCATCGGCGGCCGAAAAACCCCCCGCGCGAGGTCGCTACCTCGACGTACAGATGGCTCAGTCCGTTCGCTCGAGCCGCCTCCGCGATGAGAGGGCCAGCCGCGGCGCCATGCTCCCGCGAATCGAGCACGAACCACATCCCCTTGCCACGCAGTGGGTCCACGATCGGGCGACCGCCCACCTGGTGCGTCGCGGCATCGGCCGCGCGCAGCGCCACGCTGCCGGGCGCCGCCCAGCCTGCGAGCCCAGCCGCGACCACGCGGTACCGGACCCGCTCGTCCGCGCCTACGGTCCAGGCTTCCGCGAACACGTCGACTCCTGCCGGCAGCTCCGAAATCGAACCTTCATCGTCTGGCGTCTCGCCGAGGGATGTGAGCTTGAGCACCACAGCAGGCGCACTCAGGGGCTGGATCGGCCACGGCCCGCGCGGGGTGGGCGTCGCCCGGCGCCCCACGGTCGCGCTCGCGGCCGGCGCGGTGGGGGGCGGTGGGTACGGCTCGAAGGAGATGGATTCCGATTCCAGCCAGCCGTCGTGGCGGTTCCAGAGGCGCACGTGCCACCAGGCGCTCTCCTCAGCACCGAGCGCTTCACCCGCCACAGCGACCTGCGTGCCCTCGTAGAGGCGCCAGATGAGGGCGTGCTCAGGTCCCGGTCCTGCGTGCACAGGGGCAAGGTCACGCACCACGCGCGCAGTCCGCACGGCCCGCACCGCCGGAACCTCGGCCACACCGGGTTCTTCCGCGACCGTGTCACCGACAGCCACCCGGATCTCGGACTGCTCCGTCGCCTCCCCATCGGCTGGGGCGTGCAGCAGCACCAGCGCGGCCGTCAGAAGGAGCAGCGCGAGCCTACTCCCCATTTCGCGATCCGCCCTTCTGCAATCGGTTTGGCAAGAATCGGGCGATGAAGAACTTGTACGACGTGCATATGGCACACATCCGCGCCATCCCTCAGACAATCTACGCGACGGGTGTGGCCGATTTCTACTAAACTCCGCTGCAACAGCGAACGTTGTGGGCCTACTCGAACGCGGTGTTTTGACCGAGCACAGCCTGGCATTTCGAAAGGTTGTCCGCAGCCCAGGGCCAAACAAGGGCATTCAGCATGCCAACAACTGGAACATCCACACCTGGGAAGCGAATTGAACCGTGCGCTGGCCGAGCTCTCGGGGGAGGAAGGGCATGAGCTACCGGGTGCTTTCGTCGGTCCTGGCGTGTCTCGCGGCCATCACCACCGCCTGCGTGCCGGGCGCGCAGGGTCCCGGTCGTGAAGACCGGGCCGCCGCCGGGTCCTCAGGTCCCAAAGTCCTCCGAGTGGGACTGACTGAGCCACCCCTCGAGGGCGGGATCGCCTTCGGTGGGGCTGGCACCGGCAGGTCCGAGCTTATCTACACGGTGCACGCGGCCCTCACCGTCTATGACGACAGAGGAGAGCTTCAACCTTGGATTGCAGCCCACTTGCCCACGGTCGAGAACGGCGACTGGCAAGTGCTGCCCGACGGCCGCATGGAGCTGACTTGGAGGCTGCGCCCCAACGTCCTTTGGCACGATGGGACGCCCCTGGCCGCCGAGGATTTCGCCTTGGGCTACAGGATCGCTCGGGACCAGGAGATGTTCGCGACCGGGAGCCGAACCCTCCGCATGATCGACGAGATGGCCGCGCCGGATCCTCAGACCCTGATAGTGCGCTGGAGAGACATCTACATCTTCGGCAACGCGATGGGACTGAATACACTCATACCCCTGCCCCGGCACATCCTGGGGGCTCCCTACGAGGCGGGAAACAAGCAGGCCGTCGCCAACAGCCTCTTCTGGACTTCCGAGTGGGTCGGGCTCGGCCCCTACCGCGTGAGCCAGTGGATGGACGGCAGCCTCATAGATACGGTCGCCTTCGACCAGTATTTCCTCGGTAGGCCCAAAATCGATCGGATTACCATTCGCTACATCTTCGATGTCAATGCGCTCGTGTTGAACCTCATCGCCGGGGACATCGACGTTGCGCCCGTGGGTCCTTTCAAGGAAGAGGAAGGCTACTCGCTGAGGACGCAGTGGGAATCCAGGGGGGCAGGGACCGTCATGATCAACAGGACCGACCTGCGGACGGGACGACTGTCATGGCGATACCCCGGTGTACCATGGGTGCAGGACGTGCGAGTGCGCCAGGCCTTGCTTCACATGCTCGATCGGCAGACGATGGTCGACACTCTCAGACATGGCCTTTCGGAGGTCGCGGATATCGCGCTACCCAAAGAAGACGCCGCTTATCAACTGGCACACCAGCGAGATTTGCCGAGCTATCCATATGACCTGGGTCGCGCGCACCGGCTCCTCGCGGAGTCGGGTTTAGCACGGGGTCCCGATGGCGTCTACCGCACACAGGGCGGTGAGCCCTTCTCTATGGAAGTGGGCGCAACCAGCGACACCCAGACTGGCGTCCAGGAAGCACTGAGCATCGTGGACCAGTGGAAGACCGCGGGCCTGGACGTGAGTCCTCTGCTCATCTCGGATACCGACCTCAACAAGCAGGAGATCAGGAGCAAGGTGCGCGGCATCTATATGGGGCCGGGAAGCCTCGGGTACGGGACGTATCAGAACTTCATCACCAGGGAGATTACTTCAGAGGCGACCCGGTGGACCGGGGCCAATCGTGGTGCTTATAGCAACCCCGCCTACGATCAACTGGTCGACCGCGTTTACGGCACGATCCGGAGCTCGGAACGCGCCCAGGCTGCGGCCGACCTCGCCAGGATGGCCCTCGAACAGTTGCCCTTCCTCCCCCTCTATTACGTCAACGACGTGGCCGCGTTCCGCAAGGGGATGACCGGGCTCACCCCTATTAGCTCCTCGCGGCCTGTGAATGCCTGGAACGTCCACCTCTGGGATATCGAGTAGCACGGGACGATCGAGTAGCGCCATGGGAGGTAATGGTATTGTTCAAGGTCAAGAGCGTCCGGACCTGGAATGTCAACGCGGACAACTTCGACGAAACGGTGCGGTTCTACCGCGACCTCCTCGGAGGAACTGAGGGGCCCACCAGAATGAACGGCGAGACGCCTACGACGTTCGTCGACCTGGGCGGCTTAGTCCTCGGGGTGAGCGACGCGGCGAAGGGCGGCCGTGCGGGCAACCCGCATCACATGGTCGAGATCGAATGGCCGGGTGAGCTGACGGACGTGACGCAGGAGCTAGAGGCGAAGGGATTCAAGGTCGAGGGAAGCCGCCAACAGCCAGATAGCAGGGACTATTCGCTCACGCTCATCGACCCCGCGGGCAATAGGATCGAGCTGTCAACGTCGGGACGAACGGCAATGAGCCCGCGATAGCAACGCCTGGGAGGAAGACCGATGGCACGAGAATACCGCCACATCTCCGCGGACTCACATCTCGAGATCCCGTGCGACCGCTGGACGCCGCGGGTACCCGAGAAGTACCGCGACCGTTCACCGCGCATGATCCGTCTCCCCGAGGGTGGCGACGCGTGGCTCATCGAGGGGCGGCCGCTGTACAGAGGAGGCGTGAACCTGTGCGCCGGCAAGCCCTTCGAACAGTGGAGCCCAAAGGGGATGACCTATGAGGGAGCGCCAGGGGCCGGATCGCCCGAGCAGCGGCTCCACGAGCAGGACGTCGACGGGATCGACGCCGAGGTGCTGTTTCCGGGGAACAACGGCGGGATGATCGTGAACAGCATTCCCGACGACGATGCATACCTGGCGATGATCCAGGCGTACAACGACTTCCTCGCGAAGGACTACTGCGCAGTGGCGCCCGACCGCCTCCTCGGCATGGGTGTCGTTCCGGAGCGAAGCGCGCACTACGCAATCGATGAGATGGAGCGTTGCGCGAAGCTCGGGCTGAAGGGCATTGTGCTCAGCACCTTCCCGAGCGGCAAGTACCATCCGACGCCTGAGGACGACGAGTTCTGGGCGGCGGCCCTCGACCTCGACATGCCCGTCACGGTGCACGTCCAGATCGGCGCGCGCGGCGCCCGCACGGGACCGGTCTTCAAGTATCCTCGGGACCCCGGCGACGACATCGGCGGCCAGGACATCGTCTCGCGGATGACCAGGTACGGCCAGTACGGTGCGCTGAGCGCTAACCAGCTGGTGATGGCCGGTGTGTTCGATCGGTTTCCCCGTCTCATGGTCTACTTCGCAGAGAACCAGATCGGGTGGATTCCCAACCACCTCGAACAGATGGACATCCATTACAACCGCCACCGGTTCTGGGCGGAGCGCCTGCTGGGGATCGAGCCGCTCGACCGTCCCCCCAGCGAGTACGTCAAAGAGCACTTCCTCTGGGGCTTCCAAGATAACCCGGTTGGCGTGCACATGCGGCACTTCATCGGCGTGGATCGAGTGATGTGGGCCAACGACTTCCCGCACGCGGAGTCCGACTGGCCGAACTCGAAGGCCGTGCTGGAAAGGAACTTCGCGGGCGTCCCTGAGGACGAGACTTACAGGATGGTGGCCGGAAACGCCATCGAGTTCTTCCACCTGGACACCGAGCGCCCGCTCACCGAGACGCCTCGGGACGCAGCCGCAATGTCAGTCTGAGCCGGACTGTCATTCTGAGGCCCGAAGGCCGAAGAATCTGGGGGCAGCTCCAACTCGGCTGCTACTCCAGATCCTTCGCCTGCGGCTCAGGATGACAATAGCGGCGCACGATGACAATAGACGGAGGGGAAATCAAGACATGGCACAAGCTGAGGCACCGGCTGAGGAATACGACCGCATTCGAGCGATGCGGGAGTACAAGTCGCCCTACGAGCGATGGAAGGAGTCGCAAGGGCTACCGACCATCCGCGGGTACTTCATCAAGAGCCTGCTGGACGTGGAGCTCACCCCGTGGGAGGCCCGCGGCGGATCAGGCGTCTTCGTTAACCTCGAGGGCACTGGGGGGTTCAACGACTCGTATATCTACGAGCTGGCTCCTAAGGAGTCCTCAACTCCCCTAAAGCACATCTACGAGGACAGCGTCTTCGTTCTGAAGGGGCAAGGCGCCACGACGGTTTGGATCGATCCCAGCAAGAAGCAGACGTTCGAGTGGCACGAGCGCAGCTACTTCGCGATTCCCCCCAACGCGTGGTTCCAGCACCACAATCTGTCGGGGGCCGAGCCGGCGCGCTACGTTGGGATGACCTCTGCCCCACGCATCATCGACTCGTTCAAGAGCCTGAAGTTCGTCTTCGATAACCCGTTCGTCTTCGATGATCGATTCAGCGGCGAGGACGGCTACTTCCAACAGCGAGAGCGGCCAGCGGGCCGAGGCCCTTGGCGCACGAACTTCGTGGCGGACGTGCTCGCTCAGAACCCTATGCCCAACACGGTCGACGGCCACTCCAGTGGGGCGGGCCGCACTTCCCTCAACACCACCGCGAGCTTCGACATGGTCAATTCCACGATGCACTCGCACAGCTCGTCGTGGCCGGTCGGCACGTACAAGTCGGCGCACCGACACGGACCCGGCATACACATCGTGATTCTCCGCGGAGAGGGATACACCCTCATGTGGTACGAGGGGCGGCCCGTGGAGCGGATCGACTGGGGACCGGGCAGCATGCTCGTCCCGCCCGAGATGTGCTTCCATCAGCATTTCAACGTGGGCGCCGAGCCCACGCTGTTCCTCGCCATCGGGTGGGGAAGCGACAAACCGGCGCCCGGTGGGAAACAGTACCTCGACGTCAGTGTGACTGAGGGCGGGCACCGCGTCCCCTACGAGATCGAGGACCCCAGCATCCACCGCGATTTCGAGGCGGAGCTGGCCCAACGCGGAGTGACGTGCAGGATGGGAGGTATCCATCCGCTGTGCACGCAGAAGTAGACGGATGAAGGTGCCGCTCATGGTGAGCCTGTCGAACCATGAGGCGAAGGTTGCCCACCCCCGGGCTCGTCCTTCGACAGGCTCAGGACGAGCGGTATTTTTCATGGGAGCGGGGTTTTGATGGGAGCCGAAGGCGAAGCATCTGGGGTCGGCATCGGGCTTGGAGCTTGCGGCCTGCGTTGTCGGGCCCCCGCAGGCCCTTCGCTGTCGCTCAGGGTGACAGCTGTGGGAGCCCAGGATGACACTCGTAATGGAGGTGCAATGATGAGCCATCGGTTCTTCTACCTCGTGCTCCTGGTAGCGATTGCCCTGGCGGCCTGCGCACCGGCCGGCCCTGGAGGCAGCTCCTCCGATCAACTGAGACGCGCCACGGTGGACCAGTCGAGGACGCTGCGCATCGTTGCCCGCGTCGAGGCCGAGGACCTCACTGGCTCGGGCGGCGCTTCCAAGGTGGAGATCCCGCAACGCATGTTCACCGCCGGCCTCTCCGCGACTGACCACCGTGAGGTTGCCTATCCCGTGCTCGCCGAAAGGCTGCCGCAGCTGCACACCGATGCCTGGAAGGTATTGCCCGAGGGGAAGATGGAGACGACGTATCGTCTTCGCGCCGGTCTGACCTGGCACGATGGTGCTCCGCTGACGACGGACGACTTCGTCTTCGCTCTTCGCGCCTTCAGGGTCGAGAATGCTTGGGGCCCGCCCCCGGGCGGCGACGAGCGGGCGGCCGCGATGTACATCGATGACGTCCTGGCGCTCGATCCCCAAACCATGGTGATCCGGTGGGGGCGAGCGTACCCTGAGGCTGGGGCTCTGGCCTTCCAGCCGCTCCCGCGGCACCTGCTCGAGAGGTCACTCGAGTTGGACCGCGACGCCTACTACGGCCAGCCCCACTGGTCGACAGCCTACATTGGGGCTGGCCCTTATCGGCTCACTCGCTGGGAGCGCGGCGCCTTCATGGAAGGCGAGGCCTTCGAAGGCTACGCGCTCGGTCGCCCGAAGATCGGCCGCATCGTCCTGAACTTCAGCGGCAATCCGAATATCACGGTCGCCCGACTCCTCGCTGGCGATCTGGACATGGCGGTCGATCGGGCCATCGAGTTTCAGGAGGCCGCCGCCCTCAAGCAGGAGTGGGTGCCCCGCACCGAGGGGCGCATCCTGCTGAGTCCGGTGCAGCTCCGGTACGTGCAGATTCAGGCACGGCCCGCGTACGCCGACCCGCGCGCTCTGCTGGACGTGCGGGCGCGCCAGGCCCTGATGCACGCGATCGACAGGCCGGCCCTCGCGGAGGCGATGGTCGAGGACAGCGGGATGGCGGCAGATGCCATGGTGCCACGCATCGTGGGGTACTACACGGCGGTGGATCGCGCCATTGCCAAATACCCGTACGACGTGCGGCGCACGGAGCAATTGATGGCCGAGGTGGGGCACACGAAGGGCGCCGATGGCATCTTCGTCAGCCCGAGCGAAGGACGGTTCAGCCCGGAGCTCTCCGGCGTGTCGGAGGGCCAGGAAGCACAGGACTCCACTATCGTCGCCGATTATCTGAAGCGGGCCGGCGTCGACGTCCAACTGGATCTGATCCCGGCCGCCCTGCGAGTCGGCACCGATGAGATGAAAGCGACGTTCCCGGCACTGACTACGAACAACAACAGTCTGACGCCGCCGATGCTTGGCGTGGACAAATTCACGAGCGCGACCATCGGAACTCCGCAGAATAGCTGGCGCGGGAATAACCGCATGGGCTGGGCGCATCCCGACTACGACCGCCTGGTCAACATGTTCAAGGGGACTCTGGACCAGAAGGAAGCCGACGGGATGATGGTCCAGTTGCTGACCCTGATGAGCACCGAGCTGCCGGCTCTGCCCCTTTACTTCAACTTCCTCGTAGTCGCCCACGTGGGAAGCCTGCAAGGACCCGAGGCGGCAGCTCCGCGTAGCACCCGCTACGACAATATCCACGAGTGGGAGTGGCGCTAGTACAAGATCGTTGAAGTTCGTGACCCGCGTGCCCCTCTCCCATCGCGATGGGAGAGGGGAGGGTGAGGGCGACCCACTACGGAGGCGAGCATCTCCGCTGGTTCAAAGCGCCAACGGAGGAAGTGCCCTCACCTAACCTCTCCCACCCCGGTGGGAGATGGATGGATTGCCACCGCCGCTCCTTGGCCTCGGACCTCGATGGTCACGAACGCACGCGGCGTCGTACCAGATCATCCATCAACTCGCCAGCTCCCACTGGTGCACGTTCCAGACGTGGCTCGCGTCCGGAGTCGTCTTGCTCGTGACGTTCTTCAATCGGTTGCTTACGGCGTGCGGCTCCGTGTTGTAGAAGAGGCCCATCACGGTGAGCTGCTCGGACTGATGCTGCACGATCTGCCCCAGCAGGCGCGTGCGCTCCTGGACATTGATCGTCACAAGGTAGCGGTCGATCAGCGCGTCGAACGCAGGGTTCGTGTAGCGCGCGTAGTTGCTGGTCTGTCGGAAGTTGTTCTCCGGTGTCCCGGCGTTGGCGCTGTGATACCGGTCCAGGGTCCACAGGTTGTTGGCGTTGCGCCAGAGCCGCAGCGCCGGAAAAGTCTGCTGGTATGCGCGGTCGTTGCGCCGCGCATCAGGGATGAGGACCGGCTCCGCGGCGATCCCCAGCTTTCTCAGGTCGTCCGCGGCGGTCAGGATGGCTGCTTCGTGGGTGTTGTCCCCCGCGCTGGTGCGGATCTCAAGGGCCAGGCCTTGGCCTCCCGAATCACGGAGAAGTCCATCCGGGCCCATCGTGAAGCCCACGTCCTCGGTGAGCTGCCTCGCCTTGCGCAAGTCGTAGTCATACTTCGCGATGCCGGGCTCGATCTCGCGATACGCGGCCTCGGTCGGACTCACCCAGGTGTGGGCGATCGGGACCACGCCAAATTGGAGCACGTCGACCATCTGCTGGCGGTCCAGCGCATGCATGATCGCGCGCCGGAACGGCAGCTCGAGCATGGCCTGTGGCGTTGGATTCATGAACTGGGGAAAGAGGGCGATCCAGTTCTCGAAGCCGACTTCGATCGTGCCTTCACGCCAACTCTCCCGCACCTGTATCGCCTCCTGGAGCGAGAGGTTCCGGCCGAGCGTCAGATCGACATCGCCCGCCAGGATGCGGGCGGCTACCGCCCGCGGGTCCGGTGAGAACTTGACGGTGATCTGGTCGATGCTGGGTCTCCCCAGGATGTAGTCGTCGAAGGCATCCAGCACGACGTGGCTACCATCCACCCAGTCCCGCACCTTGAAGGCGCCGGTGCCCACGTACTCGGAGGTCCAGTAGGGCAGCCGAAGCACAGACTGCTTGTCTTCCGAGAGGGCCTTGTCCATGACGTGCTTGGGTCGCACAGTGTGGAACAGCTGGTCCGCTGCGATGTACGTCTGCTTCCACTTCACGACGATGGTGTGGGCGTCGGGCGCCTCGATAGACTGAGTGAACCTGAGGGGTCGCTCCACGAGGGGCAGCTCGTCAGTCTGGTAGAGCGCAGCGGTGAAGAGCAGGTCATCGGAGGTGAAGGGGGTCCCGTCGTGCCAGGTGGCTCGCTCGCGGATAGTCCACGTGGTCTCCATCGTGCCATCGGGAAAGACTTTCCAGAGCCCGTTCTCGACGGCGGGGACGGCTCGTGCCAGCAGGGGGAGGCGACGGCCATTCTGGTCGGCGGTGGTGAGGCCGGCGTTCACCAGCTCCTCGAGCTCGTCGCCGCCCTGCCACGTGGGGGTGCTCGCGACGAGCAGATTTCCGGACGCGAGCTGGGCCGGAGTGCTCATGATCACGGCCGTCATGGTCTTCCTTGCCATGGGCTGCCGGTCGGCGCCCGTCGTTGAAGTGCCCGGCCCGGTGGGAGCGGCGCAGGCCATGATCAGCACGGCGCATACGAGAGTCAGCGCTGGACCTCTTGACAGCAACATCCTCGTCCTCCTGTATGGCGGCGCCCGCCAGGCCCGTGCGGCCAATATACCGCGGGAATAAGTCGATTGGTAGGATTCCTGCCTGACTGAAGACGACCGAAGCCGACCGCATTACCCGTCCGCCTACTCAACGAGGCTACGCATTGATTGGAATGCGCTGAAGCTATAGCATTCTTGCGCCTGTGGAGCTTGGCAGGCTACCTAACCTTCGCTGGAGAGCCAAAGTGCCAGCGCTCACTCCGACTCCTTTATTAGCCAACTACTACTTGCACTACGCTCCCCGCGAAGGGACGCAGAACATCCTTGCTGCCGGCGAAATCAAGCCCGGCCGGAGTGGTAGAGTTTATTTGACGAGCGATCTTTATCCTTTTGGCTGCGATGCGGCCGACAAGCTAAGTATCGTCAACAAGCCTGTCGAGCTTGCCTGCCTGATCGAGGACGCGCTCGTTGTTGAGCCGGAGGGGCCCTCTCCGGTCGAGCCAATCCGCGATGGTAGCGGCGATCTCATCCGCGCTGGTGGTGGGACTGAATACTATGTCACGGTGCCGATCACTGTGTCCAGGGATAAGGAGCGCTGGGTTGGCCTGCTCGCAACATAGGCCCCCCCAACATCCGTGAGTGGTATCAAGGACATGCTTGACACGAGTAGACCTATCGAGGTCGCACCGGGCTACGCGGACGCGATCAGCAAGGTAATAGATCGTCTCCAAGGCTGGAAGGCGACCCACTGGTACCACGATGAGCCCATCTGGTTCGTGAAGTTGCAGGAAGGAGATCTCGTGAGGCGGGTGCAGATCTCCGCGTTCCGGACGAACTGGAACGACCGATGGGTCCCTGCTCTCAAGCTGATTCCGGACGTGTACCGACTGAAAGGCGCGCAGATAGTCCAGCACATAGACAGAGCGGCGATCCAGCCCTATATCAAGACAGTCACTCTTGTAGAGGTTGAGCAGGACTTTCGCCCGCGGAGCCCACAGGATGTCGAGAACGACCTGGAGGGACAATTAAGCGACGCTTGTCAACACGCCACGACGCTTGGTTTGTCCTGACGCGGGCCAGCCGCCCATCGGATGATGCGCGAAGATATGAGCGGCAGACACAGTGGTGTTGGCATCATCGCCTGCCCGGCCGTCAGCACCCTGGCCAACACGTTGAGGTCGGGCAGGGGCGAGAGCGCATCGATTCGACCAGGTCGATCAGAGCAGGGCCGACCTGAAGGACGAACCAAAAGAGCCCGTGCAGTTTGCTGATATGACCCGCTTGACGTGACTCCTGTGTCCGCCTAGGATGCAACCGGCATCGGGTCTCGCGTGCAGACCCCGTTTCCCTTGGATGCCAGGGCTCCACCACGCAGTCTCGCTCACAGGGGTCACTCAGGTGATACGCAGGATCCGCAGGATTCCAGTGCTGCTGGCCATGGCAACGTTGACGGCCTGCGCTCCGGCGCCCGTGGTGCCGGGGGAGGACGCCGCTCGAGGAGTCGAGCCCGCGGCGCCGGAAGTCAAGCGTACGCTGGTCATGGCTATCGCCCCTGAGCCCGAGGCGCTCAGCCTGGAGATCGGCAGCGCCTTCGCGCTCGTCAATCCTGTGCGGCTTTTTAATGCCAGTTTAAGCTTGCTTGATGATCGCGAGGTCCCGCGCGCTTACCTCGCCGAGTCTCTCCCGCAGCTGAACAGCGAGAGCTGGCACGTGTTCCCCGACGGCCGCATGGAGACCACGTATCGTCTCAGGACGGACCTCAGGTGGCACGATGGCACGTCGCTCTCGTCCGAGGACTTCATCCTGGCGTGGCAGGTGTACCGAACGCCTGAGTTCGGGGTGGCGGGGCGGCCGCCTCAGAGCGAGATCGAGCAGGTGCTCGCTCCGGACCAACGCACGGTGGTGATCAGCTGGCGCGGACTCTACGCGGGCGCAGGGTCGCTGGGCAGCGAGAAGTCCGCCCTTCTCCCTTTGCCGCGCCACATCCTGGCCCGGTACCGGGACGAAGGACGGCTGGCCGCCGCGGCGAACGACCCGTACTGGACGCGGGAATACGTCGGGCTGGGCCCGTACCGCCTCGACCGTTGGGAGTCGGGCGCGTTTCTCGAGGCGGCCGCGTTCGACGGCCATGCACTCGGCCGCCCACGGATCGACCGAGTGCGCTTGGTTTTTATCAACGATCCCAACACGGTCCTCGCCAGCGTCCTCTCCGGCGACGTGCACGTGGCCGATAGGAGTGCAATACGCTTCGACACGGGATCACTCATGCGTCAGGCCGGCATGGCCCTGCTCGCCAGCCCGAGTGCGGTGACGATGACGCAGGTGCAGCTTCGCCCAGATGTGGCGAAACCCTCCACACTGCTGGACGTACGGGTAAGGATGGCGCTGGCCCTCGCTATCGACAGGCAAGCTCTTAACGATGTGCTGTTCGATGGTGAGGGTGTGATGGCCGACGCGATGGTGCCGCCCACGCTGGGGTACTACGCGACCATCGATTCCGCGATTACAAAATACACCTACGACGTCCGTCGCTCAGAACAGCTCATGAACGAGGCCGGCTACGTCCGCGGACCCGACGGCGTCTTCGCCAGCCCGGGTGTCGGGCGGTTCAGCTTTGAGTCCTGGCAGGTCTCCCGGGTCCCAAACGAGCGCGAGCTGAGCGTCATGACGGATACGTGGAGACGCGCCGGATTCGATGCTCAACCACACGTGCTGCCTCCGGCGCAGATTCTCAACCACGAGCTAAAGACGACGATATCGGGTGTAATGACGACGGGCTCAGGAGCGGATGAGGGCAGCCTGCGGCAGCTGAGCACCGCCGGCATTCCCACGGCCGAGAATCGATGGTCGGGAGGCACGAATTTCGGAGGTTGGTCGGACAGGGAGTACGATAGCTTGCTCGACACCTTCAATCGGACGCTCGACCGCGGCGAGCGCGGCAAGCTGGTAGCGCAGATGATGAAACGCGTCACAGAGCAGGTGCCCTGGATTTTCCTCTACTACAGCCTCGCGCCCACCGCCCACGTCGCGACCCTGCGAGGCCCACAGGCGGCGACACCCGATCGGCCGACGACCTGGAATGTCCACGAGTGGGAGTGGCGATGACATGCACGACCTCCTGATCAGGAACGGTTGGATCGTCGATGGGTCCGGGATGCCTGGCTTCTTCGGCGACGTCGCGATTGAGGGCGGCCGGATCACGGCCGTCGGCCGGGTCGATGGCCGCGCCCGCCGCATGATCGATGCCAGCGGCTTCGCTGTCGCGCCAGGGTTCATCGATCACCACACGCACATGGACGCCCAGATCTTCTGGGACCCTATCGCCTCCGCCTCCACCTGGCACGGAGTTACGAGCATCATCATGGCCAACTGCGGGCTGGGGCTGGCCCCGTGCTGGCCGGAGGACCACGACGCGCTGCTCCGGACGTTCATCCGCGTTGAAGCCATGCCGCGCCCTGTGCTGGAGGCAGGACTTCCCTGGGGTTGGCAGAGTTTCGCGGAGTACCTCGCCGCGTTTTCGGCGCGGCTGGGCGTGAACGTCGGCTGCCTCGCCGGGCACCATGCGATCCGGCGCTACGTTCTCCGAGACGACGCGAACAAGCGCACGGCCACGGAGGCTGAGGTGGGCGAGATGGTCCGGGAGCTACGCGCGGCGCTCGAAGCCGGAGCCCTGGGCCTCACAACCGATCGCAACCCGCGGCACGCCCAGGAGGACGGATCGCCGCTGCCCGGCCACCTCGCCGACGACCGCGAAGTGTTCGCCCTAGCCGGAGAAGTTGGTCGTTTCGGCGCCGGGGCGATTCAAGCGGGTGGCAACCCCGCGATCCCACCGGTGTCGTGGTACGGCGACCTGTCGCTGCACTCCGGCCGCCCGGTACTCTGGCAGGCGATCAACCACCGCTGGGGCGCACCCAACCAGTGGCGCGACGATCTGGCCGCCGCCGCCGAGCAGTTCAAGCGCGGCGCGAGAGCCTTCGGTTTGACCTTCGCCCTCGGAATAGAGTCGGTCCGGGTACTGTCGCCCTATACGGGCGGGTTCGAGGAGCTGCCGACCTGGAAGCGGGTGCTCAACATGCCCTCACTCGAGGACCGCAAGCGGGCCCTCGCCGACCCCGCGCTCCGACCACAGCTGCGGTACGAGGCAGTCGACGACCCGACGCCCACCGTGTTCTCCAAGCGGTGGGATATGATCCGCCTAGCTGGAGCGCGGCTGCCAGAGCACCAGGGGCTCATCGGCAAGAGCTTCGCCGAGATCGCCGAGGCCCAGGAAAAAGACGTGATCGATGCGTTCCTGGATCTGAACCTCAAAGAGGATTTGGAAGCGCCGTTCAAGTCGCTGGGCATCCAGGGCGACCCGGAGGCGGTCGGGGAGATGTTGCGGAGCTCGCACGTGGTCATTGGAGAGTCGGACGCCGGCGCTCACACGCAGAACTTCGCGACATATGGCTACTGCACCCATCTGCTGGGTCAATACGTCCGCGAGCGGCGGGCGCTCACGCTGGAAGAGGCCGTGCACCGCCTCACCTTCGCGGTGGCCACGCTCTACGACATCCCATCCCGCGGGCTGGTACGCTCGGGCTACGCTGCGGATCTCGTGTTGTTCGACCCCGAGCGGATCGGGACAGAGGAGGCGGAGTGGATCGACGATATGCCCGCCGGCTACGGGCGCTTTGTGCAGCGGGCGAGGGGCGTCGAGATGACGATCGTCAACGGAGAAGTGCTGATGGAGCGCGGTGAGCACACGGGCGCCTATCCAGGGAGGCTGCTGCGCAACGCCGTAGTGGAAGCGCGCGCTTCATCATGAAGCAGCGATAGCTGGACACACACCTCTAGTCAAGGAAGGAGGACCCAATGGCGTATCGATATCGAGTGATCTCCGGGGATGGGCATATTGAGATTCCACCTGAGATGTGGACGCCTCGCGTTCCTAAAGAGTGGCGGGATCGCGCCCCGCGTCTGGTGAAGCTGCCAACCGGAGGCGACGGCATCGTCATGGAGGGCCGCGACACCTACGTGCTCGGTCTCGCCATGGGTGGCAAGCCCTACGAGCAGCGCAACGTCGTCGGAGAGGTCTACGAGGATAACCCCGGCACGGGCGGACCCGATCAGCGGGTGCGCGAGCAGGACCAGGACGGAGTCGACGCCGAGATCCTCTACCACACCCACCAGACGATGTGGCGGGGCATCCGAGAGGACGCGGGCTACAAAGCTCTCATCCACGCCTTCAACGAGTTCCTGGCCGAGGATTACTGCTCCTACGCGCCAGATCGGCTGATCGGCATGGGCCTGATTCCGGACACCAGCATGGACGACGCGATTGCCGAGCTGGAATACTGCGCTCGGGCGGGCCTGAAGGGGATCATGCTCAGAAACTATCCGAACGGCAAAGGGTATCCGATGCCGGAGGACGACAGGTTCTGGGCTGCCGCGCTCGACCTGAAGATGGGGATCACCGCTCATTCCATCTTCGGAGGCGGTCCGGGTTCCGGGCCCACCTTCCGGTATAAGCAGCAGCCCGGAGCGGGTGAAGTACACACTTCGGGCGCCGACCCGGTCGGGTATGTCACCCGTTTTTCGACGTCGATGGGCCGCAGTATGGCGCAGATGATGTTCACGGGGGTGTTCGAGCGCTTCCCCTCGCTGCGCATCTACTTCGCCGAGACGCAGGCCGGCTGGATCCCCCACTTCATCTTCCAGGCTGACGACAACTATGCCCGCACGAGGTTCTGGGCAGAGCGCTCGTTCGGGGTCGGCCCACTGCCGCAGCCGCCCAGCGCCTACATTCGCCGCCACGCGGTCTGGGGCTTCCTGCGGGACCCCGTGGGTGTGCAGCTACGGCATCAGATCGGAGTCGACAACCTCATCTGGGGCACCGACTTTCCACACCAGCAGGGCGACTGGCCACACTCGCGCGGGGTCATAGAGGAGAGCTTCGCCGGCGTGCCGGAGGACGAGAGGTACGCGATGTTGGCCGGCAATGCGATCGAGTTCTTCCACCTCGACGCCGAAGCGTAGTGAGCCGATCGTACAGGATCGCAGAAGTTCGTGGCCCCCTCTCCCTAGCCCTCCCCCGCCAGGGGGGAGGGGACAGTGTCCCAGCCTTGCCCGCTGTCCGTTGAGAGCTACCTGACGGCGCAATAGGGGTGATGGAACATGAGGTCCGCCACCCCTTTGCTTCTCAGCTCCTCCTCGAACTCCAGGTGGATCGACGGGGCATCTTCTTCGAAGGGGATCTGGTCTCCGCCCTCATTCGGGCTGCGGGTGTAGTCATATTGCCCGCCGCCAGGCTTGGGCTTATCCGTGCCCCAGCCGATCCTCAGCCAGTCCCACGGCTCCGGCCCGGTATTGAAGTGCGCATGCCACCACATCTCAGGCGGGACGAAAATGGTCCCGGGTTGCCAATCAACACGCCTGAAGTCGCCACCCTCCGGCCCCCGGAGCAGCGAATATCCGTGACCGCCAATGGTCAGCACGTGGATCCCGGGGCCGTGCCGGTGAAACGCCGTGTGCACGCCAGGCTGCGATCCGAACGAGACGCCGCAGCGCACGGTGCCGTCCACAAAAGCTACCTGGCGGCCGCCAGAATCCCCACCGCCAACCGACCCTCGAACGGTGGTCAGGCCCGCCCTCGCCCGCTGCGCGACCTCCTCCGCCGATGCTCGTCGGGGTCCCGCGAACGACCACACGTCGGCAATGAAGTTCGTGCGCCACTCGCCGCGCCGCCCGGATAGCCGTTCGGCTTCTCTGAAGTAGCCGTCTTCGTCACTGAACCGGTCGTCGAACGCATAGGGATTGTTGAAGACAAAATCCAAGTTCTTGAACGTATCGATCACCCTGGGGGCGGCGGTCATAGCAAAGTACCGTGCCGGCTCTTCTCCCGAGAGGTTGTAGAACTGGTGGGAGGCGTTCGGCGGAAGCGCGAAGTAGCTGCCTTTGCGCCATTCGAACGTCTGCTTCCTGTTTTCGTCAATCCAGATCGTGGTGGCTCCATGCCCGCTTAGGACAAAGACCAGCTCATCGTAGATGTGCTTGATGGGCGCAGACGACTCCCTGGGTCCGAGCTGGTACACGTAGGAGTCGTTGAACCCGGCGCTGCCGTCGACATTGATGAAGACGCCCGATCCGCCACGGGCCTCCCAGGGGGTGAGCTCCACTTCGTAGACGTTTGCCACGCTGAAAGCCCGGATGGTGGGGAGCCCCTGCGAAGCCTTCCATCGCTCATACGGGCTCTTGTAGCGCGTTGCTTCTTCGTGGGATGCCTGGAGGTCGGCCTCCATTACCTTGCGTTCAGTTGCCAGGTCTAGCGCTGCCATTTATGGCCTCCTTCTTACTTTGTCGGTCCGAATCGATCAGCAGCCTGGATCAGCTCGTCGATGAACCCCGCCCTATCGGAATTCCCACTCGTGGATGTTCCAGTGCACTGTCGTTTCCTGTGACACAAGCCCGAACCCGGTTGTGCCGATGTCTGGGCCCGCCAGGGAAGGCACCCAGGTTCTGACGTCGATCCTGAAATACAGCGCGTAGGCAGGAAGCAGCTCGCTCAACATCGTCAGCATTTGAACCGTGTACCGCCTCCGATCACCAGGGTCCAGAGTGGCGGTGAAGGCCGCAAACAGCCGCTCGTACTCGGGAAATGTCCACCCACCGCGGTTGGCGCCGGACCATCGATTGGCGGCAGAGCCGATCTCCGCGGCGGTGAAGTGCGATTCATCGGGGGCGCCGCCTCGCTGGGCGAGGCCTGGAAACGTGTGGCGCGTCGAAATATCCCGCGCATCCGCCTGAGACAGGATGGCGGGGTACACGTCGAAGCCAGCTCGGCGCCAGGAGTCGGCCAGAATGGCCTGGGCGCGCTCGTTCTCCGGACCGCTGCTCACGATGAAGTCCAGACGAAAGCGCCTGCCGGACGGGTCGGCGAATAGCCCTCCGGCATCCCGAGCCAGTCCGGCCTCGCTCATGAGCTGTTCCGCCCGTCGCTGATCAGGGGGGTACTTGAACATGCTTCGGTCCAGCTCCGCGTACATCGGTTCGGTTTCCGGCAGGAAGCTCTCGGTCGGATACCCGATCCCATCGAAGACGCCCTCGTTGAGGGCTTGCCGATCCAGCGTGTGCGCGATGGCTCGCCGCACCCGGACGTCGTGGAGCGCAGGGTCGCCGACGATGTCAGGGCGGCCTTGCGCGATAAGGGTCTGTGCCGAAGTCCTGTATGGCGTCACAGTCCCCTTGCCGGCCGCCTCCCACTGGCGTCTGAGCGTGGGAATGTGCTCGAAACGCAGGGTGAATTGGGCTGTGTAGTCGAGCTGGTCACCCGCGAGGACGTTGGCCAGCACGGTGTTCTCGTCGTTGAAGATGCGGAGCACGACCCGGTCGATCTTCGGGCGACCGAGGGAGTGTCCGTCGAAGGCCTCACCCTCCAGGAAGGAGCCAGGCTCCCACCGAGTCAAGCGATAGGGGCCAGCCCCGATGTACTCCACGGTCCAGAAGGAGCGCCCGAAAAACGCCTCTCGGGAGCCGCCCTGTCCATACTCGGCGACGGCCGCCTCGAGCAGATGTTTGGGCAAAGGAACCAGACCGGTCAGGCCAAGCGTGCCAGCGTCCGCGTAGAGCGACCGCCACTGGACGACCACGGATCTCGGATCGGGCGCCAGGACTGCCTCCATCAGGTCCTCGGGAGCGCCGATGAATCCCAGCGCTTGCTCTCTATACACGCGGAAGGCGAAAGCGAAATCCTCGGCCGTCAGGGCAGTCCCGTCCTGCCAGGTCAGGCTGTCGCGAAGCCGGTACGTCGTTTCCATCCGCCCGTCTGGAAGGACGCGCCAGGTCGCAGTGTTGAGCTGCGGAAGCGCCTGGGCGAGATAGGGGCGGGCCGCGCCCGCACTATCAATGAGCGACAGCGTGGCGTTGAACAGGCGCTTCGTGATGTTGGGGCCGCTGCTCCCGGGGAGCTTGGGCGCAAGGTTCGCCACCTCGTCGCGGACAGCCATCGTGAGCGTTCGATTGTGACGGACCTGAACGTCGCCGCTAGCCCCGGGCTGGCCCTGGGGGCCGGCACACGCCACAGCCAGGATCGCCGAGAGCGCGACGACGAGAGTAATCCGATTGCTCAAATGCACGGCGCACCTCGTCTTGAAGGCAGAGATTGGCCGCTCGGCCCGGTACCTGGGCGGAACCGTATCGACCCCTGACTGATAAGTCAAATGGGTTGGGGGTGCAGATCGTGCTAGACTTGCCTCGAGATAGCTGGCCGCAAACGGAGGGAGCCAGATGATCGTCGACGCCGATGCTCATGTAATCGAGACCGACGCCACCTGGGAGTTCATTACCGAGGAGGACCTGGCCAATGCGCCGGTGCTCGCGTCGGCGACCGATCCCCTGGGTCAGGAGCGCAACTACTGGATCATCGACGGCCGAGCGCGCCCGCGCGGCGGCGTTGCCAACACGGGAGCTATGTTCCCGAAGGGCGCCCGCGAGCTGGTGGACGTCCCCGGTCGCCTCCACCACATGGACCAGCTCGGCGTCGACGTCCACGTGATCTATCCCTCGATCCTCAGTCCCATCACCGATCGGCCGGAAACCGAGCTGGCCATGAGCCGGGGCTACAACCGCCAGATGGCCCACGCCTGGGAACAGAGCAGCAATCGGCTCCGCTGGGCGGCGGTGCTCCCGCTCATGTCGATGGACAGCGCCCTCCCCGAGCTGCGTTGGGCGTGCGACCATGGCGCCTGCGCCGTCTTCATCCGCAGCATCGAGGGCGACCGTCAGGTTATCGACCCCCACTTCTTCCCCCTGTACGAAGAGGCGCAGAAGCTCGATGTTCCTATCTGCGTTCATGCGTCGATCGGCAGCCAGCCCCTCTTCGACATCCTCACTCAGGGCTCCGACCAGGGAAACTTCTTGAAATTCAAGCTCACGGTCGTCGGCGCGTTCCACCAGCTAGTGATGAACCGCACGCCGGAGCAGTTCCCGCGCCTGCGCTGGGGCTTCATCGAGACCAGCTCGGCATGGATTCCGTTCGTCCTCCACGATCTGGTGCGCCGCTTCCGTCGCAAGGACATGCCGCTAACCGAGCACGTCATGCGCGACTACCGCATGTACGTCGCGTGCGAGGCTGACGACGACCTGCCCTTCGTCCTCAAGTACTCGGGCGAAGACAACATTGTCATCGGCACAGACTACAGCCACTCCGACAACTCGACGGAGATGGAGGCGATCACCCATCTGCTGGAGCGGACGGACGTAGAACAGCGAGTCTTGAGGAAGATCGTGGACGACAACCCGAGGGCGCTGTACGCGCTCGAGTAGCGTGGACGGAAAGTGTCATCCTGAGGCCGTAGGCCGAAGGATCTGGTGCCAGTGTGGGGTCTCTAGATGGCACATTACGCTCATGACAGATCCTTCGCTTCGCTCAGGGTGAGCGGGTTTTCAGCAGCCTGCCAGGCCGTCAATGCTCCCGCAGCAGGCGCCCGTAGCCTTCGATAGCATCATCGATTTTGCAGCGGCGCAGCGCCTCCCACACGATCGCCTGGGCGGAGCTGACCACGTTCAATCCGAGCTCCTGTTCCAGCGCCTCGACGTTCGAGGCCGCGGGCCAGTGGGCTGCAGGGAAAAAGATGGTGTCGGCTTCCGGGTGCTCGGCGGCGAGTCGCCGCGCAACCTCGGCGGGAGCATCGGTGGGGCACCGGCCAAAGTCGGCGTGGGTGTACCCGGCCCCCGCTACGCCCACCACCTCGAAGCCATCGTTTGTGAGCCGATCCCACCCCGCGCGTCCAGTAGCGGCGAAGGGAGTCACGATGCCGAGCCGCCTGGCGCCCAGCTCGCGCAGCGCGTGGAGCTGAGCCTCCAGCGCGCTGGTCACGGGAATGCCGTACTCCCGCTCGATCTCCTGAGCCGACTCGCGCAGCCGATCCACCCCGAACGCGTACCCCGGGCTCGCCCCTCCGATGACGATGACGTTGACCCCGGCTTCTGCCATCGCCCGCGCGGCCGCTTCGCTCACCGCGTAGGTCTGCTCTCGGTCGTCGGTGCCTGACGGGCTCGTGGCGACCACGAGGGTCACGCCCGCCGGAACCATTTGATAAAACTCGTAGGGGAACACCTCCACCGCGGGAAGCGGAACCGTATAGCCGATGCGCGCACGGTAGCCGAACACAAGACCACCTCCTACCAAAACGTTAACGGCGCCGGACGTCGGGATGAGCGGTTGTGCCTCTGTCGAGGCAACCCCGGCAGCTTATCACCGCCGATCGCTGGGGAGCCAGCGCACCCGCAAGAAGATACGCACTACAATGCGGTGCCGGCGCGCTGACTCTGTGATCTGAAGGGGGATTCGCTGTGCTTGATCGCGCCCCGATAGAAATTCCCTCGACATTCCTGGGTGGTGACCCCCTCACCCCAACCCTCTCCCCCTACGAGCGGGAGAGGGATTCTGAAGCGAGGTTCGATAGTTGCTCCGTAAACGGCTCTCTGCCACACCTCGCGCGCTTTTCTTGACTCTCGTCGCTGCATTGGTTGGGTGCGCAGCGCCGGCCGGCGCCCCGGGAAGCGGAGCGAGCGGCAGTGGCCCCGAGAAACGGGCGGCCGCGAAGCGGCTGATGGCCGGTATGTTCTCCGAGCCCGAAGGGATGCAACGGGTGCTGACCAACCCCGGCGGCACCGGCGGGAGAGCCCCCGGCCTGTACGAGGTGCAGGACCTCGTGCACGCCGGAGCGGCCTTTCTGGATGACCAGGACGTGCTGCAGCCGCGTCTCGCCGAGGCAATCCCATCCGCCGAGAACGGGCTCTGGAAGGTCCTGGCCGATGGTCGCATGGAGACCACCTGGCATCTGAGGCCGAACATTCGCTGGCACGATGGCACGCCGCTGAGCGCCGAGGACTTCGCGTTCGCGGTGAAGGTCAACGCAGACAGGGAGATCGGCATCGTGAATCCGCAGGCGCTCGCCATCGTCGAGAGCGTCGAGACTCCTGACCCTCGAACCATCGTGGTCCGCTGGAGAGAGCCCTTCATCGAGGCGGACTACCTGTTCACCCGCAACTTCGCGATGCCGCTGCCCAGGCACCTCCTCGAGCAGCCGTTTAGCGAAGACAAAGGCGGATTCCTGGCTCTGCCTTACTGGCGCGACGCATATGTTGGGCTTGGCCCGTACCGGCTGCAAGAGTGGGTCCTGAGCAGCCACCTGCTACTGGCCGCCAACGATGCGTACCTGTTGGGCCGACCGAAGATCGACGTGATCGAGGTCAGGTTTATTACCGACATCAACGCCATGTTTGCGAACCTCCTCAGTGGGGCCATCACTGCCCCTATCGCCTCGGGAGGGCTGGGGATCGAGCAGGCCGTGCGCATCCGCGACATGACCGACCAGATCAGGGTGGCTCTGGGCGACCGGCTCGGCGCCCCGCAGGTGATCAACCCGCAGTTCATCGACCCCAATCCACCAGTTGTCGGGAACGCCCAGTTTCGCCGAGCGCTCGTTCATGCCATGGATCGCCAGGAGTTGAATGACACCATCAACTATGGACTCGGCGCGGTGGCCGACTCCTGGCTCCAGCCCGACCATCCCTATTACCCCGCGGTGGCTAACCGGATCGTCCGCTATGCGTACGACCCCCGGCGCGCTATCGAGATCATCCAGGGCCTCGGCTACAGCTGGGGGCAGGACGGGCTCTTCCGGGACGCCACGGGACAGAAACTGCAGATCGAGTACCGCACGACTGAGCAGACGATCATCAACAGGAGGGCGCTCTATCCCATAGCGGAGTACTGGAAGCGGGTCGGAATCGACGTCGAGCCGGTGGTCGTGCCCAACCAGCTGATCCCCGATCGGGAGTACCGCGCGCAGTTTCCAGCCTTTGAGATGCTTGCCTCCGGCCCGGGGGCGTCGGCCAGCTCGGTTCGCCAGTGGCATAGCGCTTCGGTGCCGCTCCCGCAGAACCGCTTCGCGGGCAGCAACCGTGCGCGTTACCGGAATCCCGACCTGGATTCCATCATCGAGCGCTACGTCGTCACGATCCCGAAAGCTGAGCGGCTGGCGCTTCTCGGAGATCTGATCCACCACCAGACCGATCAGGTTACCATTCTGACGACGTTCTACCAGGCGGAAGCGACCGTGCTCGGGTCCGTCCGCGTCAAGGGCGTGACGAGCGGCAACGTGTGGAACGCGCACCTCTGGGATATGGACTGAGAACCCGAGGGCCGAGGCAGTGGAACGGGGAGTGGAGCACGAAGTCAATGGGGCGCAGCTCCGCGCATTGGCCGTGGGGGCGCCATGAGGAAGCCGGCAACGGTTTGGCCGCGAAAGCGCCGCGCAAAAGCCAGTCCGCATATACCGGATGAGATAGTGGTCCTGGCGGAGCAGCTCGTGCGCGATGTTGAGCCGGCTCAAGTGATCCTGTTTGGCTCGCAGGCGCGGGGCGACATCCATCAGTGGAGCGACGTCGACCTCCTTGTCGTCCTCTCCAACGGGCGTGACGAGCGAGAAGCCCTGCAGGCGGCGCGCAAGGCCGTCCATGGGTCACGCTTGCAGTGCGACTTGTTCGTCGCGACGACTGACAGAGTCCGGAAGTCCGGCGATGTCGTAGGGACGATCTTCCGTCCCGCCCTCCGGGAGGGGAGGCTGCTATACGACGGCTCAGCTTCCCCACCCTGGGATACGAGTCGCCTTTCAGCGCAGCTGGAGGTGGAGCCAGTGACACAGAGGGAGCGAACGGCAGCCACGCGCGAGTGGTTAGACCAGGCCGGTGAGGAGCTGCGTGTGGCCGAGATGGCCCTCACGGTCGAGCCCGCTGCATCCTCCACGATCGGTTATCTCTCTCAGCAGGTAGCGGAGAAGGCGCTGAAAGCCGTGCTCGTATTCCTGCAGATCGAGTATCAACTTAGCCACAACCTCGATGAGATTCGGAATGCGATCCCGGGCGGCTGGCAGTTGAAGCACCACTACCCAGAGCTCGATTGGCTCGCCGAGTGGGCAGTGGCGGGCCGTTATCCGGGCTCGATTCCCACCGAAGCCGAGGCTCAGCGAGCGCTCCAGCACGCTCGCGCCATTTTCGAGTCGGTCGAGCGGGATCTCCGAGCCCACGGTTTCGTGGAGTAGGACTGATGGCTGGCCCTCGCTGGCTCATCGAGGGTGATCCGGACAGTTCTGCGGGCGAGCTTCGGTGGCGCATAACCTAGTGGGGCTTGCCCGCCGGGGGCGGAAACGAGGCCGACTTCCGCCGAGAGTACTTCCACTTTTTGTTCGTTCGGCGGATTGGCGAAGGGTGGAGTGTCGAGTTGAGCGAACTGATCCCTGGACAGGAGGTGAGAACGAATGGATGAGTCGCTGGCAGACCTACGGAAGCAAGTCGCCATTGCGTGTCGCGTTGTGGGTGTGGACCTCGGCTCCACGGGCCACGTCAGCGCGCGCATTCCCGGCGCAGATGAAATGTATCTGCGCTGCCGCGGAGGTGGCGGCGAGGGCGGGCTGGCCTATACGGACCTCCACCACATTCGGCGCACAGACTTCGATGGCGAGGGGCCCGAGCTCGGCAAGCGCCATTTCGCCCCCGGCGAGACCCCACTGCACGGGGAGATATATCGCTCGTTTCCGGAGGTGGGGGCCGTCATTCACGCTCATCCCTACTACACGCTGCTGTGCGGTATAACCGGATTGCAATTCCGCCCGATCGTCGGCGGATACGCGCCGGGGGCAGCCGGCATCGCCATCCTGGGGGTGCCCGTCTATCCGAGGGCGGCGACCATTACTGACAAGCAGATGGCCAACGAGATGATCGAGATCATGGGCAACCGCGACCTCGTTCTCTTGAAGGCTCACGGCATCGTGGCGACGGGCAGAACTGTCCAGGAAGCGCTGAGCCAGGCGCTCCAGCTTGAGCGCCTTGCCAAGATCACCTGGGACCTCGCCAGCGCGGGTCTGCACGCGCCCGACATCGCCGGAGCCGACTTTGAGCGCTATGATAGACGGAACCCCAATCGGCCCGGGCCGCCCTCCAACCGTGGCGGGCAGGCGGTGCCGCGCGAAGAGCGAGGATTCATGGTCGCCCACGTCGGGCGTCTTCAACAGACCGTCGGACTGCCCAGCTGGGGGCTAGACGAGGAGGGGTAGCCCCCTGGTTCACGGTATCCTGTGATAGGCCGCCCGGACGCGCGCGGCCAAGGGAGGAAGAATTGGAGCCTAAACCGCAGCTGAGAGAGCGAGGTCCGTCAGCTCCGAGTCCGTACCGGCAGTGGCAACAGAAGGAAGGCATCCCGATTCATACTGGGTCCTACGTGACGGACCTGTACAGGCTTGAGGTGGCCTCATGGCCCAGGACCGGGCAGAGAGGAGCATTTGTCAATCTCGCGGCCCAGGAGATAGACGATGGGCAGCTCCTGGAGATCGCCCCGGGCGGCCAGACTGAGGTCCAACGCCACCTCTACGAGGCGCTGATATACGTCCTCGCCGGACGGGGCGCGACCAGCATGTGGCAGTCACAAGGCGGTCCCAAGCAGACGGTGGAGTGGCAGCGGGGCAGCCTTCTTTCACCGCCGCTCAACTGCTACTACCAGCACTTCAACCTGGATGGCGAGCACCCCGCCCGCCTCTACGCGGCCACCACCGCCCCCGCCACCATCAACCTGCTGCGCGACACCGACTTCATCTTCAATGCGCCCTACCAGTTCACCAATCGCTACAACGTGGAGGAGGACTTCTTCTCGAACCCCGGCGAGCACTTCGCCCGCACGGAGTGGCGTACGAACTTTGTGGCGGATCTTCGGGGTTTCGAGTTGGACCCTTACCCTGAGCGGGGGGGCGGCGGTGTGAACATGCACTTCACCATCGCCAGCAACGCCTCCCGCGCCCACATCAGCGAGTTTCCGCCAGGGACTTACAAGAAGGCACACCGGCACGCGGCGGGGGCGCACGTCATCGTCCTTGACGGCGTGGGTTACTCGCAGCTGTGGACGGAGCGCGAAGAACGGCTGAAGGTGGACTGGAAGGACGGGAGCGTCGTGTCGCCAAGGCACGGCGAATTCCACCAGCATTTCAACACGGGTCCGTCCTCTGCCCGTTACCTGGCCTTCACGTTCGGCAACGCTGTGATCGTGTCACAGGATGTGAGCCACCAGATCGAATACGAGGACGAGGACCCGGAGGTCTACGAGCTGTACGAACAGGAGTGTGCAAAGCACGGCGCCCAGGTCGTTATGCAGCGTCCTGCTCGTGCCAGGCGCTGACGCGTAGTGCTATGAGGGCTAAAATGCCAGCCGCCAGGAACGGAGCGAAGCAACGGCGAGGCACGGATTTTTCGCCTGGCGCTGCTCTGGATTGTCACCCTGAGCGCAGCGAAGGGTCTGGGGGCGCCGACAACACGGGTGGCAGGCTCGCAACCCGATGCCGACCCCTTGATGCTTCGCCTGCGGCTCAGCATGACAGTTCCCATCTGTCCGTGGCGCGGCGTGAAGCCGCATGACAAGTCGGAATGACAGGGTGTGAAAACAAGGAGGATATTTAGTGACCGAAGCAGTAGTCGCAAATAGGGAAAACAGGATCTCCGCGGACTCACATATGGCGGAGCCGCTGGACCTCTGGGTCCAGCGCATGCCCGAGCGATTCCGCGACCGAGCCCTTCGGTTTCGGGATCACCGCATCGGGGAGGGCCAGTATGCCCGCGAGGGCGGTTGGGAGCCCGCCCCGCGACTCAAGGACATGGCCGCGGACGGCGTCAGCGCCGAGGTGCTCTATCCAACCCGCGGGAAGGAGATGTTCCGCCAGGGCTGCGAACCCGAGGTAGCCGAGGTTTCTGCCCATGTCTACAACGAGTGGATGATGGAGTTCTGCCAGGAAGCTCCGGACCGCCTGTGGGGCCAGGGCATGGTGTGCCTCTGGGACATGGACAACGCGGTCGAGGAGCTGGAGTGGTGCAAGAAAGCGGGGCTGGTGGGAGCAACCACATGGATGATCCCGCCGGAGGGGCTGTCGTTCGCATCCGACCATTACGAGCGCTTCTGGGCTGCCGCGCAGGACCTCGAGATGCCGGTCAGCATGCACATCAACACGGGCTTCGGCGAGTACGGGGAGGGCTTCCAGCGCGGAGCCACCATCGTGGAGTCGGTCAAGCGGACCTGCGGCGGCCACAAAAAGATCGCCATGGATGTCCTGACGGAGCTGATCTGCTCCGGCGCGCTGGAGCGACATCCCGCCCTAAAGATCGTGCTCGCAGAGCTGGAAGTCGGCTGGATCCCCTTCTGGCTCGAGGACATGGACCGGCGCTTCCTGAAGTCAAGAGAGCACAGCCAGTTCTCGCTGCTGCCCAGCGAGTACTTCGAGCGGCAGATCTACGCCACGTTCACCCAGGATCGCTCGGGCGGCTACCTGATGGGGCAGTACGGGGCGAACAACTTCCTGTGGTCTAACGACTACCCGCACCCGGGTTGCATCTGGCCCTACTCGGACGTGGTCATCGCGAAGACTGTCGGCCACCTGAGCCCGGCAACTCGGGCGAAGGTCCTGCGCGAGAACACGGCCAAACTGTACGGGAGGCCTATCCCGGAGCAGATGCCCCGCGAGCCGGCTCCGGACATGGAGGCCGTCTGGGGCAGGCTCTGGATCAATAAGGACTAGCGGGCCAGGGCTTTCTCCCTCGCCTCGGCGAACAAGCGGCGGATCTCCCCCGTGAGTGGGCTGTATTTTGCGGCGGGGCCGCCGCCGCGCTCGCTGTGCTCGCGCTCCGTCTGAAGAGCGAGGCAAACGTTGGCTGACGGGTCCCGGAAGGTGTTCATGGGGTCCTGTCCGTTTTTCACCTTCTCGATGTTGTCGGACACGAGCTTACGGAAGAGGACGACGCCGGTGTCGGACAGTCCGAGCCGCTCCTTGTCGCGACGAGCGATCGGACCCTGGGTGATCCACGCGATGATGTCCTGGCCCGGAGCCGTGTCCAGCAGATCCCAGCGAGGAACGCCATCCTCGCCCTGGGTCGGCAGCGGCACGTCGAACAGCACCGCGTGTGGCTGCGGCGGCACCGGGATACCGGGCGTGTTCACGGTGTAGAAGAAGTGGAGCGTATGCTCGTCGTCCATGGGCACGCGGATCTGGAAGTTGGCAGCGTCCATCGCGCCGACGAGCAGGATGTTCGGGAAGAGGATCGGGTGGCCCTTTCGCCACTCGTCGTCATCCTGGGAGTGGTCCCCGGTGATCCGTCGCTTGACGATCCCGTACTCGAAGACGTCGAACCCGACCTTCTGATGCTCCGCCCAACGGGGATAGATCTCATCCAGCCGGCCCTGGCGCTCGAGCGAGTAGTTGGTGAACGCTGAGTGCAGCCACTCCGTGTGCACCGGGTCGAGCGAGTTCTCCATGATCTGGAGCCAGTTGCAGGGGATGACCGTGGCGCCGACGTCCCGCAAGGAGTTCTCCCGCACCAGCGGCTCCCAGTGGGGGATCAGCGGTGCAGGCTGCGGGCCCAGGTAGGCCCAGATCATGCCTCCCAACTCCTGAGCTGGATAGGCCTTCAGGGCGATCCTGGGTCGTAGGCTGTCGGGGTCCGCGGCTTGCTCGTACGGCTGCTCGATGCACAGCCCGATCTCGTTGTACCGCCAGCCGTGGTACGGGCAACGCAACCCCTCGGCCTCGGGGATGCCGTAGAACAGGTCGACGCGACGATGGGCGCACTGCGGCTCGATGAGCCCCAGGGTTCCCGACCGATCGCGATAGAGCACCAGGTCTTCACCGAGAAGCCGAACCCGTTTGGTGGCGTTGCGGTCCAACTCCGAGGTGACGGCGACCGGATGCCAGTAGCGGCGCATCAGCTCGCCGCAAGGTGTTCCTGGCCCCACGTGGGTCAGGGTTTCGTTTTCCTGCTCGGTGATCATGCGATCCTCCCCATTGCCGTGCTGGGCCTCTGCCAGGCAGGCTCATCGAAATGCCCTTCGTAGAAAAGAGCTACGAGGTTCCCCCTCTCCCCAGCCCTCCCCCCTGGCGGGGGAGGGCTGGGGAGAGGGTGAACACATTCTGCCTCAACCTGCCTTACGCCCACTCTAGTCATCGTCGTCGCCATAATCCCACTTGTAGGTGCGATCGCGATAGGCCTCCTCGGGGATATCCGAGGTGAGGCCCCGCTTGCCCAGCTCTTCTTCGAACTTCTGCCTGATCCACGGCTCCTCGTCCGGATAGGCGAGCTGCTGATTGACGGCCAAGTCGCCCTCCGTGAAGTGGCCGCTCAGGATCCGCGGCGGCCCGAAGGCGATGTATCGCGCCGGCACCTGGCCCACGTTGAAGTGCTGGTGGTACCACTGGTCCGGCGGGGTGAATACGGTGCCCTCCTGCCATTTGATGATGGTCTTCTCGCCGCCGGGCGGCCAGACAATGGTATAGCCGTCGCCCGCGGGGATCACGATCACCCGACCGGGCCCGTGGCGATGGGCCATCTTGTAGCGGCCCGGTGGGAAGACGGACATGTGCCCACCCTTCCCGGTCCTGGAGCGGAAGTAGACGGTCGTCCCGCCGGCGCCGCGGGTGCGGTACGGCTCGAGCTTGTCCCACGTCGCCATGTCCGGGAGGAAGTTGCCGACCCAGAGGTTGCGGAGTCCCGACCGGTTGCCGGTCGGGTGCGTCACGACGGCCTCGGAGAACGGATTGACGTCTTCGCCGTAGACGACGTTCAGGTCAACCTTGGGGTTGTCGAAGAAGAAATCCATGTTCGGCACTGACTGGAGTGCGAGGGGGAGGTAGTTCGTCTGCAGAAGGCGCGCCGGCTGGCCGCCCTGCACGTTGCTGAGCTGGTACGTGTAGTTCGGCGGGACCATAAAAATGGCGTGCGGGCCCCATTCGAAGGACTTCTTCGGCAACCCGTCGGCACCCCACACGGTACAGATGCCCCGCCCCCCGATGACGTAGACCAGCTCTTCGAGGGCCAGGCGGGAAGCTGGTAGCGTCTTGCCCGGAGGGATCTCGGTGATGCGCGCCTCGTGGATATCCTCCATGCCCTGGAGGTACAGAAACCCTGCGTTGCACTCACGCTCGGGCCACCAGGCCAGCTCGACCGTGCCCAGGTTGTCGACGTGGTGGCCTC
The DNA here is from genome assembly GCA_964417895.1 of uncultured Chloroflexota bacterium. Lineage (GTDB taxonomy): Bacteria > Chloroflexota > UBA6077 > UBA6077 > SHYK01 > CAYQJS01. The sequence continues at coordinate 72,419 of CAYQJS010000011.1, read as the reverse complement.
GATAGACGGGCAGCTCGAGCGCAGCCATCCAGCGCTCGTAGGCCGACCTCGGGTTCCAGCTAGTCTCAGCCTCCTGTCGCGGAGCGGTTACTGCCATAACACTATCAGCCTCATCAGATAGGATGCCCGCTCGAGCGGGGCTCCCGAAGCTTACCGCAAGAGCGATGATTGCGAAAGCCAACCTCCCCGGGGAGTAGGTTGAGGGTTGGCGCGGTGGCCGGCCGTACTCTCACCGGAAAGCCACCCCGCGTCTGAATCATCCAACAATCGGCGCTCTTGCGCCGAGGTGTACCAGGTTGGCGATTTCGTCGATCAGGTCGTTAGACATCCGGTAAGGCACCAGGAAGGGTGTCAACACAATAGTCGATCCCGCGAACCGTGCGATCTCAATTCGCCCGGACGCAGCGGGTTCAAAGATCGCTGCCGCAAAGACTTCCCTGTAGTGTTTCCAGTAGCTCTTGCCGTAGCAGAAGACGCATTCAGGCCGGTGCTTTTCAAAGAGCCGCCGCAGACGGGAGAGCCGAGCTGGGAGGACCTCTTTCTCATAATCGTCGCGTGTCGAGAAACGCGCCACATAGGGCGAGGGCCAGTCATGTACATTGCGCGCCGGGAGTGGCAGGACCTCCGTTAGGAACGTGTCACCATCCAACCGTCCGAGCCGATCAGCCTGGTACTGAACCGCTCCGACGTCGTTCCAGTCCGCCGACCCGGTGAGGCGGAGGACGAGCTTGCTCATACAGGACCACGTTGGGATGAGTTTGGTCGGACTGAAAGGCTTGTCGTCCGGCTTGAACGACGCCCATCGTTCGTGAACACCAACGAGACACTCTAGGCGTTCGAACGTAAGCCGCCACTGGAGCTCGAGGTCAGTCCCCTCGCCTCGTTCCTCCATCCCGATGAACCAAAAGCGGCCAGCGGGATTGCCGAAGCCAAGAAAGGCCATGATCTGGTCGAAGTTGTGCAACTCTCATTACCCCCGATCGCCCAGCGGGCGCGGTCACGAGTGGCCAGCGGTAAACATCGATTCGCCGCACGGCCTCACGCTCCGGCCGACACGTTGGTCAGCAGGAACTCGCGCACGCGCTTGAACGCGGCCTCCTGAGCCGCCGCCTCTTTCCAGTCCGCGATGAACTCGGCATTGGGCGCCAGCCGCGCGATCTCCTCCGCGATCTCGTAAGGATGCGCCCGATCGTTGCCGGGAAGGACCAGAAACGGCGTCTGGCAGGAGCGGACGAAATCGCGCGATACCGCGTACACGAAATCGGCGGCGTACAGGTTGTTCTGATAGCCGTCCAAGGCTGCCTCGGTCGCCTCGGGGTGGTCCGTCAGGGCCTCCCGCCAGCCTTTGAAGCCCCCGGAGGGGCCGGGCCGCGGATCCAGCGTGCCAATCGGCTGCTGGAGCACCGCCGCCGAAACGCGCCACGGCTGCACCTGGATGAGCCGTAGGGCGAACGTCACCCCGATGCACGCGCCGACCACGTGCGCGCGCTCGATGCCCAGGTGATCCAGCAGCGCCACGTGGTCCTCAGTGAAGCTGTGCCAGCCGTCCGTCGCCGAGATGAGCGCGCGCGACCTCCCGGCGTTGCGCTGGTCCATGGCAATCAGGCGAAAATCGTCGGCCAGGTAGACCGTTGGATCCGTCGCCGGGCCGCCCTGATGCCACCAGTCGATCGAGGATTGGAAGGAGCCGGGCGCGAGGAGCAGCACCGGATAGCCTGAACCGGACTCCTGGTAGTAAAGAGACGCGCCGTATCGTTCGAGGACGGGCATGGCAGTAGGTCACCTCCGAGCTTTAATTGAAGGAATGGCCAAACAGACCGAGAATGACCAGCGAGTAAAATGGCCAATTGAGCGCCACCAGCACCATCAGCCAGGAGAAGCCTAGACCGGACATCCCCAACGAAACGCCTGAGGCCGCCACGAGCTCCAGCACGAGGGTGAGTCCAGCAAGAAGGTACGCGACGGCGCCAATCTGCCAGCTTGTGACCGAGGTTGCCAGCAGCATCCACGCGAGAGGAAAGAGGCCAAACAGGAGAATGGCCACAATCGCCTGGTCCGCTCCCATTGCTACGTCCGGCCGCACCGCCCAGAGAATCAGGAGAGCAACGGCCAGGCACAGCCCGCCTGACACGTACAGTCGAAGTCGGGGGTGCAGCCAGAGCAGGCCACCAACCGCGAGAACGATCGAGGCGAGTACGAGACCGTGGATGCCCGGCGGGGCCCCAACGAATGAGGTCCAGGCCCCAGCCGCAAACAGAGCGAATAGGCCACCTGCGAGAGCCACCGCGTATATCACGCGACGCGGCTCCACTGGACGGCGCGCAGCAGGAAGCGCACGCCCGCGGCGAGGGGCTTGAGACCGCGTCCGCCTCAAGGTACTCCTCGTCTCATTGGCCTTCCCGGCGACATGGGACGTGCCCTCACCCTCCCCTCTCCCGCGGCGGCGGGAGAGGGCATCGACGAAATCTGGTACACGTCAACGCAAGAGCACAGATGGCTGAGCGAGCGGGCAGGCTCCCTCTCCTGCCGAAGCGGGAGAGGGGTGGGGTGAGGGCAACCTCAATGGCCGATGACATTAGGGTTCGGCAAGGGGGCCCTCACCTAACCTCTCCCACTGCGGTGGGAGAGGGATGGACTGCCACCGCTGCTCCTTGACGTAGGACCTCGAGAGTCACGAACTTAGGCGACGCCCCTACCACTCTAACCGCTGGTCTCAAAGGCGAGGGTGGCGTAGCGCATGAACACGCTACCCCTCGGCTGCGCGAGTGGTCCGTTCGCGGACAGGCAGGCGATGACGTATCGCGTCCCAGGGACCGCGCTCTGGCTGATCCGGACTCGCTGCTGGACGTTGTTCCCCATGATGCCGGCGCCTGCCGACAGCTCACCATCTACCCAGATCTCGCCGTGGTTGTCGACGTTGGTCTCGAAAAAGACCTGCGAGCCGGCCAGGGAGACGCCGTCCACTTCAGCAGGCAGCTCGACCGTGATGCGCCACCATGCAAACGTAAACCCGCTGGAGCGGCCCTCCCGAATGTTCTCACAGACTTCCCACGTGGAGTCGTCATAGTCGGGGAGGCGAGCCGGGCTCGCCTCCAGACGAGCGACCAGACCTTCGTTTGGCTCACCCGGCACGAGGCCGGATGCCACCCTCCACTGTCCTCGTACCCTCTGGCGGTCTTGCTCAGTGTTGAGGTCCAGGGCAACTCTCGGCATCGTCCCTCCCGCGCAATCGCGCTGTATTGGTTACCACAGACGGGCGCGCCGAGCAAGCGATCCGCCGTCCATCGTGCGTTGCCCGATTGTTGCGGGCAGCGTATGATGCGGTCCGGATCATGGCGGGGAGGGGAGCGGCATGGCATACGATCTCGTGATCAAGAATGGGCGCATCGTCGATGGATCGGGCATCCCTGGGTTTTCAGGAGACGTCGCGGTCAAGGGCGATCGCATCGCGGCCGTCGGCAATGTCGATGGTGCGGCGCGCCGAACCGTCGATGCTGACGGCCTGGTAGTCGCGCCAGGCTTCATCGACCACCACACCCACATGGATGGCCAGATCTTCTGGGACCCGCTGGCCTCGTCGTCGTGCTACCACGGCATCACGAGCGTCATCATGGGCAACTGCGGCCTCACCCTCGCTCCATGCCGCCCCCAGGACCACGACGCGGCTATCCAGACGTTCATCCGCGTCGAGGGAATCCCACGCCAGGCGCTCGAGAAGGGCCTGCCGTGGGAGTGGGAGACCTTTGGTGAGTACCTCGACTGCATGGACGGGCGGCTCGGCGTCAACGCCGGCTGCCTGGTGGGTCACAACGCGGTGCGCCAGTACGTCATGGGCGACGCCGCCTGTGAGCGAGGGGCGACGCCCGCTGAGGTGCGGGCGATGCGGACGGAGGTGCGCGCCGCCTTGCGCGCGGGCGCCCTGGGCCTCTCGCTCAATCGCAATCCGCGCCACCTCCGCGAGGATGGCTCGCCCCTGCCCACCCACTTTGCCGACGAGAGTGAGATCTTCGCGCTGGCATCCGAGGTAGCGGCTCGCAACACCGGCATCATCCAGACCCTGGGTGGGCCCGCGGGCCCCACTCAGGCGCCCGACGTGCGTCTCTATGGTGAGCTGGCTCTGGCGACCCGACGCCCGGTGACCTGGCAGTCGATTCGCTACCGGCCGGAGCAGCCGGACTACTGGGCCGAGATGCTCGAAGAGAACGCAGCGGAGGTAGCCCGAGGCGCCCGCCTCTACGCGCTGTGCAATACACCGTCCGTAGAGGCCATTGGCCCTGACGAGACTCGCCTCGATGCCGAGGCGCACATCATGCAGAGCCCGCTCGTCCTTCTCGGCACGTCGGACGCGGGCGCCCATGCCGCCAGCGGCAACGGGCGGAACTTCGGGTACACAACGAGGATCCTGGGCGAATGGGTCCGCGGGCGAGGGGCCATCTCCCTAGAGGAGGCGGTCTGCCGGATGAGCTCCGCGGTGGCTGATCTCTACGAGATCCCTGACCGCGGCCTCCTGCGGGCCGGCTACAAAGCGGATATCGTCCTGTTCGACCCGACCACCATCGCGTCGCTCCCCTGCGAATGGAGCTACGACCTGCCGGGTGGCGACAAGCGCTGGATCCAGGCCGCGCAGGGAATCGAGATGACCATCATCAACGGCGTGCCGCTCATCGAGCACGGCGAGCACACGGGCGCGTACCCGGGTCGTGTCATGCGCAATCGTTTGGCGGCACGGCCCCGCCGAGATCGGGTGGCCGTCGGCGCCTAAAGGTCACTTCGCATGAACGTGGGGCTACCCCCCAAACCCTCCCCCGCAAGGGAAGGGGGAGGGAACCAGTTCTCTACTCCCTATCCCACCACGTCGGCGAGTATGGCCAGGCCTGCCCGAATCTCCTCGACGCTCAGGTAGGCGAACGAAAGGCGAAGATAGTTCGCGCCCTGGCCGCTGGGTGAGAAGTTAGGACCGGGCAGGTAGTCGACTCCGGCGGCGTGGGCATCCGCGAGGCGCGCCACCGAGTCGAAGCCCTCAGGCAGGCGCACCCAGATGAAAAGACCACCGCGTGGGCGGCTCCACTCGGCCAAACCACCGAAATGCGTGTCCAGCGCGTCCAGCATGGCATCGCGCTTCGCGCGGTACACAGTCCGCATCTCGGCAACGCGCGTCTCCAGCCGGCCCTGGAGATACTCGGCCACCGCCAGGCTGCTGAAGGAGCTGGTCCCCCCATCGATCTTGGTGGTCGCCAGGTGGGAGAGGATCGAAGGCGGCGCGACGATCCATCCTACGCGTACCCCTGCTCCGACGATCTTGGAGAAGGTCCCCAGGCGGATCACGTTGTCCGTGCGCCGCATGCCGTACAGGGAGGCCTGCGGCACACCCTCGAAGATCAGGTCCCCGTACACGTCGTCCTCGATCACCAGGAGGCCTCGCCGCGTGGCAACGTCCATTAGCGCGCGCCGCCGCCGCTCGCTCATCACCACGCCAGTCGGGTTCTGGAAGTCGGTGATCACGTAGATGAACTTGGGGGTGACGCCTTCGTGAGCAAGGCGGTCGAGCACCGCCTCGAGCTCATCCACGATCATTCCCTCGTCGTCGATTGGGACCGTGACGTAGCGCGGCCGGCAGGAATCGAAGGCGCGCAAGGTGCCCTGGTACGTGAACTCCTCCACCACAACCGTGTCACCCGGGTCGATGAAGCTCTCCGCGATCATCGTGAGGCCCTGCAGCGAGCCCGCCGTAATGGTGATCTCGTCGACCGGAACCTCGAGTTCTTCCTCCAAGGCGTACTTCTGGGCGACCAGCTCTCGGGTGGGGCGGTGCAGCTCCTCGCCGGGATACAGAGCCAGACGCCCACGCTCGCGCTCCAGCACACGCCGAGTGGCCTCGGCCAGCTCCTCGACCGGGAAACAGTCGCGGTCCGGATGGCCAATCGCAAAGTCGTAAGGAGTGGCGATGTCCAAACCCCACGGCCGCCCCTTGCGGGCCTTGACGGCATACGTTGGCTCGAAGGCCACCTGGCGCATCTGTTCACTCCGACACAGAGTTGATGGATCCGGCCAATATTAATCGGCCAGCTCCGCGCGCGGATATGGCTCCCAAAAACCTGCCCGGCTCACGCCTGCTCGATCACCAGGTCCTTGATCACCCTGCCGATGCCCGGCTCCAGCACGAGATCGCCGGTTACCTCGGTGACGCAGCCCAGCCGCTGCTTGCCGTCGATCTTCATGATGCAGCTGGCGCAGATGCCGCGGTGGCAGGAGACGCGGTAGGCGAGGGTGCCGTCGCACCGCTCATTCACGCTCCAGAGGAGGCCGGTTACGCTCTGGCCCGGGAGGAAGGGCAGCTCGTACTCCTGCCAGTGTGGCGGGTCCCCCGCTTCAGGGTCGCCGCGGAGCACGCGGACCCGAATGTGCCCGGGGGTTTTCATGCATCGGCTCCGGATAGTACACGTCGGCGCCAGAGCACCGCTGGTCGAGCGAGCGGCCACACTCCCTCTCCTGCCGCTGCGGGAGAGGGTGGGGGTGAGGGCAGACCTCAATGGCCGATGATACTAGGGTTCGGGAGGGGCCCTCACCTAACCTAACCTATCCCATTTCGATGGAGAGGGATTTGGTTGAACGCGTCCGGGCGTTTGAACGCAACCCATCACTCATTTTCTCCGGGCTGTGCTGGGCGCATCGTTGTAATGCGCACAGGCGCGGTGCCGACATCAATGCCGTCTGCCTCCTGGCGCACTACGGTGTTCTGAAGCCAACGCGCATTGTTCGTCTCGGGGAAGTCGCGGCGGTAGTGGGCGCCGCGACTCTCCTCGCGCAGCAAGGCGCTCCTCGCGATGGTGAGCAGCGTTGTCAGCATGTTCTCCACCTGGAGGCATTGGAGCCACTCCGGGTTATAGCGCCGTGCCTTGCCCCGACTGGAGACGCGGGGCAGGGCGTCGCGCCGTAGCTGCTCGAGCTGCTCGACGGCCTCGCGGAGAGCGGCGCCGCTGCGCAGCACGCCTACCCTTTCACCGGCGATCGTCTGGAGCGCCTGGCGCAGCTCATAGGCGATCACCCCTCCCTCACGACGCAGCGGCGCCTCGATCCGATCCCGCGTGTCGGCCAGCGCCGTTTCGCTCGGCGGAGAAGCCTCGCCCTCGCGCTGCGCGAAGTTCGCAGCGTTGGCGCCGGCTCGCGTCCCCTGGGTCACGATCTGGGTGAAGGCGTTGCCCGAGAGGCGGTTCGCCCCATGCACCCCTCCGGTCACCTCCCCAGCGGCGAACAGCCCGGGCAGGCTGGTGCGCATATGCTCGTCGATCTGCACGCCGCCCATGAAGAAGTGGGCGGCTGTCGAGACTTCGATGGCCTCGCCGGCCTTCAGGCGGTCGACCACCGCGCGAAAATTATGCCCGTGGGCGGACCAGTCGGCCTTGATGAAGGGCTTGGCGCCCCAGCGGGCGAAGTCCTCGATCAGGTTCTTGGGCAAGTGGGCCAGCGAATAGTAGACGCCGCCCTCCGGCCCTCCGCGGCCCTCGAGAATCTCGGTCATGATCCCGATGGACAAGAGGTCCCGTGTGGAGTGCTCGATTCGGACCGGGTCCCAGCGCTCCATGAAGCGTCGGCCGTTGCGGTCCAAAAGCCAGTAACGCAGGCCGTTCTGCGGGCCCAGCAGGAAGGGGAAGAGGTTGCCACGAGCGATTGGCGGGTTGATGATGGTGGTAGGGATGAACTGTGTCATCTCCATATTCATCAACGTCGCGCCCGCCCGCAGCGCCATGGCCTGGCCGTCGCCGGTCAGATCCTCGGGGCCCGTCGTGTAGCTGTAGACGTTGTGGCCTCCGCCCGCGGCCAGGACGGTCGCCCCGGCTTGAATGACGTCGACCTCGCCGGAACGAAGGTCGAGCACCATCGCGCCGACCGCCCGCCCATCGGTGACCAGCAGGTCGGTGACCATGGTGTCCTCGACCACCTCGATGGGCCGACGCTTGACCTGGCGCTTGAGCACCATAACCAGGTCGTGGCCGCTCGTGTACATGTTGCGCGGATAGCTGTGGCCGGGGTTCTGGCGCACGTCGTAGACCTTCAGGCCCCAGCTGAGGAGCTCCTCGACGCGCCGGGGCACATCCTGGACGTGGGCCTCGACCAGCGGCTGGTCGTTGAGGTACTTGCCCTCGACGACCATGTCGCGGAAGAAGGCCGCTGGGCTGTCGTCCGGGTCGCCGCGCCCGAGCAGGCGATGCAGCGTCGCGCTGTCCACGTCAAGGTCGGCGGCGCCGGTCAGGGTCGCGCCGGAGCGAGTCATGCGGCCCTTGGTGATCATGGTCACGCGCGCGCCGGCGTCGGCGGCGGCTATCGCGGCGCGTGCCCCCGCCCCCTCGCTCCCGATCACCAGCACGTCGGTCTTGATCACCCATCAACTCCTCGCCCCAACCGGCGCTTGCAAGCCCACGCTCGCTCGCAGGCGCAGAACCCCGCCGCCCTTGCGTTGATCAGCCCTTGAGGACGTCGGGATCACCGTCCCCCCACCCCAACCCTCCCCCGTCGAGGGGGAGGGAGAGAGTGCGGGGCTACTCGGCGAGCTCAAGGCAATGGCGGCCATTCGCGAAGCAGTCGCCCGTAACCATCGATGTGGTAGGTGCGGCCAAGCTTGCTGAGGATGTACCACAGCATCGCGGGGTTGCTCGCGACGACCGGCTTGCCGATGTCTCGCTCGAAGCCGTCGACGATGGGCAGTGGGTCGAGGACGGCGCCCTGAAAGTAGAGGGCGTCGAACGCCCCGCCATCTTTCCACGCCTCCATCGCGAGGCGATAGACCTCCTCGGGTGGCAGCCTCGTGGCCTCAGGCGGGCCGCCGGCCACCATCGGAGGCACTGTGGCCACGATCTGGCGCCTGGCGAGGTTGTCTCGGATTCCCATTCGCACCGCCTCGTCAAACGGGGTCAGCACGAGTGCGCTCTTGGCGCCAAACGCTTGCAGCGCGGCGGCGCCCGCGTTGAAGGCCGTGGTCACCGGCACGCGAACCGCCCCCCGCAGGTCCTCGAATAGGGTGGGGCTCGCGACCTCGCGGGGAGCACCCGACACGATGAGTCCCTGGAACCCGCGCTCCTCCGCCGCCCGGGCCGCCGCCACCGTTGGCGCGCTGGTAGTCTCGCCTTCCGACACGACGTTCCCGAGGTACTCGAGCGAGACATCCGGCGGGAGCAGAGCCAGGAAGTTGCGGTGGTGCGGGCGGCTGCTGTCGCTGAACATCGCGATCCTGGCGGCGGTCTCCATTTCTCTTCTCCCTGCAGATAGATTTCCGCTGAGGGTAGGGGCTGTCGATCAGTACGGTGATAGGCTCACCAGCCGTGTCCGGCTCTACGTCGTTACGTCCCATTCGTGGGCGTTCCATGGGCCGTCCGCCTTGAAGTTCTGGATTCGGTTGGAAACCAGATAGACGCCGCTGGTGTACAGCATCATCAGGAAGGGCAGGTTCTCAGAGATGTGCCTGACGATCTGGCCCATGGCCTCCCGACGCTCTGGCAGGGGGATCGTGATCAGGTAGCGGTCGATCAGCGAGTCCAGCTCGGGGCTGTGGTACCGGGACCGATTCCCGGTCACACGGTAGCTGTTCTCGGCCAGGGGTGTGTTCCGACTGTGGATGTTCCTGGAGCCCGTGTGGTCGAGGCCCTGTCGCACCAGCTCCATGGCCGGGTAGGTCGCGCGGTACTCGAGGTCATCCGCCTGCTGGCGAGGGATCACGTAGGGGCTGATCGCCATTCCAATCTGCTGCCAGTCATCGGCAATGGTGAACAGCATCTTCTCGCGGAGGTCGTCGCCGCCCGTGGTCCGCACCTCATAGCCGAGCTGACGGCCACTGGAGTCCCGCATGGCTCGGTCCGCCCCCCGGGTGTAGCCGATGGTCTCCAGCATCTGGATCGCTCGCCGCGGGTCGTATTCATACTTCACGAGGTTCCGCGCCTCGATCTCCCGGTAGGCGGGTTGGCCGGGGCGCAGCCAGCTGTGAGCAACTTCGCTCTGGCGCGTCACCAGTGCGTCCACCATCGCCTGGCGATCGATCGCGTGGAGCGCGGCTCGCTTGAACGTCAGGTCGGTCACGATGGGCGGGTTCGGATTGATGTGCTGGACGTAGAGCGCAATCTGGTTCGCACCGTCGTAATTCACGTACATCCGGCCATCGGTCCAGCGATTGCTGATTTCCAGGGCCTGGGGACCGGACAGGTTCCTCCCCAGCGTCATGTCCACCGCGCCGGCCAGCAGGTTCGCTTGCGTGGCGTTCGCGTCTTCGATGAAGCGGAGCTCGACCTCGTCCACCTTCGGCCGACCGAGCACGTACCTGTCGTTCGCTCGGACAATCATGTGGCTGCCGCGCTCCCAGGTCTTGATGGTGAACGGGCCGGTGCCAACGTATTCGAAGCTCCAGTAGGGGTCGTCGATGAAAGTCTCCTTGTTTTCCACGTAGGGCTTTTCGAGGCGGTGCCTGGCGAAGGGGACCGCGGATACGCCGAACATCGTGTCCGCGTCGATGTAGGTCGACTTCCACTTGATCGTTAGGGTGAGGGAGTCGGGAGCTTCGACGGTGTCGATGAACTCATACATCACTTTGCTGAAGATCGGAAGGTCTTTATCGCGGACTACCTGAGCCACGAAGACGAGATCAGCGGAGGTGAATGGCGTGCCGTCATGCCACTCGGGGCCGTTCCTGATCTTCCAGGTCGTCTCCATTTTGCCGTCGGGGAAGACCTTCCAGAGGCCGTTCTCGACTGAGGGCACGGCCTCCGCGAGCTCGGCGCGCAGGATACCTTCTCCCTCTCGCGTCAGTCCGCCGGCAACGAGCGCCTGGATGTGCTCGATCCCTCGCACGCGGGACGCCGGGTTGAGGGTCTGGTAGACGGTATGGGGGTCACCCATGATCGAGGCGACGACTCTTTTGGGGGCGGCCTGCCGCCCATCAGCCTGCCGCCCATCAGCCTGCCGACCGACCGCTGGCGCCCCCGGGGATCCGCAGCCGCCGAGGAGCACCGCGAACACCATCACCGCTGTGCCGATGAACCTGCATCGCATCCTTCCCACCTCCCTCGAGGGCACTCGACGAAACGGATAATGGCTCAGCGAGCAGCCTAACGCAAGGGCGATGCCCGAACAGCCGCTACCCCAAAGGGATAAAGAACCACGCGACCGCAGCATTGGTAACCGCCCTGAACCGGAGTAATTGCGGTCGTTGGGGGCTCGCTCCCCTAGCAGGCTGCTGCGAGGTTTGGGCTCCGCTCGTGGTGAGCCTGTCGAACCACATGGCGCCCTTCGACAAGCTCAGGGTGAGCGCGATTTTCATTAGCCTGCTAGGGCAATGTCGGGTCGCGAATCGGTCAGTAATTCCAGGCGTTCAGAACCTGGAAGAACCCGGCTAGCGGCACCTCCGCATCCGCCAGATTCTGGATCGCACGAGCGATGTCCCGAGTGGACATGTCGGTAGGAAGGTTGTCCTGGTAGATCGCGAGAATCCCGGCATGTTCCGGCTGCTGGCGATGGAGTGCCTCGAAGTCGTCGGGGTTCTTTGTGATAAGGATCAGCCTATGGCTCCGGGCGTAGGCAAAATGATCCTCATCAGTGCGGCCGAATAGATTCGAGTCAGTCGGTGTCTCCACATGATGCTCGTGTGGGTATCCCCGGAGTAGGTTGACTAGCTGCTTGCTGTAGGCGCACTCATCGAGGTAGAGGCGAAGGCTCAACCCGATAGCCCTTGTCCTGCAATCGGTGCGCGTCTTCCCGCAGCTCGGCGTCGACGAGCTCACGATGCGCGTCGTAATAGGCGAGCGCTTCACGTACCTGGGCCAGCTGCAGTCCAAGGTCGTCGGCGGCCGCCTCAGCACTGAGATTGTCGGCCCGCATGGTTGCCACGAGCTGGCCCACCGTCATGTTCCGTCCCTTGAGAGCAAGCTGCCGCCGCCAGGGGTGCGGGCGGGCTACCAGATGATCGTACAGTTCATTCCCAGGGAACACAGATGCACGGCTGGCAAACTCAACGGCGTGGGTCAGCTTACTCAGCTCGGCTGGATCGACGCTCACCACTTTGCGTCCACGGCGCTGCTCCTGAACGAACCACAGGAGCGTACTAATCGACTCTTCGATGAGGTTCGCCCGCGACCGTACCCCAAGCTGCTCCTGAAGCAGCTCGAGCAAGTGAACCTGCTCGGCACGGAGATCAAGCTGAATACGGCTCCGCTTCCTCGCATTCGTGGTCTTCGGTTTCGCCACCGGATATCGACCTCGGGAATGTTGGAGCGAATTATACTCCAAAATCGCTCCTCCACTCGCCTCAACGTTGCACGTTTAACGGGCCACGAGCGGCGGACAAGCCCCCGCGCTACGACGCGTCAGGCATTGATACTTCACACTTGCCGGAATGGTGTTAGGCGAGTTCCGCTAGAGCGCGGATCGCCGCGATAAAGCACTCCATCGGCGCCCGAGCCACACCGGCGCCGATCTGCCCCACGCCCGCCTGGCGGTGGGCGATCCCCGTATTGATCGCCGGGGTGATGCCGGTCTCCACAACGCGCCGCACGTCGATGCCCGT
>CAYQJS010000011.1:59624-59865 GCA_964417895.1 uncultured Chloroflexota bacterium | reverse complement strand
CGGAGTGCCGGCGAACTCCATGGGCGCCAGTGCGAAGTTGGGGTTTCGAGCCAGTGTGATCTCGCCCATCTCGACCGTGTAGCGGACTGCGTCCGCGGCCGTCCCCCCGACAAATCGGACGATCGCTGGGGCGGCAGCCATCGCGAAGCCCCCGAGGCCAGCCGTCTCGGTGATCGCGCTATCTCCCAGGTCCGGGTTGGCGTCGGCGGGCCCGTAGCCAGGAAAGAAGAGGCCAGCCGGG
>CAYQJS010000011.1:0-59614 GCA_964417895.1 uncultured Chloroflexota bacterium | reverse complement strand
AGCCGGGGGACTGGCCGGCGCGGTGAACCACCGGTCGCCGGTGGCGGCGACGCGGATGCCGAAGTCGACGCCGTTGCGCGCCATCGCCGTGACGATCGTCGCCGGCCCATCACGTGGGACGGCGTCCATGGTCGCCTTGCAGGCGGCCATGGACAGGTTGAGGAAGAAGTGGTCGTTGCCGGCAAGGAATTCAAGGGTTGTCGCCGCAGTATTCGGTGGGTTGGCGCGCACCAGGGCCGGCGCGAGCTTGCGGGTGAGAAGCCCCGTCGCCGCGGCGTTGCGGTTATGGCACTCGTCTCCCATGAGCAGTGCTTGCGCAATGATGGTGTGCACGTCGATGGGTCCAGACGCCCGGAGCGCCGCGGACAGCGCCGGCCCGAGCGTCGAGCCGATCCAGCGCAGACGCTCGATCGTCTCCTCGTCGTAGGCGCCGAAGCGCAGCACCCGCCCCAGGCCCTCGTTGAGGGTGGCGAAAGCCCGGTTCCCGCGGGCAGCGTTTTCGACGATGGCAACCGGCATGGACGGTGACACGACGCCGGCCATCGGGCCTACGGCCCCGAAGTCGTGGCAGGGCGCGAACGTGACCTCGTCGCTCGCAGCCAGCCGCTCGGCCTCGGCTGGTGTCGCAGCCCAGCCCTCGTACAGGATCGCGCCGATGAGCGCGCCGCGCATCGGGTCGCACATGCGATCCCAGCCGATCGGCGGCCCGGCGTGGAGGAGCGTCCGCCCCGCCAGACCCGGGATCGCACGGCCGGCCGGCCGCACGTCCAGGAGACGCGGCCGGGCGCTCAGGATAACGTCGATGGAGTGCTGATTGGCCCGCGCGATTCGCGCCCCGAGGGGGTCGAGGGGGTCGTCTTCCAGCTCGGCGATCAGGCGTGCCAGCGCTGGATCACCTCCGGCCGGTGGTCGCCAATCAACCTCGATAGCCTGCCCCCGGCTCGCGAGGGGCCCCGTAAACCCGGATACGCCGATCCCCACGGCGTGCAACGGCCGACCGAGCAGGTCACCCATGGCTGGCCAGGACTGCTGCCGCGCGGGCCGCCGCGGCGACGTTGCAGGTGACGACGGCGCCGGCCGCGCTGAGCGCCGTGCGCTGCTCCGCCAACCCCTGTGGGTCAAACTTCGTGCCGCAGACGGACACCACGACGCCCAGGGAGCGGCTGCTGGCTCTGGCGGCGGCCCGAGCGGCCGCGATGGCGGGCGCCAGCACGACCGCTGGATCGGGGTGAGCGCCGAATCCCAGCACGACATCCAGCAGGATGACGCCGACGGAAGCATCTTCGGCGGCCGCGCGGATGCGCGCGGCACGGTCGCGCGGGTCGATCATCGGGTGGGGTCGGCCAAGGGTGTACTGATCGTCGCCCAGGTCGATGAGCTGATAGTGATCTGCGCCATTCTCGCCCCGCTCGACGAACCCTGCAGTCCGAAGCACGCGCTCGGCCTCGAAGAGGAGCGTACCGCCGGAAAACAGACCACGGATCGTTCCGGGCGTCGTGCCGGCGGGGGCTTCGCCCCATCCATCGGGAGGCGTGGAGTCCTCCTGGGCCAGCTCGCCTCCGAGCAGGCGGAGCGCCTGCTGTGCCGCCTCGAGGAGCGACCCGGTGAGTCGCACGGTTCCCTTGATGGGCGCAGGCTCCGCTCCCAGAAAGCACGCCACCACGGGTTTGGCAACAGCCTGCGCGGCGCCGACGATCGCAGTGGCGACCGAGTCGGCGGGAGGCTTGGAGATGAGGACGATCACCTCCGTCGCTGGGTCATCGCCCAGCAGTTGGAGTCCGGCGCGTATCATCGCGCCCCCCACCTCCTGATGGAGGTCGCGCGATCCCACGCCGATCGCCTGAGACACGCCCTCCCCGGCGCGATCCAGGATGCAGATCACCTCCTGGAGTCCCGTGCCCGAAGCGCTGACCAGCCCAACCCGCCCCGGCCGAGTGGCGTTGGCGAAGCCGATTGGGACGCCGTCGATGATCGAGGTGCCGCAATCCGGCCCCATGCACAACAGGCCGCGCTGCTCGGCGAGCCGCTTCAGCCGGACCTCGTCTTCTAGAGACAGGTTGTCGCTGAAGCAGAAGACGTGGAGGCCCCGCTTCAGCGCCTTCAGGGCCTCGGCCGCGGCAAACGGCCCCGGCGTGGAGATGACTGCGAGGTTCGCACCCGGTGCGAGACGGAGTGCCCCGGCGAGAGAGCGAGGCCGAGAGTCGGCTGTTCGCCCCTGAGTCACTGGCTCTCCTTCCAATAGCGCCTGCGCACGCTGGAGCGCGGCGTCGAGGGAGGCGGCGTCGGTCGCTGCCAGTGCGACGACCAGATCGCTGGGGGTGACTCCCTCCACCGCTGAGGGAGGCAGCCCCAAATCCACCAGCAGCTCGACGTTAGCGGGCGTCGCCATCACCACCGCCGCGCGCTCAACGCCGGGCATCGACTCCAGAGCCGCGGCGATGCTCATGAGCTGCACAGAGTCGCGATAGGTGGAGCGGTGGACGACGGCGCGCGTCAGTCCCAAGCTGCCCGCTCTTTTCCGGGAGCCGAACGCAGTGGCGCCGCCCCGGCCGCCAGCAAGAGGGCGTGCACCCCGGCGAGCGTGTCCAGGCCAGAAGAGGCGCCCCAGGCGGCAATCCGGTCGGCGGCCCTCTGGATGTCGTGCCGAGGGCCGGCGATCAGAGCCTCGAACAGTTGCACCAGGGGCTCGCTCACGCGGTCGTGGAGGAGGTGATGAAAGAACTCGGCGCTGACCGGAGTGGTGCCGGACGGTGCTCGGTCGACTAGCGCGCCGAGCATCGCGCTCCGGATGTCGTCGTCGAGCGCCCGCGGCGAGAGCCAGCGCCACGCGCCGAGAAACCCGACCAGCGCGTCGTCGCCGCTGGGTGTGAGGCCAGGACCCAGGCCCAGCAGCGAGAGCCCCGCCGCTACGGCGCTTCCTCGATCGGACCGCTGCACAGCATCCACGAGCCGTCGAAGGGCCAGCCGCGCGGTCCGAAACGTATCCGCGTCGCCGACTCCCTCCGCCTCGGACCACCAGCGGCCGAACGTCGACCGGGCGGCTACAGCCTCGAGAATGCTCGCTCCTTCAGATCGAACTCGGCCGGGGCCGAACGTTCCCCCTCCCCCCTTGCGGGGGAGGGTTGGGGAGGGGGGTAGCCCGCCCTCAGTTGCGCGAAGCATTTCGATGGGCGTGCTTAGGCTTGGCGTGCTCCAGCGCGCTGGGAGACGGAACGCGAGCGTGCCGACCCGCAAGTGGCCTCGGGTGACGCGGGCCGGAGCGCCCACTGGCGGCCATTGATGGGGCACGTCAGCCACCTCGGTGCTGAATGGCGTCAAGGGCAGGTCGCCCCCGTGCACCACGAGCAAGCGGCCGGACGCACTGCGGAGCGTCGTCGCCCGGCGGAACCGAGCGACGACGGCGCCGTCGTCGTCCGCGAGACTCGCCAGGGCGTCCGCGACTCCGCAGCCAAGCCGTGTGATCGACGCGGCAGCGCGCGGTTCCCGCGCGATCATGGGGTGCTCCCAATCGTCGAAGCGGAGACGGGACCCGGACCCGCAACAGCCTGCTTGGGAGAACGGTTGTCGCCGGTCAGCCCTTTTCCGCGACTCGCCCGGATTTTTCGCCTGGGCAGTTTGTCGCTGGTCTTGTCTCGCAGCCAATACCCCTTCAGCTTATCATGGACTCGTTCTCAGACTGCCTCGCGATTGTCGGTACAAGATCCGATCCGGGCGTGCTGGGTATGGTAGAACTCAAGGATGGCTAGCAGGAGCCTGGGCCGACGACGGTCGGCTCCGCGCCCCAAACCGGCCGGCGCGACGCGTGCGTGGGCGGCGGCGGGCCAGGCCGCCTGTTGAGACAACCTGGCCAGCCTGCCGACCTCGGGCAAGCGCAGGGGGTCTATCCGTGCAGCATGGGGTGTTCCCCAAAAACCTGGGTCGTGGCCTGGTGCGCACCGTCCAGATACGGGTCGGCTGCGAGTTCACGTACGACACGGACTCGCCGGTCCCGATGCTGATGCTCGTGCGGCCGTGGTCAGACGGGGAGCACCATATCGTGTACGAATCGCGCTGGCTCCGTCCCGAGGTGCCGCTGCGCGAGTACGTCGACGGCTTTGGCAACACCTGCTGGCGGTTCACGGCCCCTGGCGGTCCAATCACTATCCGCTACGATGCGGTTGTCGAGATCGGCGGCGAGCCGGACCCGATATTCGCGGCGGCGCAGCAGGTGCCGGTCCAGGACCTACCCGATGACACCCTGGTTTTCACCCTGCCCAGCCGTTACATCCAGTCGGATTTGCTGCTCGACATCGCCTGGGAGTTATTCGGGCAGACTGCACCGGGCTGGCCGCGGGTCCAGGCGATCTGCGACTGGGTCCACGAGAACGTTCGCTTTGAGATGGGCTCTACAACCCCGACCACCACCGCGTGGGAGATCTACGAGCAGCGGGTCGGGGTCTGCCGTGACTTCGCGCTGTTGTCGGTCGCGTTCTGTCGGGCCCTGAACATCCCGGCGCGATACACGTTTGGCTACCTGCCGGACATCGCGGTGGAGCCACCTCATGGACTGATGGATTTTCACACCTGGTTCGAGGCATTCCTTGGCGATCGCTGGTATACGTTCGACGCGCGCCACAACGTGCGCCGTATCGGCCGGGTGGTCATCGGGCGCGGACGCGACGCTGTCGACGTCGCGCTGACGACTTCCTACGGCGCGGCAAGACTTGAAAAGATGATCGTCTGGTCGGACCAGATCACAGCCGACAACCCCGGAGAGCCGCCGGCCGACGCCGACGCCCTCGAGGCGGCCGACAGCGTCGGCCCCGTGGCGCGGGAGAGCGACGCGATTCGCCGGGCGGCAAGGACAGCCTGACCACCGCCCGAACTCTGTGATGGCGGACTGCCGTAGGAAACGTTGTGGATGACACGCCCGCGCTGGATCACCGCTCGACCGACTGGTCTCGAGTAGCGTGGATCGTGTGCCGGGTGCGGCAGCACTATCGTTACACCTACACCGATGCCGTCTGGGACCTGAAGCAGCAGCTGGTGATGGTCCCGCCGGACTGGCACCTCGACCAGCGGCTGCTCACCTACCATCTCGAGGTTCGAGGAGTTGACGGCGATTGTAGCCTCACCTGGGAATACGACCATTTCGGAAATCGCATCGGCCGCGTCGTGGCCGCGCGCGTGCCGCGCGCCATCGACTTGGAGGCGCACTACGAGGTCGAGCGACGGTCCGACGACCGGGGGCAGCGTCGCTCAGACCTGGCAGCCCTCAACTCTGAGCTGGCCACCTACCTGGAGTTGACGGCCCTGACCGCGCCCGACGCCCGCCTCGATGCTGTGGCGCGGGCGCTGGGGGAAAATGCTTCGGATTCGCGAGCGTTGGCCGACCGCGTGCACGACTGGGCAGCGAGCGCGATTGGCTATCAGGCGGGCGTGACCGGTGTCCACACCCCGGCCGCGATGGCGCTGCACCTGGGGAGCGGCGTCTGTCAGGACTATGCTCACCTGATGCTCTGCGTGTTGCGGCTCCTTGGCATCCCCGCCCGCTACGTATCGGGCCATCTGCTGGGCGAAGGAGCCCCGCACGCGTGGGTCGAGGTGTTGTTTGAAGATCCAACGTCCCCGGGCCGATTGGACGTCGTGGGATACGATCCCAGCCACCATCGACGGGTTGGGCTTGGCTACATCACGGTCGCGGTGGGCCGTGACTTTGCCGACGTGACCCCGACCTCCGGGGTCTTCAGCGGACCAGGAGTCGGGACACTTCACTGGAGCAAGCAAGCCGAGATCGTCGAGTTCGATTACGGCTGAGGCCGTGCGGCTTTGGGAGCAGTAGTGTGACCTCACCAACCGCTACTGGGGACGTACCCAGCGCGCTGTCCTATGACCCGGAAGGGTTCTGGGATGAGATGTTCGAGGCGCCCGGACGTGTTCGTCCGCACTACGCCGCTCTCGCCCAGCGGCTCGCCTCCCTTAACCCGACCGAGGTGGCCCGTCGACAGCGGGCGGCGGAGTTGTCGTTCCAGGCGCGCGGCATCACCTTCGCCGTCAATCAGGACCCCAACGGCGTCGAGAAGATCATCCCGTTCGACCTGATACCTCGGCTGATCCGTGCTGACGAGTGGCGCCGGATCGAGCGCGGCCTTGAGCAACGCGTCCGTGCCCTGAATCTTTTTCTGCATGACATCTATCACGAGCAGCACATCCTGACCACTGGTACCATCCCACCGGAGCTGGTGCTTGGCGCCCTCGGCTACCGGCGCGAGTTTCGCGGCGTCGACGTGCCCCTCGACGTCTACATCCACATCGTCGGTAGCGATCTGGTGCGTGACCACAGCGGTGAGTTCTTCGTGCTGGAGGACAACCTCCGCACGCCCTCCGGCGTCTCCTACCTCGTCGAGAACCGCCGCGTCCTCAAGCGCACCTGGCCGCAGATCTTCGAGGACTACGACGTGCGGCCGGTTGAATCCTACCCCCAGGACCTGATCGAGGTACTGAGGTCGATTGCCCCGCCGATGGTGGAGGACCCGACGGTGGTTATGCTGACGCCCGGCGTCTACAACTCGGCGTTTTTCGAGCACGCCTTCCTGGCCAAGGCGATAGGCATAGAACTGGTTCAGGGCTCGGACCTGTTCGTCGACGACGCCAACCTATTCATGCGCACTACCCGCGGCCCCCGCCGGGTGGACGTGATCTACCGACGCGTGGACGATGATTTCCTGGACCCGCTCGCGTTCCGGCCCGACTCACTCCTGGGGGTGCCAGGCCTGGTGGCGACCTACCGCATGGGCCGGGTCAGTCTGGCCAACGCGATCGGAACCGGGGTAGCTGACGACAAGGCGATCTACGCCTACGTCCCGCAAATCATCAGCTACTACCTTGGCGAGGACCCGATCCTTCCCAACGTGCCGACCTATCTGCCGACCGAGCGCGCCGACCTGATGTACATTCTGGAGCATCTCGAGGAGCTAGTGGTCAAGTCGGTCAACGAGAGCGGCGGCTACGGGATGCTGATCGGGCCGCACGCAACCCTGGCCGAGCGCGACGAGTTTCGTGCCCGTATTCAGGCCGACCCCCGCGGCTTCATCGCCCAACCGACGCTGGCTCTCTCGCGCCACCCTTGCTGGGTCGATGGCCAGCTCGAGGGACGCCACGTCGACCTGCGGCCCTTCGTGTTGTTCGGGCGTGAGGTGACCGTCACGCCGGGCGGCCTGACTCGGGTCGCCCTGCGGCGTGGCTCGTTGGTGGTCAACTCGTCGCAGGGAGGCGGTGGCAAGGATTCTTGGGTGCTGTCCGACGACGAGCGGGGGGCTTGAACATGCTCTGCCGGGTTGCTGATGAGATGTTCTGGATGAGCCGCTACGTCGAGCGGGCCATCGCGGTGGCGCGATTGATCGACAACACCTGGCATCTCGAGTTGGACGCCGGTGACCCTAACGAGGACGAGGCCGGACTCTGGGCGCCCCTGCTCGGCAGCGAGGGCGAGGCTGGATTCTTGCCGCTGCAAGACACCGCGGCTCCTACCCCGCGCGAGGTGCGCTACGCTCTGGCCTTCGACGCGGACAACCCGAACTCATTGCTTTCGTGCGTTCAGCACGCTCGCGCCGCCGCGCGCGGCGTGCGGGAGAGCATCTCCAGCGAGATGTGGGAGCAACTCAACCGACTGTACCTCTCGCTCGTCGACCCGCGACTGTCCGTAGAGGCCGAGGCGGACCCGCACGCGTTCTACAGCCGCGTGCGCGAAGGCGCCCAACTGTTCCAGGGGCTAGCCGATTGCACGCTCGCCCACGACGAGCCCTGGCTGTTCGTCATCCTCGGCAAATACCTGGAACGGGCCGACGACGTTGCCCGGGTGCTCAAGCTCCAGACCCACCTGCTCCTGCGTGGCGACGGCGCCCATGGCGACGAGTTGGTGCGTTGGCTTGCCGTGCTACGCTCGTTCGGCTCCGCCGAGGCGTACGCCCGCTACTACTCGCTGCGAATCGAACCGGCCCGGGCAATCGAGTTCTTGCTGCTGAACCCGGTCTTCCCGCAGTCGATCCGCTTCAGCCTCAGCGCCGCCTCGGAGGCGCTGATCCAGATCGACGGGCGGAGCACGCCCGCGATCGGCGAGCCCGGCCCCGCCACCCGAGCCCTCGGACTGCTGCGTGCTCGGCTGGAGTACGGGGCGATCGACGAGATCATGGCCGAGGGACTGCGGGCCTATCTGACGGACGTCCAGGATCGCATCGCCCACATTTCGGAGTTGGTCACCCGCAGTCATTTTCAGGACGAGCCGCGTCCCGGACGCCTGGTGACCGTCTCGCGCGCGGCTCTGATCATGGCTGCCCAGCAGCAGCAATGAGAGTCGAGGTCGTGCATACCACACGGATCGATTACGATGTGGACGTGGTCGAAGGAGTCATGGACATTCGTCTCGGGCCACGCACCGATGCGGACCAGCAATGGGTGCGATTCGACCTTGCCGTCCACCCGTCGGCTGCAGTCCGGCCCTATACTGACGGTTTCGACAACGCGGCGCACCTGATCACAGTCGGCCGGCCGCACCATTTCCTGGAGATCGTCGCTAGGAATGAGGTCCACACGCTACTCGATGACCCGTTCCGCCTCCCCAGCACTCCGCCTGGGCCGCTGGCGCCATCGGAGCGCTGGGACTACCTGTCGCCGTCGAAGCTGGTCCAGAGGTACGACGACCTGGCCCGGCTGGCCGAGCCGCACCGGCCGCGCGATCCGGTTGACGCCTTCGACTCGGTTATTGCCTTGATGGACCTCATCTACCGCGGCTTCAGCTATGAGCAGAACCAGACGACCGTCGGCACGACGGTCGCCGAAGTCGCGCGCGAGCGGCGTGGGGTGTGCCAGGACTTCGCCCACGTGCTGATCGGTCTCTGTCGAGCGATCGACATCCCCGCTCGTTACGTCAGCGGCTACATTGTCCATGACGGCCCGGTGCAGTCGCAGTCCCTGGGCTCGACGTCACCGTCCCCGTCGCGCAGCCAGGCGCCTCATCGCGGAGCTGGCGCCTCGCACGCCTGGGCAGAAGCCTTCACGCCGACCCACGGCTGGCGCGGTTTCGACCCGACGAACAACCTGCTGGCCAGCGAGTACCACGTCAAGATGGCCTTGGGGCGCGACTATGCGGACGTACCACCGACACGCGGCACTGCCCGCGGCGGCTCCGGTGAGCGCGTCACGGTTGACGTCGCAACGCACATCCTGGGCTGAATCACGATACCCCCCCTTTAGGACGGACTCGATGTCGTGGGCCACATGGCCGCGTTAAAGGCACCCGAGGGAGACTCCATGAGCCTGAATGTCACGAGTGGGAACTGACTTCGTGAGGTGCTGGGATGTTGCCGATGCGCTTAAGGATTGCCGCGTCCGAATTCACCATGGTCGTAAAAGCTGACGGAGGGTGATGCATGAGCAGGTCCGCGGTTGCCGCCATCCTTGGAGTCGTCGTGCTGGCGAGTACGATCGGGTGCGCGGGCCCGCCGCGAGCGGACTCGGTCCCGGGGGGCGCTGCCACGGGTGAGGCGGGAGCCGGCGGGCCGAGGCGCATTGTCGCGGCGATCCGAGGCGTGCCGCCCTCTTTAGCGGGGCAAGAGACCAATCGCACCACTGGGAATTACCCGGGGCTGGACGCGCTGATGGAGCTGGTGCACGCCTCGCTGGTGCACGCAGATGACCAGGGCACGCTGCGCCCGCAGCTCGCGGAGGTGGTCCCCACGCTCGAGAACGGGTTGTGGCGGCTCTTCCCCGATGGGCGGATGACAACCACCTTGACGATCAAGACAGGAGCTCGGTGGCACGACGGCATGCCCGTCACGACCGACGACCTGCTTCTGGCGGCGCGAGTGGAGCAGGACGCGGAGCTGGGGATCCCCCGGGCGCGGGTGTGGGACTTCGTGGAAGGAATCGAGGCGCGAGATGCCCGGACCGTCATAGTGCGGTGGACCGGGCCGTACATCGAGGCGGACGCGATGTTCAGCTACCTGCACGCCATTCCCTTGCCCAAGCATCTACTGGAGACGGCCTATGCCGAGAACAGGGCGAACTTCTTTGCGCTGCCCTTCTGGACGAACGAGTTCGTGGGCGCGGGCGCTTACCGCATGCAGGAGTGGGTCACGGATAGCCACGTGGTGGTGCGGCGCAATGACGATTACCTCCTGGGCCGTCCCAGGGTGGAGGAGATCGAGCTCCGCTTCGTTCAGGACCCTAACACTGTGCTTGCGAATCTCCTTGCCCGCGCCGCGGACATGACGCTCGGGCGGTCGTTGATCCCCCTCGAGCAGGCGGAGATGGTGGCGGGCCAGCGAGGCGATATGCGCGTCGCGACTGCGTATCGGTCGTGGTATCCCATCCACGCCCAGTTCATCGACACGAATCCCCCGATTGTGACCGACGCGCGATTCCGCAGGGCACTGCTGCATGCGACCGACCGGCAGAGCATGGCGGACATATTCATCGGGCCGAAGACGACCGTGGCGCACAGCTACGTGGGTCCGGATACGCCCGGCTACGAGGCGATCGAGCCGAGCATCATCAAGTACGCCTACGATCCCAGGCGGGCGGTTCAGATGATCGAAGGGCTCGGCTACACCCGGGGATCCGACGGGTTCTTCGCGGACAGTGCCAACCAGAGGCTGCGGGTGGAGATTCGGACGACCATCCGGGCGGAGCTGCAGCCCAAGATTGTGGCGGCGGTCGTGGACTACTGGCGGCAGAACGGCGTGGACACCGAGCAGGTAAACATTCCCCCGCAGCGCATGAGTGACCGGGAGTATCGAGCGACGTTTCCGGCGTTTGAGATGCCCGGCGGGAATAACGATCTGACCCCGGAAGAGATCATGCGACACCACAGCTCGGCTACCCCTCTCCCGGAGAACCGCTTTACGGTCATGGGGAACTTCTCGCGACACCGGAGCGCGGAGCTGGACTCGTACTTAGAGCAGTTCATCACGACGATCCCGCGGACCGAGCGGCTACAGGCGCTCGCCCGGATTGCCCATTATGAATCGGACATTCTGCCGTCGATGGGACTGTTCTATCAGGTCGACTCCGCGCTGATCGGGGATCGCATTCAGGGAGTGACCTCGAACGGGAGACGGGCAACGCAAGCGTGGAACGTCGAGCACTGGGACCTGATCAGATAACCTCGTTTCCTCCTCAGCTCCTCACATCCCACTCGTGCGAGTTCCAGACGATATGTGACGCTGGCCATTCCCGGCTCACATTCACCATACGGTCAGAGAAAGCCCCGGGTTCCGGGTGGTAGTAGAGGCCAAGGACGGTGACCTGGTCGGCCATATGGCGAATGGCCTGGCCCAGCGCCTCGATGCGCCCAGGCAGCGGTACGGTCCGGAAGTACGTCTCCAGCATGGCGTCGAACTCCGGATTCATGTATCGGCTCCTGTTGCCCGGGCCGGAGATGCGAAAGTTGTTGCTCGGCAGACGGGTCTGCGAGCTATGGAAAAAACGGAACGCGTTGACGTCAACGAGGCCCCTGAACACCGTGAACGCCGGGAAGGTGGCAGTATGCTGGGCGTCCTGGAATTGCTGGGGCGTGAGGCGCACGGCGGTGGCATCCACCCCCAGCCGCTGCCAGAAGTCAGCGGTCGCGGTCGCCGTCTTGAACGCCTCCTCCTCGGGCCCGCCACGCAATTCCAATTCCAGCCGCCGGTTCGCCGCGTCGCGGTAGGTCCCATCCGCCCCCTTCCCGAAGCCCTGGGCCTCCAACAGCTGGGCGGCCCGCCGCAGGTCGTACTCATACCGCGAGAGGGCCGCTTCGACTTCCCGGTACGCGGCCTGGTTCGGGCTCATGAAGCTGTGGGCGACCGGGGACATGCCCGCCACCAGGGTGTCCACTAGCTCCTGGCGATCGGTGGCATGGGCCAGGGCGCGCCGGAACTGCAGCTCGGCCACCACGGCCGGGCGGGGGTCGACGAATTGCGGGAACAGGGCGATCCAGAGGTCCGACCCGTAGTTGAAGGCCACGGTACCCCGGGCGCCCCACTGGTCGCGGAGCTGGATCGCCAGGTCGATGGAGCCGACGTTGGCCGTGAGGTCCACCGTTCCGGCCAGGATGTTCGCCGACAGGGTGTTGGCATCGAGAATGTACCTCACCTGGACCTGGTCGATCGGCGGGGGGCCGAGCACATAGTCGCCGTTCGCCTCCAGCAGCATGCTGACCCCGGCGACCCACTCCCGCAGCCGGTAGGGCCCCGCCCCGACGAACTCGGCACCCCAGTAGGGGAGGTCCAGCAAACTGGCTTTATCAGCCCGGTAGGTGGCCTCGAGCAGATGCTTGGGGAGGAGCCCCCCCTGGAACTGGCCCAGCACGCCGTCGGCGTCGATGAACGGCACCTTCCAGCTGATGGTCAGGGTCCGCGGATCCGGGGCCCACACCTCCTCGATCGAGGCGTAGGCCTCGACGTTAAAGGCGGACATCTCGCGGTCCCGACCGACCTCCAGGCTGAAGAGCAGGTCATCTGCGGTCACCGGAGCCCCGTCGTGCCAGCGGGCCCCCGCACGGAGCCGCCACGTGGTCTCCATCCGCCCGTCCGGCAGCAGGTTCCAAAGCCCGTTGTCCAGGCTGGGCACCGCCTCGGCCAGCCGCGAATGACGGATGCGCTGGCCGTCGCGCACCGTCAGGCCCGAGTGCACCATCTGGAGCGCGAGGCGCTCCGGCCCTGAGGCGTTGGGGCGGAAGTCCTGCTCGCGCGCCGTCCCAAACGTGGCGCGCTTCACCGTGGCAAGGGGGCCAGGAGCGGCGCCACCCGCGGCCCCTCCGGAGTCCCGCGGACCGCCTGGAGCGCACGCCATGGCAAGAGACGCAAACACGAGCCATGTGGCGATGATTCGCCTCAACCCCGGCATGACCCTCCTCCTCGAGCTATCCTCCCCGATCCCCGCTGGGTTAGGCCCATTCTACGTCGAGCAAAAGGACCTCACCAGGCAATAGGCACAGGGCACTAGGCAAAGGGTACAGCTTACCGGTTCGACTGTTGCCTATTTGCCTCTCGCCTGTTGCCCGGGCTAGATCACCTCCGCCTCCCGGAGCTCGGCGATGCGCTCTGGCGAGTAGCCCAGCTCCCCCAGGATCTCATCGGTATGCTGGCCCAGCGTGGGCGCGGGGCGCAGCTGCACGCTCGGCGTCTCGGAGAGCTGGACGGGTGTTCCCACGATGCGCGTCCGGCCTACTACCGGGTGCTCGATGGGCACCATCATCTCGTTCGCGAGCACCTGCTCCTCGTAGGGCACCTGGGCACGGTCGACGATCGGGGCGCAGGGGACGTCGGCCTCCACCAGGAGGTCCCGCCACACCTGGGCGGGGGCCGTGGCGAGGAGTGCCGTGATGATCGGATCGACTTCCGCGTCTAGCTCACGGCGGCGGAGGGGATCGGTGATGCGCGGGTCGTCGGCGAGGTGCGGCAGGTCCAGAGCGTGGCACAGGCGGCTGAACTGATGCGGCAGATAGACCGCGATGTTCAGATAGATGCCATCAGCGCAACGATAGCTGTTGTACCCCGCTGGGTTCTCCTCGCGCGGGGGCGTCGGGTCATCCTCGACCACCGTGAGCTGGCTGAACTGCATCGCGACCGCCGCCTGCATAAGCGACGTCTCGACCCGCTGGCCGCGGCCGCTCCGTTCGCGCGCGAAAAGCGCCGCCATGATGCCGAACGCCATCAGCATCGGCGCCCCCCAATCGGAAATCCAGATGCCGTTTGGGAGCGGCCGGCCCTCGGCGTCTCGCCGGTACATCGCGCCGGCGAGGCCCTGCGCCAGCCGGTCAAACCCCGCCTTGTCGGCATAGGGGCCCTTCGCCCCGAACGCGGTGAGCGAGCCGTAGACGAGCCGCGGGTTGAGGGTAGATAGCGTGTCGTAGCCGATCCCCAACCGTTCCATGACGCCCGGCCGGAAGTTTTCCACCAGCACGTCCGCGCCGTGGGCCAGATCGCGCAGGATCTCCTGGCCCTGCGGCTTGGTGATATCGAGGGTGATGCTGCGCTTCCCCCGATTTAACGCCATGAACGCGTAGCTATTGAGCTTGAGGAAGGGGGTGTTGCCGGAGCGGCGGGACGTGTCACCGACGATCCGCCGCTCAACCTTAATGACCTCCGCCCCCTGGTCCACCAGGTAGGTGGAGCTCGCCGGTCCGGCGTAGTTGATGGCGACGTCGATAACGTTGATTCCGTCCAGTGCGTGGGGCATTGATCCCTCCCTCGCGCGCAGAGTTTCCCGCAGTCGCTATTCCGTGTCCGTATGGTTGCTCCGCAGGCGTTTCGCTCGCTCGATCAAGGTTCCCCCTCTCCCTCACCCTCCCCCGCCAGGGGGGAGGGAATAGCTATCTTCCTCTATAGATGGGCTTGCGCTTCTCAACCCGGGCGCGATACGCCTCCTTGGCGTCCTCCGTTCCGCGGTTCGTCTGGTACAGGAGGCCGGTGAGTCGCATCCCTTCGGCGGCCGACATTTCGAGCGACCGGAGGACGGCCTCCTTGGTGGTGCGTACGCCGAGGGGCGGATTGGCCACGATGCGTTGAGCTAACTCCAGCGCCGCGTCCATCAGCTCACCTTGCGGTACCACGCGATTCACCAGGCCCCATTGCAGCGCCTGTTGGGCGGTGATCCTGTCGCCGGTGAGCAGCATCTCCAAGGCCGGACCGAGCGCTATCGCCCGCGGAAGGCGTTGCGGCACACCCATCCCCCCTGGAGACCCCAGCTTCAGCTCCGGCATCGAGAACTCCGCGTTCTCGGAAGCGATCCGGATGTCGCATGCCAGGGCCAGACCAAAACCCGCGCCGATGCAGTAACCGTTGACGGCTGCGATGATGGGTTTCCACATGTCGAGCCCAGCGACGATCGTCGGGCGGAAGGCGCGCGAGACCTCGTCGGGCGTCGACTGGACCTCGCCCGCGATCATCGCGGCGCGGCGGTTGGCGTCGCCACCGGCCGAGAACGCTCTGGTGCCCGCGCCCGTGATGATCGCGCACCAGAGTTCGTCGTCCGCGGCGTACTCGTCGATCCGCTCGTGCAGCTCCCCGCTCACCACACCGATATTGAGGTCATTGTCGCCTTCCATAGTGATGATGACGATGTGGTCGCGCTTGTCGTAGTGGATCGTCGCCATCGATTCCTCCTGGTGATCCGAACCCGTATCCCACCCGCGCGACGTGAACCACGGCAGGCGGGATCAGCTTTACCGGAAGAGTGCGGCAATTCATATATCATTTTCGGCGACACCGTGCCGTAGTCGCGGCCGGATCTTCTCTGAGGAGGGATGGGCGATGTCGATCATCGACAGTGACGCGCACATTGACGAGACCGAAGACACCTGGGAATGGCTGAAGGAGGAGGAGTTAGCGTTCAAGCCGACGACCGGCTACCCCTCGAATCCGGATCCCACGCGGCCGCCCACCCGCTACTGGCTGATCGACGGGCACCGGCAGCCGCGCCTCCATCGGGACGACAAGCGCAGCCAGACCACTGTAGAGACCCGGGAGCTGCTGGACCCGACGGCCCGCGTGCGGCACATGGACGAGCTCGGGACCGAAGTGCAGGTCATGTACCCGTCGCTCATGCTCGTGGGGATTACGGAAAACGCGGACGTCGAAGTCGCACTCAAGCGAAGCTACAACCGCTGGCTGGGCGACCGCACCGAGGAGACCGACGGCCGGCTGCGCTGGGTCTGCTTGCCCCCGATGACGGACATTCCGACGGCCCTGGAGGAGATGCGGTTCGCCAAAGCCCACGGTGCCTGTGGCATCTTCAAGAAGGGGGACCGGGAGGGGGGCCACTGGGTGAGCGAGGAGTACTTCTACCCGATCTGGGAGGAGTGTCAGAAGCTCGACCTGGCCGTCTGCTTCCACACTGGCTCCGGGATCCCGGACTTCAGCTCGTCCCGGGAGTTTGACCACGTCCGGTACATGCGCATCAGCGTGCCTCCGCTCAATGCCTTCCAGGCGCTGGTGACGTTCAACGTTCCGCACAAGTTCCCCGGCGTGCGCTGGGGCTTCATCGAGGCCGGTTCTTCATGGGTCCCATATCTGGTCTACAAGATCATGCGGGCTGCATCCAAGGGGAGGGAGCGCGCGGCGGGCGGGTACACCTACAGGGAGCTGTCGGATGTGGTGCGGCTGAACAACCTCTACATCACGTGCCAGGTGGACGAGGATCTGCCCTACATCATGAAGTACACGGGCGAGGATCATTTGCTGGTGGGTTCCGACTATACCCACGCCGATCCGTCCGAGGAGCGGCACTTCGCGCAGCATCTGCAGGAACGTGCCGACCGCGGCGAGATCCCGCAGAGCGCCGTCCGGCGCATCACCTACGAGAATGGCAAGACGTTTTACGGGCTGTAGCGAGCCCTGGCCACTGCCCCCTCCCCCTGGCGGGGAGGGGGCCAGGGAGAGCCGTTGTCCCCTCCCCCCTGGCGGGGGAGGGTTAGGGAGAGGAGGAATCGTCCCCTTTCAACGCGGCGAGGATCACTTCCTCCACGCCCTCCAACTCTTGCAGAACCTCGTTATCCCAAAACCTCAGAACGCGGAATCCTTCACTCGCCAGCCAGACATCGCGCTTGCGGTCGCTCGTCGAGGCCAAATGCTGGCCTCCATCGACCTCTACCACCAGCCGGTGCAATGTAGGCTCCAAGCGGCTGCTGGCGCTTGAACTTGTACCCAGCGAATCTCCTGGCGCGCAGTCTCTCCCAGAGCTGCCATTCGGTGTCTGTCTGGTTGCTTCTCAGGCGTTTCGCTCGTCCGAGCGTCGTTCCCCCTCTCCCCTACCCTCCCCCGCCAGGGGGGAGGGGATAGGTCGCCTCAGGTCGAATACTTACCGAATACCACGTGGCCGTTGCCCGCCGGCAGGACACAGCCAGCGACGGCGGTCTCGGCTCTGACTTTGACCTGCCGCCTGCCCGCGGTTCCCCTGAGCTGCTCAATGCAATCGGTGAAGATCGCCGAACGGGTCCGCCCCGTTCCGATGTTCCCACCACTCGAGAGGAATGGGTGCGGTCCTTCGACGCTGATGTCGCCCGCGTAGAAGTCGTGGGCCTCTCCCCGTTTCACGCCGTGCCACTGAAACGCCTCGAGCCAATACTGGGAGAAAAGGGTGAATCCATCGTAGGGATTGAAGATGTCTATGTCGGCAGGCCCTAGCCCGGAGCCCTCGAAGATCATCCGCGCCATCCTATCCGTCCACGCTTCGGTCTCCTCGATGGTCTCCACGCTGCTCCTCACCCGGTGTTGGGCCTGGGCGTGGTTCAGAATGTAGATCGGCGGTTGGGCCATGTCCCGCGCCCGCTCGGCGCTCGTGATGACATAGCAAGTCGCCCCCTGAACCGGCATATCCGCATCGAACAGCGACATGGGTTTGCAAATCCAGCGGGCGTTCAGGTAGTCCGCAATCGTGATGGGATTCGGGTTATGCACCGTGTAGACGCCCCAATCGACCATGAGCCCGTTTCTTCGCAGGTTCACCACGAATGGGGCCATGCGATCATGGTTGGACCCGTACTTCCGGCAGTACTGGTCGAAGCTGTACGCCCAGGCGGCGATGCCTGCCCAGCTCCACGGATTCGTCCACTGCGCTGGCCCTCGCGCGTGAGTTTGCAGCTCTTGGCGGTACCTGCCGGCCAGGTTGCCAACCGGGTAGAGCATCAGACAGGTGTTGCAGCGCCCATCGCCGACCGCCTGCGCGGCGAGGCCCCACAGCAGGCCAATCTGCGATGGATATGAGTTGACGTAACGGACGTTCTTCAAATCAAGGCCCCGTATGAGCCACTCCGCGGTTACCTTGGTGAGGCCGTCCTCTGAGTCATATGGCGGGTCGAAGAATGGCCTAGGAGCCCAGTTGTCTCCCAGGGGCCCGGGCCCGGAGATGACGCCGTCGATCTCGTCTCCTGAGATCCCCGCGTCCTCCATGGCCCGCTGCGCGGCCAGAATGGAGTAGGCGCCCAGACTGTGCTCGAGGTTTGCGTCCCAGCGCCGATCCACCGGGGAGTGGCCCACGCCTGCGACGGCGACTTTGCCGCGATGCTCCCAGACCCCCAACCCTTCTCGGTTTCTCATCCATCCGGTTTGCGTATCCATCGCTTACCCCACCCACCCGCCCCTTTTTACTCTGGGGGCTTCGCCCCCAGCCCCCCGGGGCTTCGCCCCTAGCCCCTGGGGGCTTCGCCCCAGCCCTAAGGGCGGAACTCAATGTTAACTGGCCTGCGGCCTCCGAATGACGGACTTCGCCCGAATCTACTTCACCACCCGCCACTCGTGGATCAGTTGCCCAGGCCCCACCTCCTGAAAATCGACTTCCACCTGGGCTCCCACCGGCACTTCTTCGAGTGGGGTGCCCGGCAGACTCGAGAGGAACTTGATGGCCGGGTCCTCTTCGAGCTCGATCACAGCAATGTTGAACGGCTGATCAGCCTGGAGGGGGACGACTCGGGACTGGTACATCACGCAGTACCCGTTGATCCTGCCTCGACCGCTGACCTCACGCCATTCCAGGTGGGCGGCGGACCCGCACGCCGCGCAGGCTGCTTGAGGTGGGTACTGCAACCGATTGCATGCTGCGCAGTTCTGAACGATCAGTCGCCGCTCATTACACGCGTCCCAAAACGGCTTGCTTACCTCGTCAGGGACGGGAATAGGCTTTGGCATGACTCACTCGGCTCCGATAGTTCTGGGGACGCCACCCATCCCGCCGGCTTCGAAGGCGCGTATCCCAGGGGAGCGACCTCGATGACAGCGGTCTCGGGAGTCACGTCACCGATTGCTTGATGCACGTGACGCGGGACAGTATAGCGGTCGCGTGCCTCGGGTTAGTGCTCGTGGTTGGCTTATTCATCCTCGCTCGCGACGTGGATCGAGGCACCGCCGCCGTGTGTTTCGGATTCCTCACGCTCCTCTCATGGCAAAGCTGAGCAAGATCACGGGAGCGGGAGAGAAACGCACGGGCGTTCGACCAGCTCCTCAGCTAGTCTCGGTCCCACTCCAGCACGTTGTAATTGACAGACCCAGTCGGGGAGTCCACGCCGCGGACGTGCTTGAGTAGGAGAATGGGGTCGAGGTCCCAGAACAGCGGCATGATCACCACGTCGCCCATCATCTCCTGCAGTATCTGTCGGTGCAGGGCTACCCGCTCGTCCGCCGGGATGGTCACCTGGAGCCTGTCCACCAGCGCGTCCGCCGTCGGGTTGCTATAGCCTCCCCGATTACTCCCCGTCCACCGGTTCTCGACGGCGGTGCTGTTCTTCGTCTGCCAGCGGGTCACGGTGGGGAGGACTCCTGAGCCGGTAATCCCTACACCGGCGAGCTTGGCGCGCGCCTCGCGATCGTTGAGCAGCGCGCTTGGGACGATGTACTGCTCCATCTCGATGCCGGCGACCTTCCAGCTCGCGGCGATGGCGTTCATCTCCCGCTCCGCCCCGGAGGACTGCGTATTCCAGGTCAGGAGGCGGAACGGCTGCCCCGTGGACTGGTGGCGGAGCAGGCCGCTCGCGTCCTTGATCCAGCCGGCCTGGGTGAGCAGTTGCTGTGCCTGGGTTAGGTTGTAGGGGAACCGGGGTATGGCCGATTCCACCCGGGGACGGAGAACGTTGTGTGGCGAGAACCAGCTGTCGGCCTCCGGGACGTTGAGTCCCGGATTCATCAGATCGATCAAGGAGCGACGATCAGTCGCGTGGTAGGCGCCCTGACGCACGAGACGGTTGGTCATCGCGTCCTTCGGCTCGGCCCACTCGGGGCGGTGCTGGATCTCGATATGCCGCAGGCGCCCGCTGAGATCGGCGACTACCCGATTGCCCGTCCCCTCCCATCGCTGTTTCAGCTCCAGCGCATCGTCGACACGCACACCCAGCGGAAGGACGACGTCCACCGCTCCGGATAGGATATTGGCAACCATCGTGTTCGGATCGCTGAGGAAGCGCATGGTCACGCCGTCGATCAAGGTGCGCCCGAGATAATAGTCGTCGAAGCGGCTGAGCTCCATGTAGGATCCGAATTCCCACTTGGTGAGCTTGAAGGCCCCCAAACCCACGAATTCGTGTTTGAAGTAGCTGGAGTTGTTGAAGGCGGCCTTATCCGATTGATACAGGTTTTCCAGCAGGTGTCTGGGGAGCGGGGTCAGTCCCAGGGCGGCGTCCGCCTCGAAGTAGATCTCGGACCAGTGGACCTCAAGGGTGAGCGGATCAGGTGCCTGGGCCGATGCCATCTTCGCGATCGCGCTCCCGCCAACGCTGGGGTTCGTTTCGGGGTCCTGGAAGATCCGGAAGGAGAAGACCAGATCGTCGGTGGTAAACGGGGTCCCGTCATGCCATTTGATACCGCGCCGAATCGTCCACGTGGTGATCATCGTGCCGTCCGGATTGACTCGCCACGTCCCGTTCTCGGTGGAAATGACTTCGGTCGCCAGTAAGGGGAACCGAGCGTCGCGCTCATCGAGCTCCGTGAGGTTATTGTGGGCCATGCGGCGGGCCTTGGGGTCGGCATTCGCCGCCCCAGAGGTCGTGCCGAGCCCACCTACGAACGTGATGACCTCTCCCTGCACGCCGATGATCAGGAGCTTAGGCACGCCGGGCTGTCCTCCTGTGCTGCTCGTGGTCTGGCTGGCGGGGGCAACGCCCCCGCAGGCCGTGACACCGAACGCAGCCGCCAAGCAGACCGCCGTCTGCCACAGGGAAGACCTCATACTGCGCTCTCTCCGGAAGTGGATTCAGCGAACTGCGGTGTCATTTCTGTGTCGTCAGGTGCCTTCACGCGCGCCACCGATAGATGAAACCGCTCATGGTGAGCCTGTCGAACCATGAGCCCGAGGTGTACTGGCCCAGGCCCGTCCTTCGACAGGCTCAGGACGAGCGGCGTATTCAGAGCAGCCGCCAGGCGAAGAATCCGTTCGCCCGGGGTCTCGATGCTTCGCTCCGCTCATGACAATGCCGGTTTCAGACTCCTTCGACGCCGTAGGCCGTCTCGACTTTCTCGGGGCGGTGCCACTGCTTTAGCGGCCGTCCCTCATAAAGGGCACGCATCTCGCGTTCCCACAGCTTGCGGAGGAGGATCACCAGCGTGTCGGAGTGGCCCAGGTGGTCGTTCTCGCGGGAGGCAATCGCGCCCTGGCCGACCTGCGATACCCAATCCTGAATGCCAACGAAGTTGCTCGTGATCTCGTCCGTGAGCATTTCGCCGCGAAGGATGCGGGTCGCAGTCTCGCCGATGGACTCGCCGCGACTGGCTCGCTCCCCGTTTTGATTCCCGCGCTGGCCGTTGGGGCTGCGCTTCTCGAGATAGGCTCGCGGGGTATAGGCAGCGCCGAGGCTCATGCAGCTGTAGTCATCGATCGGGATGCGCCAGGTGAGACTGCTGCCGCCACCGAAACCGGGGCGCTGGATGATGTTTGGCATGTGCCAGTGCGTGATGCGCACGCTTTCGCTGGGCCGCTGAGCCCTGATCTCGAAGCCGTATTCAGTCTCGTCACCCGACGGCTGGGGGATGCCGACCAGTCCGCTGTCGGTGAAACCAGAGCGGCGGTGCACGAAGGCGAGGTGGACCGGGTCGGGGGAGTTCTCGAGACGGTTGAAATAGTTGCACGGCCGATAGGCCGGGTAATCGGTATAGGCCCCGCCGCGTTCCCCGCCCGAGTCGCCGTCGCCATCGCCGTCGCCGGCCTGGTGGTTGAGCACGACATCGTCGGACTCGAACTCGCGATACCGCGGTATTTCGGGAACGGGCCCGTCGCCCAGGAAGGCAAATACCATACCCAGGTGCTCCTGGACCTCGTAGCTCCTGATGGCGATCTTCTCGCAGAAAGGCTGGGGTTCGGCGGGCTGCTCTACGCATTGCCCGCTCCCCTCATACATCCAGCCATGATAGAAGCAGCGGATGTTGTCGCCCTCGACCCATCCCGTGCTGAGTTGCGTGCCACGGTGGGCGCAGCGGAATGCGACGAGGTGGACCTGGCCGCTCTCGCCGCGATAGAGCGTGAAGTCCTCACTCATGACGCGAAGCGGCCGAGCTCGACCGGCCTTGATGTCGCGCGAGAACCATATCGGCTGCCAGAACGAACGTAGGTAGCGGCCTGCCAGTGTGCTAGGCCCGGTGTGTGCGAAGTCGGTCCAGGGCTCGCCGCGACTTCCCTGCCCTTCGCCTGTCGCGATTTCGTGGGTAGATATGGCCATGGTGGATTCCTCCCGTTTCGACTCAACAAGGGTATATACTGCGACTCCTTCGTTCAAGGCATTAACCGGGACATTGTTCGTCAGGTGCGAAAGGGCGATGGAGGTGATCTCGGAGCGCGTTGCTGAGGCGGAGGTCGTTGTTTTTCCAAGCGTTGATTCGGTCCTGGTCAGCCAAGAGCCAGGCGAACGTGATCCGATGGTCAGCCATCGCTCGGACAAGGGCCGCGGCATACCCCTGCGGCGCTCTTATCGCCGATCTCGGGGGCTAAGATCTTTAAGCTTCGACTCGATCTCATCGAGAGGATGTGCGCATCAGGTGCGACCGCAGCGTCAGCGGGCCGCGCGCCTTTCGTCTACTCGCGCCATGCGCCATGAACGAAGCGACTGTATTCGGCCAGGCGCCCCAAGGCGTCTGGACCCCGGCCATACCCCTGCAGGAACGGGATCTGGTTTTCCCGCACGGCCGCTTCCCATTCCTGGGACCACGGGTCCGTGGTGCGGGAGAGCACCACGAACAGTTTGTCCGGATGCGCCGCTCGTGCCGCCTGCATTTCCTGGATGCGCTTGCTCAGGGGCCCAAGCTCGGACCCGGAACGGGGGATCGTGTAGCGAGACACAACGATGTCCATGTCTGGCTCATTCGCGAAGATTTCCAGAGCATCTGGGTACACTCGGGCCTTTTCTTCCATTCCCCACGAACCGCCCGTATCCACAGGGTTGGTCGCGACGTACTCAGGATTCTGCATTGACGCCAGCAGCGCCGCGGCTCCCGCCTCGGTGAGGTCTGGCAGCTCCACACCGGCGGCTGCGCACGTGTCGCAAAGGAGCTCCTTGCCTCCTCCGGAAATCTCAATGACGCCTGCGCGCTCCAACCTGCGTTTTCGAAGAAGGGGAACGGCCTGCGAGAGTAGCACGCTCATGTCGACGAGCTCGTCGAGATCGTTTACTTGAATGACGCCGAGCTCACGGAACAGGGACGTGTAAGTGGCGTCATTGCCGGCGAGCGCACCGGTATGGGTGAACACGGAGCGCCGTCCCTGCTCCGACCGTCCCAGCTTCAGAATCACGACCGGCTTGCGAGCTTCTCGGGCGCGATTACAGGCATCAATGAACAATTTCGGATCGCGAACGGTCTCCATTAAAGCGAGTATCACGTCCGTGGCGGGGTCGGCCACAAAGTAGTCGATCAAGTCAGCGGTGGTAACTCCGGCTTCATTGCCACAGGAGACGCAGTGGCTGAAGCCAACACCTCTCGGTGGTGCCCGCAACATTAACAAATACATGAGCCCGCCGCTATTCGATATCACCGCTACATTGCCGGTGTATGTGGGTGGCGCTCCGTCAAAGGCGCAACAGTGGTTCACTAACGATAGGAGGCCGAGGCAGTTGGGGCCGACAACCAGCG
This sequence comes from uncultured Chloroflexota bacterium, assembly GCA_964417895.1. Classification (GTDB taxonomy): domain Bacteria; phylum Chloroflexota; class UBA6077; order UBA6077; family SHYK01; genus CAYQJS01. The sequence goes on along the minus strand of CAYQJS010000011.1, from coordinate 36,053 downwards.
GACCGCGACTACGAGCCGTGGCGGTCACGCGGGCCTGGAGCTCTGCGCCCTCGCCACCGATCTCGAGGAAGCCAGCGCTCACGATCACTGCCGCCTTCACGCCAATGTCTGCGCATTCATCGATTACCCCGGGGACGATCCGGGCGGGAACAGCCACCAGCACCATGTCAGGAACTTCCGGGAGGCTCGACACATTGGGATACGCCTGCATCCCATGCACTGTGGTGGCACGGTTGTTCACGGGGTAGTAACGGCCGTCAAAACCAAGCGCCTGGAGCGTTCGGTAGCCTCGCGGCCCGGCGCCGCCTTCCGACGCGCCTACAACTGCTATAGACGAGAAGTCAAATAGCGGCGCCAGACGGTGTTGAACCGGCACTCGCCGGCCAGGAGTTGGCGTCTCTTCGCGCACAGTTGGTTCCTCCTCCCTCGCGAAGGTCGTATTCGCGACCCAGGTCGGCTCTTTCCCGGCTGGAAGTTCTTCTGATTGGAAGCGCCGAGTTTGCGTGTTCGGAGCGGCTTCACCTGACTGGGCTGCCGACAAAGGTTTCGGGCTGCGACCAGCCTCGCCATCCTCTGCGTAATCAGCGGAACTCGCCGAGTATACAATCGGCCCGCGGGCGGCCCTCGGGCTCTCCCCTTTCTTGATCACTAATCGGGAGGGGGGTAGACTTCGGCGGCCGACCCGGCGAGCCTTCAGACTGACAAGCTGACAGCTCGTCGAGAGAGCAGCGAAAGATAAGAGTGGATGTCGACACCACGTCGACGAAATCGAAGTCCCTTGGGAATTCGTGCAAGGAAGTGAGAAGCGGATTAGATCGATCCAAGGGGTTCCAACGGTCCGGGCGATCCCCGGCCGCGCTCGATGAGCTGACTCCACCTGAGAGGAGAAGGTCGATATGCCGGACTTCAAGCTGATCTCGGCCGACGGGCACGTCAATGAGCCCCCTATGGCCTGGGAGCGCGTTCAGAAGGAGTATGGTGAGCGAGCGCCTCAGGTTGTTAAGAATCCGCCGGGCGTGGTGCCGGGTACCTGGCTGATCACGGACGGATTGGTCCCGGTTGGCGTATCGCACTTCTCGACCGGCCTAGTGTTAGGCAAGCCGGAAGGCGTCTCCCAGGCTGACATGGACAAGGTGAGCAAGCGAGCGGAGTTCAACGAAAAGTGGGACTGGCGAGACTACCCAGCCGGGTGGGAGCCCACCGCCCGCATAGAGGCCCAGGATAAAGATGGCATCGAAGCCGAGGTCCTCTTTCCAAGCCCGGGCCGCTTCTTCTACGGTCTCACCGACGGCCCGTTCCAGCGCGCGATCCACCGCTCGTATAACCTATGGCTCCATGAGTTTTGCAACGCTTACCCGCAACGCCTGAATGGCATCGCGTTGTTGGGCGTCCTCGATGTCGAGAAGACGGTACAGGACATCCACGAATACGCCAAGCTGGGTTTCAAAGCCGCGCAGTTGCCGACGGGAATCAAGGACGGCGGTTACTACGAGCCCCAGTACGACCCCATCTTTCAGGCAGCGCAGGAGACAGGGATCGTCCTTTGCGTTCACACGAGCGCTACGCAGGGCGAGCAGCGCACCCACTTCGAAGGCCCCAGCGGGGAAGATCCTCGGACCTCATCTCTCGGATTTGCCTCGCGCCAGGCTCCGGCCCAGCGGTTCATGGGCCACCTGATATTCTCCGGCGTCTTCGACCGTCATCCGAATCTCAAGGTCACATGTGCGGAGTTCGACGTAGGCTGGGTGGCCCACATCTTTCAGCTCGCGGACTACATGTACGGGGGTTCTGAACGCCGCGTAAACCAGCGCCTGCCCAGCGAGTATCTGAAGCGCAACATCTTCTTCACCTTCCAGGACGACCGCGCCGGCATCCTAACCACCAAGATATACGGCGAGGACAATTTCATGTGGGCCAACGACTTCCCGCACGCGATTACAACCTGGCCGTACTCGCAGAAGACGGTGGACGCCAATTTCGAGGGCATCGATCCGGCGGTCAAGCGCAAGATCTGCCGCGAAAATGCGATTAAGCTCTATGGACTCGACTTGTAGAGCTGCGAGCGGTCCGCGGCGCCGTCGCGGCTTCGTCCCGAATCATGGATCCGACGAGCTCAAGCGTGGCGGTCGGAGAGCTAGAGGAATTGCCGCTGGAGGGGGCCCATGACCGTCTTCGCATTAACCCGGTCCACCGTGTCTTCGATCAGACCGAGCCTCAGTCAGTTGCTCATGCTCGGAGTCGCGGCCCTGGTCCTTGGGACGGCGTGCTCGCCGCCCCCGGCGGCGGTGGGCGGAGGAGGCTCCTCGGCCACAGAGAACACCGTGGTGCAGCCGCGGGGAACCCTCAAAATCGGCTGGACGCGCGAGGCCGACACCCTGAGCCCGAAGTTCCTCGCGGGGTCGGGGGCCGGCGAATACACCTGGATGTTCAGTTCGGCGCTCGCCATCCGCGACATGGGAAACACGCCACGGCCCATGCTGGCACGCGAGCTGCCCACGCAAGAAAAGGGTGGATGGGTCGTCAATCCTGACGGCTCGATGGTCACGACCTACCTCCTTCGGGAGGACGCGCGCTGGCACGACGGGGCGCCGATCAGGGCCGCGGATTTTGCCTTCGCGCACCGCGTCTACACCGATCCGGCGATGCCGGTCGGCGTGCGCCACCCCGAGTCGTTGATGACCAGCGTGGAGGCTCGCGACGATCACACCTTGGTCATCAACTGGAGCAGATCGTTCCTGGCCGCCAACGCTCTGGGCTATCGCCAGCTCCATCCGCTGCCGAGCCATCTCCTCGAGGAGAAATACCGCACGAATCACGACCAATTCGCCACCGGCAGGGAATGGAACTACGGCTTTGTGGGAAGCGGCCCCTTCAAGGTTGAGGCCTGGGAACCGGGCGTACACATCATCGCGCGCGCCCACCGCGAGTTCGTTGTTCTGCCCAAGATCGATCGGATCGAGATCCGGTTCATTTCCGACCCGAACACGCTTCTCGCCAACCTCCTCGCCGACGAGCTCGACTTCGCCAGCCTGGTCGCTGCTCAGGCGGTCGTTGCCAATGACCAATGGGTGTCCCAAGGCAAAGGGTATATCTCGATCTGGTCCACGGGCCTAAGCTACCTCAACTTCCAGTTCCGCGAAGTCCCCAATTGGCAACGCGCGATCACCGACGTGCGGGTCCGCAAAGCGCTCAGTCACGCGCTCGACCGCCCAGCCCTGACGGACGCCAACACTTTTGGCCTGGGGCAGGTTGCGGATGTTTACGTAGCCCCCTCCGATGCTGCATTCGCAGAGGTCGACCGAGCCATTACGAAGTACCCCTACGACCCCAGCCGTGCGGCCGCTCTCTTCTCCAACGCCGGATGGCGGCGTTCGGGGACCACTGGCCCGCTGACCAATGCAGCAGGTCAGTCTTTCGACATAGAGGTGCAGGGCGCCCAACCCGCTTCATTGATCATCGCCGATTCCTGGAAGGTGGCTGGCATCAACTCCACGTCCTTCGAGGTCCCGAACAGTCGGATTCGCGACAACGAGTTTGTGAACAGCTTCCCCGGCGCGCAGATTCAAGGGAACACTATCAGCCAGGAGGAGATCTCGGTGGTCTCGTCTAAGCTCCCCACGGCCGAGTTGAATTGGATGGGCTCGAATAGGGGAAGCTTCGTCGACGCCGAGGTCGACCGCTTGCACAACATGATTCTCACCTCGCTGAACGAGAGCGATCGCCGCCAGGCGACGGTCGCGGTCCACAAGCACATCTCGCAGCTCGTGCCCTATCAGCCGCTCCACTACAGTGTCTCGACCGCCCTGGCAAAGAACCATGTCAAGGGGCCGTTCGGGGAACCTGCCGGTGGGCAGAGCGGCGTTACCTGGAACATCTGGGAGTGGGAAGTAACCGAGTAGCCACCGGAACCGCGATGGAGAGAGGCAACGCGAATGCGAATCATGGTGCTCAATCAGACCCCAAGGCGCCCGAGTGACAACGAATACCACGAGCGCGTGGAGCCGCTGCTCCGCAGCTACGGCTCCCCTGGGACGCAAGTGGATCTTTGCTACCCGGACGATAGGCCGGATCGCGCTCAGGGTGACGGAGCCAGCCTCCTGGGCAAACATATGTCGACGCCGGGGCTGATTCGAAAGACCATCTGGGCCGAGCAAAACGGATACGACGCGGTTATTCAAAGCAACAACTTTGATCCCGGTGTCGAGGCGTCCCGGATCGCCGTTCGCATTCCCGTGCTGGGACTATGCCGTACCACGATGCTCGCCGCGGCGAACCTCGCGGACCGCATCGGAGTTACTGTTCCCTTTCGCCCCAATGTCGGGATGGCTCGCCACCTCCTGGAGTCCTATGGGCTTCTTGGTTTTGTGACCGAGATCAGATCGTTAGGAGTCTACGGTGTCCCGAGCGGTGATCAAGTTGATGCGCAGAGGGAGACGATCTTTAATCGAGCGGTCGAAGTGATGCGAGCGCTCGTCAACGACACCGGGGCCGAGTGCATCGTCCCTCTCGGAGGCGCCATCATCCCGTATATCGTGGACCCCAAGGATCTGGAGCCGGAGGTTGGCGCCCCGGTTCTCAATCCGAAGGCGATCGGAATTCGAACGGCTGAGATGTGCATCCAACTGCGGATGTCGCAAAGCCCGCTCGCCTATCCATACGCGACGCTCCGCGGCGACAACTAGGGTCGAATCGCCAGAGCTGCCCGGGTCTGGTAATCACGGCACCGCTAATGGCGGCTTATGAAGCTCAAGAGCTCGCGGTTGAACGCTTCGGGAAATTCGTAGTTCAGGGCGTGTGCGCCCTCAGGAAAGACCACGAACTCGACGCCCGGAATGTGGACCGCTTGCCGCCGCATGACCCAGGGCGGAGTCGTCAGGTCCTGGTCTCCGGGCATGAGAAGGGTAGGAACCTGGATGGTCGCCAGCTTCTCGAATGTGATCTCGGTCCCCAGCGGCTGTACGGGGGCGCCCTCCTGCCTGGCGTGCTGATGAATATCGATCCACCGCTCGAGCCCCTCGGGGTTCGTCGCCATATAGCCAGGACTGACCTCGCGAAACTGAGGAGGCCAGGTCCGGAAGCCGGGCAACTGAGTCCTGGACCGCAGCGCAACCAGCTCCGGGTCGGCGATAGCTCCGGCTCCGCCGCTGGCGGCGACCACTAAGCTGCGCAAGCGCTCCGGCCGCCACAGTGCGTAGACGTATCCCACGAATCCGCCGCCCGCTACCCCGACGAGATGGAAGCGGTCGAGTCCCAGGTAATCCACGAGAGCACTGAGGTCGTCACCTTTGGTGCCGGGCTGTGGGCCCGTTGCTGCGTTGGCCTGGCTGCGGCCCCACCCCCGCCGATCGAAGGCGATAGCCCGGTAGCCGGCCGCAACCAATCCTGGGATGTTGGGCGCAAACGTATCCGCGTTTCCGGTGTTCGCGTGCATAAGCACAATGGGCACGCCGTCGCCGCCGCTATCGACGTACCAGAGACGGACGCCAGGAAGCTCGGCATACCCCTCAAACGCGGCAGGCGATTGAGGGGTAGTCACGTCGCTCCTACTCTTTTCGGATCTTGCACGGAATCACCCCCGCGGTACTTTACTCCACATCCCAGAGGTGCACGTTCCAAACCTTACCGCTCGTCTGGCCCTGGATACGAATAGAGCCCAAAATCGCCACCGAAGCCTGGTAGAAGAGGGCCATTACCGAGAGTTGGTCAGTCTGATGGTGGATCAGGTCTCCCAGGAGCGCCACTCGCTCAGCCTTTGGGATCGTGACGACATAGCGCTCAATGATGGAATCTACCTGAGGATTCCGATAGCGCGCGCGGTTGGTGCCGGTGAAGCGGTTCTCGGGAAGCGCGGTCTGAGCGCTATGGTAATTCTTCACCGAGCTGGCCTGGACGCCGAAGCCAGAACCCGCCAGCTCGAAGGCCGGATACTGCACGCGGTACTCACGATTCGTGGCCAGCTGCGGGGATATGGACGCCAGTTCGACCTCCATTCCGGCGCGCTTCCAATAGTCCGCTACGGGGTGGGCGGTCTTCCCTTGTGTGGGATTCTGCTCGGTGTACCGTATCTGGAGCGAGAGCCGCTGGCCCGCCGCGTCCCGGAACACTCCATCCTGGCCCCGGGTGTACCCGAGGCCTTGAATTATCTCCACCGCGCGCATCGGCTCATACGCATAGCGGACGATCCGGTTTGCCACCGCCGGGTATTCGGGCTGGTCGGGGGCGAGCCAGGAGTCGGCTAGCACACTCAGGCCATAGTTAATGGTGTCGTCCAACTCCTGGCGATCTATCAGCATGAGAAGGGCTCGCCGAAATTCGACGTTCCCAACGATCGGCGGGTTCGTGTCGATGAATTGCGGGTAGAGCGCCATCGCCTGCCCGAATCGGTCACCCAGCAGCACCCTGATCTGGTCAGTCATATCACGGATCTGTAGGACTTGCTCGATCCTCAGCTGACCGTTTCCAATGGGGTAGGCGATGGCGCCGGAGAGGAGGTTCGCAATCATCGCATTGATGTCCACGATGAACCGGACCTCTATCTGATCGATCTTTGGCCGGCCAAGAACGTAGGCATCAGTGGCGACCATCAGCAGGTGGCTCCCCGGAACCCACTCCTGCAGTCGGTAGGGACCAAGTCCAATGTATTCGTCGCGCCAGTAGGGCACGCCCAGAAAGCCGCCTTTGTCTCCGCCAAAGGGCTGCTCGAGGACGTGCTTCGGGAGCGGCATCACGAAACCGCTGGTAAACAGGTAGTCTGCCTCGATGAATGTGCTCTTCCACCGGACCACGACGGTGCGGGCGTCGGTCGCCTCAACGCTCTCGACCATGGCGAGGATGGGTGGAGTGACAACCCCGGTGTCCCGGTCCCGGTTCACCTGCACGCTGAACACCAGGTCGGCAGCGGTAAAAGGCGCCCCGTCTTGCCAGAATACGCCGTTCCTGATGGTCCAAACGGTTTCCATGCGGCCGTCGGGTAGGATCTTCCACAAGCCATTTTCTGCGCTGGGGACCGCCTCAGCGAGGCGGGGTTGCAACGCGTCACTATCGTCGGCATAGGAGAGGCCGGCGTGGATAAGTTCCTCGACCTGGTCCAGACCGGGAACCCTTCCCGAGCCGCCCGGGTTGGTGAGCAGCGATTGCATGCCTGGAGGATCAGCGTACATGGCCGCAACCAGCCGTTTCGTCGTGCCAGGTCTATCCGAGCCACCGGCGCTCGCACCGGCTCCACGGCTGGCCGCGGGCCCTGAACATCCAACGAGCGCAACAACCAGGCTCACCAGAAGCATCCGCGGCGCGGCCGAAAGGCGCGCGCGGCGAGGGTTACGAACCACCCATTCCGCTACTGGTTGAGGGCAAACAGACCAACGCGCACTAATTTTCGCTTGGATGCTGGCGCTTCTGCTTGGACACGCGATGGTGGACTTCACGGGCATTCGCTGCCTCCACCGTTACATCCGAGAAACCTGCTCCAGCAAATACGAGCCTATTGTAGGTGGTACCGCCAGACTGCCCACCCTCTTCCGTCCCGCCGCCGGCCAGACATGGGCCCGTACGCTCGGGTGAATTGGTCGGAGCTGCACATCGAGGCGGGCACCTCCGCGAAGAACCATCTCGCTCCGATGCCACGCCATTTGCTAGAGGACCAATATGATCGGAGCCCTGGAGACTTCCACAACCTCTCGTTCTGGAGCACCGACCAGTACGTGTCCACCGGCCCCTTCCGGGTGCTCAACCACGTGCCGGGCGCCAGCGTCACGATGGAAGCCAACCCCTATTTCGCGCTCGGCAAGCCCAAGACCGACCGGATAGAGTTCAGCGTCGTACCCGATACGAATACGATTGTGGTCCGCCGGTCGCATCGTACTCCCGAATGCTCCAGGAGGCTAGGCGTCACTACTGGATTCGTGGTTCATCAGGCTTGGACTCTCCTCTCCGGGCCGCCGTTCTGCCCCCGAAAAAGCTTTCGGCGGCGGCGACGAAGTCGGCGGCGGCGTCCCAATGGACGAGGTGTCCGCAGCGCTCGATTACACGCAGGTCGAGCGTCGGGTAGCGCTGTTGGAACGACGCCAGGCGCCGTCTGGTCTCGGGCCGATCCTCGGTCCCGTACATCATGAGCAGCGGGATTGGAAACTGGTCGAGTCGCTGCCAGGGTGGGCCGCTGCGCTCCCGCTCGGCCGCCCGATCGGCGCTCACTCGATTCTCGCGTTGCGCCAACGGGGGCCGACGCGCCCGCACCCACTGCTGACCTGCCAGACCTCTTGTACCAGGTCTGGCGTAATCAAGGAGCGATCGACAAGCAGTTCCTCCAACTCATCTCGCACGTCGTCAATCGTCGGTTCCTTAGCCGACCGACCCACCGCTGCGGCGCCCCCTTGGAGGCTCTCCTCGCCGGGTCCGAGCGGCGGCAGCAAGCTGTGAGTTCCAAGCACCATTACTCCGGACAGTCGTTCAGGGTGCTCGAACCCCAGGCTCACGGCGAGCCCCCCAGCATTGGAGTGGCCGACCAGACCTGCGTGCTCCACACCCACGGCGTCGAGCACTTCGAGCACGAATCGCCGCCGATAGGCCTCAGTGAACTCGAGCGGATGATCAGTACCGCCACTCCCGGGCAGGTCCGCGGCTATGGCACGGAGGCCCAGGCTCGCCAGCGGGCCGAGGTTACGCTGCCAGATGTTGGCGGCGATCCCCAACGAGCCGCCGTGAAGAAGGAGCACGGGTGATCCCGAGCCTTCCTCGAGGACACGCGCCTTGATCCCAGCCGCTTCAACGTATCGCTCTGATACAACGACCGTGCTCAATCTCACTATCCTCCGTGGCCGTGTTCTAGGACGCCATTCTCAAGAAAAACGAAACGGCAAGATTGGCAGAGCACTCCACGGGCAGCCAGTACCTGCGAAAGACCTCGCCGGATGGAGTACCCGGCCCTACTCGTACTAAGGCTTCTTCTTCGACGTTCTCCAAGAGCGGGATTCTCGGCTTCGCCTCCAGCTAAGAGCTATGCGCTGACCGTGTTTCGCTCATTCCTTGTCCCATTCGAAGAATCGGTAGCCGGTTCGATCCCCGATCGGTCCTTTCACCTCCTTGAGCCAAAAGATCGGGACCTGCTCCCAGTAGAGCGGCATCACCGCCACGTCACCCATCTGAAGCTGCAAGAGCTCGCGGTGGAGCGGAACTTGCCTCGCCGGCTCGATCGTGGCCTTCAGCGCGTCGATGAGCTGGTCAACCCGAGGGTTCGAGTAGCCAGCCTTGTTGCCCCCCGCCCATCGGTCAGCTTCGGATGCGATGATGCGCGAGTCGGTACGGGAGGTCCAGAACCCCCGCGGGCCGAGATTTCCTGTTAAGGAAAAGCCCGGAACGGTCGCCTCGTACTGGCGATCCCCAGCCCGCGCCGCTGGGATGGGCTCAATAATGGTTTCGATTCCAAGCGGCTTCCAGTTGTCGCGAATGATCGCGGCTTCCTTCTCTTTCCCAGCGCTGGCCCCCTGAGCAGTTGCCAAACGCACGATCACGTCGAATCTTTCTCCCGTTTGGTTGTGGACCAGGATGCCATCGGACGTCTTGTTCCACCCCACCCGGGCGAGCAGCTGCTGTGCGCGATTCAAATCGAGAGGGAATTTTGGAACCGCCGACTCGACTTCGCCTCGCAGCCAGTAGTCAGGTGGGATCCAGCTGTCAGCCGCGGGCGCAATGCCGCTGGTCAGCAAATCCGCCATGCTCTGCCGGTCCACCGCGTGGTACAGCGCCTGCCGAACCTCACTTACGGTGGTCCCGAATTGGGGCCGGGCGTACTCAACGCGATGCTGGGGGTCAAGTACGCGCATCCGGCCGGAAGACTCCGCGGTGGCCTGGTTTCCTGTTCCTTGCCACCGCTTCTTTACGTCTTCCAACACATCCTGTCCCACGCTAGGCGGTAGGGCGACATCTATTGCACCTGAAAGGACGTTCGCGATGAGGGTGTTGGGATCCGAGATCACCTTGAGAATGACCCGGTCCAGAGGCGGACGACCCGCGAAGTAGCCGGCAAAGCGCTCGAATTCCAGGTGTGATCCAGCTTCCCATTTGACCAGGCGGTAAGGCCCGAGTCCAACGAACTCTTCCTGGAAATAGCGGCTGGTTATGAATGCCTGTTTGTCTGTCTTGTATGACTCCTCTAAGAGGTGTTTAGGCAGAATCCGCCCGAACTCGCCATCGGCCAGCTCGAACGGTTGCGACCACCGCAAGACCAGGGTCGAAGCGTCAGGCGTCACGGCCGTGGCAATGAACGGCACTCCTCGTGTATCCCTTCTAGGTGGGATATCCGAGTCCTGATAGACTTGAAGCGAAAAGACCAAGTCCGCGCTGGTGAGGGGTGTGCCGTCCTGCCATTTCACGTCTGGGCGTAGTTTCCAGGTCGTCTCCATTGTCCCATCTGGGCCAATACGCCAAGTACCTTCTTGAACGTTCGGTACATCGGTCGCGAGGATGGGAATCCGTGCCTCGCTTTCGGTCGTCGCGCTCAAGCCTTGATGGGCGATGCTGATGACCGTGCTGTTGCCGCGGGTAGCCTGGATGGCGAATTCAGCGAGATCGGTGGGCTCCGTCGTCTGTCCTAAAATGAGGACCTTGGAGCGGCCCTCAAGCGGCTCTCGCCCTGGAGCATTGATTTCGCCCGATCGCACCGGTCCGCAGGCTGATCCAGCCATTGCAAGGGCCAGTAGGGTTACGGCGATCGGGGATCGAATCGAGAACCTCATCATGAGCTTGTCTCCTTAGGAGAACCCCACCGCGTTCAGCCCATCAATCACCGCTCATGTCCTCGCCATACGGCCACTGGTAATCCGGGTCCTGGTAGCATTCCTCTGGCATTTCCGCGGTCAGGCCGCGCGCTGCTAGTTCTTCCTGGAACTTCTCGCGAATCCATGGCTCTTCATACGCGTATTCGATGGTGGCACCGGGCGTTCCGGTCGCAGGTAAGTGCCCGCTAATCTTCAGATACCTTGCCTGGTCAGCTCCGAGGTTGAAGTGCTGGTGGAACCACTGATTGGGCGGGATCACCAGGCTGCCCTCGTGCCATGGGCAGTAGAGCACTTCGTCCGAGCCTGGCTCCCACATCACGGTGTACCCTTCGCCCTTCGGGATGACGATGATGAACCCTGGGCCGTGACGGTGGGCTTTCTTATAGCGACGACCGGGGAAAATCGACATCGTGGCGCGCGTCCCTTGTGAACCTCCATACCGCGCGGCGAACATGACGACGTGGCCGCCCGCCCCGCGCTGGCGATAGGGCTCAATCTTGTCCCAGGCAGTCACGTCGGGGAAGAAGTTCCCCGACCAGACGAGCTGCCGCCACGACTCGGCCCCCATTTCGGCGCTCGTCTTGGCCGTAGCCTCAGAGAACGGGTCATCGTCACCGTAGAGAATGCTCAGATCAACGATGGGATTGTTGAAGAAGACATCAGGATTGGGAATGATGGAGGCCGCGATGTCTAGGCGATTGCTGTGGATGAGGCGCGCCGGCTGGTCACCGCGAGCATTGCTCAGCCGATACGTGTAGTTGGGCGGAATGAAGAAAAGGCTGTGAGCCTGCCACTCGAAGGTGCGCTCCGGCATGCCGTCTGCCCACAGACTGCACAATCCCCGCCCGGCGAGGACGTAGATTTTTTCATCGAGCAGCATCTTGGTTGGCGGTAGCGTGGCACCCGGAGGGATCTCGGTGACCCTCAGGTCCACGATCCCCTTTTGGCCGTCGAGCTGTAGAAAAGCGGCGTTGCATTCCCGCTCTTCCCATGGGCCGAGCTCGAGCGTACGAAGGTCATCAACATGGTTTCCCTGATAGATCGGTACGCCTTGGTCCGCGATCCATTTGTCGTACCAGGAACGCACCCGCAGTGATCTTGCGTCCACTTGCCAGACGGTCGCTTTCACGAGGTTCTTCGCGGTTTGCACCATCCGTTTTTCCTCCTTCACCTCGGCTGACCGCGAGCCCCGGATCCTGCTGGGCCTACCTCGCCACCAAGTCCCAGGCGTGCATGTTCCAGAACTCGGCGCGCTGATCGGGTAGCACAGGAAGGATCCCGGTGATCCCCTTCCTACGAACGGTCAGGTCATCGTTGGTTCGAAGCGGCAGGTAAGACACGTCGTCGAGCGTGATTTTCGCCATCTGGGCTATAAGCTCGCTCCGCTGGGACCTATTCAGCTCAGCTGTTATCCGAGTGTAGAGCTGATCGGCCGCGGGGTTGCTGTAGCCACCCATGTTGCCACCGCTCCACCGTGGCGGCCCGCTGATTTGACTGGTGGTAAGGGAGCTATAAGCGGAATACCCTGGGTTTGCGCCGCCGATATAGACCCCCTTGAGCTGCGCGCCGACCTCTTGCCAACGCACCGTGCCCGCAATGAGGATCAATTCCACTTGGAGACCCGCTCCCTTCCAGAAATCCTGCACGATCTGCACTTCCCGCACGTTGGTCGCAATATCCGTCTGCGCGGCTAGCTCGATCGCGAACGGTGCCCCTGACTGCGTACGGTAGGTGCCGTCTGAACCGCGGGCTAATCCCGCCGCGGCCAGGAGTCGGTGAGCCTCGGACGCGTCATACGAAAGGTCGACCACGCCCTTTTCCAGGGTGATCGTATACGCCGGATCCTTGCGGTCAAGCAGGATGTCCTGGATGGCGCCCATGCCCCCATAGAGCTCATCGAGCATCCCGCGCCGATCGATCAGTTTGATCAGGGCTTGTCGCACGCTCGGGTTTGGGACCCATGCGAGCGAGGTGTCGCGCAGTTGCCACCTGCCCACCCGGAGCCGAACGGAGCTGAGGATGATTTCGCCTTTGCCTTTACTGACGAACTGGTCCTTGAGCGTCGCGGCCTCTCCGAGCTTGAATGGCCCCACTGGCACCATATCGACGTCACCGGAGAGCATGCGAACGAGCAGAGTGTTGGTATCTCCGACGAACTGGATGACGAGCTCGTCGATCTTCGGCTTACCCAGGGAGTAGTCGTCGTAGGCAGTCAGACTCATGAAGCTGCCACGAACCCATTCCTTCAAGCGGTACGGGCCCAAGCCCACCCAGTCGTCGTTCAGGTAGGTGCTGCTCGCGAAAGCAGGTTTGTCTCCCCTATCGAACAGAGGCCCCAACAAGTGGGCGGGGAGAGGCACGAGCGTGGAGAGGCCCATCTCGTTGGCGAAGACGTAGAGACGCTTCCAGTGCATCACGAGGGTTCTAGAGTCGGGCGCGCTCATCTCCGCGATTTGCCCAAGGACGGCGGTGCCTCGATCGAATAGCTCCGGGTCTGTCTGGACTTTGAAAGCGAGAAGAAGATCGTCGGCGGTGAGCGGCATTCCGTCCTGCCAGCGGGCGTCTGGCCGGAACTTCCAGGTCACTTCCATCCGCCCGTCAGGAAACGTCTGCCAGTCGCCGTTTTCGATGCTCGGCACGCGCTCGGCGATCCGAGGCTGGACGGTGGCGCTATCGTCATAGACCGTCAGGCCGGCGTTGACGATGAATTGCATGTACTGGTTGCCGCCCCCGCCACCGAGGGCGACGCCCCCATCGGTGGGTTCGGCGCCGGGTCCTTGCCCGATGATGAGCTTCTTCGGGCCAAGTCGAACATTCTCAGTGCCGCCGCTTCCAGGCGAGACGCCAGCGCTGCAACCCACCACCATGCTCAGCAAGGTGAGGACGGAAGCTGCTGCGATAAGGTGCGAATTGACCACTTGAGCCCTCATAGACTTCAGACCGGGACGCTGACGTCTGCTCTCACACTGATATACTGGCGCCCTTACATAAGTCAAATTGCAGTCGGGCCTGTAAACACAACTATCTTCTCCTGAGGATCGTCGGCCGAAATGTCGAACAGTTACGAGCGTTCGTCGCGGTGGTCGAGAGCGGGATCCCCAAAGCTCACGCCACCACCTGCCTGCCTGCTCAATAAGTGGAAGCCAAAGCGACGAAGCCCTCCGGCTGTGGGACTACACTACCCGCGATCTGACCCATCTTCCTCGACGCGCTGATTCAGGAAGAGCCCGCCGCCCTCCTGGAGGGAGGCCAAGCAGGACTAGCCAAAAAAACGGAACAGGGTAAGAATGTATGACCGAGATGAGTTCATCGATGCGCGTCGCCAGCATGACGCTAAGCGGCCGGGTGGCGAGTGGCCAGGCCCCTGACATCCGGGGCGATCGAATTCAGGCATTGCTGGAAACGATGGGTAGTGAGCTGGTGGAGCGGGTCCTCATCGGAGGCGGACAGGATGAAATGAAGCGCGAGCTCTGCCGTCTGGCCGATGATGTCCGAGTCGACCTCGTCTTCACTTCCGGGAGCGTCGGAATAGCCGCTCACGACATCGCGGGCCAAGCCACCAGCGAAGTCGTGGACTTTCAGGTGCCGGGCATCGCCGAGACGATGCGGGCTCACAGCATCGCCCGCGATCCTATGCGCATGCTCGCTCGTTACGTCGCCGGAGTTCGAGGCGCCACGATGATCATCACGCTTCCCGGCGCCCCCGATGACCTAACCGACATGCTAGAGATGCTGCGGCCGATCCTTCGTGGAGCAGTCCAGGATCTGCGTACCCGCTGGGCATCCGAGTTAGCCCCTTGCGGTGCTCTTGACGCCTAGAAGCGGTCAGCTAGTGCTAACCGGCGGGAGGGGAAGCCGCTCCGCTACCCCACGAGTCTCCAATCCTGAGCATTCCAGGTGGGGTCTGGGCCAACGTTCTGTAGGCGGTTACTCACCATCGTCGGGCTGGCGCGGTAGTAAAGCGGCATGATGTTGAGCTGATCCGTCATGTGGTGGACGACCTGGCGGAGCGCCTCTAGGCGCGGCGCGCGCGGGACCGTCGTCAGGTACCGGTGGAGCAGCGTGTCGAATTCGGTGTTGATGTAGCGCGCGTAGTTGCGCCCGCTGTAGTTGTTTTCGGGCAACCGAGCGTCGGCGCCGCGCAGATTCTGTAGGTTCTCGATACCGCCTGCCCCCGCTTGTAGGTTGAAGGTCGGGAAATTGGCCCGGTACACGACGTCGCGCTGGCGAGGCGGAGGGATCGGGTCGAGATCACTCGCCACCCCGATCTGGTTCCAGTAATCGGCAACAGCGTACATGGGCTTGAGGTTGTGGTCTTCAGGCGTGGTCTGGATGTTGACGGTGAGCACCTGGTTACCCGCGTCGCGGAACATGCCGTCCGCCGCGCGGCTGTATCCCAGGCTCTCGATCATCTGCACCGCGCGTCGCGCGTCGTACTCATACTTGACCGCGGCATCCTGTACATCAGCGTACTCGGGAACCGTCGGCTGAACAACGCTGTGCGCGACGGGTGAGGCGCCGTCCATGATGACATCCGCCATCTCCTGACGGTTCAACGCGTACATGAGGGCCCTACGGAAGCGCACATCGGTCACGATGGCGGGTGTCGGATTGACGAACTGGGGCCACATCTTCATCTCAGTCTGCACGTAGATCTCGACCTTGCCTCCTCGCCAGCGATCACGGAGCTGCTGGCCCTGCTCGAACGACAAGCTCTGGCCCAAACTGACGAGGATCTCGCCGGCGAGAATGTTCGCGATGAAGGCATTCTCGTCCGGGATCAGGCGCACCTCGACCTCGTCGATCTTGGCCCGGCCGAGCGCGTAGCCGTCGAAGGCCCGCAGGATCATGTGGCTGTCCCGCGCCCATTCTCGCAGCCGGTACGGGCCGGTGCTGACGAACCCATCCGTCCAATAGGGAAGAAGATGAAAAGTTGCCTTACTGTCGGCATAGGCTTTTTCCAGCAGGTGTTTCGGCAGCGGCGGCGCGCCAACAAACAGCGAGTCGGCCCGGATAAAGGGCTCTTTCCACGTCAGGATGACGGTCTGGGGATCGGGGGCCTCTAGACGCTCGACGTACGAATACCCGGCGATCCGGCCCAGGGTGAGCTCGGGGTCTTGAAGGAGGTTGGCGGTAAAGAGGACGTCGGCAGACGTAAAGGGGGTGTTGTCGTGCCACCTCGCGCCCGACCGGATCTTCCATGTGGTCTCCATGCGTCCATCGGGGAAGACTCTCCAGAGGCCATTCTCGATCGACGGGACCGATTCGGCGAGCATGGGACGCAGCCCGCCGTTCGCGTCGAGATCCGCAAGGGTGACTGCGAGCATCTGTTGGAGAGCAGGCGCGCCCGGACCAATACCGGTCCCGGCCAGGCGCGTGTACAGATAGGGCGGGCTGCTCATGATCGCGGCCACGATGCGAGTCGGCCCAGCCGCGTCCGGCGCCAGGGCGCCGCTGGCCGGCCCCTCCGCGCGCTGGGGTGGGGTGCACGCGGTCAGGACCACCGCGATACCGATGACTACCGTTACTGCGCCTGTTGCAGGCCTCACAGCGCGCCTCCTCTCCGGGCCGACCCGGGCTCCTTATACATACCGTAGACTTGGACGGTTCAGTATACCCATGACGCCCCGGGCGGACGGGACGATTCTCAAGGTGCGGAGCCTTATGGCCGTGGTACTTCATCCTGTTAGGGGGAGTTGCCATGTACGAAGCTGAGACTGGGTCAATTTCCATCGCGTTGCTGGGCGATATCGCTCCCACACGTCGGTTATCGGTCTTTCGCGAAGAGCGGTTCCTCCAGTTGCGGGAGCTACTCAACAGCGTCGACGCCGTCTTCACCAACTTGGAGGGATCGGTACACAAATATTTGGATGGCGGCCACGCCCAACGCTCGGGCGGCGGCACGTACTCGACCGTCGAGCCGCACCTGCTGGCCGACCTCAAGTGGCTCGGCATCGACATGTTGACTTGCGGGAGCACTCACGCCGACGATTATGGGCCGGACGGGATCCTGAAGACCATTCAGTACCTCGACGAAGCCGGTATCGTTCATGCCGGCAGCGGAAGGCACCTCGCCGAGGCGCGTGCCCCAGGTTTCCTGGATACCCCGCGGGGACGCGTTGCCGTTATCGGCACCACTGCGCACTTTAACCCAGGAGGCCGCGCGGGAGAGCAGCGTAGGGAAACGCTGGGCTATCCTGGAGTAAACGCAATTCGCCACCATGGCGTCTACGAAGTCGACGCGCCAACCTTGGCGATGGTTCGGCAACTGGGGCGCGCTATCAACTGGGATGTCGAGCTCGGCCGTCGCCGATCTCTTGCCGACAAGGTAACCGATCACGGCGAAGATGCATATGATCTGCTGGGGCAAACGTTCGTCCTCGGCGATACGCTGGCTTTCAGGAGGTACGCCGAGGAGGCCGACATCGTGGAAAACGTGCGCCAGGTCAGGTACGCAAAAGAGATGGCGGACCGGGTGATCGTGAGCATGCACTCTCATGAGCTGGGCGGTCCGAGCTACTTAACCGGTCGCAGAGAGGACCCGGCGGAGTTCATGGTGGATTTCGCCAAGCGCTGCATCGACGCCGGCGCCGACGTCTTCGTGGGCCACGGAGGGCCCGCCCTGGGAATCGAGCTCTACCAGGGACGTCCGATCTTCTATGGTCTGAGTACTTTCATCGGCCAACTAGAGACAGTCCGCTTCTTGCCCGAGCAAGCATACGAACGCTACGGCTTGGGCACAGAAGCGACTCCGGTGGACTTCGTCAAGAACCGCTACGAGAATAGGGACACCGGCGCCCCGCGCGCCGATCGGGGAGGCGCCTTCGCTGTTTGCGACTTTGAGGGCCCCGAAGTGAAGGAGATACGGCTCTTCCCCATTCAATTGGGCGGTGCCGCCCAAACACGTGCTCAGCGCGGCAGGCCGATGCTAGCAGAACCGGCCGCTGGCAAGCGGAGCATTGAGCAGATCGAACGCCTCTCGGCGAAGTACGGCACTCAGGTGGCTTACGCGGATGGCATCGGAGTCATTCGCCCCTAGTGCTAGCCTTGGAATGAGGGGTAGAGTGCCGGGCGAGGCGTAGCTCCGCCAGCGAACAATACGCGCATGGTGCTTCCGGTCGCATGAGGTCAAGCCCGCGGTGTTAGCGAAAAGTCCAGTCTTGGACATTCCAGTAGGGAGTCGTGGCATTACTCACCCCGCCGAACCCACCACTCTCGGCCTCGTCGACCGGCCCCTGGAGTGAAGCTACCCGCGTTCGGACCGATAGGGCGAAATACAAGGGGTACCCGGGGAGGTTTTCGCTCACGAGCGCCATCATCTGGGCTACGGAGGCCCCTCGCAGGGTGGGGTCCAGGGTCGCGTTCGCGGCAGTCCAGTGTCGCTCGTATTCCGGGTGGGTCCAACCCGTGCGGTTGAGTCCGGCCCAACGGTTTGCCTCTGATCCGATCTCGGCGGCAGTGAAGGATCCTTCCGAGGGTCCCTGCGAATAGCCTAATCCGGGAAGCGTGTGGCGAAGCTCCAACCTTGCGAACAGCTCGGGCGCCACGGCGACGGGGTACACGTCGAAGCCGTTGCGCCGCCAGGTGTCGCTCTGGATTGCTTGCATCCGCTCGATCTCCGGCGATCTCTGAACCGCGAAGTCTAAACGAACCCTGCGCCCTTGCCCGTTGGCAAAGAACCCCTCCGTATCCCGGGTGAAACCGGCCTCGCCCATCAGCTGACGCGCTCGATTCGCGTCGACCGGGTACTTGGTCATCATGCGGTCGAGGTCGGCGTAGAAGGGCACTGTCGGCGGCACGATTGTTTCGGTTGGGATGCCGAACCCGTCGAACACCCCTTCGTTTAACGACTGCCGATCAAGCGTATGGGCGAGGGCTCGTCGTACGCGGAGATCGAGGAGGGCTTCGTCACCCACGTACTCCGGCCGCTGTTGGAGGTTCAGGAACACGGCAGCACTGGGCACAGCGACTGCGGTCCCCTTGCCGGCCGACTCCCAGTCACGTTTCAGCACGAGAAGGTGCTCGAAACGCAAGGTGGCCGAGGCCGTGTAGTCCAACTGGCCCCCAGCGAGAACCGCGGCGAGTGTGGTGTTCTCGTCGGTGACGACGCGGACCACCAGGCGGTCGATCTTTGGCCGCCCCAGGGGGTGGCCATCAAAAGGAGCGCCCTCCAGCTGGATCCCCCGTTCCCACCGCTCCAGCCGGTACGGCCCCGCTCCCACATATTCGTTGGTCCAAAAGGAGTCGCCCAGGAAATGCTCGGCAGAAGAGCGCCCCTGCTGGTAGTCGGTGAAGGCGGCTTCTAGCAGGTGGGCGGGCAACGGATCGAGGTCGCCAAAGCTGAGCATGCCCGCCCCCGGGTTCGGCGACCGCCAATGAATCACGAGCGTTCGCGGGTCTGGTGCGAGCACGGTGTCGATGTCGGCCTGGGGGGTGCGGATGAAGGCACCCAGGTTTGGATCCTTATAAACCCGGAGGGCAAAAGCGAAGTCCTCAGCCACCAGCGGGGTGCCGTCCTGCCACGTGAGTCCACCCTTGAGCCGGTAAATCGTCTCCATGCGTCCATCGGAGAACGCGCGCCAGGTGTCCGTATTCAGCTGCGGCAGGGCCTCGGCCAGGTAGGGGCGCGGAGTACCCTGGGCGTCGAACACTGTTAGGGCGGCGTTGAAAAGGCGGGTCGTGTTGGCCGTATTGCTAGCCGCGACCTTGGGCGCGAGCGAGGGCGGATCGTGCCGGTGAGCGACGACCAGCGTTCGGCTTTGACGCGGCTGCTCAGCCGAGCTTGCTGGGGTTGGGCCTTGGGCGGGGGCACAACTGACCAGCAGACCGGCGAGAGCCAGGCCGACGAGTCCGATCTGACGCTTCATTCGGCTACCCCCAGCTACGAGCTTCGCAGCGCGTATGCTATCACTCGCCAGCAACGACCAGCGCGCATCTACTTGTAAGTTTGTCATGCCCGATTTCTCGGGCGCGACCGCGGCATGAAAACCGCTCATGGTGGGGGCGTGGAAACCGCTCACGGTGGGGGCGTGGAAACCGCTCATGGTGAGCCTGTCGAACCATGAGCCGGAGGTTGCTCAACGCAGGCCCGTCCTTCGACAAGCTCAGGACGAGCGGTATTCTCAGAGTGGGGAGGTGCCCAGATGAGTGCCATGGGAGGAAGTGGGGGCCAAACCTATACCCGGGACCTGGCGGAGTTCGCCTTCGACATGCGCCTCGCCGACGTACCCGCCGAGGCCCAGCACGAGGCGCTTCGTATCCTCATCGACTGTTTGGGGTGCGGCGTGGCTGGTTTGGTCGCGCCAGGGACGAGGATCGCGATAGATCTGGCCAGGGAGGAGCGCGGTCCCCTCCAGGCCAACGTGATCAGCAGTGGTCTGGCGAGCGTCATGCCCGCCAGCTACGCCAACACCGCCGCCATCAATAGCCTCGACTTCGACGTCTACGGGCCCGAAGCGCATCTCGCGCCGGTCGTCGTGTCCGCCGCCCTCGCGATGGGAGACGCGGTAGATGCCAGCGGCGCCGATGTGTTTGCGGCCATGTGCGCCGGTCTCGAGGTGGGAGGGCGCGTTGGCGCAGCCTTGCGCCGCTCAGGGATGGGCGGGGGCGGCGAGATGGGCGCTGTTCGCGGGGAGGGCAACGTTGTGTTCGGCGCCGCCGTGGCAGCCGGTCGGCTGCTCGGGCTCACCCGGGAACAGATGCACCACGCCCTCGGGATCGCTGGCTACAGCGCGACGGTCCCGACGATGCGAAAGTTCCTGTCGTCACGGAATCTGCCCATGACGAAGTACGACCACCTGGCCTTGATGACGCAAGGAGGAGTTCAGGCCGCGCTCTTGGCTCAGCGCGGCTTTACGGGCGACCTCGACGTGCTCGAGGGTGAGGAGATCGGATTCTGGCGCTTTGCAGGTGCTCAGGGGTGCGACTGGCAGGCGCTCACCGGCGAGTTGGGGCACCACTGGGTGCTTCCCGAGGTCAGCTACAAACACTACCCGGCGGGCCTCTACAACAATTCCACCATTTACGAGGTGCAGCGGCTCGTCCGCCAGCATGACCTGGCACCGGACGAGATCGAGCGAGTGGACGTTCGCAGCTCCCGGACCAGGTCCGCCCCGGCTCGCCCGCAACCGACTCACTATCTCTCAGCGTGGGGGAACGCCGCCTACAGCATCGCGGCGGGGGTGTTCGATGTGCGCCCATTGCGCTCCTGGGAGGAGCCGCACATCTTTCAGCGGCCGGACATCCTTGCCTTCATGGAGAAGGTCCAGTTCAAGCCTCTACGCGATGGCGAAGTGACGTCGACGGGCAACTACTGGGAGCGCTGGGCGCCAGTGCGGGTGACGATCGAAGCACGCGGCCAGGCGGTGGAAGGTGGGAGAGACCATCACCTCTCGATGGATGACGCCGACCTCGTCGCGAAGTTCCACGACAACGTGGGAGGGCTCCTGAGCGACGACGCGGCTCATCGGTTGGAGCGCGCCTGCTGGGATCTGGAAAGCCTCGCGCGCGTGAGCGACCTCACGATGATTCTGGCGGGGGCCGACGCCTCGAAAACCTGGGATGAACCAAAGCCCGAACACTGAGCTGAGTTTGCGGTCGGTTTGATCACTCTCCACCGCTTGATGCAGACCTCTACGTGCCTAGCGCCCGGACCGTCGGCTTCGCGGCTTGATCCGTAGACCAAGTTGATCGATCGGTGAGAAGCCCCGAGCCCGCTTGAGCTTCTCGCTCTGGGCGGCATGGGCATAGCGCTCCGCCACTTTCGACGACGTATGGCCCATGTAGGGCTGGAGCGTGATGGTGGGCATCCCTCCCTCCTGGGCACGGATGCCATAGGTGTGGCGCAGCAGGTGCGCGTGAGGCCTGGCTATCCCGGTTCGCCGTCGCGCGCGGGCGAATACCATCTCCAGCCCTTTCTCCGTCAACGGATAACCCTCCGAAGAAAGGAGGAATTGGTCGATCCTAGGGTTCACGGGGTCTGGGCGGAAGAAGGTCACGTACTTACGCGTCACCTTCTCGGTGGTGAGCTTGCGGTAGCCGGCAAGGACGAGCTTCGCCTCCTCCCCACGTTCGAAGCTGCCCAAGGGATCGACGCTCATGACCATAAGGAGACCTCCCACGCCGGCGCTCGGTCAATCCCCCGTGTCCATTGTGTGTCCTGCGCGTGACCTCAACGTGACGGAAAGTAGGGTAACGGGCACGAATCCGTGTCCGAAGGCACGGATTCGTGCGTAAGACCGAGTAACTGCTTAGATTGAGATTGGGGTGGGAGGGGTTAGTTGGAAGGCAGGAACTCTGCTGACTTGAGCTACTCCCGCAGCGGCATCTGAAGCAAACCTGGGCCAGCCGGAACCTCGCGGCCCCCCACACCACCCAGAGGCGCAAACGTTCCGGGTGTTTGGCCCGCGGTAGCCCTCCTGCCGTCGCTCTGTTATAAGTGCTTGGACACTCATCTCACGAGCAGAGGAGGCCTCACATGGCAGGCGAGAAGATCAGCGTGCTCAACCCTGTGGGCTACCCGCCAAAGGTAACTGGCAAACCCCTGGCGCCACGACTCGACGGGCTGGATGGCAAGACCGTGTACCTGGTGGACTGCCGCTTCGACGACTCGGACATCTTGCTCCAGCAGGTCCAGGCCTGGTTCGGCGAGCACATGCCGGGCGTTACGACCGTCTACAAGCCCATCAACAGCGTCTACACGGAGGATGATCCGGCTACCTGGCAGGAGATCAAAGACAGGGGAGACGCCGCCATCATCGGCGTCGGCCATTGAAGCACCTGTGCGCCGGCGGTCGCCGTGCACGGGATGTCCATCGACCTCAAGTACGGGGTTCCAACCGTCGCCCTCCATACGCGGGTATTCGAGGCGGTGACGAAGTCGGTTGCGCGGGTTAATGGGGCGCCGCGCATGCGCCAGGTCTATGTGCCGCACCCGGTCATGGGCAAGACCGCACCAGAGATGCGGGCCTACATCGACGGGAATGATCCGGTCACCGGGCGGCCGGTCATGCAAGAGGTGATCGAAGGGTTGACGCAGCCGCTCAGCAGCGAAGACGTGGAGGGCCTGAGCTTCGACCGCTCGACTCCTCGCCTGTGCGAGCCCGCCGCGGAAGACGAGTTGCATCGCCTCTTTCTCGAGAGCGACTGGACAGACAAGCTGCCGATCATCCTGCCGACCGAGGAGCGTGTGGCGGAGATGCTGAAGCACACCAGCCACAAGCCCGAGGAGATCGTTGGGCACCTGACGCCCACCCATTTCCGCGAGTCCTGGGAGTTCACGGTCGAGAAGGTCGCTGTGAACGCCGTCATGGCTGGGGCGCGGCCCGAGTACTTCCCCGTCATCCTCGCCCTGGCAGCGTCCGGCGTCAGCGCGCGCGGCAGCAGCACCAGCTCGATGGCCTCGATGGCCGTGGTCAACGGGCCGATTCGCCACGAGCTGGGGATGAACTCGGGCGTCGGCGCCATGGGGCCTTACAACCACGCCAACGCCACCATCGGTCGTGCCTTCGGTCTCCTCTCACAGAACCTGCAGGGCGGATCGGTGCCCGGCCACACCTACATGGGCTCGCAGGGCAACGGCTACGCGTACAGCAGCCCCACGTTCGCGGAAAACGAGGAGCGCAGCCCCTGGGAGCCCCTGCACGTGCAATACGGCTTCAACCCGACTGACAGCGTGGTGACTGCATTTAGCGGCTGCCGGTCGACGGCCTTCACCCTCGGCCTGCGACGCACGCATTGGCGCGAGCACGTGCGGAACATGCTGCGTGGCATGGACCCGCGCGAGTCGCCGACCTTACTGCTGGACCCCATCACGGCGCGGCTGTTCATCGACATCGGTGGGCTGGAGACGAAGCAGCAGCTCATCGACTGGGTCCATGAGAACGCGTGCATGCCCGCCGGCGAGTACTGGGACTATCAGCTGGTCCAGAACTACCTGTACCCCCGCGCGACGTTCGGCGAGGAGCCGTACGCGTCGCGGCTCGCCGCCGCGCCCGAGGACCTGATCCCCATGTTCACGCGCGGCGACATCAACGTCGTGGTCGTCGGCGGTGAGACCAATGGCTACTGGCGGATCATGGGCGCGAGGCTAGGGAACGCTGTCTCCGTCGACGCGTGGCGATGAAAGAGCTGTGAGTTGTGAGGCGCCAGCCGTGAGGAGTTCGGAGGCGTGAGGGGCGAGCCGTGAGTGCTGATAGGTTATATGTTGTGGGCCCCAGTAAACGTCGGCGAAAGTCAGTCATGGGTTCCGCCCAAGGGCGGACGGGTTTCAACCAATCCCTCTCCCATCGGAATGGGAGAGGTTAGGTGAGGGCCCGTTTCCGGAATCTGATCACCTTGCGGCATCCTGGGGCTGCCCTCACCCCACCCTCTCCCGCTGCGGCAGGAGAGGGAGCTCGCTCGCCCCAACCGACGGTGCTCTTTCGCCGACGTGTACTAGCCGCACACCTCGCCCCTCACGCCTCGTGACTCACGGCTCGCGCCTGACGCCTCACGGCTCGCGCCTCACGCCTCATGACTGACGGGTCGCGGCTCGCGTTTGATACGGTTGTCATCGGTGGCGGCGTCGCCGGGCTGACGGCCGCCCTATTCGCCGCGCGGGGTGGGTGCTCCACCCTGGTGCTGGTGCCTGCGATTCCCGGTGGCCAGCTCGCGACCATCGACAGGGTTGAGGACTTTCCCGGCTTCCTCGACGGCGTGGCAGGCTACGAGCTGGGCCCAACGCTCCAGGAACAGGCGGCGAACGCCGGCGCCGAGTTTAGGATGGCCGAGGCGCAGCGCCTCGAAGCGCGCGGTGGCGGCTGGCTGGTGACGACCGACGACGGCGAGCTTCCGACGCAGACGGTGATCGTCGCGACGGGCTCTCGGCCGCGAGCGCTCGGCGTGCCGGGGGAGGAGCGCTTGCGGGGCCGCGGCGTCAGCCATTGCGCCAGCTGCGATGGCCCGCTCCTGCGGGGCAAGGCCGTGGTCGTGGTCGGGGCTGGCGATTCGGCGCTCCAGGAGGCGCTCACCCTGGCCGGTTTCGCGTCCGAGGTGCTGGTCGTACATCGCTCCGAAGGACCGACGGCGCAGGAAGTCTACCGGCGACGCGTCCGCGAGTGTCCGAACATCCGGCTGCGAGGCAATACAGTGGTCGAAGCAATCCTGGGCGGGGACGTCGTGGCGGGAGCGCGCGTGCGCGACGTGACTACGGGCGAGACGTCCGCTCTGGAGGCGGCGGGAGTCTTCATCTATATCGGTCTGGAGCCGAACACGTGGTTCCTGCGGGGCACGCTGCGGATGGACGAAACGGGCCACGTCCCGACCGACATCTGGATGCGGACCGAGCTCCCGGGTGTGTTCGCCGTTGGCGACGTCCGCGCCGAATCGGCGTCGCAGGCCATCACGGCGGCCGGAGACGGCGCGACCGCGGCGATTGCCGCGCGCCGTTTCCTCGAGGGGCTTCCATGAAGGATGCGCCACGATGAGCTGGAGAGTGAGGTTCTGGTTCTTCATGATGCGAGCGCGGACCCGGCTGGTCCAGCTGTCCAGTTTCAGCCCTCTGGTTGCTCTTCTCTACATTCCGGGGAGCCTGATCTACCTGCTCGCGGGAGGACCATTCGCGAACGCCGCGGCAGTGCTGGCGATCTTCCCTCTTGCCTTCCTGGTCCACCGCGGTTTCAGGGTCGGTCAATTCATCGACGTCAGGCTGGCTGCCAAGATTGGTAGCCTGCGCGGCTATTCCGTCTTGACGAAATCGCTGCCGCTCTACAGGCTCGTCGACGTCTACGACGCAGTGGACAGACTGGCACGCGCCCATCCGGAGTGGATCCGTATTGAATCGCGCCACTACGAGCCGCTGCAGATGGTCGTAAACGGCCAATTCCCGGCAGAAGCTAATCGGCTGATCCAGACACCCGAGCGGATAGCAAGGCCAGCCGACTACGGGGCTGAGCGCTTCATTCCTACCGATACCTTTTTCGCGATCCCACGTTCCGAGACATGGCCGCACATTATCCGCGTGCGGAAGGACCCGTATACAAGCGAGGCGGTCATCGAGGTTGCAGCCCCGGATTTGGGATTTGGGGAGAATCTTGTCGAGATGATTGTGCAGAACGCCTCACACGACAGCATCTACAAGAATAAAGTTGTCGAAGTCGCCTTTGAAATGGAAATACGAGACGAATACGGCTCCATCGCGCGAAACGAGAGCGTTGATCTGATCTTCAAGAATCGTGAGGAGGTAACCGACGATGCCATAATTCTTGACGACGACGTAAGGAAAGTCATCGAACGGAATATCTTCGAGTTCCACGAGCGCCGGCATCAATTGATGGAACTGGGTGTGTCTGGCAAGAAGGGGGTGCTGTTCTACGGTCCACCTGGCAACGGCAAGACGTACACGTGCAAGTACATCGCCTATCGCCTGAAGTCCGCGACCATCTTCGTCGTGACCGGAAAGTCGCTCCTGCACGCCAAGTCGATCTGCAATCTCGCGCGGATGTTGCAACCGGCAATTGTCGTGCTGGAGGACGTGGACCTGGTGTTCGGCGCCCGCGAAGAGAATCTCTACAGCGCCGGTCTCGGTGAGATGCTCGACGAGCTCGATGGCTTCGCCCAGACGGACCAGATCACCTTTGTCATGACCACCAACGCCATTGATCGCGTGGAACGAGCCATACGGGAACGACCAGGGCGGGTGAGTCAGTGTATCTACTTTGGGCCGCCCGCACCCCCGCTGCGTCGGCGCTACCTCCGGAGGCTGACGGCGGCCTACAACGTCGAGGGGCTGGACTTCGACCTCCTGGTGGAAAAGACCAGTGGCGTTTCACAAGCATTCTTGAAGGAGCTTGTGTTCCGGTCAGTCCAGATTGGCGCCGGATCGGACGCGGTGAGCCCGAACATGGTTGCGCTATCGAACCAGGATTTCGAGGAGGCGCTCAAAGAGATGCGAGCGGGCGATCGTTCGGCTGCAGCCATCATCGGCTTCCGTACGACAACTGAGGCGCGGGCATGGTAGTCGCGGTCAGGGAATCTCGATTCGGTGAAGGTTATTCCCTGTCCCACAGGTAGGTCCTGAATCCGGCCGCGTTCGGGTGGATGTCTACCTTCACGCCTTTCACGGCCATCATCGACCCCGGTTCCCAATAGAGCGGCATCAGGGCCACCTCGGAGGTGAAGATCCTGATTTGCTCCTGGAGGAGCGGGAGCCGTTCGCGCGGGTCGATGGCCGCCTTGAGCTGGTCCAGCAGCGCGTCCGCGCGCGTGTTCACATAGCCGGCGCGGTTTCTTCCTGCCCACTGGTTCCCGGCCGACGCGAAATCGCGGCTATCGTAGCGATCGACGATCCCCGGGAACGCTGTGCCGGCGCCTGTGACCAGGGGGCCAGGTCGCCTGGACTGATACTCGCGATCGTTCCCCCGCGCCGCGGGAATCTCGTGCATCGTCGCGTTGGCGCCGACGCGCTTCCAGTTGTCAACCACGATCGCCGCGGCGGCGTCGCTGGTCTGTGGGTTGACCCACACCTCGATGTCGAAGCGTTCCCCGCTCGTGTGGATGAGGTTGCCGTCGCCACCGCGCGTCCATCCTCCCTCACCGATGAGCTGCTGCGCGCGCACCGGATCGTACGGATATTTGACGATGGACGATTCCACCTCGCGCCGGATCGGGTCGATGGGGTCGAACCAGCTGTCGGCGGTGGGCCCCAGGCCGCCCGTGACAACTTCGGTGATTCCCGCGCGGTCGAGGGCGTGATAGAGCCCCTGTCGGACGGCCAGATTCGGCAGGCCATTTAGGGGCCTGGCGAACTCTGGGCGGAACATGAGCTCCATGTAAGCGATTCGCGGGAGCGCCTCGATCCGCGCCACGTTGCCGCTGCCCTCCCACTGGCGACGGAGATGAAGGGCTACGTCCAGGTCGATGGACTTGGGCATGATGACGTCTATGGCCCCCGCCAGTATGTTCGCCACCAGGGCGTTCGGGTCAGGAATGTAGCGGACGATCACCCGGTCGAGGGCCGGCCGCCCCAGGTGGTAGTCGTCGTGCCGAACCGCCTCGATGTGCGATCCTCGCTCCCATGCCGTCATCCGGTAGGGGCCCAGGCCAACGAACTGATCGCGAAAGAGAGGGCTGTTCTCGAAAGCCGCCTTATCGGTGCGATAGAGCTCTTCCATAAGGTGTCTGGGCATGGGGGTGAGCGCCCGAGGCAGGTCCGCGAGAATGTCGATTCTCGACCAGTGGACGACGAAGGTGTAGGGGTCAGGGTTGGAGGCCGACTGCATCAGCCGGGCCGCTCCCGCATCCCAGGTCTGAAGCTCCGGGTCCTTGAAGAGGGACAGTGTGAACATCAGGTCGGCGCTGGTAAACGGGGAGCCATCGTGCCACCTGACGCCTTGGTTGAGCTTCCACGTCACGTCCATTGAGCCGTCCGGGTTGATCCGCCAGGTGCCTCGCTCCACCGCTGGTACTTCAGCTGCGAGGGCCGGATGCCTCTGTTCAAAAGCGTCAGTCTGCACGAGGGAATCGTGGAGGAGATTCCCGGCCGTGCCAGCTCCGCCGCCCGAACCCCCCTCTCCGGTGAATCCATAGATTGTGGCGGGCTCCCGAAGCTCCGCGACGGTCAATACTTTGGGGCCTTGCACGGATCCTGCGGCGGAGCCCGGCCCCTGGGTTTCTGTGCGAGGGGCGGCGCACCCGATGAGCAACACCAGCCCCGCTGCCAGGCCAGACGCAGTCCGACGTGCGATCCTCACGATCCACCTCCCCCGACGCATCGAGCCTACCATTGCCCGCCCGCAACGTCAATCGCGCCGCGGCGGTCCTAGACCACGGTCAGCGTGCCCGTCATGCCGTACGCCTCATGGCCTGGCAGGTGGCACATGAAGGCGTACGTCCCGGGCCGATCGAACGTGATTGTCGTCGTCCGAGTGGCGAAGGCAGGAACCGTCACCTCGTTGGGCCGCCCCTCGTGCACCGCCTCGGTGCCCGTGCGGTGAACCGCGTGGACCTCGGGGCCTCCAACGATCCACTCGTGCTCGATTGGATCGTCGTTCCACAGCGTGATCGCGACAGGAATACCGGCGGGTACCCTGACCGAGCCCGGGTCGAAGCGCGAGTAGTGGAAAGCGATGGTCGGCTGGTCCGAAGCGGGCGTGGTCGGCGCGCAACCCCCAACGACGATCGTGAGGAGCAGCGCGCCGACCCAGTGGAGCCCGGTCATCACGGCGCCAGCCGGCGGCGCATGGCCAGTGCGATGGGCAGGCCGAGGAGCACGATAGCGAGGCCACCGGGGATGCCGAGTGCATTGAGCTGCAGCGAGCGCTCTGTGGGGTCGAGGCCGGCCGCCAGCCGGGACGGCGCCCCCTGGCCACTGGCATCGACGGCCAGATCGTACGCGAGGTCCGCCGCGCTGCTATCGATTCGAAGCTGGGTGAGCCACGAGGACCTCGGCACCCATTCCATCCGCTCGTCGGAGCGAAGATCGTCGAGGAGCCGCGCGGTGGCCGGGGCGTTGTGGGCCAGCGTCATTCGCGGGCCCGGGTCGGGCAGGAAGGCGGGCTGTCGGTCGGTAAGAAGAAACACGTCGGCCTCGACCCGGTCGCCGGGCTGCTTGCCCAGGGCCAGGATGCGCAATGGCACCCAGGGGTTCGTCGTCGGAATGGTGATCTGGATGGGAGTACCGTCCCCGATCTGCTGGCCGCGCGCGGTCGCGGCGTCGGCGTCGAAGACCGCGGCAAGGAAGATGGGGCTGCGCTGAGCGTAGAAATCGAGGACCTCAGGAGCATCCGGGGAGAGCCGGAAGCCGTGGTCGGTGGCCCAGGTCGCCACCTCGCTGGCGCCGCCCTTCAAGACGGTCAGGTCGAGCGCGTCAACGCGCGTCTGCAGGATCACCTCCGCAGATGTCGCCAGGATGGCCGTTCCCAAAAACAGCGGCGGCGCGGGGAGCGGCTCCGTCTCGCGGAGGAGACGCTGCAGCGTCCACCCGCCCCCCTTCTCGACGCTCGACGGAATGCCCGGCAACGGAATGAGCGTGCCGAACTGGCCGCCCGCGCCGAAGAATTTGAAGGCGGTGACGTAGTGCTCCACGCCGTCGTGGTACGCCGCCAGAGTTGTCGTGCGGCCGAGGTTCACCGCGCCGTTGGAGCCGATGAGTCCGGCGCAGGCGGCGGCTGGGATCGCGGTAGCCGCGAGTGCGGTTGCGAGCGCGGCGGTTGCCGCGAGGACCGTCAACAGGCGTCGCATGGTTGTTCCTCCTCCGGGCTAGCTGCCCTCGTGGAACAAGACGCCGGAGCGGGCTGCGGAGTTCCCGCTAGCTGAGGAGGGACCCGTACACATGAAACAACCTTTGCTTTAGCTTGCATCGGATGCCCCTCTCCCGAGCCGCTTCGCGGCCCGGCCTCTCCCGCGAGGGGAGAGGCAAGTACTCCCTCCCCCCTCGCGGG
Source organism: uncultured Chloroflexota bacterium (assembly GCA_964417895.1). Lineage (GTDB taxonomy): Bacteria > Chloroflexota > UBA6077 > UBA6077 > SHYK01 > CAYQJS01. The sequence goes on along the minus strand of CAYQJS010000011.1, from coordinate 5,863 downwards.
GGAGGGCTGGGGAGAGGGGGAGCCTGCTTGCTCACCAAGCCTTGTGTCGCCGAGCACTAGACCCCCGGGGCATCGCCATTGTTGGGCGGACGGACGACTGTCGGTGTTTCCACCGCTGGGGGCTGCCCTCACCCTGCCCTCTCCCACTGCGGTGGGAGAGGGACTTCCGAATCATCACCCCGTCACGGCCCACTCATGGGCGTTCCAGCCGGTCCCGGGGTGCACGTTCACAAGGCGATCGGACAGCAGAATGCCGTTAACCGAGTAGAAGAAGCCGATGACCAGCTGCAGGTCCGTCTGCCAGCGAACGATCTGAGCCAGGGCCTGCATCCGCTCTGCCATCGGAATCGTCGTCAGGTAGCGATCCATCACCGCGTCGTACTCCGCGTTCACGTACGAGCCGCGATTGCGGGCGGCGGCCGGCGCCATGTAGTTGCGTTCCGGCAGCGGCGCCGCCGAGCTGTGCAGGACGTTGGTGATGCCCTCCACGCCGTGCGACTGGTTGACCAGGTCGAACCCGGTGTAGGCCCAGCGATCCGGCCGCCCGCCGGCGGCCGGGGACAGGACCGTCACGTCACCCGTGACGCCGATGCGCTGCCAGAAGTCAGCGGTCGCGAAAGCGGTCTTCTGGCTGGTGTCATTGATCGTCGTCTGGATTTTCAGGCTGATCCGATCGCCGGTCGAATCGACGAATGCCCCGTCCGGGCGCCGCGCGAGCCCCATCCCCTCCAGAATCTGTACCGCCCGCCGAGGGTCATAGTCGTAGCGAGCGATGCTGCCATCCACGAATCGATACTGGGCCTGATCTGGCGCAATGATGCTGTGGGCCACTGTCGAGTGCCCCGCGCCGAGCGTGTCCGCGAGCTGCTGGCGATCGATGGCATGGACGAGGGCTCGGCGGAACTGCGCCTCGCCCAGGACGGCCGGGCTCGGGTGGTGGTGCTGCGGGTACATCATTGTCCAGCCTTCGATGCTAGCGATCACCTTGCCATCGCGCCACAGCTCCCTCGCCGCGACGGCCTGCTCGATGCTGAGCGCGCGAGGGGCGGTGAGATCGGCGCCGCCAGCCAGCAAGTTGGCTATGAGGGTGTTGGGATCGGTGATGAACTTCACGTCGAGCAGGTCGACTTTTGGCCGACCGGGCGCATAGTCCGGGAAGGCCTCGAGGCGGGCATAGTTGCTCACTACCCATTCGCGCAGTCTGAATGGGCCGCTGCTGAGCAGCTCTGTCGTCCAGTAGGGAAGGGTCTCCAGGGTAGCCTTGCTCTCGAGATAGGGGCGCTCCAGGAGGTGCTTGGGGAAGGGAACAGTGACGCGCATGCGGGCGAAGCTGAAAAGCGTGTCGGCTTCGATGAACGGCTGTTTCCAGGTGACGACCACGGTGCGCCGGTCGAGCGCCTCGACGCGCTCGACCAGGTCGAAGGCGGGATCGTAGAGCTCTGGCAACTCCTTATCCCGTCCGAGGGTCGCAGTGAAGAGCAAGTCGTCCGAGGTGAGCGGCTGCCCGTCGTGCCACCGGGTGCCCTCTCGCAGCCGCCAGGTCGTCTCCATTCGCCCGTCGGGGTACACCTTCCAGGTGCCGGTCTCCGTACTCGGGACAGCCTCCGCGAGGACCGCACGGCGGTCGCCAGTCTCGTCGTCAAGGGTCAGGCCAGCCACGAGGAGGGCCGGAAAGGGTCGGCTTCGGTTATCCCGGACGGTGGTCGGATCTACCAGGATCGCCATCGTGATCCGCTTCGGCGCAGACGCGGCGCGAGGCTGGGCGTCCGAGGCCGAACCACTGGGCGCCAGCGGCCCGGCCGGAGCCGCGCACCCGATCAGGAGTACAACCAGCGCGATTGACGTGGTGATGGATCTCATTTCAGATAGCCGACCTCGCGGTAGTAGCGCTCCGCCCCAGGGTGGAGGGGGATACCCCCGCCGTCCGCCACGGTCTTCGGGTCGTAGGAGTAGGGGATGTGCGTCTCGCGGAACAGGTGACGGCCGTCGTCCAGCGCCTTCGCCAGCAGGTAGGCGAAGTCGTCTGGCATATCGTCTCGTCCGAAAATCACCTGCGACGGCCGGTAGACCGAGGCGGTGGGTGCCTCAACCCCCCGCATCAGACGGTAGGGGATGAAGCCCGGCTCCCCACCCAGGTGCTCGCAGATGTGAGCGATGAGATCGTCGGGCAGCGGAAGGAAGCGCAGGTTGTAGAGTACTGAGGCCTCATGGAAGGCGGCGAGCTCCGGCGTGTAGGCCGCGTAGATGTTGTCCATGATCAGATCGAACTCGCCACTTCGTACCCATGGCGACGTTCCATAGGGGCCGCCTCCGGCGCTTGCCACCATGACCGTGGGCAGGAAGCGACCACCCCACCCCTCGATCACCTCCCGCGAGAGCGCGTAGTGGGCCATGATAGTCGCGAACATTACCCCGCCGCCGCCCAGCACCCGCACCGGGAGCTGTCGCTCCGTTATCTGGCTGAGGTCCGTGAGCCCGCTCTCCCAGCGGACCGCCACGCCCAGCCACGCTGGATGCATGATGTTGGCGATCACGCGCAGGCGCGGTTTCGGCCCTTCCGGGGCATAGTTCTGCGTTCCTTCGTACGCCCAGCGGGTCGTAATGCCCTGTGTAGCGCCAAACTCCAGCCGCCCATCGCTGACCATCCCCGGGCAGCGCCCCCGCGACGCCTCCCGCTCAACGCGCACCTCATAGCCGTAGGGCGCGAGCGCGCGGGCGGTCACCGCGCCCAGCGTTCCCCATGGCGTCCCCGGGCCAGCGCCACCGAACACCAGTCGCTTGTCCTCAAAGCTCATCTTCCCTCCCACAAAGGTAGTCGTTCGTTAAACCAAGGTCCGGCGCAGGGCGGCCCTCACCCGTCCTTGGCCCTGCGGGCCGGCGGCCGGCCTCTCCCATAGATGGGCGAGGCGCGACTGCCCCCTCTCCCATCGATATGGGAGAGGGCTGGGGTGAGGGCTAGCCACTTTGCCTTCACACCGTTCTTAACAAGACGGCTAGATCATCAGCCCGCCGCCAGTGACGCTGATGGCCAGCCCGGTGAGGTAGTCCGACTCGGCAGATGCCAGGAACGCGGCAGTTCTGGCGACGTCATCGGCGACAGCCGCTCGGCCCAGCGGGACGTCGCGGCCACGCTCGTCGAGCATCTGGCGGCGGTAGTCTTCCGCCGACACCCCTGCCGGACGCAGCGCCTCCGCCATGAAGTGCACTCGTTCGGTGTCCACCAGCCCCGGGCAGATCGCGTTCACATTGATCCTGTAGGGGGCGAGCTCCAGGGCGAGGGTCTGCGTGAGCCCGATGAGGGCGAACTTGGAGGCGACGTACGCGCCATACCTCGCGGTTGCCTGCTTCCCCGCTCGCGAAGACATGACAATGATCTTGCCCGGGCCGCCGCGGTCCACCATGTGTTGGGCCACCGCCTGGCAGCACAGGAACGTCCCCTTCACGTTCACGCGCTGGACCTCGTCGAAGGCGTCCTCTTCCAGGTCGACGAGCAGCCGACGATCGCGCCCTGGCTGCGAGCCGGCGTTGGCCACGAGGATGTCGATGTGGCCGAAACGGTCGAGCGTCCGCTGGACCATGTCACCCACCTGTTCGCGGTCGGAGACGTCGGCGTACACGCCGAGGGCACCCCGCCCCATGGCTTGGATCTCCTTCACCACGCTGGGCAGGCCTTCCCACCCGGCCGCCCGGTCTTCGGGCAGCATCGCGTCGGCGGGCTTGGGGATATCGTTCACTACCACGTCGCATCCCTCGCGCGCCAGGCGTGTGGCAATGGCCCTGCCGATGCCCTTGCGCCCGCCCGCGCCGGTAATCAGCGCGACTTTCCCGTTAAGGTCGTACATAACTGGCTCCTCCTCCGGTCGATTCGTCAACCGATTGTAGGTGGGGAACCGAACGGCCTGTGGGCCATCGAATCGGGGGGATCGTGCAGGGCACGCCCCGATCTGGACTCAATTGCAGCGTCTATCTTATGCTGTCGTCCCCAGAACGGCGCGAGAGGAGGACCTGCTCGTGATCAAGGACCCGAACTATGTCGAGCCACCCCGAGACCCGAATCGAATCGGCCCTCACAAGGACGCCGAAGTCATCCCTCTGGACGGGCAGCTGAAGGAAGGGCACATCGACGGGTTTACCGTCATGTGCGACGAGGCGCTGCGGCCAGAGGGCAGAGGCGGGGGCACCGGAACCGCCCCATCGCCCCTGGCGTACTTCACCCTCGGAATCGGGTTCTGACTGTCTACCCAGCTCGTGTCGGTGGCACGAACGCTAAAAGTGTCCTACTCTAACCCGCGAGTCAGGGTGATAGCCCAGTACGCTCGCGAGGGAGCGATCCTCGCCGAGACGATCCGGTCGTGGTGCGAGTCCATCAGGACTGAGCTGCAGCTCGACAGCGACGAGCCCCCCGACCGCATCGCTCAGCTCATCCGCTTGGCAGAGGCGAGCTGCTTCACGCTGGGAACGGTCAGGAGCTCGACGCCCACCGAGCTGGTCGTGACCGTCAACGGCCAGCCCTTCGAGGTGCCAGCGGTCGCAACGGGGCTGCCTATGGGATGAGCCGCTAGCGCTCGCCATCCGCCTGCGACATACTTGCGTTTACCTGACGGAAGGCGCTAAACGAAGGTGTGATGACGAACCTGCCCAGCGAACCACCCAGCAGCGAGATCACCCCGAAGCAGCTGTACCTCAGCCGTCGTGAGTTCATGAAGAACGGCGCGTTGACGCTGGGTACGGCGGCGGCCGTGGGCGGCGGCTTGTTGTGGCTCGCGGGCCAGGCGCCGCCGCCGGACCAGCCCCCGCCCCCGGCGTCAGCTTCGGCCGAGGGCCTCGATGTCCCGAGCCGGGGCGGTGAATACAACCCCGATCTGGGCCGCCAATACGACACCGATGAGCCGCCGACGTCCCGGCGGGACGTCACTACCTACAACAACTTCTACGAGTACGGCGTAGATAAGGGCGACCCCGCCCGCAATGCCCACCTGCTCCGAGCGCGACCGTGGTCGGTCAGCGTCGAGGGCGAGATCGCCCGGCCTCAGACCATCGACATCGACACCCTGCTGGAGTGGTTTCCGCTCGAGCAGCGGGCGTATCGCATGCGCTGCGTCGAAGCGTGGTCGATGGTCATTCCCTGGGTGGGATTCCCGCTCGCCGACCTCGTCGGGCGGCTGGAGCCAACAGGGAGGGCAAAGTTCGTCGAGTTCACGTCGCTTCTGGACCCCGAGCAGATGCCGGGGCAGCGCTCTCGGATCCTCAAATGGCCGTACGTCGAGGGGTTGCGCCTTGACGAGGCGCTGCATCCGCTGACGCTGCTGGCTACGGGCCTTTACGATGAAGCGCTCCCGAACCAGAACGGAGCGCCGTTGCGGCTGGTCGTCCCCTGGAAGTACGGGTTCAAAGGAATCAAGTCAATCGTCAAGATGCGCTTCACCGAAGAACAGCCACAGACCACGTGGGCTCTCGCGGCCCCGAGCGAGTATGGGTTCTACGCCAACGTGAACCCGGCCGTGAATCATCCTCGCTGGAGCCAGGCCACGGAGCGGCGCATCGGTGAGTTCCAGCGCCGCCCGACCCTCCCCTTCAACGGCTACGCGGACCAGGTTGCGAGCCTCTATTCGGGCCTGGACCTCAAGGCCAATTTCTAATGAGAATGCCCCACCCCCCCCCATTTTGTTTCTGGGGGCTGCGCCCCCAGCCCCCCCGGGAACAGCGGTCTGCGGGGCGGCGGGCGTGAGCGCCTGGCTTCCGTGGGCTGCCGTCCTCCCAACGCCGCGGCGTAGGGAGCCGTATCGCTGGCTGAAGCCGGGCATATTGCTCGGCGGTCTCGCGCCTCTGGCCTACCTGATCCTGCGCGCAAGCCAGGGCGAGT
>CAYQJS010000010.1:45845-124444 GCA_964417895.1 uncultured Chloroflexota bacterium | reverse complement strand
GGCGGACAAAATCTCAGAACTGTTAAGCGGACAGAATCACTGACCTACAACAATCCCTTGGGCGTCAAGGAGTCTGTCACGGTTCAGTCGCTGGCGTTGGCGTCGGCGGGAGACCGCGCTGGACCTACCGGTGCCCGGGCAGGCTACCTTGCTCAATCGCATCCATCAGGTCGGGCGTCGAGTGCCTCGCGAACGTCGGTGTACGGGCCACGCTGCAGCTCGTGGGCAATCCAGCAACTCGGTCTGCCCCGTCGCCCGGGCCAGGCGAGGCTGGAAGCACTCCCGCAAGCTGTTGCTGGCGGCCACGTCTCGGCGCCATACCGCGACCGGGAAGATATGCAGCTCCATGTGTATTTCTGTAGATGGCTGGCCCCTCGTGGAAAGAATAGATTGATCCCCGGGGGAAGGCCAGGTGCCCCCATTGGCGCGGCACAGCCTGAGCGAGCCACGGACGCCGCGCGAGAGCCGCAGTGGGGCAGCGGGGAGGGCGCTGCCCGGCGCGGTCACATAAAGAATCGATTTATGGTTTTATAAGAGGACCAATGATTCACCTGTCCCGCCTCCCAGATAGCGACGATCATGTCACAAGGCAGCCGAACCATGTGAAACGGACAACGCGTACTCGCCACACCGCTGAGCGTCTTCCTTTGAATCCCCGCAGCGATCAGGGGGGCTAGCCGACGATGATGCCTATATCAATTGCTGTCACACCGCCTCCCAGTGCTGCCGCCCGTTGGATAGAAGAAGTCGCTCCCAGCCGTCCAGTGCGACCCGCCGCCCGCCGCTGGTATGTGGCTCGCCTGAAGCCGCGCGGCGAGGCGCGCGCAACAGCGATCCTGGACGCTAACGGTATAACTACTTATCTGCCACGGCTGCTACGCATCCGTGGCCGGAACGCCAGACTGCAGACCGAACCGCTCTTCCGTGGCTATGCTTTCGTGCATCTGGATCCCGAGTCCGAAGAGTTGCTGATTGCCCGTTGCTCCCCGGGAGTCCTCTACCTGCTAGGGCGGGGTGAACCGACCCCTGTACCGGATAGCCTGGTCGAGACCATTCGCCTGAGGACAGAGGTCGAGAACGGCGAGCGCGGCGAAGTCGGTTTCCGCCCCGGGGAAAGGGTCCACATTATGACTGAGCCGCTTCGGCACGTTGAGGCCATCTTCGACCGCGCACTGAACGCTTCTGGCCGCGCGCGAGTCCTCATCCAGCTCCTCGGACGTCTCGTCCCCCTTGAGGTCAACCTCCGGCAGTTGAATGGGATCTGATACGCCGAGAACTGCGATTCGTCGAGCCCAAGACGACGAAGAGCCGCTGCACAGTTGCGCTACCCCGTTTCGCCATCGTGGCCCTCAAGGAGCATGGGGTCAGGCAACTCGAAGAGGGGCGAGGTGAGCCGGAGGCTATCAAGATCGAGGCCTCATCCTTGCCCGGCCGAGTGGGCAGCCACTCAACGACGCGTGGTGACGCGCGGTCTGCAGGCGGTGCTCGCGAGACTCGGCCCCGCGCCAGCGGTTGCATGACCTACGGCACGGCGCCGCCAGCCTGATGCGGGCCCAGGGTGCGGGCCTGAAGGTGATCAGCAGCACGCTCGGGCATTCGCAAATCGGCATCACAGCCGACCTGTACACACACCTATTCCCCGAGGTCTCCCGTGAGGTCGCAGATCGCATGGACGCGATGCTCGGCCAACCGTGATACTTCTGAGGGAAATTGCTAGCTGCTGTCATATTGTTGTCAAGGTCGGAAGCGAGGCGGGCGGCAAACCAGGGAACAAATCCTCATAGTGCTGCAGATCACCTCGTATAGGCCCATTGCCCCCGTAGCTCAGCGGACAGAGCAGCGGACTTCTAATCCGACGGTCAGGGGTTCAAATCCCTTCGGGGGCGCCAAATAGAATAGGATACAGCTAGTTAAGTGCACCGCAATGATGAGTAGATAGCGGCGAGTCGGAGAAGGCAAAGAGTCGGTTGACGCACAAGTTGACGCACAAGAGGGTTAGAATCGCGAGGCCCGAGACTTATCTGGAACTGCTGCTGGCCCGACGCCCCGTTGCGTATGCTCGGCCACGTACTGCTCGATATCCGACTCGCGGAACCGCACGCCCCGCCATTCTCCCTCGATCCTGAAGCTCGGCAGAACACCCGCTGCTGCCATCTCTCGGACCTTCCCGGCGCTGCACCCGAGTAGGGCTGCTGCCTGATCCGCATTCAGCATCCTCGCAGGCTGTCTCCGCTTGGCCTCCGCGACCAGTGCGCCTGCCGCCATCGCCGCTCTTTCGAGTGCGTCATGTGCGTCAGCCAGGGCGCGGAGGTAGCGGTCCGAGAGCCACTCCAGACGCTGCTCATGATCGAGGGGCTCAGCCATTGCGGCCTCCTCCAGGACTGCCAACTGGGCTCAAACCGCCAAGTTCTTCAAGCGCATGGCGGAACGGGATGCCCTTGAGCGACGTGCAGAAACCGATGGCATCCCTGCCAGCGTACCTATCGCGACCTAGTTCCAGATGGCTCGTGATTCCTCTGCTCTGCATCCACGTCCACGAATGTCGCAGCCGCTCCGCGCCATTAGGAAGGGCAGGGAAACCGCTGCCCGGCCTAAGGAACCTGATGAGGAGGCCAGTAGAGTAGGGAGCACTCAACACCCACCCGCTCGCGGGAACAGACCATCTCGAAAGGCAACCACCGACTGGCGCGAGCACGCGACACGGTGCTGCAAAAGTAGCCATCGATTTCAAGTCCATCCTCGAAAGCCACTGTAGCCACCGTCCGCACATCTGCCGTGCATGGAGTCGGAGGATCATAAGGACCCCAATTAATCGCCCGCAGGAACACCTTCAGGCCTCCGTACACTCTGATGCGACACCGGGCCGTTCCTACCGTCTCACTACCCCATATCCTGATGGTCACCGGGTCATCATGTTTTGTCAGAAGCACGTCCGATGACATGTTCAGCCTCCTCGAAAAAAGTGGTTCGGTCTTTCTCGCTCGCCGCTGAGCGCAGGCCAAGTTGGCCTAGCTCGTGGACTGCGTCCTTGAACGTCACGCCCTTCAGTCGCATGTAGAAAGCGATGGCGTCTCCACCGACGTACCTACCGGTTCTCGGATTCACATCATGAAAGCAGACCCAGTAATCGTCGCGGACCGCGAATGACTTGCGTCGATCGGGAGGATGGAAAGGACATGAACCTCTCCCGGCGGAGTCGAGGTCCACATACTGGCCGACAAAGCTGCGAAGATCGCCGATGCGCTGCTTGAGGTTCTCGGCGTCAACCACCCCGTTTCCGGTGTAGGGCTTGAAGCGTGGTGGTGGTTCGGAACGAGGTGGCGCCGTAGCTTCGTCCAGAAGAAGCGCCAGGTGGGTAGCAACCTCATTCGGGCCGAGTCGGGGAGCTTCGGCGAGTGATTCAATAGTGCCTGTAGTCGTCGCGCTCAACGGTTTGAGGCTGATCGGGTCGACAAAGTCATAGCGCCGCCCCGTCAATCGATGGATCCCGAGCGGACCTCGCATTGCACTTCCTACCTGACCGGGAACCAATCGGTCCTGCTTTGGAAAGACTTCGATGCCTTCGAGGTGGGGGAGAGCGCCGAGGATAAGACGACGCGCGGCATTCGCTGCGATCGGCTCAAACAGAATCCACAGGTGGCCACCGCGGCGACTCAGCTCCAGATGGCTAGGTATCCCTCGGGCGTCTAGCTTCTTCCAAGCATCTTGGAGGCGTTCGAGTCCATCCCTCTGGTCGGCATCCAGGGCAACCCACCGGGTCGTGCCATCCTGACTGAGCCCGTAGAAGCCTGCAGTGATTTGGCCGTCGAGGTGGGTTCGGATCAGATCGTGGGTTACCGGCTCGCGCTTCAGGTAATAAGACCCGTTGGGGTTCTGTCGAGAGTGGATGTCGGGACGGTGGACGAACAGCTCCTGATAGGTTGCGAGGTGTCCTTGTTCGATGGCCATGGCGACACACGGGGTATGCATTTCCTGCACGAGCGCCGCATCATTTGCGGAAGCCGGTGCACCCATCTCCTGGGTCCCACTCGATGCCTTCTCTTTGTTCCCCATGGTGTGGGCTATCCTGCGCCAGGTTCAGGCTTGGGATAGTCGAGAAAGCGGAACACAGACAGGGTGTCGAGACGTTTGCCTTCAGGGTCGTTGCTCCGGTGGGGATAGCCTTCGACAGTGACTTGCGCGTTCAACGCGAGGTTGAGTGCGATTCTCGCGGCTCCACGGTGGAAAGTCGTCGAGTAGATATGGGCGTCGTCACGACCCTCGTCGTGAGCCGCCAGCCTAGCCCACGCCGTCGGGTGACCCTGGCTGTCGGGCCTGCCTTCTCGCGGCCGACTCTTGATGCGTCCGGTGAGAGCGACGGCTTGCTGGCGCTCCCTGGGTTCGGCGTTGGGACTTCCGCTCTCATCCTCTCGATCCGAGACACTGGCTGGGACGTCATCGGCCGTCGCAGCGAGTATTGGGGGCTCTACAGAGGGCTTCTGAAAGTAGATCGAGCCGGAGGAGAGGATCAGCTTGCCGAGGGGCTCTTCGGGACCCTCTAATGTGATCGAACGTTCAGCTAAGTCAACGAAGATCCCGCGCAGCGGAATGAGATTCTGTTCCCTTTCAATGGCCATATTATCATTCATATCTATCATATTACCTGTCATTAGTCAACACCCCAATTTGCTAGTTGACCACATCGTCGGGACGCGTCTGATAGAGCCTGGTGTAGGAGGCGAGATTCTCGCCCTGTCCGTTTGCTGCAGCCACCCCGGTAGAGAGCTGGATGCCCGCAGCTCGCTCTGCTTCTTGAGCGCTACGCTGATACATCGACCGGTAGGTGGCCAGAACCTCGGCCAACTCCTCAGGTTCGGGTTCTTCTGAGGGCGCTGACAACGTCTTGATCTTGATGGGTGGGTTGGTGCCCGCCTTCACGTAGGCAAGCCGGGTATCGAGGTTCTGAAGCTCCTGAGCCCACGACTCGAACTGCTCGTTAATGGGCACATACTGCGCGTGCTGATAGGCCGTGAGCGGCTCTTCCTTGACGAGGAACGGATTAACCGACCCAATTTGTCGCGATTGCGTGACCGCCGACTCTCGGCCCAGGCCGAACGCCACTGTGAGACGACAGTTCTCCATCGCTCCGTTGAGCCGCTCCGACGAAATCTGGGACATGCTCTGAGCGGCGAGATACATGCTCAGTCCGTACTTGCGGGTCTGTGAAAGGACGTGGCTGATGGTTTCCTCCTGGGCCGCGAAGCTGGCCCACTCGTCAACGAGCAACGTATACGGTCGTCTTTCGCTGGGCGGGAGGTCCGCTCGGCACATGAAGGCCTGCTCGAAGTCCACCATCAGAAGGGCGCCGAGGATTCTCTTGGTGAGCGGGTCTTTGATACCGCCGAGGTCGTGGATCACGCTCACCCCCTCGGCCGCCCATCGCTTGTGCTCAATGACGTTCTCAGGCGAACCGAGCGACAGCCGGGTGACGGGGTGGAAGGTGAGGTCGAAGGCTCGCCGTAGGGTTGATCCGGCCTTGTCCGCCTGCTCTCTGGCGAGGAACTTGTCGAAGTTCTGCCACGCCTGTAGCACCAAGGGGTCTGTCACCTTGACGAGACAGGCCCTGCGGAAGTCTGCGTCTTCGAGGAGCCTATGTAGGTGCGTCATTCTCAGGTTGTTTGAAATGAGGGTGAGGACTCCGCTTAAGTAGAGTTCCTTGAAGAGGGGAGCGCTGCGAAGCTCCGGCCAGATCCGGTACGCGCTGTCCAGGATGTTGAGGGCCACCGAATGAGCGGCGTCGTTGACCATGTCCAGCGACGCGGGTCGCTCCTCATGAGACAGGATGTTGAAGGGAACGACATAGCCATTGCCCCAGTCGATGTAGACGAGCTTGCGGAACGCTTCGGGACCGTTGCGAAAGAAACCGCGCTTGACGAGATACGAGAGAATGTCTCTCGCCAGGTCCCGATGGGGATCGATCAGCCCCACGCCGTTGCCCTTGTTCAGGTGCTGGATGAACAGGCTCTGCAAAAGCCGGGACTTGCCGCTCCCGGTCTTCCCCCAGATGGTCGCGTGGAACCTCTGCTCCTCGGTGGTCAGTCGGTAGACCGGCCCATCGATGAGGGGCACAGCAGGGTCAATCGCCCCGAGGACAATGTCCGAGGGATTGGGCATGATCGTCACCGGCTTCCTGCTCGAAGCGATGACGACGCCGCCTACCACGACGACAATCGCGACGATTGCCAGAGCGATCAGACTCTCCATTGCAGCTCCTCCCTTGGTCGCAACGTTGGGGACGACGAATAGACGGGATGCGGATCGAGCGCCATGGTCGGACCCCCGATTACCTGCCATATTGGGCCGAGGACGGAGTCCTCGCTGATGAGGCTGGCCTGCGTGATCCAGAAGAGGGTGGGGTCCGCCCCAATCTCCCTGGCTTCCGCGGACGCCCACTCGACGATCGCCTGCTTGCGCGCCGCGTCCGGCACGATCCAGAGGACCGGCCGGTCGTCCTTCTTCGCGTGGGCCAGGTACCCGCGTAGACGCTGAGCCAGCCGCTTTCGCGAGATAGTCGCCAAGTCGATCTCAACGCGGAAGCTCTGAGACCGAGAATCCCGAAGGGTGAGGAGGAATTCACCGTCGGGGATCAAAGGAATCAACGAGCTAGGGCTTCCCTTGGGCGGTCGTGGGTCTGGCACTTTCACGACTGGAGGGGTTCTCAGCACCCGCTCCGGCACCCATTCGGACAGCTCCATAGCGGCCTCCTCACAGGCCAGCTCCAGGTTCAGGCGAAAGTCACAGAGCGCGAAATGGTGGGCAGCGGCGAAGGGCGTCTGGATATCCCTCAGCCGGTGTAGGTCCGATCGGCTGAGCTGCAGGTACTCTGCGACCATTTGCCTGCCCTTCGGCCCGAGCGTCAAGAACAGAGGTCCGGCTCCTGTACCACTCTGCGAGGGTAGTCGCACGCTCTCAAAGAAGCCGAGCTCGGTCCCGCCGCGCACGACGCGGTAACACGAATTCTTGGGTCCATACTTGAGCTCGCTTCTCGGCCAAAACCGACGCAGTAGGTGGGAGACAGAGCAGCCATCGTACTGGTAGATCATCAAGGCCATTTGCACCATTCTTGGAGTTACGAGTACCTTAGTGGCAGACATTGCGCTCCACGTTAATATGTGAAAACTATTCTGTCAATAGCTGGGTTGAGTTCTGCTGCTTATTAGATATCTATGGCAAGATACTGACGTATGCCAGCCGAACTGATCAAGGCTTTGCGCTCAATTCAAGTCCTAGGCCCAACGCTGCTGCAGCACGTCCTCCAGCAGCACGTCGCCTGGGCCCTTGGGGGTCCGCAGCGTACGCTCGCAGACGACTACGAATACAAAGGTTGACCAGGCGGCAATGATGAGCCCGGCCAAGGCAACCGGTTTCGGTTCGAGAGTCTTCGGCCAATCCGCAAACGGAGCCTGGAAGACCATATAGGTAGCGACCGCGACGCCGGCGGTGGTCGCGAGGGTGAGGAGCCCGAGCCATCGGACTCGCGAATGATCGGCGAGTTCATACAGCTTGTAGATTCTCGGAACGTGCGTCATCAGCGCCATGACGAACAGTGCGGCGATGAGGGACAGGAACAGGAGTGGCCACATGGCCAGGGCCACATTGACGAGCACGAATATGCCGAGCATGTACCTACCTCCCGTGGGTGCGAGTGAGATTAAGTACTGGGTCGTCCAAAAAGGGTGGGGGCGGGTTGGTCTCGAAGCGCTCGCGCAGCGTCTGGCAGGCAACGCCCTGATAGACGCCATAGGCTTCGTCGATCGCGCACGCCGTGGCGACCAGTCGCCAGCCTCGCGCTTCGTCGGATGTCCTGAGGATGAGCTCCGACCCGCCGTTGTAGAGCGTGGCGTAATAACCGAGGATCGCCTGGCGATCTGGGGGCCCGACTTTCCCGTCAGCCCAGGCCCGCAGAAAGCAGGCCCTCGCCAACGCCCAGACCCTCGCGTTGACCGCACCGGTGAAACAGGTCATTGGCGGCCGCGCATCTCGCGGCACTCGAAATTCGTCAGCCTTGGCTTCCGCTTCCTGCCAACGCACTACAGCTGACTCACCGCCCATCTCGGGGTGCTTGTAGATTTCCTCCATGGCTGCCAAATGGCGAAGGCTGGCCAGGGCCACCTGAGCCTCCTCGGAAGCGTCTCGCCTCGACAGGTAAAGGTCCGCAAGGCCAGCTACCAGGTCGGTCTTGCCCTGCTGAATCAGCTCGCGCAGCTGGGCGATCTCGCTCGTATAACCCTGCGAGCGCGGCTGACTAGCCGCGAGCACGAGTACAAGCGTGAGGATGGCGACCGCCGCTCCAGCACCGATCGCCAACCAACTCTGGGGGCTACCGGAAGGGGTTGGCCCCACACTACCATTGACGCCATGAGACTCTCGGCTGTGCCAGGTTTCAGGCTGCTTCAGCAGGTCCTGCATGATCGTTGATCCTCCTGAATCTGATCGTCCGGGAATCAATGAACCGGTGGGCTTTGGGCCTCGCCCCGGTGACGTAGTCCTTCACGTCCTGGAGGTTGGCTGCGAGCGGCACCAATGCGACGGCAGCGATCACCGTTTCCCGGGTCTGTGGCGCGAGCGGCTTTCCGATGCTGGCGAACGCGAGCTTTCGGTTAAACCCCAGTTGTGGGCGGACCGCCTCGTAGACCCGCGGGGCGACGTACGTCAGACACGGGTCGGGTACGATCGGCCCGATACCGTAGATGACCTGCGGCTTCGCTTCGGTCAGCGGCAGCGACTGAGTCCGTGGGTCGTGCAGCACATCGAGGATCGCCTGAATCCATCTGAATTCCAACTGGCTCGTGTCCGTGTAGTACAGGCCGGGAAGGCTCCCACCGAACGCCTGCCTGGACTCGACCTTGATCTTCTTGAAAGAGACCCGAATGGTGGAGAACTTGTGCTTTCGGTGAACGTCGCCCAAAGCGTTGAAGTTCTCGGGCGCCTTCCGATCTATCCACGGCGCCGTGATGCTGGCCGGTCCCAGCAGCGCCTGGGCCTGATCGCTCGCCCACAAGTCGCGGCGGTTGTCGTACAGGCATATGCCGTCAACGAGTGGATAGTACAGGTCAAGAAGCTCGGGGATATTCGCTGTCCTGCGGCCATCACCTTCGTCGAGCACCATCTCGATATAGACAGGGATTCCGGGGTACTCCCGCCGAAACTCCTGGATCACGATAACGGCGGTCACACCAGAGCCGCCGGTGGAGACTTTGAGTTTGAGGTAGCGCGGTTTATCGTGAAGTCGAATAGTTGGAAGCCAATTCTCCAACACAGTCCGCCGGAGGTCTGGAGCCCAAGACGAAAGGAAGTCGGGTTTCAGTGCCTCCGAAGGCGTTTTCCCCTGGAAGCCCGGGAAGCGCCGAAACGGTTCCTCGATGATCTTCCCTTTCCACCCGGGCAGCTGCTCGACTGCCTGGATGTAACCTCGCCGGCTGTCGTTATTGGGCTCGGCTAGAAGGACGCAATCGTAGGAGTCGTCCGCTGAGCCTCGACAGGCCTCGACAGCCTCCTGCTGCCCCAGGCTTACAGCTCCCGTTCCGCACAAGGCCGAAGGGATACCCCCATGCGCTTCGGTCTTCTCCCATCGCTCGAACTCTGCCCGGAGGACAGAGTTCGTGGCGAGGACCGCGCGCCTCGCTGCCACTTCCTCAGCCAGGGACTTGCCCCTACTGACGATCCACTCCTGACGACGACGATGGGCGAAGTATCCGCCGGCGACGACGGTCGGCAGACCCAGTCCAACGGCATACAGGAGAACGGCCACAATGACGTCCATGGAGTCGCTCCTTTCCTACTATTCGCCAAAGCGTGGACCCGTCCTCGGGTTCCCCTCGGGGAAGGGATCCGCATCGGAGAAAGCGGAAGGAAACCGCGCCAGCACATCCGCGACGTCTTGATCGACGCGGGCGCGCAGAGAACGCGCGGCCTCGCGGCGATCCAGCTCGTCAGGTAGGATTCGCCAGATTCCCTTGACGACTTTCTCGAAATGCCCCCACCTCAACATGGTCGCAACGACGCGCTCGCTAATCGCCACCAAGTCCACTTCGGAGCCCGCGACGATGTGGGTTCCGCGAACCCACCAGTGCACGTAGCGTGCCTGGCGGTTCAGCTCGTTGATGAACGGCAGAACGGCGCTCAACTGAATCTGCTCGGGACAAACCCCGACGACCGCCCGGAATCGCAGCTCTTCGAGTTCTGCGTCCGCCACGATCAACGCCAGCACAAGGTCTTCCTCGCCCGTCACGGGCGACGCGACTGGTATAGGAACCACCACAGCATCGTCGCGTTCGGGCACCCGTAGAAAGTCACGATCAAGCTCCCGCAGAGCCTGAAGTACCTCGTGCTCAATCAGGAGGTTCACTGACTTGAACCGCGTGGGGATGACCGTGAGGCGTCAATCGGATTCTTGAGCGGCTGGAACTGCTGTGTCATCGCTATTCCTTCCTGTTAGTTCGCTGAGAACGGCGCCGGAACCTCCGCGCGTTTCCTTCTGCTCGGGACGACGCACAGGTTGCCGTCTTCGTCCACGACCACGTCCAACTCGCCGTCGAGGATTAGGTCGAGCGTCGCGTGCAGAACGCGCGTGTTCGCTGCGCATTCCACCAGCTTGTCAATGGCAACCTGGGCCTCTCCCCGGCTGAGGAAGCCCCTCGTTCGCAACATGCCGCGCCACGCTGCGCGGATCAGTCTTGCGATCTCCTCGTCACTCAGCGGCTGAAAGCGCGGATTCATCCGGTCCTCCTTCAGCCGTCTCTTCTATGCCGTTCCACACGAGCATCCTCAATGGCGGCTCGGCAACCGTCTCATCAGCTACGAGCGCTGTAGTGGTAGGCAGATTCCTTTCTGACTCCTGTTCCAGCCTGCTGAGCTCGTACTCGGTGCAATCAGTGCAGAGATCGGCCGCCCAACCACCGCGCCATGGGACCATCGGAGTAGTCGCGCCACATGCACGACACGGCGCTTCGGGTTTGTCCACGAGTTCCTCCTTGCTGTTTTGTGAGCGCGGAGATATCCGGGCAAGGAGGCGAAGGGGGGAGTGTTAGAATGAGGATCGCTGGGCCTCGGCTAACTCCCGAGCCTCCGCACCCCGGGGTGGTTTCCTGGTGCTACAGGAACCCACCCCCTTTTTGCCTTGGAGAATCTGCTCTCACCTCCCTCCGTCGGCAAGATCGCCGTCAAACCGCTTGACTTCCTCATCGCTCGGCTCACTGGCGGATACAACGCCCTCGGCTCCCACCGCGTTGGCTTGTCCAACCGGGGGGTCAAACTCGGTACACTCGGCCTCGCCGGTGGATAGGGCCGCGGAGTCGAAGAGCATTTGGTCGGAGCCCGCAAGCGGGTCAGGTGAATCCATCTCGGCCGAGTCTGGGAAAGCCACCGGCTCTGGGGAGGCGGAAGCCTCGATTAGATGGGTGACTACCCCGGGATCAATAAAACGCGGGACGTTGACATCGATCTGGACGCTTGGGTCCGCGAACTTTGCGAGGAGAAACAGCTCCTCTTGGATAGCATCTCGCCTCGCCAGCACACGCTCGAACGCGATATTCACGATGTCGGCTTCCTTCTTGAGCCGCGACACCTCTCTCTCGACCCACTTCACGGGCAGGACCATCGGCAGATTCAGGAAGTGAAAGTCTGAGCCGGCGTTGCGCCCCTGAACGCGTGGAGCAGGAGACCTGGAGATGATCTGCATGTCCTCTAGGTCTTCAATTGCGGCTTCAACCGTGTTGTGCGTAAAGCCCGTCGCCTCGACGACTTGGTCGACCGTCACCCGAGTAATGCGGTCCACGCTCTTACCCCTCAGCGCCTCAAGCACCTTGATGTCACGCTCGGGGACGTAGCGCAGCAAGTGATCAGGGAGCGCTTGCCAGGCCCCAATTCTGGTTTTCTTGGTGGTTGGGGTCTGGGATTTTTGGGGTCTGGGCATCGACGGCTCAAAATTGCTCACCGCGCCGCTCCCTTGAACGTCAGCTTCCAAGCTGGCGCCAACCTCGGCGAATATCCGCTCGGCGTTGTTAGCCGTGACCTTCTCCCAGCACTCGATCGTCGTTTTCTCGTTGATCTGCTCTCGGTGGCTGACCATGAGCTCCTCCTCCCTGCGTCGGCCGTCCTTACGGCCTCGATCCCCTCCCCAGAGCTGTTAGGAACAGTATATAAGGTAATTCCTATGGAAACCAAATTGCTGTACCAAAAGCGCAGCCGGTCAGACTCCACTACGATATGCAGCGTACATTACAGGCTAAATTCCAGGCGAATGCCCAGGGAATTTCTGTGCACGGCGCTATACTTGCAAATGACGTGCCATCGGGAATGCGTAAATAAGAGGGGTATCAGTTGGAACTGTCGGAACTTCTCAGATCTCGGCGCAAAGAGGCCGGGCTAACGCAGGAGGCCCTAGCCAACGTTGCGGGGTTGGACATCACGACTGTGAACCGCTTAGAGAGGGGGAAGGGGCCTCTTCCGAGGCAGCACACCATCCTAAAACTCGCTAGTGCCTTTGGCTTCGATGATCGCGATCCAAAAACGGCCGAACTTCTAGCAGCCGCCAATCGGCCCACACCCAGCCGTATGTCCGACGCGAGCCTCACGCGGGTGGCCGAAAGTGACGCACTCTTGGCGAACCCCGTTATCGCCCATCCAGTCTTCGGGAGGCTCTCGGAATTCCTAGCTGAGTGGGAAAGTATTGATGGAGATATCTGGTGCGCAAGGAACGATTTCCCGTCTGAGCCCCCGGCGCACCTGAGCTCTTATCGAGAACGCTTCAGTAAGCTTCTCGACAACCCGCGAGCTCGTCAAATCCTGCAACACAGGATCGGGATCGCCAATCATCGCCTGCACAAACTCGAAGGCAGACGGACGATTCGTTATCTAACTACTCGTTCCGCTATCAAGGACTACATGGAGGCCGGACGACCGACAGCGACCAATCACGAGGCGGGTTACGCTGACTGGATATTCCCCGAAGACGAGCGGATTGAGCGTGCACAGAACTTAATCGACTTGCTCGGCCACGAGACGTACGAGGTAGGGATGCTCGAAGGCCCATGGCCATTCGACGGATGGTGGTCGATTTATGGGCGCCAACGGGTTCTCTACACAGTCTGTCCGGGTGGAACCACTTATATTGCGGGCGCATGGTCGTTGCGTTTTGACGACCTAACGAACGTTAACTACTTCGCTGATGCCTTCAAAGAACGGTGGGAGAGCCCATCAGTATGCAAAGATAAGAGGGAGATTAAGGGCCTTCTAGAGGGGTTGATTCATAAGTTCTCCGTCTCAAATTGACTCGTTCTCTTACGTTCCGTCCCACCAATCATGCCAAAGCCTAATCTTTCCGTACCAATCTTCTAGGTACTCTGGCCTGAGAGTGCCTGGCCTCACTGCCCAGTCATAACGGACCGCTTGGGGAATGCCCTGCAGTCGCTCTGCGACCTCCATAGGACAGAATAGGACCAACCTGCCTAGGATTTCTAGAGCTGAACCTGACGGCTCAGCAAGCGTCTTGGGCCGCAAGCCGTCGGGTAACGTGTCGAAGGCATCCTGTCGGGGAACGGGCGTATCCGGTCGGTTTATCCCTCCGCCCATCGGGGCTACGTCGTGCTCTGCACCTGGAACATCTCCTCGTCTTTCTGTTGTCACCCGCGCATTCTCTCACGAGTTCCGGGGGCCCCTCGGTTTGGGGCCTCCCAGAGCTCCGCGCGCCTCTTGACAACCTTTTGGCCAGCATCCTCTGCCCCGCGTCCTCGCGGGGGTGGGTGGGTGCCGCCACCCCTCCTGAAGCTCTGCACAAAAAACCGAGCGCCCCTTTCGAGACGCTCGGTCGGTCCGCGCTTAGCGGTCGGGTCGGTAGTTGCAGAAACTGCCGTCCGGATTGCGCTCGTGGCAGCTGTAGAACGGACCCTTGCGGCCGTTCACAAGCTCCATCGCTACATGATGGACAGCGCAGATCGGCGCTTCTTCCACAGCCTGGGAGCCATTCGGCTTCACAGCGCCCTTGAGCCCGTAGCGCTCGGCGATCTTGTCGTAGGTCGCCTTGGCCCAGGTCTCAGCCTGTGCCGTTAGACGGAACTCGTCCGTCGTGGCGATCACGGTGTGCTTGCCGTCGGTGGACAAGATCACCTGGAATGTGTTGGTAGCCATATACTCACCTCCTTCCTGCGACGCTCTGTCGCAACAACTCCAACTGCGAGCGCAGCGAAGTCGTTGTCAAGGGCGAGCGAGCCAGGCGAGCGAGTTCATGACCCCGCACCGAATGGTGCGGGGGAACCCTTGACTGACGAGCTGGCGAGCACACAATGAGAGGGCAGACAGAGCGGCGCATTCTGTTTTTTGGAGGGGTGGCGGGGGATAAAGATTGCTGGCCCACAAGGAGCGGTTCACTCGACCAGCTCCTTCGGACCCGCTCTCTCAGCGAGCCGAAGTGCCGGCGTCACTGGGGACCGACCAGGGCACTTAACGGCCTGGCAGGCTCGAACAAGTCCACGCGCCAGTCGCTGGGACCGTTCTGGTCGATCGGGGCGCGCAGTCGAATCTGCCCCATGCGAGGCTGAACCTCGCGGAGATAGCGCGTCGACTCTCTGACGCTCCGAGCAACTGGCCCGCTACCGGACCGGCGACTAGCGACTATAGGGGGCGCCGTTATAAAGGATCGCGGAGCGAAACCAATGATCCTCCGCATGTCCTCCTCGGTTGGAAGCCGAACACTTCCCCTCAGAAAGGGTGTCAACACCGCAACTGGGTCACCGCCGAGAAGACGAGTCCAGATCTCAGGGTGGTCAGCTCCAGAAGATCCATGATGGGCAACTTTGAAGACACTGCCTCGCTCCGAAGGGCGAGCCGCAGAGGCTAGGACCGCAGACCAGCCTCCTCCAGGGTTGTCCCTTTCCTCAAGATCCGCACCAAGGATAATGACGCGTTCCCTCACGCGGATCCACAGAACCACCGCCGTGTGATTCGGGCGCTGCGCCGGAACTCGTCCCAGAGGGGAACGACCCGGTTCCAAGAGTGGTGCCCAACTGGCCATTGCATTGGTGATCGCCCGGTCCGATGGTGATAGGCTGAAAATCTCGGTGTCGAAGGTGCCCCCAGGGTCAGGACGGCCGTAAAGGCGCGTGTTCGCTACCGCCCAGCTGCAATTACTCCCTCGTTCCCCCAGTCGATCAAGGACCCCACTAAACTCACTGACTCCCGAACTCTTGACCATCGCCTTCATACTGTAGTGACCGACGACCGTGAGGAACTCAGCGCTTCGCAGAGCCACAGAGCAAAAGAAAGCTGCCGCGGCGCATCTATCCACTAGCTCTGCGAGCCCGCGTACATGATCGTCGTGCCAATGCGACGCCACGATCAAGCGGACGCCGTGCTCGGCTCGCTCACCGATATGATCGAGATAGGTCAGGCAGGCATTCCTTCCGTCGCGCTCGACGCATGAATCGACGACTAGCCATTCGTGTTCTCCCAAGTGAACCAACACACTTTCGCCGTAACCCGGCCCGAACAGGGAGACCTCGATCTCGTCAGCCCGCGGTCCGGCGGTGCGATCACCACCAGCCAACCCGTCTGCCCATTTCTATCGCATCTTGGCGAGCCCGTTGAACATCATCGACCGTCAGTCGGGGGAGGCGCCGGAATCTAACAAGGGATACGCGCTCGCGTTCGCCGGTAGGCTGATCTCTATATCCAATGGACCAGTAGAAAACCGCGCCCGGCGTCACGAGTGCGAGATCGTCTTCAGCAACCTCGGACAAAAGGATTTCGGCTTCCTCCTCGGATGCTCCACGGTGGTCCAGATCCACCAAGCGGGCGATGAAAGAGTCCGGGGTTTTCTCTTCAACATACCCCTCCCACTGCTGAAGCGGGAAGAATCGAGGCTGTGGGCGCGGCGATGCGAGGTACTTCGTTATCAAAGTGAGGTTACCGGGTGGCTCGACGTTCGCCCTGAGAATCCGCGAGCGATAGTCTGGTGACGATGGTACTCCTGAAGAATCCGCCGATGAGGGAGTTTCGCCGGATACGCTGCTCGTTCCGAACCCGGGATCTGTCAGTGCGGCCAGAACCCGAACGGCTCGCCCCAGGTCTTCGTCATCTCGGCGAGCGAAGCCATCTGAGGTGTGCGCACGGAACTGCTCTGCAGGACTCGCTTCATCTGAAGATTCGGAAGACACTTGCCCTCTCACGCCTAGCCTTTGGGGAAACACGCCACCTCCAAAGTCCTCTTTGCTAAGGACAGTGAGCGATCCAGAGACTGTGTGAACTCTGCCGCAACGATCTCGGTGATCGACTGTAGGCCAGCCTGACTGTTCTCACCCGCGACTTGGTAGTGGTCGTTGACGCGAATGAAGATTCCCTCCTTTTCGCGCTGGGAAGGTTCTAGGTGCAGTTGGACGTAGCCCTCGACAGGCGAGTTGTCTCTTCTGCTACGGAGGTCCAGACCCACCATCTCGGGCTCGGTGAGCGCCTCGGTCCACGGGACGGAAGCTTGGACGGAAGCATCGAAGCCCCGCCATGAGAGATTCTCCTCGGGTTTGAAGTGCATACTGCGGTTGATGCCCAAAGCCCTGGCAGGCGTGTGCCGAAGGAGACGAAAGATACCAACTACAAGATCTCTAAGAGGCGAGAAGTACGGGATGTGGATCGTCTCAGCTACAAACCGATCGTCAAGCACCTGGAGACTAAACGGGCCTACATTCAGAATGGTAAGGGCGGGGCTTATCAGCTGAATCTCTGCTCGGTCAGCCTCCGTTGCTGATACCAGATCTTGGGTTGCCAGCCACAGGGGTTGGAAAAGTCTCGGATTGAAGGAGCCGAGAAGGACGATGCTAGCCGCCTGGACGGTAGGATCCGAAATCGTCATGTCTCCCGACTTTATACGTTCTTGCACAAAATCGGTCAAAGCACATCGGATACGAGAAGGCTGACAGACAGCGTGGGCGTGCTTGGCCGGTGGATGGGGATATTATCCACACGCCGCACACCAGCGCCAGTACATGCGGAGGCGCGAGGTCACGCTTTCGAGCGATCCGGGAACGCGCGTGGGCTCAGGATCCCGATTCCCTGATATCCCCCAGCTCGATCAGCCCCTTATCCCCAGTCACCAGATCATCCACCCTGCCCTCCGCCGCCGTGGCGAGGACGTAATCGTCCTCGGGGTCGCCCCTGACATTACGTATCGCGCGGAGCGGCACTGCCACCACCTGCGCCTGCGTGCGCAGCGTCGTCACCGCAGTGCGAATGTCCTCGTCGCTGAGGTGGTACTTGCCTGCGATTTCGGGGATCTCACCTTATCCCTGACTTCATCGATGATCCCTTCCGTGGCTGCCAGTTGAGGCCGGCCCTGCCCACTCTGTGACGATTGCTCGAGGCACGGACGCTGGATAACATTCCTATTGCCGACGGTGGATCGAAACGCCACGGAATGGCACCGCGCAGGTGCCCAGGGAGTTCACGTTTACACAGCACCGGACTGGACGTCTAGAAGCACCGCGGGGGAAGCAACCACGCAATTCAGCGGAGTGTCCTTCGAACGGAATCGACGATACCGTGTGGCCTTCGCTCTTTACGTCGCAATCGCGATGTTCATGGGAGCCTCGTCCCGGCTGGCCTACGGGTCGACGGTCATCCCAATTCTAGCCAACGCGGGCTTGAGGCCTAGCCTGGAGCCCGGGCCGCTCAGCTTTCTCGGATCCGCCATCTACTTCCTTTGTGTCGTCGGGTTTCTCGTTAGTCTCTTGCACCCGCTAATAGTCTCGCTCCTCGGACGGCTGGTTCGGATCATTGGTCGTGGGCTAATCCCAACTGGCCAAGGCGTCTCAGCCGCCGCCTACAGCGGGTTGTTATTCTTCCTGCTTCTTCTTCCGATTTGGCTAGGCACTCCGGAATCTGACTTCCTGGGGTTCGTACACCTGCTGTTCTTCACCGTTATGCTGACAGGGATCGAGTCACTGTGGGGAGTAACAGTCGGAAGCGGACAAACTGATTCGCGGTTGACACCGCAGTCACGGATTGAGTTGCTAAAGTTCGAGCATGAGAAGTGGTGGCGGACCCTCCAATTGGTCTGGCCATTGGCAGTAGCGTTTGCGCTGACGGTGATGATCGGTTGGGCTCTGGGGCGTCCCCCAGAAGGCCTTACAGAGCCGGACTCCTACGTCTATCGAGAGGCGACGATAAGGATCGCGACGATAGAACTGGCCGTGGCGGCTGTAGGAGCGGGATTTGTTCTAGCGTACTTCGTCATCCGCAGTGAGCATATTCAACAGCTCATGCGTGAGACCTTCGCGACCGTAAAGCCGGACTGACCTTGTGAGCTGCAGGGCCCCAAGCGAGTGAGGTCGGGAACGAAGCGAACCAGGATAGCAGAGAGCCGCAGAGTAAGCCCGGGGCCTGGCTGTGGTTCCTTGGCTCAGCGGAGTTCCCCCGCTTTCGTGGACAGGTAGCTGTGGGGCCGCGAACTCGCCCCAAGGGCGGCCCCCTTACCTTTGGTTCCTTACGCGCCCGACTACCTCTCGTGTGGCCTGGTTGATGATCCGCCCGCATCGGTCGCAAACGTAGCAATCGGTCGTCCATGTCTCGGGAGTCGGCTCGACGATTTGTCCTTCAGCGTCGCAAGGGTAGAAGCCTTCCAGACGCGGGGTATTTCCACACAGACACGCCCAGGACGCGTGATCGTTTGCGTCCCCGAGGCTCACAGTGACGGTGGGTATGTGATCGGTCCATATCTTCATGTTGGGATTCACCTCCTTCTAGCGCTCCTCCACCATTGAAGTTGTGAAGGCTTGCTGCCTTCCTTACCTGGCACAGAGTGCAAGCGGGGGGTGAGCGCGCAACGGGCGACTCCGACGAAGTCGGGGGAGTTCATTGGAGCGGAGCGCAAACCCTTGCGCGCGAGGGGCGAAGGGCCCCTGGCATTTTGTGGGTTTCCGCGCAGGCCCAGTTCGGCTCGCTCGCGCCGTCTTAGCCGTGGGCGCTCGTGACCGCGTCTGCGAGCGCGAGGAGCGGGCTCAAAGCTTGAGCTGAAAATCCCAATGTGATCACGCCTAGCGAGAAGTGGGCTCGGTTCCGATCGCGTCTCACGGTTAGATCGGTCTTCTCGAACGCGCCTACTGATGAAGCTCGGTTAGCCTCCGGGTCGGAGACAAGGATGTTTCCGGCCAACCACCACACGCCCAGAATATCCAGGACCAAGCCGGTGATGGACAGGACTGGGGGCAATGGGAGGCAGAGGCTGAAACCAAGGGCTAGCGCTCCGACTACAATCGCCAGGACAACAGGAATCTTTCCGGCGATCCAATGGATTGCATCGCGTTTCGGCCAGTCGCGCAACTGCGCGTCAGACATATCAGCGAAATGAGCCGGCCCCCTGACCACCGCCGGCGCTCCGTGCCGTTCGTTTAGATCATCCACCGGGTTGTCGAGCTCACGCGCTATCGGCGTGCATCGGGACGCATGAAGCAGCGCCTTGTCGATGTGGCCAACTATCCATTGGTACATCGCGGCCTCCCAGGCAGTGCCGTCGTTCATCACGCTGTTGCCCGCAACGTTATAGAGCCACACGGCGCGCGACCGCGACCATAAGAGGCCAAAACGCTCTCGACGCTAGAACGCTTGGCCTCGGGACAAGGGCCGCGAAGGGCCTCCATCGACAACGCGGACCCCCTCTAAGGGGAGACACCAACCCTGAGCCTCATTCGGTCAGCGAAGCTGACCCACCAAGGGCGCCAGAGCCGAAGAGTCAGCGCAAAACCGATTGTCCTTGTCTGGCGCCCCCCTGCCGCTCGTATTACTCACCGCGACCACAAAAAAACCGAGCGCCCCGTTTCCGAGACGCCCGGTTGATCACTCAGGCCCTCTTCGGGGGCCTGTAGCGGCAGAAACTGCCATCGGCATTGCGCCTGTGACAGCTCCAGAACGGGCCGCGCTTTCCCTCAACAGGCACCATCGGTACGTGATGTACCTCGCATGTCGGTGCACTGACCTCCGCAGTGGATTCGTCATTTGGCATGACCATCCCAGCGTTGACCAGAATGGAAAGCAGTTCGACCTGCTGACCCTTGGCTCTGCACGCTTTGTACTCGGCCTCGGCTTCAGCCAGATTCGTGCTGATCAGGCAGACCTGCTCGATCCGACCCGCCAGTACGACGTGAACCACAGCTGGTTCCTTGTTCATCGCTCTCACCTCCTTTCCGCCGACGCTCCGTCGGCAAAGCCGACGACGGCTGGCGCGCCGAAGCGGGTCAAGGGCGAAGCGAGCGATTCAGCGAGCGAAGTTCATCGGAGCGAAGCCAAGTCTGACTTGGCGAAGCGGAGACCCTTGCACGCTAGCTGAGGGCGCCAGCTCCACAATGAGAAGACAGACAGAGCGGAGTGGGGAAGGTTAGGCTTAAGCCAGGCCGTCCCTGGCGAGACGATGGGGAAGTATAGGACAGAGGAGACGACGCGACGATTCTTGCCGGGCCCTTGGGGGCCGCATCGACCGTGGTTGGAAGCAAGTGAAGGCCGTCCTCGTATGGTTGATGATCGACCAGTCCCGTAGCGTACAGGGCGCAAAGCCTAACGGCTTGAGTAAGCTCTTCGGCATGTGCGCTAACCATTTGAGGGAGCCTTAGCGACGGGCTCACATGAGCCTGTGGCGACTTGCCAACCGTCCCGCCCTCCAGGAACTGCGGCTCGACGGTCGAAGGCCGCTCCATTGGGGCATCTTGGTCGATGGGGCATGAGATCAAGGACGAGCGAAGAGCCGCTGATTTAATTGAGGACGTGTTCAACTGGGTGTCATACAGGGCTGACGGGTCACGGGGGCGGATCCCTGAGGATCAAGAGGCCCTCGTCGAAGGAAAGTGGGGCCTCTTGCGCTGTCATGGCTAACGAGGCACTTGAGCTGTTGTGGGAGATGGGGAACCTCCTGCCCGCTGACGAGGAGCGCTGCGAGGCGTTGATATCGGTCGCTACTGTGCTGGAGGCCGACGGGAACACACTGGGCGCGGCTTACGCTTGGGAGCGCGCGGCGGCCAACGCTTGGGGATCCCCACACTTGATGGTCCAGTGTGGGGAGTGCGCCCTCGCAGCGTACACGCGCTGCATCGAACTACCTTCTGAGTGTTCCTACGAGCCGCTACTAGCTCTTCAGAGACTGGCGGAGCTCACATATACGTGGTTGACCCCAGAATCCATGGTGCACCGCGGTCACCTGCGAAATCTGGCTGATCGCCTCGTTAAGTGCTTCGGCGAGGCAGCGGAACGGTGCGCGTATCTCGTCCGTGGGGTGGTCATTGGTCTTGACTTCGCAGGCCACGTTCAACTGGGTTTCCCCGAAGGCGAGGTCGGCCCGAGCATCCTGAGCTCCGATTCTTACCGCCGAGGGCAGCTGCAAATACTCATTCCGCCAGCTTTCTCGTTGCTTGTCCATCTTGGAGACTACGCCGCCGCGTGGGAGCTGGCTGAACTGTGCCCGGATGACTTCAGCAGTCCAAACCTTCGAGGCTGGCGAGCCGCTGTTAATGGATTCGTTCACCCGGCGTCTGCTCCCGAGTGTTTCGCTGAGGCTGCCCGTGCGTTCGCACCGGACCATCGCCCGGAACCGTATGAGCTTGTGCAGAGCCGTGGCCGTTGGTCGAACGCCGACGCTGAAGTGTGGGCAGCATACTTCAGTGCCCGCGCTGATTTTGCACTCGCTGTGCGCTACCCCGAAAGGGTTCGAGAACTAGTCGCTCGTGCGTCTTCGGTCCTTCCGGAAGAGTGGGTCTGGGGCGAGCCAATTTTGAGGCGGTTCGGCGGACTCGTGCGCGCACTGGCGTTGCTCCTCAGCGATCCGTCCCCCGCCGAACCGACTAAAGCTAAAGAGTATTTCAGCAGGTGGACGGCGTTCACGAGAGAAGAGGGTGACAGGTTGCTGGACAGCTTCTTCAGCTTGGCCTCTGAAGCGTTCGAGGGATTTATCAACGACCCTGCGAAGGAGGTGGCTATTGGTCGATTGCCGCGCGCCCTGGATGTGCTTAGCAGGATTCCGCTCCTAGAGCCTGGTCTTGCTGCCGCCGTTGGACCTGCCATGGGCCAAAAGGCTCTGAACCTGGTGTACGGGCCCCCGCGAACGTGGATTTATCGAACGCTGGAGGCAGTCCGCGACGAGAAGCAACTACAGAGGATTGTTCTCCGTCTGTGTCAGGCCTCGCTTCCGTTGTACGCTCAAATCGTTCACGGGCCAATTGAGTACGGAAAGGACCTGACCGTCCTACTCGAGGAGAAGGGGCGGCGGACTCTGCGCAGTTACCAAATCAAAACTGGCGACATCGGCCTTCGCTCTTGGCGGCGAGACGTCAAAGGACAACTTGAGGACATCTATCTGGTGGGCCCGTCAACGCTACAGATTCCGGGCGATCCGCCGTCCCACCATGAGGCTATCCTGCTATGCAACGGGCACGCCAGCCCCTATGCGGAGCCCAGCATGCGGGGCTGGTTCGAGGAGCAGAGGGAGCACGCCAGGGACTTCAGGTTCATGCATCTTGATGACTTGGTCAACTGGATCGAGCGCGACAATCTGGTTGCGGAGCTACGGTCGGCTCTCAGGGAGGTGGGCGTGACACCGCTAACCTGAGAGGCGATTGGGGACGCGCTTCTTCATGAACCCGTAGCAGGAGCTTCTGGGATCTTATGTGTTTGCGCCATTTCAATCACCTCCTTTCGGCCGACGCTCTCTCGGCGAAGCCTAAGATCGCTCGCGGCTGAGCCGCGTCAAGGCGGAGCGAGCCATGCGAGCGACGCTCGAGGAGCGAAAGCGAAACCCCTGACGCGTAGGCGAAGCGCGAGCTTCACAATGAGGAAACAGACAGAGAAGCGGTCGGAGGCTCCGGGCGGCGGTCTTCAGGAGACGACGAGAAATATAGTACGGGGGCGACTCCGACGATTCAAGGTCGTCAAGCGCCTCGGAGAGGATCTTTCGGCCCCGGCCTGGCAACATTCCCTACTCCTACACGAGCGAAGCGGTAGCGGAGCTAGTGCACCATTCCCAGGGGCCTCAGGATGGCGACAGAGCGAAAGCGGAAGGAGCCTTGTTGGGATTCCCTCGACGGTCATCGCGCATTCGCTCCGACTGCCGGAGCGCCAGCGCCTGACGCGGCTGCACCCAGAATGAAGAAATGCTCATGACAAAGGTGCCATCAACCCTCTAAGCTTCGATCTAGTAGACTGGCAAGAGCTACTACTAAGCCGTGCATGCTGAGAAAGTGCTTACGAGGGCGCGCCGCTCAGTTCCGGATGGCACGAGAGATTGGAGTGGTGCATGAACGGCGGACCCTCCGCAGGCGCACTCGCAGAAAACTTTGCACACCGGCAGCTAGAGGCCGGCATGCAGTCGATTCAATTGGCCAGTGACTTCGCAAACTATCAGGCTCGACTTGCCGAGGCACCGTTTGTACCGCTCGACGACCATGTGGCGCAGCTTGCCGCTCTTCAGGACCGCGCGAATCGCATCCCTGGGATGGGAGGCGAAGAAGCACAAGACTTCATCCAGAGGGCCCGTGCCGACATGTTTCGGGCTCCTGTCGGCCCCACTATGGCATCCCAGACACTCATGCTGGCAGGAGGTGCGTCCGCGGCCGCGCGCAGCGGTACCTTGCTTCAGACCATGTACCAAGGGTATTGGAATCAATCCGTTCGACCGATTGTCGAGGCGCAACAGGGTCGGGAATCCAGCGCACGATGGCAGCCGTTGGCCTCGCTGCTCGAGGATGCGAATAAACACGTTGCTACTAATCCCGCCCCTTTCCTTAAAGTAAGGCCGCCGTCTGCTCTTGACGCCATTCTTGCAGCAGGGCCGCTGTCTGGTATCGACCTCCTTGAATATGGAGTTGGGTCGGCCCTTACGGTAGGTGCGATCCAGGATGAGCCGGGCTGGCCGGCGCCACAAAGCGAAACCTCGCTCTGGAATGCATTTCTTGGACCGGACGGGCCATCCTTGGTCTCGGCGTACACAGGCTTGGATGTGTTGGGGCTGCGGCGAAAGCCGACTGGAGCGGAGGTCGTCTCCGACGCCCGCAAATACCTAGGGGTGCCGTACCGCTGGGGAGGCAAAACTCCTAGGGGGGGATTTGATTGCTCAGGGCTAGTCTATTGGGTGTTCGGTGAACTCGGAGTCAAGTTAAAAGAGGGCTCACAAGGGCAGTGGGCGAGCGATATGGGAACGAGAATACGCTGGGCGGACATCCAGCCAGGGGATGTGCTGTACTTCGACATGCCACGCGGCACACAACCAGCCCCGGATCACGTCGGCATTTACATAGGCCAAGGCCAAATGATTGTGGCACCTAGCTCGAACAAGAACGTCGAGATTCAGACTCTCGCCGGATATTGGCAACCGAAGTTCGTCGGCGCAAAACGCTATACGAGTTGAAAGGCCAGCGTCTGCCTGACATATCGGACCGCGTTCCGACGCCCAGCATCCCGCAAAGCCGCTGGCAAAGGGGTTGGGGGGAAGGCCAGCGGCTTTTCCTTGATCGCCTCAGGCGATTTCCAGAGGCTGCCCATCCGCCGAAGGCGGATCAACCCCGAAGTGTCTCACCGCCGAAAGGCGGAAAAGCCGAAGGCTTTTTACAGCAGCGGCAGCTGCTGTTGAGACACGGAGGGGTTGTTTGGGCAGTCGGCCGCGAAGCAACGCGAAGTGGCCGACTGCCCAAACAGACTGTGGCGGCGATTAGCCGCCTGGGCAGCCTCTTTTCCTATCATTCTCCTTCCCCCTTCCCCCGCTCGCCCGGTGTACTGCGGTACACGCGCGTTTACATGCCCCAGTACACAGGGTCAGAATGTGTTCGTGAACACCGGATGTGTTCGCGGACGGAATGTGTTCGAGTACCGTCGTTGTCCGGTTTCACTCTCCCTCCCCCTTCCGATTTTTTTTCAATCGCTACATAAGAATGGTTCTTCTTAATCACTGGTTCTTCTTAGTGTAGGACGGCACCGTATCCGGTGGGACCCGACACGGCTACTTTCCGACGCGGTTTCTAGCCTCGAAATCGACGGACTTGGGGAAGAGCTGGTAGACGTTGCTCTTGAACTTCCTGGTCTTAGGGTCGGTCTTTTGGCGCCTCGCAATGTAGCCCATGAACTCCAGCTTGCTCAGCGCGTTGAAGACCGTATCGCGGTTGAAGCCAGTCTCCTTGCTGATGAAGCTCACCGACGGGAAGCAGCTGCCGTCCTCCTCGATATGCAGGGCCAGGCAGATGAACACCGAGAGCGTTGGGCCCTTCAGCTGCCCTAGCTGGCCCTCGCGAAACTTCACCGAGAACTTGACGTAGGTCCGCTTCTCCCTCTCCTGGCCTCCGGTGTCGGTGATGTAGAAGTCCTCACCCCTGTGGATGGTGATGGTCGGTTCCGGCCGGGTCACCCGGTCGAGTCGGTCTTTTAGCAGTCCCTGGATCATCCTCATAGCGTTTGTCGCTTTCCCCGACGCTCCGCTCCTCCGTGCGGGCGTTCGGCGAACGGACGGGCTACCCGTCCGTTCGGTTCCTTTTGGCGAGGTAGGCGTCGATCGCCTCTCTTACCATCCGGCTCATGCTCCCCTTCTCGCCGCGCACCTTCTCCTCGATGGAGAAGCGGCGAAGGCTCTCAATCTGGTCCTGGAATATCTCGAAGGCGTATCGGCTGATCGTCCTCCGCACAGGCGTACGGGCGTACGGATCTCCGGGCAGGGGGACACCCGGTTGGGTGGGGAGGGTAGGAGCATCCTCGACTTCCGCTGGTTGGGCTTCGATCGGCGGAGGTGGATTCTCTGGAGACACCAGCGGCGGAGCCTCGGCAGCCGTCGGAGGGGCAAGCGTTCCGTGGCGGGGGAAGAAGGCGGAGCCTTCCAGTTCGTCTGCGATGGTGGTGGTGTCCAGTTTCTTACTCATAGGCCAAACAGCTCGCCGATCAGCTTTTCATAGGCCCGCGCCGCTGCGGAGCGTGGGTTGTAGCCGAAGATGTCGGTCTTGCTGAAGTGGGCGTCTCTGAGATCGGTGTTCCGTGGGATCACCGTGCGGAGTACGGATTCGGGGTAGGTTTGCCTCAACACCTGAAGCGAGGTTCGAGCGTTCACGGTAGGGTCGCTCATGGTGAAGAGGAATCCAGCCAGCTCGAGAGTCGGGTTGAAGAACTCGCGGACCTCAGCGATGGTCTTGCTGATCTGGACGACGGAATCGAGCTCGAAGTAGCCAGGGGAGACGACCACCAAGGCCTTGTCGGCCGCGGTGAGCGCGTTGATCGTTAACCAGGATAGCGTCGGCGGACAGTCGATGAAGATGAAGTCGTAATCGTCGCGGAGCTTGTCCAGCTCGCGCTTGAGGCGCTCCTCGCGGTGATCGATGGCGGTGGTGAGCTCGACGTCGGTATTGGACAGCAGGATGTGAGAGGGGACCACAGACAGGGCGGGAATGTGCGTTGGGTGGATCGGCGGGGGTCGCCGTTCTAAGACCGTCACATAGACGGTCTGGTCTTTGGTGAGCGACTGATAATGGGGGAGCAGGACCTTGGAGGAGTTCGCTTGCGAATCAACGTCAATGAGGAGTGTGCGCTTGCCTCTTCTGGCAACACCCGCGGCGAGCGAGATGCTGGTTGAGGTCTTTCCGGTTCCTCCTTTTTGACTGGCGATAGCGATAACCATAGTTGTTAAGCCCAGCGGAAACCGATTCAGGTTTTTCCACCGAAGCTTCAGGGCATCATTTAGCAAAACATAATCGCACTGAGAAGTCAATATGGCAAAACATGGCAAAACATGGTAAGTAAACTCAACAGACTGTCGGACAAGCGCCTCCCGGTACAGGAAGAAGGGAAAAGCGGGGTGAATGGGATCAAGTGCGAGCCCACAGGCTCGTGCATCGGAGCGAAGCGCAGACCCTTGAGCCCAGAGGGGCAGCGCCCCTAATCGGCCCGACCCGAGCCGCAGCGAAAGGTGGGGCAGCCTCGTGGGGCTTCATCAAGAGAGTCCGGAGCCCCAGGATGGTGGAGCGTGAGCGGAGCCACTCGGGGAAACGGAGATGACTGAGTTCTGCCCTCATCCAGACAGTTACTGCTTATCATAAGTGCTCACATGCAGCATCGCGGGTTCGCCTATTCAATTCCCCGGTGCGAACACTGGAGTGATTGATATCATCAACTCTACTGGACAAGAAAATAGAACTCTTTACCACACGACCGACAGATGCCGGATTTATGTCGTGGGGTAGCGTCACGGGACTGCTGGAAAAGTTGGCGTGCCGCTGAGGCATAGGTATCTTACAGGGACCTGGTCCCGGCCTTCCGCCCTCGGGATTCAGGAAGCAACAGAGAGCCGAGGCCTGAGTAGCCCCGGCTCCCCATGTTAGAGGTCGTTGGCTTCTACTGCGTGCTCCAAGTTACGTTGCCATCGGTATCAAGGAACGGTGAGCCATCGTCGCTGGCCCTCTCAGGGCAAAGGCGGAATCATACTGTGACCCGCCCGGACCGAGCTCCACCCCGTTGACCGAGCCAAGAGCAAGCTCGGAGTTGGGGGCGCCGTCCTCAACGCGTCACAGGGGCCGGCGTTGGTGGGTTTGCGGTGTTGTACGCTTGAAAGGCCGCTGTCTGAGGGTCATTACTGGCCAGTGAAGTCGTGTACCTGGTAATTTTCTGGTCGTCGTTCACCTCGATTTCTTCGAAGCGGATGGTCCGATCCACGCCCGATAGGCGAACTCTATCGCTGCGCACTTCGGCGCGGGCAGTCGCTGTGTTTCCGGACACCTGGATATCGAGAATGTCGTAATGATTGTGGTCGGCTACGCGCCGCTCGATGTCTTCTTGCACCGCTACTAAGCCCATGCACGGTGTGGGCCGGCACAGAGGAGCCGATTCGAGAACGGGCTGGTCGTCAAACAGTGCTCCACGGCAGCAATATCCCCTGAGTTCTCAGCAGCCAATGCTTGTCGAATTACCACCTCGGCTGGGCTATCGGCGCTGCCGGCGCTGATGGGGGGAGCCAGGAAGCTGAACGCGAGGACGCCGCCGAGGAACGCCGAGATAAACGGGAGGACGCCTGCCAGCAAGATCGTTCGCTGCATATTTGCTCCCTTCTTTCTGTCACTGCGCTGACAGTGACCGCCAAGCATGAGGGGTAACGGGGCTCGCGTCAAGCAGGCAGGCGTGCTTCGATTCGGCGTGCTGGTCAAACAGCAGCTGGGCGGGTGCGCTCCGAGCGTCGTGCCCGATCCAGGCGAGGGGATCCGTCTTTCCGCCACTGGCGAGGTCGGTGTGGGACCGGTAACAATTCCGCCATAATGCCTGTCCCGACGGGGGCGGTTACGCATGGAGCAGCCCTTTATGAGAAAGCGCCCGCTCGAGATAGGGCCGCATCTTCATGGCCCGGAACTCGGCGATAGCCGTGTCCAGGTGCTGTTGGGCCTGGCCACGCAGCTCGCCGATCCGCTCGGCCGGCTGGTTGCCCTCTCCGGCCTGCTCGGCCTCTTGCAGCAGCTCGGCGAGCGAGAGATGGGTCCGGGCAGCGACTGGGCGAGCGGCCGCACGGGCCGCCACCTCCAGCGCGCGGTCGTAGCGGGCCCGCGCTTCGGCCGTATTCCCGATCAACCGCGCTGCGTCGCCGACGACGAGATCGACGTTCGCGAGTCCGTGGGTAGTGAGCGGGCAGAGCGTGGACGCTGCTGACAGCAAGAGACCGACTGCCCCTCGGTCCTTTAGCATCGTCGCCGCCTCGAGGAGGGTAATCAGCTGATCCGCCGGGGTTTGATCGATCGGCAAGGTGGCAAGGGTCTCGTCAAGGAGCGTGCATGCCTCGGAGTGCCGTCCTAAGTAGGCCAGGCCGAGCACGCGGTAGATGGCTGCGCGTCGGGCGTTCCGCTGCGCCGACGCCACAATCGCCATGGCATCCTCAGCTCGCCCGAGGTAGAGTAAGGAGTGGATCGAGGTCTCCGCCCCGATAGTCTGGCCAGCGAGCGGCACGCCCAGTTCGTTACCCTCTCTGATGCCACGCTCCCGGGCGGCCAGGCTGTCTTCGAAGCGGCCATCGATGAAGGCGCGAATGCCGGCGTAGCTGGCGTCGTGGAGTAGCAGAAGCGGATCGCGCGATAACCGCGTGAACCGTTCAGCCTGCGCCCATAGCTCTTCGGCCCGACCTCGCTCGCCCCAACGCAGAAATACGTCGCCCCCATGCCAAAGGACCTCGCTCTGGATGTAGGTGCTGACACCATCGCGGGCCAGTCCGGTAAACTCCTCGGCGACCCTGTGAACCTCCTCATCGTAGACCGCTGGCCAGTGTGTGACGCAGATGCGAAATGCGGCATGAAAGAGAGCGTCGCGGTCGTCCTGCCTCCGGCCCAGGTCGAGGGCCCGGCGAAGCAGGCGCCAGGCCTCACTGACCCGATCCTCCGCGGTCGCCACGTAGGAGAGGGCAATGTCGGCTCGGATGCGGGCCGCGGTGCCCGGGTTGGCATACTGGTCGGCCCGATTGGCCCACGTTCGGAACTCCGTGCTTCTGGCGCCGCCCATCGCGGCCCCGTACTTGTGCAATGCCGAGAGGGCGACCTCGCAGGCAGCGGCCGCTCGCACCCGGTCGCCCGAGCGGTCCGCTAGGGCCAGCGCTTCCTCGGCAATCTCGGTCGCGACCCGGTAAGGTTCGCCGTTGGGCTCCAGCGCCCGGCCCAGGGCGAGGAGCAGATCGCAGCGCTTGCTCACGTCGTCGGGGTCGAGGATCTCCTGAACCTTGAGCGCGCGCTCGAGCAGCCGCGCCGCCTCGCCATAGGCGTAAACGCCCATGGCGCGCTGGGCGGCGAGCTCGCTGTAGGCAACGGCCTTGGTCAGGTCGCTACGGTCAGTGGACTGGCCGAAGTGCTCGGCCAGCTCAACGGCGTGGTCCTGCAGCATGGCGACGTGCTGGTCCTCGAGTGCCTGGGCCACCTGTTGGTGCAACCGCAGGCGGCGCGGGGCGATCAGCTCCTCATAGAGCGTTTGGCGGATGAAGGCGTGGGTGAAACGATAGCGAATCTCGCCGGGTCGTGTCTGCTCTTCAATGATGCCAACGTGGACCGCCTCCTCGATGACCTGGGACAGATTGTCCTCCGCGGTGGCAGCCACGGCTTGCAGTGTGCCCACCTCGAACTCGCGCCCGATGACCGCGGCGATTGCCAGAACGCGGTTGCACTCCGGCGAGAGGCGCGACAACCGTTTGCCGATCACCTCGCGGAGCCCCTCTGGAATGTTCATCTCAAAAGGTGCTCCGGTCACGCGCCGTCGGCCAGGGAATCCATCGCGGCCCAGCAGACCCTCCTCCAACAGGAATCGCACGACTTCCTGGATGAAGAGAGGGTTGCCTTCGGTCTGGCGATGGACCGCCTCGGCCACCGTCCAGGCAACCTCCTGCATCGCGAGGGCGCTCAACATGCGCTGCACCTCGGCCGCGGTCAGCCCACGCAGGAGAATTCGGAGGAAGGCTGACGCTCGGCGCAGCTCGGCGAGCGCTGAAGAGAGGGGGTTGGAGCGGTCCACCTCCGCGTCGCGATACGTGCCAACAATGAGAAGGCGAGCCCCCTGCAGGTGGCGCGATAGGTGGACGAGCAGGTCGAGCGCGCCGCGGTCGGCCCAGTGCAGGTCTTCGATCACGATGAGTAGCGGTTGCACCGCGCTCGCATTACGCAGAAAGCCGACGGTCGCCTGGTAGAGGCGCCAGCGGTCTTCGTCCGGATCGGACGACGGGCGCAACTCAACCTGAATGCGGTCGCGCACCTCGGAGACGATGCGCGCCACCTCCGCGGCGCCGCTGCCGAGGTCTTGCTTGAGACCGTCGGGGTCGCGGTCCAGCACGTAGCCTCGCATCGCTTCAATGAAGGGTAGGTAGGGCAGCGAGAGCGAGCCTTCCTCGTAGCAATGCCCCAGCAAGGTCCGCCCGCCTCGCATCGCTACGTAGGTGGCCAGCTGCTCGCAGAGCGCCGTCTTGCCGATGCCTGGCTCTCCGACCACCATGGTCAGCCCGCCGGCGCCAGAAAGAGCCGCATCGAAGGCACCCTCCAACTGGCGCAGCTCCTGCTCCCGCGCGATGAAGGTGCGGCGATACAGGGGGTTGGCGGCCGACGCTTCCCCCGGTTCCGCCGGCGTCGATGGTGGGGGTGCCCGCAAGTCGACGCTGGCCAGCAACTCCCGCACCTCCGCGGCCGACTCAGGCCGTTTGCTCGGGTCTTTCTCCAGCAGCCGCAAGATGAGCGCCTCCAACCCCGCCGGCAAGCCGGGCTGGTGCCACGACGGCGCGACGGGCGGTGTGTTGAGGTGCTGGCCGATGATGGCCACCGACTCGTCACCAATGAAAGGTGGACGACCGCACACCATCTCGTAGAGCATGGCCCCCAGTGAGTAGAGATCACTCCGCGGCGTGACCTCGCCACCGGTGGCTTGTTCCGGCGGCATGTAGCTGACGGTCCCCACCATCATCCCAGCTTGGGTGAGCCGGCTGCGATCCAGCGCGACCGCCAGCCCGAAGTCGCCCAGCTTCGCCGTGCCGTCCGTGGTGAGCCAGACGTTGCCGGGCTTGAGGTCGCGGTGCACGATCCCCTGGCTGTGGGCGTAGTCCAGGGCCTGGCAGATCTGGTCGGCGATGCGCAGCGCCTGCTCGCGCGGCACGCGGTGCTCCGGCGCCTGCTCGACGAGTCCTTCGACGTCGCCGCCACCCATGAGCTGCGAGACGAGGTACGGCTGACCAGTCTCGTCCCCAATGTCATAGACGGGAACGATGTGCGGATGATCGCCCAAGCGCCCCATGGACTGGGCCTCGCGGGTAATGCGCAGCTGGCCCTCAGTGTCCAGGCCCTCGGTCTTGATCAGGGCGAAGGCCACATCGCGGTCGAGCTTGGTGTCGTGGGCGAGGTAGACCCTTTTCTTCCCGCCCTCGCCGAGAAAGCGTTTCACCTCATAGCGGCCGCTGGCGAACGAGGTTGGCGTGGCCGTCGAGGGCGCCGCCGTTGAATGGGGGGAGACGGGCTGGGCAGCGTCTAAGACACGCAGTTTGTCTTGTGCGGCCGTGAGGTAGGCCCGTGCGTCGGCGTTGTCCTGCTGGAGGGCCAGCGTGGCCTCAGCACGATCCCGCACCGTAGCCCAGTCCAGCCGACGGATCGCCTCGTCGGCCTCGTCTAACAACCGGTCGATCTGCCGCTGTAGGCGGTCACTCTGCACACGCCCCTCCCCGGCATCGAACGCCGCCAGCCCATCGCATCCAAGCAGAAGGCCAGGGACAAGCCCAGTTTAGTACAGGGCGAAGTGGGCATCAGCCCTCATTTCGGTAACCGCTACTTTTGGGGCACCGCGATCACACGATCATCATCGCGCGCGCGGTCTCCCCAGTCGCAGGGCAGAGAACTTGCCTTGCCCTGGCCTCGGCCAAGAGCGGGTGACGCACGGCCTGGCCGTCGACGGTGTTGAGACCGGGGCTCACCAGGGGTAGGATGACCCCCGATGCACCCGCGCCTCCCGGGCGCGCGTCTGGCTCGAAAGGCCCCCCCAGAGCGATCCGCTTCACCGCCCCCTGCGGCACCGGAACCGTTTTGTCGGCCGCCGGGTCGGATTTGGTCGCCGGCGCCGCGCAGCCCACGGCGGGCGCCGTGAGAATAGCCAACCATACCCCACGTTTGCAATCCGGCACCGCCCACCTCCAATTTGCGCGCTCTTCCAACTTCCCAATCCGCGGCCAGGAAAGAACCGGTTCGCAATTCGGTCCACCCAGCATATCACTGACCGGGCACGATGGAACCAGGACCGTGCACCGGCGGCTTAGTGTCACCGCGCCTGGCCCGATCTATCCGTGGCCGTAAGATGCTGGCTCTCGAATGGCTCAGGTAGTCTGCATGATCCGCTGCACCGGCTCCTGTCGCGCAACTCGAAGCTTGGCAAGCTGTTGTGCTTCGACCTCGGTCAACCCCAACCCATGAGCCCCCGCGATCACGAGGTCCATGACCGCCCAGCATAAGCTCAAGCAACTGGTTTCTCCCGGAAAGCGCCCGATGACCTTGGTCCTCCGCCGTACCTCTTCCAGTGACCGCTCCAGCAGGTTTGAGGAGCGGAACCTTTTCCGCAGTCGAGGCACGTAGCGCAGATGCACACAGAGGGCGGGCAGATCCTCGGCGAGACAGGCGGCTGCACTCGGATAGTTGCGTTCAAGGTCACGGACCAAAGCTCTCAGGCCCCGCTCCGCCGCTTCCGGGTCGG
Organism: uncultured Chloroflexota bacterium; assembly: GCA_964417895.1. GTDB lineage: Bacteria > Chloroflexota > UBA6077 > UBA6077 > SHYK01 > CAYQJS01. Next base: position 91,243 of record CAYQJS010000010.1, on the reverse strand, counting down.
CGGCCTCGTTCAGTGCAGCCCAGTACGCTTCTTTAACGCGGTCGCGGATCTCGGACTTCTTCGGTAGCTTGGCCATGATATTTCGGAGCCTGTGCACAGCACACCGTTGGCGATCCGCCTTCAGCCAGAGTTGCTCGATCCCCTTGATGAGCCCTGGAGCCCCGTCGCTGATCACCAGGAGCGGCGCAGCCAGCCCCCGTTTCGCGAGGTCGCGACCGAGGTCCAGCCAGTCCTCGTAAGATTCACGCTGGCCCAACCGTACGGAGAGCAACACCCGCTCGCCTTCTATGGTGTAGCCCCAGGCGACCAGCACGCCTTCCTTGTCACCGTTGGGACGAGTCGGCAGGTAGATGGCGTCCAAGAGCAGCGCCACGAGTTCAATCTTGTCGAGACTCTTGGCGCAGAACGCCTTGTACCGAGCACGGAGTTGCTTGCAGATTTCGCTGGCTTGGGTTCGGGACACATGGCCGAGGCCAGCCTCGTCCATGAGGCTCTCTATGTCCCGGTCGGAGAGTCCGCGCACGTATGCGCCGATGATCAGCGCTTCCAACGGGCGGGTCCGCATGATCTTGCGGACACTCGGAATGATGCGGCTGACGAAGCGGTCGATCGTGCCACGAAGCTGGGGCACGGCGATGGTGAGCTGTCCCTCGGCAGTTTGGACCCGCTTCGGCCGCACCCCGTTGCGAGAGCCCGTCGCGCTGGCGCTCCGTTCATAGCGGGCGCGGTGGAGGAACGTGGTCACCTCGTCCTCAACCGCACGTTGCAGGATCAGTTGGGCGCCCAAGCGGCCGACCTGGGCCAACTGGTCGGCATCGCTGATTCCCCCGGTAAGAATGGCCTCGATCTGGTCCTCGATCCGCTCGCTGGGTGCTATTCTCTCCACGGCGTAGTCCCTCCTCTCGGTAGCTTCGTCTCTACCTCAGGAGCCTACGCCTTTTCACTTTTCCAGCAGTCCTCGGACGCGAAGATGTCGTGGTTCATCAGAACGCCTGAAAGGGTTATCCTCCGAAGGCGGCCTTGTGTCCAGGATGTCGACTACTTGTTCTCCACTTTCGACGTTCGCGAGAGCAAGGTTGCCGCAGTGGGGACATGCAACCTCAGCGACTGCCATGTAGCTCTCCTCTCTAGGCGTGTTGCCTCATATCTTTAACAGACGCTTATAGAGCTCGTCAGCTTGTTGTTTGTCGGATCGTTTATCTTCTTTGGTCACCCAGTGGACCTCCGTGCCAGCGGAATCCCAGAATTATCTCACCGCGTCGGAATCCACGGGGAGAGTCTAGGGGCTTGGAGCAGCGCAGGCAGCCCTTGACAGACAGAGCCGACCCGACTCGAGCCGCAGCGATGGGTGGGGCAACCTCGCGGGGTTCATCGAGGAAGGTCGGGTGCGGTGATCCTCGATGGCGCTGCGACGCCGTCAGCGCCCTCCCAGGTCTTGCGTGGGCAATCCGGGAGTTACAGTAGGACACGCAAGGGCATTTCGCTTTTCACAAGGTGATCCCGAGTCAAATCTAAGTGGGTCGAGACGGGACGCGACTTCCGAGATAAACACTGAGCTGATTTGGCAACGGCGTCGTCTGGGACGCGCCGCGCCGCCTAAGATAAGGAGCTGACATGGCCGTTGTCGAAACGATGTGGGTCGGCGTGTCGTACCAGAAGTCGCCGAAGATGGTCTATTTCTGGCCCGTGCGCGACACGCTCCACCACTGGAACTACAACGTCGCACCGAGCATTCGCGATGCGTATCTTGGATTCCAGATGGTCGAGGTCGAGCGGACGGTCTTTGTCCTCGACGAGGACGGCACGCAGAAAGTCGACCTCTGGGTGTCCATGCAGCGTCCGGGCCTGATCTACTGGTCCGCCCTGCGGGCGCTGTCCGCCCAGCAGCCGGGGGTGTGGCAATGAGACTGCACGCGGTGCACAGCGAATCCGGCGAGATCCTCGCCGCCGTGCTCGTCGCTCCGACGGACACCGTGTGGCCCACGCCCGTCCCCCCGGAGGGGGCGTTCAGCGCGGAGATCGAGATTCCGGGTCAGTTGGCGGACATGGATCTCTACGACCTGTGCACGAAGTTCGTGATCGACGCGCGCGGCGAGCAGCCCACGCTCGTTCCCGCGAGCGACGCCGTTACAGAATGAGCGGATGGGTCCGGATCAACGGCGTCGGCGAGATGGCGGGCTTTGCCCCGGTCGAGATGGAAGCCGAGGAGCCGTCTGGCCCATGCGACGACACTCTCCACCACTACCGTTTAAGGGAGGGCAGGCGGCGCCTTGCCCGCGCCGCGAAGGCGATCCAAAGCGGGTGCCCCAGGGGTCGTGACGCCTTCAATTCGACAATCGGACAATGACTTGCAGTAGCCCTTTCCCGTAGTCCATCAGCTGGCTATTCTGACGATTACGCTCACTGAGGGGGCGGTAGTTCCGGGCAATCCGCTCGATCTCAACAAGCCAGGGCGGTTCGAACTTTTCCGGCCAAGGGTGCGCGCTCCGATATTCACCCATGATGTCCTCTACTGCATAGAAGACGCCCATGGCCACATCGAATTCTTTCCAGTCGTACAGAGTGTCTATACCGCTCGCGGTACGACCTGAGGCCTCGCCTGATTTCAGGAGTGCTTGACAGGCGGGTATGTGCATTCTTCCATCCAATAAGGCAGCGAGCTGAAGCACCGTGCCATTTGGGTCCACGCGACCCAAAAGGTGGCCGGCATGCTCGATGCCCCCCTTGGCGCCACCCTTGGGGTTGGCCAACATGGCTAACGCCATTGGAATCATGATGCCGCTGCCGTTCGATTCAACCTGTTCCCAATCCTCGTCCCTCTCTGAATCAACAAACTGAATGATGGCGTCCTTCGCGCGCCGCCTTTCAGCGGGAGCGATTCCGCTCCATTGCCAATTGGTATCGTCGTCGAGAACCATCTTGACCGGATCCTTGCGTCGCCAAAACATTCTCATGAACCCCCGTGGATGAGACGTCATCCATGAGCAGGGATCGTCAGCTGCGCTTGGGGCGGTTACGTGCCGATAGAATATCCTTTGCTCGCCGGGGGTATTCGACCGACAGGGCACCTCAGAGCGACGCGGCTTTCATTACCGCTTGCTTCGCCTGGTCAAAGTCAAACTGCTCCTCCCGAATGGCGTGGAACAGTTCATCCGCGCGAGTGAGCACCGCACGCATCGTGGCTCCGTCCATGTTTCTGAGGGCTTTGGTGAGGCGGTGAACCAGCGCTTCATCGTAGAAGAGCAAGAGTAGCTGGTCTTGGCCAATCAGCCCCTCGTAGTCTGACCGCTGGTCGTGGCTCCCGACGTTCACGAACATTTCGAAAGCCAACGGTGTTTCAGGTTGATCGTAGATCGTGGTGACCATGCGGATCACCGGCGCCGACGGGTGGTCGTACAGTTCGTGGCTGATGCTGATTGGGACGCGCCCGCGGACGCTCTCGATCTCTCGACCAGGAGCTTTGATCACCAGGACCGTGCCCCGGTCCGTGGGATGGGTCAGGCAGGCCAAGGTCTGGTTACGAAGGAAATCAGCGAGGTCTGGTGGTAGGGAAGAAGGACGAGCTGGACCCGAGTCCTCGGCTAAGTCTGCCGGTTCCTCGTCACCTGCTGTTTCAGTCGAGCACATATCATGCCTCCTCCTCCAGGAGGCTGAGGAACTCCCGGGGACTGACGATCTTGACCCCCTCATGCGTGGCGAGTTTCAGAAGCTGCGCATCGCCTGTGACAAGGTAGTCCGCCTGAGCGGAGACAGCGGTCGCGATAATGAGGTCGTCCTCAGGGTGGGTGGCGACTCCCTGGACTTCGCGAGTGATCCCGGTAAGAGTTGCTTTCTCTTCGAGGAGGATGCGCACACCCTCGATTCGCGTGGGACCCACGTCGTACTTGCGTTGGACGCGATCACGCTGGAGAGCGCGTAGTGTCTCGGTGACGATTGGACTGCTGGCGATGATTGCGAACTGCCCTGCTCGGGCGGCGGCAAGGATCTGGGCAGGGATACCCAGGGGAACGAGGGTGGCTGACACGATCGTATTAGTGTCCAGGACGGCGCGGATCACTTGCCTGCGCTGCGCTCCCTACGCGCTCGGTCCTCCTCGCGCACCGCGGCGATCGCTTCAGCAACGTCCCGCTCGACTTCCTCAGCCGTCTTATCAAGGTTTCTGGCGTGGATTTCGTCGATGACGCGCCAGGGATCCTCACGATAGGAATCCAAGCGCTTGAGCTGGTCCAAGTCGTCCGGGGAGACCAGGGCGGCTACAGGTTCGCCTTCGTCCTCCACGACAATGCGGGTCTCTTTCTTCGAGACCCGTTTCACGAGACTCCCGAAGTCCCGCTGTGCATCGGTCATGGTCATGGTTTGAGTCATGGGTTCTCGTTCTGGCATGTCACCCTCCGTGGGGGTGGGTCGGCGTATCCCTATTATCTCACGGGCACTCGGAGGGATCGGCGTTTAGGGCTTTGCGACGGGCCGCAGGGCTCTTGACAGCCCTCGCTCCTACCGATAGTTGACAGCAGTACATACCTATGATATAAGCGGTTAATGGTATCTTCTGGTCTTAAAGTAACACAAATCGTCTCGCCCAAGGTCTGGGACCTCATCCTCGATTCGCCACACCTGCGTCAGTCAATCGTGCCCCAGGGTCTCGCGTTGAGCCCGTACGAAATCTTGGACTACAACGCCACGCTCACTCTCCACGACGAGCGAGGAGTTAAGGCAACGTTCCAGCGGACCCAGAAGGTCCGTTTTCTCCAGCAGGGCGTGTCCGCCATCCTCGACCATGCCTGGGGCGAAGGCGTGCTGGTGGCGAACTACCATCACAGCGCCGGGCCGCTCGAAGATTCGTTCAAGGACCAGGGACGACGTCACATGGTGATCGGTCTCGAGCGGGAGATGGGCCAGGGAGAGACTCTGGAGTTCTCAGTCTCGCGGACGGCGATGGAGGCCTTCACCCGCGACGAGGGGGTCCTCGAAACAACGATTGACCACCCGGTAACACGGCTGCGTCGATCGATCATCTTTCCGAAACGCAGAGCAGTCCGCCGAGCAATCTTGGAAGGTGAGTCGGAGTCGCGCGAACTGCCCGTCATCCATCTGGGGAACGGCGGGACCATGATAAGGGTCGTGATCCCTGACCCAAAAGCCGGCGTTGCGTACGTGATTCGGTGGACCTGGTGAAAACGAAAAGCGGCGAGCTGGCCAAGCCCACCGCTTTCAAGTCGGTCGCTTCGGCTCTCAGCCGCCCTCGCCGCCCATGGCGATCCCTCCAAGAAACAGAATGAGCCACCGATCGGTAGCTCTAACTGTATTCGAAGACGAATATGGTATCAAGGGCGCTTGTACTTCAGCGGGTCCTTACTCCGCAGGCGAGGGTCGGACATGTATTCGGCGACGGCCTTCGGCGTGGTTACCCAGCTCTTGCCAACGCGTACGGCACGGAGTCGGCCCTTCCTTGCCAGAAGCCTGAGCTGAGCACTAGTTAATCCACATAGGGCTGCCGCCTCGGTGAGCGAGATGAGTCGCTCTTCTTCCAACGGCCCATGGCCTTATACGATTCAGGAGACTGTAGGCTTGTTGACGCTGAACCTGCGTGACAGTTTCGAGCAGCTGACGTGGACTCCGCGGGGGCGACGGCCTTTGTGGGCTCACCGCTGACGAATATTCGGCGGCCGGACCTGTTAATGCGTCCCAGTCGAGAGACGCCTTCACGCAGGGTTGGTTCCATGACTGGCTTGCCCAAAGAAGTAGCCCAGGATCACGAGGAACGCATTGGCTATGAGTTCGGGGACTGGTATGACTACGGCCGACGCCACCGCGATGAAGGCGAACATCATCACTAAGAGCAGGGCGCCGACCATAGTTGCGACCGACTGGCGCTCGAGAAACGACTGCCAAACCCGAGAACGCCGCTCGAATGCCTCGACTCTCGTTATTTGCAGTTGGTGGTCTATCTCCACCCTGCGTTCCGCCTCTTCTATGGCTAAAGTCTGTTCCCGTGAGCTTCTTACCTCTGCCTCCAGTTCGTTGATCTTTGCGTCGAGTTCCTTACGAACCGATGGATCGGCCCGTTCGGCAACAGTCCGGAGGTCGCCGACCTTTTCCTCTCCCAGCAAGATCCCCATTCTCTCGACTATGAGTTTTTTTCTCTCGAGGAGGACTGGGGTTATGCCGATCTCGATCTGTGGATCGGTTGTCGAGACAACAAACCTGCCGTTAGCGTCGGCGCGGAGTTTTACAACCCCGAATGACTCAGCTCGACCTATGCATTCGTTGACGCGGTCTAAGCTTTCTCGAAGCTGAGGCAGGGTCTGTGAGGAGATCTCGTTTTGACCAAGCCCTAGCCCCGCCAGACTCGGCTCGAAGAACACACGCGCGGCCTCGGTTATCCGGCTCTGGATTGGGACGACCCAATCTGCGACACCCATCATCTGCCCCCACGAGCGGCCTCTGCCAATGGTCCGTGCTGCGCCTAGCAGCGGGCGTAGTCTACCCGGAAACGGACGATGCGTCTCAGGCGTACCCTGAACGGTCTACCTTGGACGTGGAGGAGACCCTCGTTGCAATGGCCCTCGAAGGTAGCGTCTTGCGCGACCGATGACCTAGAGGAGAGTTTGCACAAGATCGGAGGATAGCTGCTCCCTATCTTGTTCCCACCTCCACACCCAGACACCGTCCACCGGACGGGTTCTGCCAGTCAATCCAGCCGACGAGATTGACCTCCTCTGCCCATGCGCTTGTAGCCGCCATGTCACTCCGGTGCCCTTCATCCGGAGCGTCGAAGACCATCTGCGCTAGATGGGTCCCAACAACCGCGTACTCGTTTACATCGAAGGGGAGCATCAGCTCTGGGAGAGCGTACAGCTCAGCGACGTGATAAGCCTGCGCCGCGTTCATCGTCATCGTGGCTCGAAAGATCGTCGGCGGCGTTAGGGCGATGACCTCCGGCGCGAACCCAGGGAAGGAGCGGTGCACTTCGTGAATCAGCGAGCGTCGCTGGATTTCTCGGATCCCGGCGAACCGATCGTGGATCCACTGCTCGATGCGCAGGTCTGCGGGGAAGCTGGTGAGTTGGGTACAGACTCCCCGGAACCAGAGGTCGAATAGGTCTGGCAGCAGCTCCTGGGGTACGGTTCGACCGAGTCGCGCAACCATTTCCGGGGCAATCTGATGAGCGGCGCGTCGGCGGTTCTCAGCCATTGCGACGGCGAAGAGGCGTTCTTCCTCGGGAACCTGGTGGAGCCGCACAACGTGCCCAACCTCGTGTGCGACCAGGTGGTCAAGCACGCGTTCCTGGCCGCGGGCGAAATGGATCTCATAGGGGCGCTTCGGCTGCAAGGGTCGAATCAGCATTGCCCGAGCCTCGCCGGGAATGCTCTGGACCCGCTTGAGGACCGGCTCCTTTCCCGCGAGGCGTCGAGCGAACTCAAGAGCTCGCCGAGCGTCGGGTCCTAGTTGTCGGGCGTACCGTTCCTTCATTGCTGGTTCAGGTCATCGCCGACTCCAGTTGCGGCGCCGTGGCCTTCTTCTCTCCACCATTCGTCCCACTGAGATAGCGGTAGAGGGTGGCTCGCGAAACCCGGAGAGTTTGGCAGATGTCGTTGATTGAGTTCAGCTTGTCCTGGTAGAGGGCATGCGCCATAGCGATCTTTCTCGGGGTATTGAGTGCTGCAACTTTGGGTCGTCCACCGACTCGTCCTCTCGCTCGCGCTGCTGCTAGCCCCGCTCGAGTCCTCTCGCGGATTAGATCCCGCTCAAACTCCGCCAGGGCTCCGAAGACATGGAAAATCAGCTTGCCGCCGCTGGTGGCGGTGTCGATCTGTTCGGTGAGCGAGACGAAGCCGACGGCTCGGCGATCGAGGTCGCTTATGACTTCGATGAGGTTCTTAAGGGAGCGGCCGAGGCGGTCAAGCTTCCAGACGACCAGCGTGTCGCCAGCTCGAAGGAACTCAAGAGCTTCGGTGAGGCCCGGGCGCTCGGTGTTGGCGCCGCTCAGAGTATCGGTGAAGGTGCGCTCGCAGCCAGCGCTCTTTAGTGCGTCGAGTTGCGGGTCGAGGGTTTGATCCTCCGTGGAAATACGGGCATAGCCGACTTTCATGGGTTTTGACCATCGTCTCACAACCCAACCATGTTGTCAACGGCATTATCTTGCCCGAACCTGAGCGCCACAGTCTGATAAACTCACGCTCCGCAGACGCACAGCACGAGGAGGTTGAGCATGTCAGTTGAAGAGAACAAGGCCCTGGTGCGACGTTTCTATGAGGAGACCCATAGCAAGGGTAACCTGGCTGCAATAGACCAATTCGTCGCCCCCGACTTCGAAAACCACAATCCCTTTCCCGGGGAAGCTGCTGGTATCGAAGGGGTCAAGCAAACCCTTGGCATGATGCTGAGCACCTTCGCCGATATCCAAATGACGCTTGAAGACCAAGTCAGCGAGAGGGACCTGGTGGTCAGCCGAGGCAGATTCAGCGCTACTCACACGGGCGAGTTCATGGGCATCGCCCCCACAGGCAAGCGGGTGACGCTCCCGTTCATCGAGATCGTGCGCGTCGCTGGCGGCAAGATCTCGGAACGATGGGAAATCTTTGACCAGGCGGGCATGATGCAACAGCTCGGTGCCATGGCTGCGCTAGGGTAGGTCGCACAGTAGGCGGTTCACTCTATGCGGAGCCCGAGTTTTGCCTTGACCTCATCGACGAGGTCGATAAGCTCAGGACCTCTCCGCGTTCATGGAGATCCCGAATCAGGGAAGCTCGTCGCTGTCAACGAGTCCTGCTCCATGAATCGCTGAAAGCAGCATCTTTAGGCGCTCAACTTTGACGGGCCAGCGAACATGAAACTCGTAAATGAGAAGAGACCGAACCTGAGCAGGAGGAAGGCCAAGCGACCGCAGCTCTACGATCACCGAGGGGATCATCGGTTCTCCCAATCAAATAGTCACAGATTGCCGCTGCTGCGGGGTCTGTTACGAGATCAATTGTTGGGTGCTTATTCATGATGTGGCGATCGCTGCACCTCCTCGGGATTCCTGGTGGAACTCTTGGGGACGATGAACCGTGACCTCCAGAGAGAATCCCTCGCCCAGAGCGTGGATGTAGCGCCGCAGGGAATTGAGGCTATAAGCGTCGTAGCCCCGCTTCTCCAACCGAGCCACCTGAGCCTGAGAGACCCCCAATCGCGTGGCCAGCTCTCGCTGGCTAAGACCTGCTGCCTGCCGAGCTTCCGCCAGTTGCAGCCAGAGATCGCTCTTGGCGGCGATCTCCTCGTACTTCGCCCGCTTCTCAGGGGTATCCGTGAGGCTGGCTTGCCACTCCGCGTAGTCCTGCTCTCCCTCTTTGATCAAATCTCGTTTGGTTTCCGTGCTCATATCATTCACTTCCTTCGCGCTGGATGAACGTTCGGTAGCGCGCCCGAGCGATTTCCAGTTCCTGGCGTGGTGTCTTTTGTGTCTTCTTCTGGAACCCGTGCAGTAAGACGATCCGTCTGCCCCGGAAGAACAAGTAGATCACCCGATAGATATTGGTCCTGCTCTCCCGTCGAAGTTCCCACAGCTTATCTTCGAGGTGACGCACGAGCGGCTCTCTGGCCGTGATGTTGCGCACCCTCAGCTGTTCGATGGCCCAGCCGATGCTCTGCTGGACATCCTCATCGAGACTCTGCAGAAAATCCCGAACAGGGCTGGCCCCCTGCTCGTCTCGGTAGAAGACAATCGACCACGCCTCCTGCCCTCTCATGATACTCATTTTAGTATCATAGTCATTACTTGTCAATAGGGCAGAATGGGCCGCGTCTCAGAACTCGATGAACTGCCAGGACCCTGGGACGGAGATTGTGAGACGGGATTTTGAGACCGGGCGTCGGCTCAAAGGGAAGGCCCTTTAGCTCATTGGGGGATCGTCTCCAAACCGGGCCTATTTGAGATGGTGGGTATGTCTATCACGCTTGCGGATCGAGGAAGCCGGCCGGCCGATATCGTAGCCTTCCCCTCGCAGAGCGAAAAGGGTATGTTTTGTTTAGTTAGTTGCGGCCCCACGTTACGGGACGCTTGTTACCGGAGGCAGTCATGGACGCGAGCTTAGCAGACATGGCCGAGAGCTTAGAGGATGGCTCAGCGCGCCAGTCGCCTTCGTCAAGCGATCTTGGAGGCGTTAGCTGGCTGTACAACAAGTCTGAGGAGCTCGGCAGGGCCTTGCAGCGCAACTTCCTTTTGCAGTCTCTAGTCGGTGCAGTAGCGCTGCTCTACGTCTTTAACAGCCCGTTGACCGCGGACATTCTTGGGATAGCCGGAGAGCGTCGTCTCAGCGACGCACTAATCATAGTCTCGATTCCCGTCGTGTCGTTCTACCTGTTTGCAAGCTTTGGCTACCTCGGAGCGGGATACCTTTACGTGAGGGCGAGGTTTGTTAACGATCTACCGCCTGATCAGCAGAAGGATCTGTTTCTCTATAGGAACTTCACTAACTTCTATCCGGTTGCTGCGCTTGTGAGTGAGTTTGGCATTGCTGCAGCGAACTTTCGGTTTAACGCCTCGTCATGGGTGCCTTATTTCATAATGCTTCTGCATATTCCTGTTGTTATCGGTGTAAATAACGCGACAACGGTCTACTTTACATGGAGGATTCTCGGTTCCTCTCCGGGATTGGCCACAATACTGACATGTGTGCTCGTCGCGTTAATACTAGCTACGCTACATTTGCAGTTTCTGCGCGCTATGAAACCAGTATTCGGCTCTTTCTGGTGGCTAATCCTATCGCCTGGCCTAGCGAGCATCCTTACGGGGGTCGTCCTATTCAGACTCTAGGTATCGAGGCTTCCTTGAGGCAAGCGCAGTGATTGATGGAGCAACTGGGGGCGGCGGACTTCACCAGAGCTGTGATTCGCGGGAGACCAATTGGTTCCTTCCCCACAACCTCGGCAGTGAGCCGAAGCGCTCGTTGCGCGTCAGGCCCGAGTTTTCGAGTAAGTCGTTCAGGCATCAGTTTAGCCCATTGATCCCTCCTGAGTTGGCTTTCCGGCCTACCGGCCATCGGGCTTATAAGAGCACCAGCTTCCATCGCTGTTCTTCTGGTGGCAGCTCCAGAAGAATCCAGCCTTGCCCTTCTGCCAGACCATTGGCAGGTCGTGAACGCCGCAGATTGGCGCCGGTTGCGGGAGGATACTGTCGGCCTGCACTGCGTCGGCTATCTGCACCTGGGCGGGATTGGACACGTGCCCGATGATCTCCTTTACGGTCTTGTTGGGGTCGGTAGTCTCCCCGACGACGCTGAGGGTTCCCTCCATACAGGCGATAATGTGGTAGGTGGTGTTGCTCATGGACCCGGCCCAGCGTCTCATATAAATGGCAATGAAACAGGGTTAATGACAAGTAAAACATGGTCCTGATAAGAAGTCAAGGGGGCGGTTATCTGGAACCGGCAGTAAGAGGTCCAGGCTGAGGTCAGCGGCGGGGAGTTCCGTTAATCGGGGTTATCGGGACATATGTCTACGGTGACACTGCCTTGCAGCGCTGCGCGAGCCGGAAGCGAGGAAGCAGATGACGAGCGAGAGAGCGGTCGGTGGGCTCTGGAAAGAGCCAGGCGTGCCCCATAAAGGGTGGCAGTTTGTCCATATGGAAGATGTCGGCGACGACCTCCGTGTTTGTGAGATGTGCCAATCCGTGTCCATTCGATACGTCCATTACATGGAACATGGAGATTATCCCCAGGAGCTAGGCGTCGGATGTATTTGCGCGGGGCATATGGAGGATGACTACGCCGAAGCGACAAAGCGAGAAACGGCATTCTCTAATCGCGTAAAGCGTCGGGAGAGATGGCTAACGAGGAAATGGCGCGAATCTTGGGCTGGTAACTTCTTCCTCAATATCGGCAATTGCAACGTAGTCGTCTCACAAAGAGGAGAACGTTGGTCCTATCTGCTGCAAGAGAGAGGTTCGTCTCAGCCTCGGAGAATCGATGGGAGCCAGACGTATCCGACGATGGATGAGGCAAAACTGGCGGCCTTTGATCACATACAAGAGCTACGGATCGAACCAGACTAGGGCGTGGACGTTGGCGAGGGGTCGAGCAGGAAGCCGGCCTCCAAGAATCGGCCTGCTGAGAGACTAATGCCGAGAACCGGTGGGTCTGATAAGCTCGTGGTTATCGGCACATCGCTGGCACTCGAGCTGCGTCGGGAACCAATCGTCGAACCTTCTCCATCTACGCCAGCTACAGCAAACAGGGGGGAACTGTGGTTAAGGACATTATTGGGAGCGGCGGAATAATTCCGTTCCTCAGTAGCTAACCGGAATCTTCATCGCGAACATCCCCGATCTCGACCCGTCCGTCATCATCATTGCGGAGAAGAAAGCGTATGGACGTTGGAAGGCTCGGGATATCATCCGTTCCTATCTCGACATGTACCTGATACCCGCCTTTCTCGGCCATCGTTGGCACTACTACGGGCCGTACGCTATTCCCGGGTAGGCTCACAGGAAAGACAAACGTGTTACGATGGCCAGGTTGAGAATCCTGTATAGCAATTAGGAGCCGACGTGTTTGTTTAGGCGGGACGGTAATGTTGTGCAGTGCCTCATCACCGTAGATCCATGGTACGGGATCTCCCGCTTCTGGGTACTGGCCACTCCAAGTGTGGATATTGAACATGGGCTTGAACGAGAGCACCTGGGCGAAGCAGTTCTTGACGGAGACATCAGCGTCATTGAATATATTGATCGCAAACCGCTCGACCCCTGGCATCGAAGGTGTTACACCACCGTAAGTAACGCTGCAGCCATCTGGCCGAAACAGTTTGGGTAACGCCGCTTTCGGCGCTCTTGACCCCAGCGTAAGGGCAAGAATCCAGCTGAACACCATTAAGAGGATCAATACAAAGACTAAAGGGGGGATGAAGTCAAAGGCTGCTACCCAAACCAGAAACGGGAGGCCGACCGCTTCAGGGTTTATATCTTTGATCGCCCTGTGCGCGAGTACCAAGAGGCCTGCAAGTAGGAGGATCGCCGTCGTCGCTGCCGCGACGATAACCGTTGTTTTCCCGAACCAGTTGGAGGCCCACGCCTGACGCAGGTAGAGAATGGGGTCGAACTGGAGCGGGCCCATGGGCCGAGTCTATCACGCAGCAAGAGAGCGCTACGGTCGAGAAGCTAGCCCTCGTTGGAGATGAGGTCAAACATCGCGCGTCTTAGAATGTCCTCGCTCAGCGTAAGGGGTGGGGCCATGGAGCAGCGAGTCAAATTCCTCATCGACCTGGCGACCTCTCTTCTCAAGGTTTGGGCTGCTCTCCCAGACTTAATCCGTCAACCAATTCTTCTCGTGGGCGCAGTCATTCTCGGCGCACTTGCCGCTGCGATCGAGCCGCTAAATGTGATCCCGCACTTGGTACTCGTGCAGCTAGCGGTATATGGATTCCTCTTCGGAGCCCACCGTTGGATCCTGTACGAGAAGCTGCGCAGAGAAATGACACAGAAAGAGATCTCGATTGTTCACGACGGTATTGAGTGGGCCTGGGACGCGGTGACAGCGGCTAGACGTGGTTCTGTGCTCGGACCTATTGCGATTGCCCAATGCCCCACAGATCACGTGAGACTTCAGTATGCATTCGACAGCGGAGAGACGTTGCAGAGACCCCAGGAAGACTGGCCCTTCGACTTGGGAAGCATGATTTGCCCTTTCTGCCGGACGCGAATCAAGCCTGCCGCCTCAACGTGGGGGGAAGCGAAGATAGCCGCCGAATCAATTCTGGAGCGAAAGATCAAAACGCTTCGAGGATCGCTCGCCATACCTTCGCAAGGGGGGGATCGGGCAAAATAAGCCCAAGAGAGCCGGCGGAGGCCCCCATGTCCACGTCAGCCCAACCGGAAGTCCAGCACCGAGAGAGGCACGCCCTTAAGCCCCGCCGCCGCCCCGGCTCGGGAAATATCTATAAGCGCTCCGACGGCCGCTGGGAAGGGCGCCTGCGTGTCGACGGGAAACTCTACCGCGTCTATGCTCGTACCGAGCGCGCAGCTGAGCACGACGTGGCTGCCCTGCGTGCGAAGATCGCTGGCGGGCAGGTTGCATCACCGAGTTCCGAGACCGTGGCTGCCTATCTCACACGATGGCTCGAAGTAGTTGGCCCACCCGCGGTTGCACCGAAGACGCACATCTCTTATAGCCAGCACGTCAGAGACTACCTGATTCCGTCATTGGGAAAGACGCGCCTCGATCGGCTGGACCCATCCGAAGTACAGCACATGATTGTCGAGCTTTCTCGGAAGGGCCTTTCTCCCTCTACGATCCAACGGATCCGCGCCACGCTCAGAGCTTCGCTGAGCATGGCCTTGCAGTGGGGACTCGTGGTCCGCAATGTGGCGAAGTTGGTGACGCTGCCTTCTGTTCGGCGCGAGGAAATCAAGCCGCTTACCCCGGACGAGATCCGTCACTTTCTCGCCGCCATCGAGAGCCACTCCCTCAGGCCGCTGTATATCCTGGCGCTCGCTTCAGGGCTCCGCCAGTCCGAGCTTCTGGGTCTTTATTGGGAAGACGTAGACTTCGACGCTGGGTGGCTCAACGTGCGGCGGCAACTCCAGCGGATCAATCGCCAGACCGTCATCAGTCGTCCCAAAAGCGAGCGAAGTCGTCGCCGACTCGGACTCCCGTCCATCGCTCGGCAAGCCCTCTTGGAACAGCGCGAGCGGCAGCGGCTGTGGCGGGAGGAGTTCGGGTGGTCCGCGGAGCCGGAGCTTATCTTCACGACCGTCCTCGGAAAACCTCTCTCTGCCGGCCGTGCCTACCACGATCTCAAGAAGGTCTGCGCCCAGGGTGGGATTCGCAGCATTCGGTTCCACGATCTCCGTCATTCGGCCGCATCCCTCCTGATCTCGCAGGGGGCTTCTCTCAAAGAAGTGATGGACACGCTCGGGCACTCGCAGTTGGCGCTGACCGCCCAGACCTACGGGCATTTGTATGATGAGTCCAAGAAACACGTCGCAGCGATGATGGATCAGGCGCTACTTTCTGACGCACTCGTTTGACGCACAAGCGAGGATTGGACGCACAAAGGCCGCTGACGCCCATTCGCTAGATAACGATAACTAGCGTCTACGTCCTCTCATTCCTGGCCATCAGAAGCTCCCGTTGAGCGTCATTTTTGGCTAGGGACCGACTTCTAATCCGACGGTCAGGGGTTCAAATCCCTTCGGGGGCGCCGCCTCTCACCGACGCGCTAGCGGCGAAACCTGGTCCTTGCCAACTGAGGATGCGCCGGGGCCCAACGAAGATCCGGTATCGGCCCCGCTTTCCGCCCGGCCTTCGATGTCCAGGCATGATCGAGCGCATGCCTGGACATGGGCGGCACGCATATCGTGGCGGCCGGTGGCTCAGTGCCCCGTCGCGGCGGCGGCGCGCTTCTCCACCTCGTCAGGCGGCACGTCTTCGATGTGGGTCGGACGGTCCATATGTGGCCGAAGGGGTCCTCCAGCTGGCCCGAGCGGTCGCCATAGAACTGGTCCTGCACTGGTCTCTGCACCTTCGCCCCGGCGGCGACGCCCCTCTCGACTACGGCGTCCACGTTCTCCAGATAGAGCATGATGTTGACCGGGGAGCCGCCGAGCGACCGCGGACTCCGGTAGCCCATATCCGGAAATTCGTCGGCCAGCATGATGTGCGAGTCGCCGATCATAAGCTCAGCATGGCCGATCTTGCCACTCGGCTCGGGCATGCGGAACAGCTCCCGGGCCCCAAAAGTCTTCTTGTAGAACTCGATCGCCGCAGCGGCACCATCAATGATGAGGTACGGCGTCACCGTGTGATAGCCCTCGGGAATGGGTTTAACCTCGCCCGCCATGATCCGCTCCTTCCATGGAGATCAGCTCGTCACACCCGACAGTGTACCCATGTCTGATGGGCGGCGATCCGGAAACGGCACCCGCCGTTCCGCGTCGCTGTGGCGATCTGGCACGCGGCCGCCGTGGCGTTTCGACGCAGCCCATCGATCGTCGAATCGCCAGGTCGCGGTGCGCGCGCTACGGCGGCCGTCGACGCCGTGCTACCGGTGAGGCTCCGCGGCAGAGGGCGGGCGAAGGTACAGCGCCTTTCGCTCCGCCATGAACGTGCGATAGAACCGCGGGCGCCGCACCGGCATGGAGTCGATCTCCGATCGCGTGTAGGCCAGGAGGTCGACACTTATCCGGCAGCCGGCAAGCGCGTAGCGCGGGGACCGTTCCTGGAACGCCTCGCGTGCCTCCGAGAGGACCACCAGGACGTCGGCGTCACTCCCCGGGACAGCGTCACCTCGCGCGAGTGACCCGAACAGCCACACCTCGTCGACCTCCGGGTAGCGCTGGGCAAGATCCAGTGCGGCGGACCTGAGCTCTTCGCAGATCCGCTCCCTATTGAGCCAGAAGATCTTCACAGAACCGAAGGATCGACTCTGCATGCCCGATCGCCCGCTCCGCTTCACCCTGAGTATAGAACTGAAAAGGCGCGCCTTCCGGGTGAGCGTTCGGATAACGCGCCGGGATGTAGTGCTTGTCCAACTCCCGCGCTCTGTCGATGAGCGCCTCGTCGACCCGCTCGTGCTCTTTGAGGCCTTCCAGGAGCAGCGAGACCGCGTGCCCCCACGCCTCAGCCCCCCGGTTCTGGTAGACGCCCTTGACGGCTTTCTCGGCCGCCTGCTGGGCCGCGAAGCACGCCCACTCGAAGTCGCGGTCTTCGAGCGCGTGCCGCGCATGGGCCAGATCGCGTTTCGCCTGGTCGAGCCAGTCCTGTGCTCTGCTCGCCATCGTTCTCGCTCGCAAGTTCTTCAGGCCGCACCTCAAGCATAGCGGAGGGGCTCGTCGCCGTCGCCCGTCACAATCTCGTTACGGCGCCTTTTCCCGCGGCCCCTTGACCTGGCATACTGCGCGCCGGACGCGAAAACTGAATCCGGAGGCCCGGCACCGGGTCTAACGACGGAAACCCGGGGTACAACGAGGCTGCCGAAGCGAGAGCGCTGGGTGCGCTGGCCCTTCGCGTGGGCTTGCCGTCTCAGCGGCAAGGAAGCCACCACGCCCGACACTCCATCCCCACTCCCCCTCAAAACCCGGCCCTATCTGCCGGCGCCAGCCAGCGGAGCTGCGCTCGCGGGACGCTGTGTCGCCGCGCTGCTTTTCGCCGTTGCTTCCTTCGGCCAGCCCTCTGCCTTCGCATCGAGCGCTGACGAGAGCTACGTCGTACAGCCGGGTGACACACTCACCAGTATCGCGGCGGCCACGGGCGTGCCCATCGATCGTCTCGTCGAGCTGAATGACCTGGCCAGCCCGGACACGATCATCGCCGGCGACACGCTCCGCCTGAGCGACGGGCAACCTGGACCAGCCCTCCTGCACTCAGGCGAGGGGCCACGCACGTCAGTCACGCCGGGGGCGCGCGGCTATGAAGTGGAGGAGGGAGACACCATCTACGGCATCGCCCGCAAGATGGGCGTCGAACCGGCGGCGATCATCGCCGCCAACGACCTGGCGAGCCCGGATCACATTGTCGTGGGGGAGCGCCTGGTGCTTCCGGCGGCGGCCACCCCACCACCTCCCCCTGTCGCCGATCGTGCTCCGCCTGCCAGCGACGTCGTAGGGGGACGTCCGGCGGTCCCCGATCCAACGGCCACCCCACAGCCTACCGCTGTCACCACGCGCGCTCCCGCCAGCGGAGTCGCGGGGGAACGCCCAATGATCCCGGAGCCAGCGGCGAGCCGACCACCTTCCCCTGTCAACAATGTCGCGTCGCCCGCCGGGACCGTCGCGATCGCCCTCCAGTATCGGGGCGCACCGTATGTCTACGGGGGCGTGACCCCGAACGGATTCGACTGCTCAGGCTTCGTCCACTACGTGTTCGACCGGGCCGGAACGCCGATTGCCCGCGAAATCGCGTTGCAGTACGAATCCGGTGTTCATCCCGCCAAGAATCAGCTCCTTCCCGGCGACCTGGTGTTCTTCCGCGATACCTATGCGCCGGGCCTGTCTCACAACGGAATCTATGTTGGGCACGGCGAGTTCATTCACGCCGCCGGCGAGGACGATGGCGTCACCGTGTCGCAACTCAGTACGCCCTACTGGGACGAAAAATGGTTCGGCGCGACGCGTCTCCGCCCAGGTTCAACACAGCAACCGTGAAGCCAGCCGCGTAGCGATAACGATCGCGCGCGGGGAGTCGGGTGTCATCCTGCCAACCGGTTCGCCAGGTGGCGGAACGCCCAGCGGACAGACTCCGAGAGGGTTGGGTAGGCGTGGATCGTCTCCCCGATGACTTTGGGTGGCACTCGGCCGGCCATGGCCACTGCCACCTGGTGGATTAGCTCGCCGCCTGCTTCCGCCACGATGTGGCCTCCCAGCACCTCGCCGGTCCCTGCGTCTGCCACGATCTTCACCAGGCCCGCCTGCTCCCCCTCGATGTACGAGCGGGAGTTCTCCGAGAACCAGGTGACGCCCGTCGCCACGTCAAATCCGGCGTCCCTCGCCTGCTGCTCGGTGAGGCCCACGCTGGCGACCTCCGGCTCGCAGTAGGTCACACGCGGAACAACCCGGTAGTCTCGCGCGAAGGGGCGGCCGAGGATGTCCGCGACGATGACTTCCGCCTCGTGGCTGCAGACGTGGGTGAAGAATAGCTCGCCCGTGGCGTCGCCTCCTACCCAGATGTTGGGCGCCGTCGTCCTCAGCGTCTCGTTCAGGATGGGGCACCCGTGCGGGTCGAGCTCGACGCCGGCGGCTTTCAGGTCGTGCCCTTCAAAAGAGGGGCGCCGTCCGGCGGCAACGAGCAGACGGTCGCCTTCCACAGTCGTCCCGTCGCCGAGCCGGACACGCCAACGACCGTTCGGCCGCTCTGCGCGCGTCACACGCGCGCCGAGGCGGAGGTCGATGCCCTCCCCCGCCAGCACCTGGGCGATGGCGCTGGAACAGTCGGGTTCCTCGGTTGGAAGCACCCGGTCGAGGGCCTCGATGAGCGTAACCTGTGAGCCGAAGCGGCCATACATCTGGGCGAACTCGACGCCGATGGGACCAGCCCCGAGGACGAGCAGGCTGCTCGGCGTGCCCTCGCCGTGCCAGATGGCCTCTTTGTTGGTCCAAAACCCCCCGGCCTCCAGGCCCAGGATCGGCGGCGCCGTTGCTACCGAACCCGTGGCCAGCACAATCCGGTCGGCCTCGAACAGGGTACCGTCGGCTAGCTCGACGCGACGCTCGCCGACGAGCCTCGCCGCCTGCATGAACACACGAGCGCCCTGCTCCTCGTAGGGGCGAGCGCCGCCCGATGTCTCCTCCTCGACGAGGCGTCGCACGCGCGCCATCACGGCCTGGAAGTCAACGTCCACCGAAGAGACACGTATGCCGAACTCACCCGCGCGGCGGGCCAGCGCCGCAACACGGGCCGCTTTCAGCATCGCCTTGGTGGGATCGCACCCGTAGTTGGCGCACTCGCCGCCGAGCTTGTCTCGCTCGGCCATGGCCACCCGGACGCCGGCCTCCGCCAGCGAGCCCGTGATGTCTGATCCGGTGGCCCCGCCGCCGATCACGAAGACGTCGACGTGCTCCACGTCAGTCCCTGTCCCACCGGTACATGTTCCGCGTCAGTGCTTCTCCCCACCGGTACATGTTCCGCATCGAGTTGTTCGCGTCAGCTCTCGTCTTTCGAGACGTAGGCCTTGAGGGATGGCGAACCGTGCCCGCTCGCCGCGTTGCCTATTATTGACCATCCCGGGGTCAGAGGCGCGGATGCCCACCGTCGAACCAGACGACCTGGGGCTCGTCGACCGCCGGGATGTCGAGATTGACGACGACGGGATCCTGGCCGCTGCGTGCCAGGACGCACAGGAGCGGCTCATGGTCGCTGGCGTTGATCTCCTGGTGCGGGACGAACGGCGGGACGAAGATGAAATCGCCGGGGCCGGCCTCGGCGGCGAACTCCAGGCTGTCGCCCCACCGCATGCGAGCCCTGCCGCGCACGACGTAGATGACGCTCTCCAGCTCACCGTGGTGATGGGGGCCGGTGCTGGCGTTGGGCTGCACCGTCACGGTGCCCGCCCAGATCCTGGTGGCTCCTGTTGCGGCGTGGGTGATGGCGGCGGCTCGGGCCATCCCGGGCGTCTGGGGGGTGTTCGAGTCGAGTTGATCGCTCCCAACGACGCGAACCCCGTCGTCGCGCCATTTCGGCGGGCCGGGGGAGGGGGCCATCGCTAGCGGGAGTAAAACTCGACGATCATGTCCTCGTTGATAGGCATATCGACGTCCCCACGCGAGGGCAGTTGGAGCACACGCGCCCCTGTCTCGTCGCGCTGGAGCCAGCTCGGCAGCAGCCGGTTGCTGCCCACCTCCTCGATCACGGTGGGCATCTGCGACGCCGTCTCGGTCAGACCGATCGATTCGCCGGGACGTACCAGATACGAGGGGATGTTGAGCTTGCGGCCGTTGACCAGAACGTGGCGGTGGCTCACCATCTGTCGAGCCATGGGGCGGCTGCGAGCGAAGCCCATGCGGTACACGACGTTGTCCAAGCGGCGCTCCAGCAGCTGCAGCAAGTTCGCGCCCGGCGTGCCGGGACGCCGCTCGGCCTCTTCATAGTAGCGGCGAAACTGGCGCTCGCCGACCCCGTAGATTGCCTTGGCCTTCTGCTTCTCGTGAAGCTGTATGCCAAACTCGGAGACCTTTCGCCGCCGTCCCCCGGGTTTGGCGCCAGGTGTGAGGCTGAGTCGGCGCTGCAGCGAGGCGCCGCCGGTCCCATAGATGTCGATGCCAAAGCGGCGCGAGGTCTTGTGCTTGGGTTCTCGCGATCTACCCATTACCAAGTTCCACGTTCGAGGTTGGGGTCGAAGACACGGCCAGCGGACCGCACCCCCGATTCCGCGGGGCCATTGTACCCGAGTTCCCGGCTGCGCGTCCCACCTGGGGCTAGAGGATGGCTTTGAGCCCTAGAGCGCTGGCCAAAGTCGCGAAGCGCCCCTTGTCCACCCAGCGATGGCCGGGGTCGTCGTGCCGGCTCTCAGGCGAGATAGCTCGGTGGGTCACCACATACTGGATGCTCGGATAGTGCGTTAGCACGAGGCGTCCAACGGCGAGGGTGGCCTGGTACTGCGCTTCGGAGACCGGCTGGCCGGTTCCCAAGTCCTCGGTTTCGATGCTAATGGTGTAGTGGTTTGGATTGGGCTCACGCGGACCCGGCCAGGCGTGTCCCGATTCCAGCAGGCCGTTTGCCCACGCCCGATCCATCAGCTCGACGTACTGGTGCACGCGGCCGTCGAGCGCGATCCCGTAGTGGGCGGACCGCTCGCTCGCAACGCTGGCGAACGTGGCATCGATGCCGGCGAGCGCTCCATCGGCCGTGTGGAGGACGAGAGCCAAAGGCGCCCCGCGGGGACGACCAGGCCAGAAGTTGGGGGAGCCCATCCACCGAATCGAGGGTAACTGAGCCGACACTCCTGGCGGCAGGCGCCGACCGTCGGCGCCGGGCAATTCGAGCACCTGGCCGGCGAGAAGGAGGTCGGGATCGGGGAGGGCGTTGAGGGCGGCGAGCTGGGCTGTCGGGATGCTGTTCGCCGCGGCGACTCCGCTCAGGGTGTCTCCCGGTTGCACGTAGTAGCGGCCCGAGCTCGGGGCGGCGGTCAGCCGCAGCACCTGTCCCGCGGTGATGCGGTCTGGACCTTCCACGTCGTTCAGTTCGACCAGCCGATCGACGGGCACGCCGGTGGCAGCGGCGATGTCGGTGAGCGTGTCCCCTTTTTGGACAGCGTGCGTGCCAGGAACCTCGGTCGCACTCGCGCGCTGCTGGCCGACGATGAGGGCAAGAGCCCAGGCGGCCGCGATGACCGGGATGGGCAGGCGCCACCAGCGGCGGCGGCTCTCGCGCGAGTCTCGCCGGAGTGGACGCACCCTGGGGTGGTTGAGAAGGGGACAACGAGGACGTGTGTGGGTCATGAAGCCGTTGCCGAGAGATGGTGACCATCAGCCTACAAAGGACGGCATCACACCAAAGTCACGTTTCGCGACACGGAGTCACAAGGGTGTCGAGAAACCTCGATCCCGGGTCCTCAGTCCCCAGCCGTCACCGCACGTCCCACTCGTGCACGTTCCCAGGGCTGCCGCGAGCTCTCGCCCTCTCTCCCGGCGACGTTCGCCAGGCGCGAGCTCACCAGGCTCGGCTCGACGGTGTAGAGGATCCCGAGCGTGACGAGACCGGTCCGTCATGTGGTGGACGATCTGGCCGAGCAGCTGCGTGCGCTCAGTACGGGGAATAGTGCTGAGGTAGCGCTCGAAGAGGGCGTCATACTCCTGGCTGACGTAGCCAGCGTGAGCATGATCACCGGCGTGGCGCGGGTGGGCAGCGGCGTATCGAACATCGCCTCGCACCGTCCTTCATCTTTTGAGAACTGCCAGCATACACCCCGCTGAGCCTGGCCTCAATCTGCGGGCAGCACGTGTGGAGCGTCCAATCTGGGCGGCTCGGGCCACCGGCTAAGGCTCCGTGGTCTACTGGGGGGAGGTACGTCTTTCCGTTTGATGCCCGCGGAGCCCTGCTATACTCGCCCAAGCCCAGCCAGGAGGTGCCATAATGGCCGTCGAAACCACACCCAGGGCCGAAGTATTCTCCATCACGACGCCCTACCTTTCGTCGGGGCGGACAACGACGTTCGTATCCAGGACCGACCTGATGTCGGTCGCCATCAAGGTCTACTCCGAGGGCGGTGAGAACGCGCTCCACACCCACGCCTTCGAGGATCACGCATTCGTCGTCCTGGAGGGCGAGGCCACGTTCTTCGACAAGGACGACATCCCGACGGTCGTGAAGCCGTACCAGGGCGTTGCGCTGCCGCGCGGCGCCTACTACCGGTTCGAGGCCACGGGTGATAGGAACCTGGTGCTGCTGCGCTTCGGCGCAAGCGTCCTGGGCAAGACGGGGGACAGCCGCCTCAACATCGACGGCGGCCCGCTGCCCTCAGACTCAGCCGAGAACAAGCAGATCCCGGGCGTGCCGATCGTGGGCAAGTTCTTCGGAGAGTAACCGCCCTCACCCCACAGCCCTCTCCCAGAGGGAGAGGGAGTTCTTACACCGGCTGGGGTACCTTCAGGCCATAGAGGGCTGCCACGTTGTCGCGTACCAGCTTGCCGCGAACGTCGCCGGGTAGATGACCCAGGTCGCGGGCGATGACTTCGCGCGAACGCGGCCAGGTCGAGTTCGGATGCGGGAAATCGTTGGACCACATGCAATTGTCGGCGCCCCACCACGCGAAGCTGTGGCCCCCGACCGCGTCGTTGAAGAAGGTCGCGTACACCTGGCGGTCGAAGTACTCACTGGGGAGTCGGTCGATGGGCAGGGGCTTCTCCTTGTGGAAGCGCCGGTAGTAGTAGTCCCACTGCTGCAGGAAGAAAGGAATCCACCCGATCTCGTTCTCGACGATGACGAACTTGAGGCGCGGATAGCGCTCGAGCACGCCGTAGAAGATGAGGTCGAACAGGGCGTTGGCCGCCTCCAGCGTCTTGAGGTTGACGCTGCCTCGGTAGTGCTCCGGGCCGACGCGGGCCTCAAGATTCTTGCTGTAGTTGTGACCCGTCAGAATGTGGAGGCTGATGGGCATCTCCATGTCCTGAGCGGCGGCCCACAAACGGTTGTAATGATCTGAGTGCAGCGGCAGGTCGGGGTGGGGCGCCTGCCATACCAGAGCCCCGCGCATCCCGAGCTTCCTCGAGCGCTCCAGCTCCTGCACCGCGTGATCGATGTCGTAGACGGAGATGCAGGCGATCCCCACCAGCCGCTCGGGCGCCACCTGGCAATATTCGATGAGCCAGTCGTTGTAGAAACGGAAACACGCCTCCTGGAGACGGGCATCGTCGAGTCCGAAGAGGCGGAGGCCCAGGGTCGGGTAGAGCACCTCGGCGCTTACGCCGTCGGTCGCCATCTCCTTCACGCGCTCGTGCGGGTCGTAGCCGCCAGGACGAGCCTGAAAGCCGACGCCAAGCTCGCGGCGAGGGAAGCGCGGCGCTGCATCCCGAAACTCGCCGGGGAGCCCCTCAACCCAGAAGTCACCCTCCTCGGAAACGTGCGAGTCCGCGGAGATAATGATCTCGTCGGTGGTGCGAACGGAGGTTGCCGCCATGGTGTCGTCTCCCGTAGCTGGATTGACGTCATCGTATCTCTTTGTTAGGCCGAGTACCAGCGAAGCGCGGCTGTCATTCTATGGAGGCCAGAGGGCGAGGGGACTTTCAGAACAGTGACAACGGTGGGGCGGCGCCCTCACCCCAACCCTCTCCCAGAGGGAGAGGGGGAAACACGCGCGCGGGCGGCGCGGCGGCGCGCCAGGATCCCGAGCTTCAACCCCCAGATCGTCGGCTGGTCCTTCACCATGCGACGCACAAGCCTGCGCAGCGACTCACCATGGGAATGGTAGACGGCGGCGCTCGGCTGGTAGTAAACGGCCCAGCCCTGACGTTCGATCCAGTCCGCCCAGGCCAGGTCCTCTGCGCCCGGCAGCATCTCGTCGAAGGGGTGTTCTAGGGCCAGGCCACGCCGGAAGGCGCCATTGGCGTTGGAGAACATCATGTCGCTCTCCTGGCGGCGCGGAGTCTCGCTCATAACGCCAGAGAGCCACATGCCGAACAGCTCCAGCTTGGTCGCGTTGGCCCTGGGGAGGTGGCGGCCGTACGCTGCCCCCACCGTGGGGTCCCGGAAAGGCGCCAGCAGGTTGGCCAGCCAGTGCTCATCGGCTGGCAGCGAGTGAGCGCTCAAGGCCACTACGAACTCACCCCGAGCCGCCCGTATTCCGATGTTGAGCGCGCGCCCGTAGGTGAACGAACCCGCCGGAATAGCGACGAGCTGGACCGCGAACTCGCGGGCGATATCAACGGTCCCGTCGGTCGATCCGTCGTCGACGACGATGACCTCGAACGGCTGCACCCCGACCTGCTGGTGTACCCGCTCCAGAGTCTCACCGATGGCGTGGGCCTCGTTTTTGGCGCGGATGACGATCGAGGCGTTCATGGCAGCGCGCTCCCTGGGCCTGACTTCGCTATACACCCGGCCAGCTTGCGCAGATATGTCGACTGGGACCGGCTGGATTTTAGGGGGCCGTTGCGAGGGGCGCAAACTAGGCATCAAGTCCGAGGGCGCGCAGCTCCTCGCGGTGGGCCGGCGTCAGCAGGTCAGGCCGCCGCTGGAGGGTTCGGCGAAGCGCCTCGCGCCGCTTCCAGCGCGCGAGCTCCTGGTGGTTGCCTGAGCGCAACACGCCTGGCACTGCGTGACCGCGGTAGACCGCGGGCCGCGTGTACTGAGGGTATTCGAGGAGGCCCTCGCTGTGGGCCTCCTCCCGGACGGAGTCCGCACATCCCAACGCTCCTGGCAGCAGTCGGACGATTGCATCGGCGAGCACCATGGCGGGCAGCTCGCCACCGCTCAGCACATAGTCGCCAATCGAGAGGAGTCGGGTGGCGACGTGCTCAGCCACACGCTCATCCAC
The DNA here is from genome assembly GCA_964417895.1 of uncultured Chloroflexota bacterium. Lineage (GTDB taxonomy): Bacteria > Chloroflexota > UBA6077 > UBA6077 > SHYK01 > CAYQJS01. The sequence continues at coordinate 65,800 of CAYQJS010000010.1, read as the reverse complement.
GCCCTCGTAATGGCCGCAGATCAGCACCAAATGAGCCTGCGTCGCCAGATGCCGGACGATGGCCTGGTTGAGCAGCTCGCCATTTGGCGTCAGCAGCACGATCTCCGCGTCAGGAGTACGGATCGCATCCACGGCCTCGAAGATGGGGGCCGGCTTCAGCACCATGCCGGGACCGCCCCCAAACGGCGCATCGTCCGCCGTGCGGTGGCGGTCGTGGGTCCAGTCACGGAGGTTGCGGATGGCGATGCTCACGATACGCCGCTCGACGGCACGGCCTACGATGCTGGTGTCGAGCGGCCCCACGAACATCTCGGGGAACAGCGTAAGGATGTCAATCCGCATGGCTCATCGAGCCAAGAGGTCCGGCCATTTTCAAAAGGGAAGCTCCTCATCGCTGATCCCGAAATAGTGGCCGATCTCGTGCAGCACCGTCAGACGCACCTCCTCTCGCAACTCGCGCTGGGTATGGCAAGCTTGGAGTAGAGGGAGCCGGTAGATCGAGATCTTGTCTGGCAAGACCATCGAGTAATCGGTGCCGCGCTGGCCGATGGGCGTGCCTTCGTACAACCCCAGGGCTCCGCCCTCGAGGCGGACGACGCGCGATGGGAGGTCCTCCACAATGATGGCGGCGTTCCGCAACAGTTTCTGGAAGCGGGTGGGGAGGGTCTCACACGCGTGGCGCACGAGCCGCTCGAATCGCCAGCGAGTGCAGCGCACGCCCCGACGCCGCGCCGGCCGCGGCTGGTATCCCGACAGCATCAGCGCCAGGACCTGAGCCCCCGAGATCCCGAAACCACGATTTTCAGCGTCCCCCGAACGGGAGGAGGGCAAGGACTACGCTCGCGACCACCATGACGGCAATCACGATGAACACCGCTCTGGCTACTCCTGGCGACAATACGTTTAGCTCGTCGGCGTTTCGCCTTACTTGTGCCTCTATACTACCATTACCCCAGTTGAGCGCCGGCGACGGCCGGAGGAGAAATGCTTCCAACGCGTTCAGGAAAGCTCGTCACGGTTCGGGAGGTTGAGGCCGAGGATCTCCTGCTCGTGCACGAGTGGGAGAACGATAGCGAGATGGGGCTCTACCTGAACGCCGACCCCGGCAAGCGCATGTCGATGGATGAGGTCAAGCGTAGGTTCCATCAATATCGAACGGACCCCACAAGTGGACTCTTCATCATCTGCACCCTCGGAGGCCAGGCCATCGGCATGCTGGGCTTTGACCGGATGTACCGGGACATCGGCACCTGCCGGCTGTTCATCGGCATCGGAGCGAAGGAATACTGGGGCCAGGGATACGGCTCCGACGCTATGCGCCTGGTGCTGCAGTACTTCTTCCGCGACGTGCAGCTTAGTAAGGTTCAGCTGAGCGTCTACGACTTCAATACGCGTGCCATGGCCTCGTACCGGAAGTGCGGCTTCGAAGTCGACGCCGTTAGGCGCAACATAGCCTACGTGCACGGCGAATGGTGCGACAGCATCGAGATGGCGATCACCAGCCAGCAGTTCGAAGGGCTCGAGCCGCTCTGGGAGCTGACCCAGCCGCTCGCCGCCACTGCCAACGGAACAGTAGGGCGTGAGTAGGCCGGAGGACTTGAGCGGCTGGTCCAGCGAAGCCATCGTGGAGGCGTACCTCGGGTTCTTCCGCGATCGAGGCCACCTGGAGCTGCCCAGCTCCAGCCTCGTCCCCGAGAACGATCCGACCGTTCTGCTGACGACCGCGGGCATGCAGCAGATGATCCCCTACATGCTGGGGAAGGCTCCGCCGCCATCCCGCCGGCTGTGCTCCATTCAGAAATGCTTCCGTACCACCGATATCGACAGGGTCGGGGATCGCCACCACCTCACCTTGTTCGAGATGCTGGGCAACTTCTCGATCGGGGACTACTTCAAGGACCAGATGATCCCGATGGCCTGGGAGCTGGTAACGACCGGCTTTCGCCTTCCGCCCGAGCGCCTGTGGGCGACGGTCCATCCCACCGACGAGGAGGCGCCCGGGCTGTGGCGCTCGGTCGGCCTACCCGCTGAACGGATCGTGCTCGATGAGTCCAACTTCTGGGGTCCACCGGGCGCCTCTGGTCCGTGTGGGCCGGATACCGAGATATACGTCGACCGTGGGGCGGATCTGGGGTGCGGCCAGCACTACTGCTGCCGCCGCGACGAGTGCCATCCCGGCTGCGACTGCAACCGCTACCTGGAGATCTGGAATCTGGTGTTCATGGAGTTCTTGCAGGACACGGATGGCACCCGCACCCCATTGGCAAGCCGGAACATCGACACGGGCCTTGGGCTGGAGCGCGTCACTTCAGTCTTGCAGGGCACCCCGTCGGTCTACGAGACAGACCTGTTCCTGCCCGTCATCCGGGGGATGGAAGAGCTCGCCGGCGTCCGCTACGGGAAGCAGGAGCGGCTCGACTACGCGCTGCGTGTTCTCGCCGACCACGGGAGAGCGATGACATTCCTTGTCGGCGATGGCGTGCTTCCCTCCAACGAAGGACGCGGCTACGTGCTGCGGCGAGTTATCAGAAGGGCCATTCGCTACGGGCGCCACATTGGCCTGAACCGGCCGTTCCTGGCAGACCTGGCGGACGTCGTCGTGGAGCGGATGGGTGGCCGACACCCGGCGCTGGCCGCCCGCAGCGCGCACGTCCAGCAGCTTCTCAGCGCCGAAGAGGACCAGTTTCTCAGCACGCTGAAGTCAGGGGAAAGCTTGCTCGACCGCTGGATCGAGGAGGCCCGCCAGGCGGGCGGGACTCAGCTCGAGGGCGACCGGATCTTTCAGCTCTACGACACCTACGGCTTTCCTCGGGAGCTGAGCGAGGAGATCGCGGCGGAGGCAGGGCTCGCGATCGGGTGGGAGGGCTACGAGCGAGCCATGGCCGCCCAGCGAAAACGCAGTCGTGGCGCCGCGCGCTTCGGAACGTCGCGCACCGTGGGGGAGGCCAGCCAGGTTATGAGTCAGCCCGCCACCCTGTTCCTCGGGTACCGGCGGACGGACGCTCGGACGCACGTCCTGGCGCTGCAAAGCGATGGTAATGACGTGCCCGGCCTGTCCGAGGGCCAGCGGGGCACGCTTGTGCTCGCCGAGACGCCTTTCTATGCGGAGGGCGGCGGCCAGGTGGGAGATACCGGAGAGATCGCAACCCGCGACGGCCGCTTCGTCGTGGAGGATACGCAGCACGACACCGCCGGCCACGTGCTCCACGTCGGCCGTGTCGTCGTCGGTGAGTTCGGCACCGGCCAGGCCGTGGAGGCAGTGGTCGACGGTGAACGGCGGCGCGACGTGATGCGCCACCACTCGGCCACGCATTTACTGCACAGTTCGCTGCAGCACGTGCTCGGGCCCCAGGCCATGCAGGCAGGCTCCCTGGTTGCCCCCCACGTGGCGCGCTTCGACTTCCCCCACGGTGGGCCCGTCGAGCCGGAACGGCTGGAGGAAGTGGAGGACCTGCTGAACCGGCAGATCCTGGCAGATGTTCCGGTAACGGTGGCAGAGCTGCCCTTTCAGGAGGCCGTTAAGCGCGGTGCGATGGCCATCTTCGGCGAGAAGTACGGCGACCACGTGCGCATGGTAGCGATGAACGAGTTCAGCAAGGAGCTGTGCGGGGGCACGCACGTCGGCCGCACCGGCGAGCTGGGGGCGGCCTACATCATGGCGGAGTCCGGAATCGGCAGTGGGATGCGGCGCATCGAGCTAGTGGCCGGACGGGCCGCCTATGAATACGCCCGCGCCCGGAGCCGCCAGGTCGCCAGCCTGGCTGCGCGACTCGCATCGGCGCCCGACCGGCTGGGCGAGAGCGTGGACGCGCTGGTGGCTGAGCTGCGTGAGGCACGGCGCAGGAATTCGCGCCTCGAGGCCGAGCTGGCGCGGGTGCAGGCTTACGGGCTGCTCCAGAAGGCCACGCGGGTGGACGGGGCATCGCTCATCGCCGCCCGGGTTGAGGCGGAGTCTATGGACGCTCTGCTCGGGTTGAAAGACGTGGTTCGGGAGGGGCTGGGTTCGGGTTTCATCGTGTTGGGCTCCCTAATCGAGGGCCGCCCGCAGTTTGTCGCGAGCGTCAGCCCGGACGTGATGCGGCCGGGCCTCGATGCCGTGGCGATTGTGCGGGACGTGGCGGCGATCGTTGGGGGCGGAGGTGGAGGGAAGCCCGACCTGGCTCGCGCCGGTGGGCGGCCGGAGCTGGCGGGCAAGCTCGAGGACGCGCTGGCCCTGGCCGAGGAGATCGTGCGTGCCAGGATGGCTACCTGAGCAGCCGTGCCCCGTATCATCGGCCTCGACGTTGGCTCCAAGCGTGTGGGCGTAGCTGTGAGCGACGAGATCGGCATCATCGCGACGCCACGCTGCGCGATATCGCGCCACTCCTACAATAAGGACGCCGCGGCCATCGCGGATATGGTCGAAGCCGAGAACGCGGCTCGCGTTGTGGTGGGTCTGCCACTAGGCCTGTCAGGCGAGGCGACAGAGCAGACACGGCGCGTGGAGCGTTTCGCGGCTATGCTGGCATCCCGCTTGACCGTGCCGGTGGATCTATGGGACGAACGACTGACGACAGCCATGGCGCGCCAGGTCGACCCGGGGTCGACGCGGGCCGAGGTCCGGAAGACGGGCCGGGCCGACGCCCTCGCGGCGGGTTTCATCCTCCAGAGCTACCTCGATCACCAGCGGCGGCCGCGGGACTCGGCCTTCTAGCTCTCCTTTTTCTAGCCGCGCTCGCTGTTTTGACCCTGTCCACCGTGGCGGAATGGCCTCGTTCGCTACAGTCCCTCACCGATCAGCGTCCTCCGAGCGATGACCCCACCCCGATCCTGTTTACGGTTCGACCCGGCGCCACTGCCTCGGAGATCGGCGCCGAGCTGGAGAGGGCTGGACTGGTCCGCTCGGCAACCGCCTTTCGCCTCCAGGTGGAGCTCCGTCGATCGGCTCAGCGGCTGGCGGTTGGAGATTACGAGCTGCGCCGAGACATGGCCGTGGGTGACGTCGTCGAGACGCTGGCGGCGGGGAGAACGCGCCGGACCGGGCTGCTGACCATCCCGGAGGGATGGCGCACCGAGGAGATCGCCCAGTATCTGGAGGGCATCGGCGTCGTAGAGGCGGCGTCTTTCCTCGAAGTGGTGGCCGGGCGCGGCGGGCCCGATGCGCCGCCGCTTCCCCAGAGGGCGCCGTCATTTGAGGGCTACCTATTCCCCGAAACCTACGAGATCGGGCGGGGCGTTGCTCCTGAGACAGTCGTCCGCAGGTTGTCCGCGGAGTTCGATCGGCGGGTGGACGCCGGGCTCCGGGCCGCCGCCGCAGATCGGGGCCTCTCGGTGCATGAGCTTGTGACCCTGGCGTCTATTGTGGAGCGGGAGGCCGCTCGTCCGGAGGAGAGGCCTGAGATCTCAGCGGTATTCCATAATCGGCTGAGCCGCGGGATGCCTTTGCAGGCCGATCCGACCGTGCAGTATTCCCTCGTGCCCTTCGGGACTCTCGCGTACGGCCAGCCCTATTGGAAGCGAGAGTTAGCCATCGAGGACCTGCAGTACGACGCGCCGTACAACACCTATAGGGTCGCGGGCCTGCCACCGGGGCCCATCTGCAACCCCGGCCTCGCCGCTTTGGAGGCGGCGGCGTATCCCTCCGCTCGGTCGTGGCTCTATTTCGTCGCCCGCGCGGATGGCTCGCACCTGTTCGCCGAGACGCTGGACGGCCACTTGCAAAACGTGGCTCGTGTGAGGGCGGGCGGCTGAGTCATCTCCACGTCCACAACGGTGAGCTATAATCCCACGCCGTGGCGGGCAGCGCCGCGGCCTGGCGGGGCTGCTACCAGTTGGCCGACGCGCGAGTGATACGGAGCACCACCGTCCTCGCGGTGCGCCGGGGCGGCGAAGTGGCGATGGGGGCCGACGGACAGGTGACCGTCGGCGAGATCGTCATGAAGGCGAGTGCCCGGAAATTCCGTCGCATCTTCAACGAAGAGGTCCTCGTCGGTTTCTCTGGAGCTACCGCCGACGCCTTCGCGCTCTTCGAGCGTTTCGAGCGCCAGCTTGAGCACTACCGCGGAAACATCCGGCGCGCGGCTGTGGAGCTGGCCAGAGAGTGGCGCTCCGACCGCTTCTTGCGTGAGCTGGACGCCTGGCTGCTCGTCGCCGGCAAGGATGGCATCCTCGTTCTGTCCGGCATTGGCGACGTGGTCGAGCCCGACGATGACCTGGCGGCCATCGGCTCCGGAGGACCTTACGCCCAGGCCGCGGCCCGCGCATTGTTGATGACCACAGATCTGAGCGCCAGCGCGATCACTCGTATTGGGCTGGAGACGGCCGCGGCGATGTGCATCTACACCAATGACCAGATCACTGTGGACACGATCGCCTATGTACTAGCAGAGACGCCGGAGCCAGACGGTGTCCCCGGAGGGCCCAAGTGAGCGAGCCGCAGCCGCGCCGCCGACGGCGGCGCATCGACGCCCTCACCCCGGCCGATATTGTGAAGGAGCTGGACCGGCACATCGTCGGCCAGACGGCGGCCAAGCGCGCGCTCGCTGTTGCGCTGCGCAACCGGTATCGGCGACAGCAGCTCCCGTTCGAGCAGCGTCGGGGCATCGCCCCGAAGAACATCATGATGATCGGGCCGACCGGCGTCGGAAAGACCGAAATGGTACGCCGCGTCGCCTCGATGCTTGAGGCGCCCTTCCTCAAGGTTGAGGCCACCAAGTACACCGAGGTCGGCTATGTGGGTCGCGACGTGGAGTCCATCATCCAGGATCTGGTGGAGGACACCGTCGGCCGCCTCCACGATCGTCGTCTGCGCGACGTAGAAACCCGCGCGCAGCGACGGGCCCACGAGCGTCTCGTGGAGTACATAGTCGCGCAGGCGGCCGGCGGCTCGTTGAAGACCGCGACAGGCCGGAGGCAGGTTCGCATTCCGGGGCCACCCGTCCCCGGGGCCGCAGCGGCGCCCGCCGTCGGCGAGGAGCCGCCCCCTCCCGCGGAGATCGATGAGGCGCATCGTCGGCGGCTCGTCCGGTTGCTCCGTTCGGAAAGACTGGACGAAGCGATGGTAGAAATCGAGGTGACGCCCGAGGCCGACCCGTACGACGCCTACTGGGACTACCCCCCGGGAGACGGCGGGGATGGCGCACGAGATAACCCGCCGCCGAGAGCCCGACCACGGTCGCGCACGGTGTGCGTGCGCGACGCCAAACGCATCCTAGCCCGCGAAGAGGCCAACAAGCTCGTGGATTTTGACGCGGTCGTCGACGAGGCACTGGAGCGTGTCGAGGACAGTGGCATCGTTTTCATCGACGAACTCGACAAGGTCGCCGGGCGTGGGCACGACGGGGGCGCCGACGTGTCGGGCGAGGGCGTCCAACGGGATCTGCTTCCTATTGTCGAGGGTAGCGTCGTCATGACGCGCTACGGGCCTGTCAGCTCGCGCCATCTGCTGTTCATCGCCGCCGGTAGCTTCACGAAAGTGAAGCCGTCGGACCTCATTCCGGAGATTCAGGGGAGGTTCCCGCTACGCGTCGAACTGAACAGCCTCAGCCAGGCCGACCTTGAGGAGATCCTCGTCGGCCCCGAGACGTCACTGTGCTCGCAGTACCGCGCGCTCCTTGGGACCGAAGGAGTCAACCTCGAGTTCACGCCCGACGGCGTCGCCGAAGTGGCGCGCATCGCGTCGGTGGTCAACGAACGCGTCGAGAACATCGGCGCACGCCGACTCCAGACGGTGCTGGAGCAGACCTTAGAGGAGGTCTCCTTCCACGCGTCTGAGCTTGCCGGCTCTTCAGTCATCGTCGACGCTGCGTACGTGAGCGAACGCACGGCAGCCCTTGCTGCGAACGAAGACCTGAACCGCTTCATCCTGTAGAGCATGCCCTCCCCTGTATAATCTCGCTGGCCCATTGGCCAATCTCACGCCGCCGGACCGGTCGCGGCCGTATTCGCCTCGGGCGAATCCCGCGTGGGAAGATGGCGGCGATTGCATGAACGGAGGAGAGCCTAGTGCCCACAGTCTCGATGAAAACGCTCCTGGAATCAGGGGTGCATTTCGGCCACCAGACCCGACGGTGGAACCCGAAGATGCGCCCCTTTATTTTTACGGAGCGAAATGGCATCCACATCATCGATCTCCAGCAGACCGTACGCTGCCTCGACGAGGCCGTCGACTGGGTCCGAGACCTAGCCGCGTCGGGACGGAAGCTCCTGTTCGTCGGGACCAAGAAGCAGGCGCAGGATGCCATACGCGAAGAGGCAACGCGCGCCAATATGCCGTACGTGAACCATCGCTGGCTGGGCGGGATGTTGACCAACTTCCAGACCATCCAGGCGCGCATCCGCCGGCTCGATGAGCTAGAGCAGCAGAAGCTCGCCGGACGCTTCGAACATCTGCCCAAGAAAGAAGTCACACGCTTAGAAGACCAGATTGAGCGACTGAACCGGCTGCTCGGGGGCATCCGGACACTGGGACGGCTGCCCGATGCCGTGTTCATCGTCGACCCGCAGCGCGAGCACATCGTCGTCGCCGAAGCGCTCCGGCTCGGCATACCCATCATCGCAATGACCGATACGAACTGCGATCCAACGATCATCGCCCATCCGATTCCTGCCAATGACGATGCCATTCGCGCGATCCGGCTGATTACCGCCCGCATCGCCGATGCGGCGGCAGAGGGGAACCAGATCCGTGAAGCAGCGACGATGGAGCCTTCGGAGGTCGCCGACGAAGAGGACGCCGAGGAAGCTGAGCAGCTCGCCGCCGTCGCGGCCGAGGTCACAGCCGTGGCCGAGGCCGCGTTTCTCGGCATGGACGAGCTCTCGAACGGTAGTGAGCTAGCTGACAGTCGGCCCGTTACCCACGCCGATTAGTTTTCGCCCGAGCGAAGTGCACCGCGCGCCGAGTTGACGCCGGGCGCATTCGGTGACCCGAGTCTGCATCAGGAGGATCGTCGGGTGGAGATCTCCGCCGACCACGTAAAGGCCTTGCGCGAAAAGACCGGCGCGGGCGTCATGGACTGCAAGCGAGCGCTGGTTGAGGCCGATGGTGACATGGATCGGGCCGCGGCCATCCTGCTCGATCGGGGCCTGGCGGGTGTGGAGAAGCGGGCAGGGCGCGAGGCCAGCCAGGGTGTGATCGAGGCGTATATCCACGGGGGTGGGCGCATCGGCGTCATCGTCGAGGTGAACTGCGAGACGGACTTTGTAGCGCGCACGCCGGACTTCCGTGATCTCGCACACGACGTCGCGATGCAGGTAGCCGCGATGGACCCGCCGTCCGTCGACGGCACCAACGGAACCGCCGATCGGCTGCCTCTCATGAGACAGCCTTTCATCCGAGACCAGGGCAAGACGATCGCGGACGTTGTACGCGAGACCGCTGCCAAGACCGGCGAGAACATCGTAGTCCGCCGCTTCATCCGTTATGAGCTGGGTGCTGGTGAATGACTCCGAGCAGACCTGCGTGGTGCGGATTCTGCCCACACCGTGATTGACATACGGAAATGAAGAACCGCGACGACGAGACGCCGGTGGCGGTAGCACGAAAGCCCTCACGGTATCGGCGGGTTCTGCTCAAGATGAGCGGCCAGGCTCTGCAGGGAGATGCCGAGTATGGGATCGACCGGATCACGCTGAACTACGTCGCCAGCCAGGTCCTGCACGCGCGCCAGATGGGCGTCGAGCTCGGGGTCGTGGTAGGGGGTGGGAACATCTGGCGCGGACAAGAGCAGGCGTCACTCATCGGCATCGACCGTGCAACCGCAGACTACATGGGCATGCTGGGTACGGTGATCAACGCTCTGGCCTTGAAGGCGGCCCTGGAGCGCCTCGAGGTGGAAACGCGTGTGCAGTCCGCGATCACTATGGCGGAGATTGCCGAGTCCTACATTCGTGAAACGGCGATGCAGCATCTGGAGCGTGGCCGCGTCGTCATCTTCGCAGCGGGCACAGGCAACCCGTTTTTCACCGCCGACACGGCTGCCGCTCTTCGAGCGCTTGAAGTCGGCGCCGAAGTGCTGCTTATGGCCAAGAATCGTGTGGACGGGGTCTATACGGATGATCCCCTAACGAATCCAGAGGCGCGGCGCTACGAGCGCCTCAGCTACATCGACGCGCTGGCCCAGGGCCTCGGGGTCATGGATAGCACGGCGCTCTCGCTCTGCATGGACAATCACCTCCCCATCGTCGTATTCGACCTCGAGAACCCAAAGAATCTCGAACGGCTTCTTGTGGGTGAAGAGGTGGGCACTCTCATCGCCTAGCAAAAGACGAAGGGGGCGGCTGTCATGTCGGTGGAAGATATTCATCGCACCGTACAGGATAAGATGCAGAAGAGCATCGAGGTGTTGAAGCATGAGATGGCAACGATCCGGACGGGCCGCGCCAGCCCTGCACTCTTGGATCGAGTACAGGTGGACTACTTTGGCTCGCCGACGCCCATCAATGCTCTCGCCACGGTCTCGGCGCCGGAACCGCGCTTGCTGACCATCCAGCCGTGGGATCGGCAAGCGCTCGCCGCCATAGAAAAGGCGATCCAGAAGTCCGATCTGGGTCTGAACCCGACAAACGACGGGACCATGATCCGCCTGGCCATCCCCCTCTTGAACGACGAGCGAAGGCGCGAGCTTGTGCGGCTCGTCCAGCGACGACTCGAGGAGGCGCGCGTCGCCATCCGTAACTGCCGACGGGAAGCCGTCGAGTCCCTTCGGAAGGAAGAGCGCGAGAAGGCGGTATCCGAGGACGAGATGAAGCGCGGGCAGGAACGTGTGCAGAAGCTCACCGATCAGTTTGTGGCCCAGGTGGACGAGGTCGGTAAGAGCAAGGAACACGAGATCCTGGAGCCTTGATGCTTTCCCAAACCGGCGTGGCGCCGTTGGACAGCGAGCGGGAGGCCGTGCCCCGCCACGTCGCGATCATCATGGATGGCAACGGAAGGTGGGCAGCGGAGCGCCACCTCCCCCGCGCTGTGGGTCACCGGGCCGGCACTGAGAACGTGCGCTCCATCATTGAGGCATGCATCGAGTGCGGCGTCAAGGTGCTCACCCTGTATGCGTTTTCCACAGAGAACTGGCGGCGTCCGTATGATGAAATCGAAGCGTTGTTCACCATCCTGGGCGATGTCATCGATCGCGAAGCGGAAGAGTTACACCGAGAAGGCATACGGCTTCGACACCTGGGAACACTGGAACAGATTCCAGCCGAGCTCGCACATCGCATCGGCGAGGCTGTCGAGAGGACCCGCTGCAACGATCGCCTCATCGTAAATGTCGCGTTCAACTACGGCGCACAGGCGGAAATCGTGCGCGCTGTGCGTCGGATCGTGGCGCAGGGCGTTCCGCCGGAGGCCATCGACGAGGATCTGATCTCCGCGAACCTTGACACGGCGGGACTCCCCGATCCGGACCTCATAGTTCGCACCGCCGGGGAAATGCGCCTGAGCAACTTCCTGTTGTGGCAGGCGGCCTACGCCGAATACTGGTGCACTGACGTGTACTGGCCGGACTTTGATGGTGAACGATTCAAGCAGGCCCTCTGTGAGTATAGTCGCCGACAGCGTCGGTTCGGTCGACTCGCAGCGCAGATCCGCGCCGCCGGGGCCTGAGGCCACGCCGGTTTGGATCGCTAGCCTCGCCTCTCATCGACCGCTTCTGCTTCGCGTTGCTACGGCGGTCGTCGCGGTCCCGCCCGTATTGGCGCTTACCCTCCTGGGTGGGCGCTGGTTCGCAGCCCTCGTGGTCATAGTGGGCGGGCTGGCTGTCTGGGAACTCGGCGGGCTGCTGCGACGGGCAGGACTTTCACCCTTGACCACCGGTGTCTCGATCACGGGAGGGTTCGTCTACGTCGGTACTCTCCTCTCGTCGGGAATCCTTCTCCGCGAGCGGCCCGACGGTCTGGGATGGGTGCTCATGATTCTCGCTGGGACATGGGCGTGTGATACGGCGGCCTTCCTGGTCGGCCGAGCATGGGGCCGCCACCGCCTTGCCGCGGTGAGCCCCGGCAAGACAAAGGAGGGCACCGCCGCCGGGCTCATCGCGGCCGCGCTCGTCGGCTCCGTGGCAAGCGGGCTGCTGGCACAGCCGCTCCCACGCACGCTCGGGCTGGGGCTCGTCGTGGGTTCGGGCGCCATCGTTGGCGATCTGGCGGAGTCAGCGATCAAGCGGCGGCTCGGCGCGAAGGACTCGGGGTGGCTTGTCCCCGGCCACGGGGGCGTGCTGGATAGGATCGATAGCCTGCTGGTCGCTGTATTTCTGGGATACTGGTACGTAGTGATGACCGACGGAGTCCTCCCCGCGTGAAGCGAGTGGCCGTACTCGGCAGCACCGGATCGATCGGCAGGCAGACGCTTGACGTGCTCCGGCGTCTGGGTAGTACGTTCGAGGTTGTGGGCATGGCGGCGGGCCACGCGTCCGCGGCGTTCCGCGCACAGCTCGATGAGTGGGAGCCGACATACATAGCGGTCGGCGAGGTCAGACCGGCACCGGAGCTGGATGGCACCCGTATCCTGAGCGGCCCCGACGCTCTCGAGCGTCTGGTTGAGGAGGCCGCACCCGACATCGTTGTGCTGGGGACACCCGGGCTGGTGGGGCTGCGCGCTTGCCTCGCGGCGCTTCGCGCCGGCAAGGTCGTTGCCATTGCCAATAAGGAGCCGCTGGTGGCGGCGGGAGCGCTGGTCACTCGGACAGCTCGGGACTTCGGGGGCACGATCGTTCCGGTGGACTCCGAGCACAACGGCGTGTGGCAGTGCTTGCGGGGAGAAGATCCATCTACTGTCGTACAGATCGTGCTCACCTCTTCGGGCGGCGCGCTCCGTGACACGCCCCTGGAAGATCTCCCCTACGTAACGGCAGAGCAGGCTCTCCGGCACCCGACATGGTCAATGGGGCCTAAGATCACAGTGGACTCCGCGACTCTGATGAATAAGGGTTTGGAGATCATCGAGGCTAGCCGGCTGTTCGGGGTGCCGCCATCTCTGGTCACGGTCGCCCTGCACCGCCAGAGCATTGTGCACGCCCTGGTCGAGTTCGCCGACGGTTCCGTGAAAGCCCAGCTGTCGGTTCCCGACATGCGGCTGCCCATCGTGAACGCGCTGATGTACCCGGAGCGCGTGTGCGCTGACCTGCCGAGGCTCCGGATACAGGAGCTCGGGGCGTTGACGTTCGAGCCGGTCGACGAGAGCCGGTATCCGTCCATACCACTTGCTCTCCAGGCTGCTGAGGCGGGTGGGGCCTATCCGGCCGTGCTCAACGGAGCGAATGAGATCGCCGTCGAGCGTTTCCTGGCTGGCGGAATTCGCTTCACTGACCTCGTGCCACTGGTGGAGGAGACGCTTCATCGACATCATGATGATGCGCCGGACTCGATTGAAGCCATCATAGCTGCGGATGCCTGGGCCCGCGAAACCTGTCGAGGACTCAGGACGTAAATGAATTGGAGGCATGAGAGGCGTCCATGGAGTGGTTAGCCATCGTTCCCATCCTGGGGCTGCTGATGATTGCCCACGAGCTTGGACACTTCATCGTCGCCAAGCGCAGCGGAATCGTCGTCGAAGAGTTCGCCATCGGCTTTCCTCCGCGCATTCTGTCTCGCGTCCACGACGGCGTGCGGTACTCGCTCAACCTCATACCGTTCGGGGCGTACGTCCGCATGCTGGGTGAAGAGGACCCCTCGGCGCGCGGCAGCTTCGCGAGCCAGCCGAAGCGGATCCGCGCTCTGGTGCTGGTAGCGGGGTCTGCGATGAACTTCGTCGTCGCGGTGGCCGCTTTTGCCCTGGCATACGCCAGCGGCTGGCCGGAGCTGGCCGCGGGACCCGTTCACATCGGGGGCACCGCACCCGACTCCCCCGCGGAGCGAAGCGGCGTGCGCGCCGGGGATGTAGTCCGACAGGTTGATGGCCGGCCGATCGGCACGATTCCCGAGTTCCAGGGCGAGATTCAGCGCCATCTGGGGCAGCCCATGGAGCTGCTGTTGCAGCGCGGCGATCAGACCGTCCCACTGGTAGTCACACCACGTTCAGAGTGGCCAGAAGGGCAGGGCGCCCTTGGCGTGCAGCTTCAGCGCCGATCCGTTCCCGTGTCGCACGGGCCCATCGAATCCCTGGTCTTCGGATTCCGTCGGACCGTCGACGTCACCCTCCTGACGTTCATTGCCCCCGTACTGGCACTTCGCGGAGACCTGGCCCCGGAGCTCATACGGCCCATAGGCATACCGGGCATGACCCAGGTCGCGGCCCAGGCAGCGAGCGCGGTCCTCGACACGGGCTGGTGGTTCCCAGTGCTTATGATCACGGGCGCTTTCAGCGCGGGTCTTGCCGTCGCCAATATGCTTCCGATCCCTGCGCTCGACGGTGGTCGGCTTTTGTTCGTGGCAGTGGAGGCTATCAGAGGCCGTCGCGTTCGCCCGGAACGTGAGGCACTGATACACCTGGTAGGCATGGCAGTGCTGTTGTCCCTGATGGTGGTGATCTCGTTCCACGATCTTCTTGTCCCGCTAGCGGCCTTCGACTGGGGCCTTCGCTAGAGGGTCCTGTCGTTGTCGCGCCTCCGGGGGCACTGGTATAATCCGCTCGAAGTGAACGCGCCTCTGGAAAGTGGGGGTTCCCCCACTTTTTTGTTTGCATTCCTGGAGGGGCCCGCTCGCGCGGAGGGAGCGAGGAACTGAATGAAAGGCGAGTTCTCTGCCGCGATCAACGTGCTATCCAGCGAGAAGGGCGTATCGCCCGAAGTGGTGGTTGAGGCGCTCGAAAGCGCCCTCGTTTCAGCCTACAAGCGCAATTTCAACGACACGAACCTCAACGTCACCGGCCATATCGACCCGATCACGGGAGAACCGCGCGTATTCGTCGAGAAAGTCGTGGTAGAGGAGCCGTCAGAGGCCAACGAGATCGGCCTCGACGCGGCGCGGGCGATCCAGCCGAACGCCAGTCTTGGCGATACCCTTCTTGAGGACGTAACGCCCCGTTCGTTTGGGCGCATCGCGGCCCAAACGGCGAAACAACACATCGTTCAGAAGCTACGTGAGGCCGAGCGCAAACGAGTCTACGACGAATTCGCCGAGCGGTCGGGTGAGATTCTGCACGGCTTGGTGCAGCGCATCGAGCAGCGGACCGTGGTGATGGAGCTGGGGAAGACGGAGGCTGTCATGCCGCCGTCCGAGCAGGTACCGACCGAGCGTTACTTCCCCGGGCAGCGACTGCGCGTGTACCTCGTCGAAGTGCACGACACCCACAAGGGACCACAGCTCTTGGTCTCCCGGGCGCATAAGATGATGATCAAGCGCCTGTTCGAACAAGAGGTGCCCGAGATCTTCAACGGCACGGTAGAGATCAAGGCCATCGCCCGGGAGCCGGGCGCTCGTTCCAAAGTCGCCGTATGCGCCCTGCAGGAGGGCATTGACCCGGTAGGATCGTGCGTGGGCATGCGCGGGGTACGCATCCAGAACATCGTGACCGAACTGAGCGGCGAGAAGATCGACGTGATTCCGTGGGATCCGGATCCAGCAACCTTCGTCGCGGCGGCGCTGAGCCCCGCCCAGGTCCAACGCGTCGACATCAGCGAAGACGATAAGACTGCCACGGTGGTGGTGCCCGAGCGTCAGCTCTCCCTCGCGATCGGGCGGGAGGGGCAGAATGCAAGGCTGGCTGCCCGGCTGACAGGGTGGCGCATCGACATCAAGTCGGATGCTGCCCTCGCTCGGGCGGAGCTGGAGCGGTGGGCGCAAGAGGGAGCCACGGATACCGATCCGACCACCGCGCCTGCGGGTGAGGCGTCAGAGATGAGCTCCCAAGGCGACGCCCCGATCGAAGAAATCGAAGTCGTGGCCGAGGCGCCCGGCCAGCTGGAGGGCGCAGAGAGCGCGAGCCCAGCAACCAAGCCTGCGAGGCGGCGGAAAAAGGAACTGGCGGCCGACGCCACTCCGGTCGATGGAGCGGCGCCAGCTGAAATGGGCGCGGACGCCTCCGATGTTGCGCCAACCCAGAAACGCCGTCGCTCTCGAGCCGCGGCCGACAGTGCCGAGGGGCCCCCTGCTGAAGTGGCGGAGGGCGCCGAGATGAAACCGGCCAGGAGGGCCGCGAGGGCGAAAGCGTGAAACCCCGCCATGTGCCGATGCGCACCTGCACGGGCTGCCGCGGGGAGCGGCCCAAGCGCGACTTGGTGCGCATCGTTCGGACTCCGGAGGGGGCAGTCGCTCTCGACTCTTCCGGGAAACGCTCGGGTCGGGGCGCATATGTCTGCCCCCGGCTCGAGTGCTGGCAGAAGGCGTTGCGCACCGGCTCGCTGGCGCGCGTCCTGAAGGTAGAGATATCCGCGGAGGACCTCGCCGAGCTCCAGCGCGTCGCGGCCGCGTATCCGGCGCAGAGTGAGGCTACGGAGGCCGTGGCGGTACAAACCGCCTGACGGCGCTGTCGTGCGCTGGCGACGGCGCACCCGGACCGAACGACCGTCGCTATTTGAGGCAAGGAGGGGCGCTTAATGCAATATCGACCGCCACGGCGTCCGGGCGCCCGTCGTCGTCAAAAGCCCGCGCCACGACCAGGCCCAGTCGCGACCGATGGTGGCGCTGCAACCACGGCGCTGCCCACAGGGCCCGTTGAGCTGCCATCCACACTCACGGTCAAGGAGTTCTCGGAACGCCTTACGGTTAGCCCGTCCACCGTTATCCGCCAGCTGCTCCAGAGCGGTGTCATCGCTAGCATCAACCAGACGATCGACTTCGACACCGCCGCCATCGTCGCGTCCGATCTCGGCGTCGAAGTTCACGAGATGTCCATTGAGGAGGTTGATCGGGCGGCTCAGGGGCCAGAGGACCGGGACGAGGATCTTGTCCAGCGCCCACCGGTGGTTACCGTCATGGGGCACGTCGACCACGGCAAGACGAGCCTGCTGGACGCGATCCGGAAGACTCAGGTGACGGCCAGTGAAGCTGGCGGCATAACGCAACACATCGGCGCCTATCAAGTCGACGTGCACGGGCAACCAGTGACATTTCTGGATACGCCAGGACACGAGGCGTTCACGGCGATGCGCGCACGCGGCGCGAAGGTCACCGATATCGCGGTGCTAGTGGTGGCGGCAGACGATGGAGTTATGCCCCAGACGAGAGAGGCCGCCGACCACGCCCGGGCGGCCGGCGTGCCCATCGTGGTAGCGCTCAACAAGATCGACCGGCCCGACGCCACTCCTGATCGAGTCAAACAACAACTGATGGAGATCGGCCTCGTCGCGCGAGAGTTCGGTGGGGACGAGGAGATGGTACCGGTGTCCGCACGTACGGACGAGGGTATCGATGCCTTGCTGGAGACGATTCTCCTTGTAGCGGAGATCGGGAACTATCGAGCGAACCCTCATCGTTCGGCCGTGGGGACAGTGATCGAAGCGAAGCTCGATCGAGCGCGGGGACCCGTGGCCACGGTCCTGGTAGAGAACGGGACCCTGAACGTGGGTGACGTGATCGTGGTCGGTAGATACTCGGGTAGGATCAAAGCCCTGTTCAACGACAAAGGGAAGCGCATCCGTGGCGCTGAGCCGTCTGTGCCTGCCGAAGTGCTCGGCCTCGATGGCGTTCCCGGGGCCGGGGACCGGTTCCAGGTCGTTGCCGACGAGCGAACTGCTCGGGCGCTGGCTCAAGCCGGACGACGCGCCGCCGAGGCGCACGCCGCCGCGCCACAACAAGCGGCATCCCTCGAGTCCATCATGGAGGGGATCCGCACCGGCGCACTTAAGGAGCTGAATCTGGTCGTCAAAGCGGACGTACGGGGCTCGCTCGAGGCGATCACCGGCTCCATACAAACGATCGCCGAAAGCGAGCAGATCCAGCGTGAGGTCCGGACGAAGATCGTCCACGCCGACACCGGGAACGTCACCGAATCCGACGTCATGCTCGCTGCCGCGACGAAGGGAATGATCATTGCCTTCAATGTGCGCGTGGATCCGGGCCCACGGCGGGCGGCAGAGGCGCAGGGGGTGGAAGTCCGCTCCTACAACGTCATCTACCATCTGACAGAAGAGCTTGAACGGATCCTCAGTGGTATGCTGGAGCCTGAGTACCGCGAGGTGGTGCTCGGCGAGGCCGAAGTCCGGCAGATCTTCAAGATCGGCCGTACCAACGCGGCGGCCGGTTGCCTTGTCAGGTCCGGATCGATCCCCCGCGCCGCGCAAGTGCGAATCCTCCGGAAGGAGCGGACGGTGTTCGAGGGCCGGCTGGAGAGCCTTCGTCGCTTCAAGGACGACGTGCGCGAAGTACAGTCGGGCTACGAATGCGGCATCACCGTGAGTGGTTTCGCTGGTTTCGAGGAAGGTGATGTGGTGCAGGCGTTTACCAAAGAGGTGGTCGCGTAGTTGGCCACGGAGGTAAGGATTGGCAGCCCGGCGGATGCACCGGCTCAACGATCAAATCCGCGACGAGCTGGCGGACCTACTGGCTCGGGAGACGAGCGATCCGCGGCTGCACGGCATCATCAGCATCACGGGCGTGGAGACGGCGCCCGATCTGAGCGCCGCGCGAGTCTTCGTGAGCGTGCTGGGCTCCGAGGAGGAGGCCGCGAGCACATTGCAGCACATCCAGCGGGCGGCAACGTTTTTCAGGCGGGAACTGGCGGCTCGCCTCAACCTGCGGCACACGCCCGAGCTAATGTTCCACCTCGATCGCTCCATAGCAGAAGGAGCCCGAATCGACGAGCTGCTTCGGGATCTGCACCATGAGTGATGGCGAGGTTAACCTCGAGCGATATCGGCCGCCGATGACGCTCCAGGAGGCAATCGGCGATGCCCGCAGGTTGGTACTGACCGCCCATGTGGACCCCGATCCGGACGCACTGGGCTGTGCTATGGGCCTCGCCCATGTGCTTCGCCGCCAGGGGCGAAACACCCTCACGGTCTGCATCGGCAACGTGCCTTCATTCGCGCCCAGCCTCGCGGGCTTCGAGGACCTTGTTCAATTTCCGGCCCGCTTCGCACCGGGGTCTGAGCCGCTGCGGCTGCTCGAGCCCGGCGACGCGCTCGTTGTGGCTGATACCCCCACGGCCTCGCGCATGGGTGCTTTCTACGAGTGCCATCGAAGCGTCTTGCCCGACTGCCGCGTTGTGGTGTTCGACCACCACATCACCAACGACCTCTATGGCGACGTCAACTTCGTCGACCCTACCGCCGGCGCCACGGCGGAGGTCGTCTGCGACGTGCTCGATGCCAGCGGAATCCCGCTGGATGCCGCCTCGGCGGCTTGCTTCATGATGGCGCTACTGGCCGACACTCAAACGTTCCGCACGGAGAACACGTCGCCCCGCTCGCTCCGGCGCGGTTACGAGCTTGCGGCGGCGGGCGCGCCGATCTTCGAGACTGCCCGTTTGCTATTCAACACCCGCTCCCTCTCGAGTTTGCGCCTGTGGGGAGCGGCGCTCCACCGATTGGAGGCCTCCGAGGGCCTGATCTGGACGACGGTGACCGCCGAGATGCTCCGCGCGGCGGAGGCGACCATGGAGGATGCCGAGGGCCTGGTCGACTTCCTGCTAGCGACCCGCGAGGCTCGAGTCGCGGTCGTTCTCAAGGAATCCGCGGCGGATGAGACAAAAGTGAGCATGCGCACCGTTCCCGGGGTGGACGCGACCCAGATCACAGCGACGTTCGGCGGCGGCGGACACCAGCGTGCCGCGGGGTGCACCATCCTGGCTCCGCCCGACCGTGCAGCCGCTCTGTTGCTCCCCGTGGTCTTCGACCAGCTGAAGGCGACCGCGGCGGCAGGTTAGCCGGCCGCCATGGGTAGCGCCATGGCGCGTGACCTCAACGGGTATCTGAACGTCTTCAAGCCGCCGGGTATCACGTCGCACGACGTGATCCGGCGGCTGCGTCGCCTCACGGGCCTGCGCCGCATCGGCCACGCGGGCACGCTTGATCCGGCGGCCGTGGGCGTGCTGCCGGTTGCGCTCGGTCGTGCGACGCGTACCCTGGCCAGTCGAGCCTGGGACGCCAAGCTTTACCTGGCTGGCG
>CAYQJS010000010.1:0-45835 GCA_964417895.1 uncultured Chloroflexota bacterium | reverse complement strand
GGGCACAACAAACAATATTATGCCGAGGTGCTGCTGGGCGCCGCCACCGATACCGACGACGCCGACGGCGCCGTAGTGGCCACGGGCACGTTCGACGCGGTGGACGAACCCTCGATCCAGAGGGGGCTCACCCAGTTCGTTGGGGATATCGGCCAACGGCCGCCTGCATACTCGGCGGTGCACATCGGCGGCGGTCGTGCCTACGTGCGGGCCCGACAAGGGCAGGCGACCGATCTGCCCGCTCGGATGGTGAGGGTGGATGCCATCGCGTTAGTCGCCTGGGTCCGCCCCGTGCTAACTCTCCTCGTCCAGTGCCGGTCCGGCACGTACGTCCGATCCATAGCGCGTGATTTCGGATCGGCAGTCGGCTGCCCGGCCCACCTGGACGGGCTGGTTCGGCTCCGCGTGGGGCCATTCCGCGTCGAGGATGCCCTCGGGCTGGAAACGCTGGCATTGGCTGCTGAGCTGGAGGCGTGGGACAGCGTCCTATGGCCAGCTGACGTGGCGGCATGGGAGCTACCCGCTATCATCGCACCAGCGTCGCGCGCCCTCGATCTGGGGCACGGCCGCCCATGGAGGGCTTACGACGCATTTGATAATCCCCGCGGACAAGTCGACGCGCGCGTGTACGACGCGGAGGGAGCGCTTCTTGGTTTTGCCCGACGTTCGAGCGACGGCCTATGGCATCCGCTCCGCGGGATTAGCGCAAGCGGCGGCGATTCCCGCGATAAGGCCGACCCCGATGCGTAAGCAGCACGGGGTGCCGGCATGACCGGCCTGCCCCGGGCGGAAGCCCACCCAGTGGCGCTCGCCATCGGCGTTTTCGACGGAGTCCACCGTGGGCACGAGTATCTGATCCGACAGATGGCGAGCCAGGCGGCGGTTGATGGGCTGGCCCCGGTGTGTATCACCTTCGATCCCGATCCCGAGGTCGTGCTCCGCCCAGAACATCGTCAGCTCGCTCTGTCGACGGTTGAGGATCGGACGCGCCGCCTTCTCGATCTGGGGGTTACTAGTGTCGAGGTGGTTGCGTTCACCCACGCGGTCGCGGCGCAGAGCCCCGAGGAGTTCATTTCCGATCTGCGCGGTCGCTACGACCTTCGGGCCCTGTGGGTCGGTAGCGACTTCGCGCTCGGCCACGAACGGACCGGGACCATCGCGATGTTGCGCGGGATAGGGGCTGGCAGCGGGTTCCAGGTCGTCGTCGTCGAACCGCTGCTGCACGAGGGGCGCCGGATCAGTGCCACGTGGATCAGAGAAGCCCTGGCGGAGGGCGATGTGGGGCTGTGCGCCGAGCTGCTCGGCCGGCCTTACTGCATCGGCGGCGGCGTCGTGGCGGGTATGAGTCGGGGAAGGCAGCTGGGCTTTCCCACCGCGAACGTGCTCCCGCCCGAGAGGCGCGCGCTCCCGGACGATGGCGTGTATCTAGTGCGCGTGTTGGCTGTCCCAACTCCGTCCGCCACGCCAGAAGAGGCAAGGACGGCGAATCGGTATGGCGTGGTGAACCTGGGCCCGCGCCCAACCTTCGACGAGCACGAGCGCCTTATCGAGACCCACATCCTCGACTACGATGGCGAGATCTACGGCGCCGACCTCGAGGTCTGCTTCCTGGAGCGAATCCGCGCGATTCGCCGCTTCGCCGGCGTTGATGAGCTGCGCGCCCAGATCCAGCGCGACGTGAGGACCGCGCGGGAGCGCGTGTCAGTTCTCAGCCACGCGAGCCAGGCCCGGAGCATCGAAGCGGCTCACGGGTGCTGAAGGTCGAAAAAAACGGCCTGGCCTTGGGAGGGACGAGCAAGACCCGACAACTGCTGCCGAAAACTGTCACCCTGAGCGAGCGAATGGTCTCCCGGGAGATGCTTCGCCTTCGGCTCAGCATGACAGTTCTCATCGCCCCCTGGCCCGCCCGAAGGCGCCCTGGAAGCTCAGATCACCTCTAGCGTGAGGCCGCTGCCATTTTGCGCTTCTCCGCGGGAGCCACGAGCTTAGCCGCGTCCAGCCTGTACATCCTGATGGGGTTGTCCCAGAGGATCTTGCGCTTCGCCGATTCGGGGACGTCGTCCCTGGCCACTAGCTCCTCGACGGCCTCGGGGAACTCGTGCTTCGGCTCGTGGGGGTAGTCGGAGGCGCAGAAGAAGGCACCCTCGCCGAACTCGTCGATGGCGCGAACGAGGCCTCGTTCGCCGAGCTCGGTATGAAAGAATATCCGACCGCTGGCAAGATGCTCGCTGGGCATGACCTGGAGGCCGGGCGCCTGTACCTTGCGGTTGCGGTACTCGAGGTCGAGCCGTTCGGCCAGATAGGGTACCCATCCACAGCCCGCCTCGCAGAAGGCGAAGCGCAACCGAGGGAAGGCGTCGAACACGCCTTCGAACATCAAACTGGTCATCTGGGTCATCTGGCTGAAGCCATGGGTGAGCGTTCGCACCTCGATCAGCTTGTGCAGCCGGTCGAGCCCGAGGCCCAGGGAGGGGGCCCCGTGTACCGCCAGCAGGCAGTCCAGCTCTTGGGCCGCATCGTAGACGGGCCAAAACGAACGATGGCCGAGCGCTTCGTACAGGCCAGCCGCTGGCAGGACCGCTCCCAGCATGCCCAGCTCAGTTACCGCCCGTCGGAGCTCCAGGACGGCTTGAGGCGGGTCCTGGAGCGGAATCAGCGCCACGCCCTTCAGCCTCTGAGGTGCGAGCCTGAGGAAGCGATCGTAGAGGTAATCGTTGTAGCCACGAGTCAGGGCGGTCGCCCATGTGGGATCCGAGATCATCCCGACGGCGAGGCCGCTCGTGGGGAAGAGCACGCTGAGAGCAATGTTGGCATCATCAAGATAGGCCAGCCAGTCCTCCGCAGTGGGGATCTCCAGGACCGGCGCCCGGCCATCGGTGACGCGCTGCGCCTGGCGATGGAAGCCATCCAGCGTCGGAAAGAACGGGGTGGCGAACAGGATGTCGGCGCCCCGGTACGGGGTCGGCAGGTATGGGTAGATATCGCGGTCGCTCTCGAAAACGTGGCCGTCAGCGTCAATGACCGGCAGCGAGGGGCGAATGGCCAAGCGGCGACCTCCAGGCGAACGACGGTTGGGCCAAGGGTTCCTACCGCGCGACATCGGATATTCTATTGGAAGAGCGACTCTGTCCGTTTTTCCGGGAGGCACGATGCCTGTCTATGAGTACTACTGCCAGACGTGTGACACGAAGTTCGAAAAGCTGCGTCCGATGAGCGCCTCGGCGGACAATGTAGACTGCCCCTCGGGGCACGCGGGCGCCCTTCGCACGCTGTCGCTCGTGGCCAGGGGCAGACGCGCGGGCGAAGCCGCGGACTTCGGCGACTTCGCCTGGGACGGCGGCGGAGGCGGTGGTGGCTGCGCCTGCGGCGGCGCGTGCTCATGCGGTGCGATGTAGCGTCGGCCTGAGCAGAACGAATGATCGCTTCCGGCGGGATCTTCGGCGCTATGCTCCTGAGAATCCCGGCGTGCTACCTATGGCTGTCCCGTTGGGCCTTGAGCTTCTCCACGAGCTGTTGGGCGACGTGGGCCGGCACTTCCTGATAGTGGGAGAAGCGCATGCTATATGTGCCGCGGCCTTGGGTGAGGGCCCGCAGGTCCGTGGCGTAGCGCAGGATCTCCGCTTGCGGCACGTGGGCGCTGATCGTCGTCGTGCCGGCCTCCGGGTTCATGCCGTGCACCTGCGCTCGTTTGGTGTTCAGGTCGCCCATCACGTCGCCGGTGAAGTCGTCCGGTACGCTGATCTCAACCTCTGCGATCGGCTCGAGCAGCTCAAGGCCGGCATCTGTAGCCGCCTTCTTGAACGCTATTGAGCCGGCGATCTTAAACGCCATCTCCGACGAGTCGACCGGATGCTCCTTGCCGTCGTAGAGGGTGGCGCGAAAATCGACGACAGGATACCCAGCCAGGACGCCCTCCTCCATAGCCTCACGGATCCCCTTCTCGACAGCCGGCCGATATCCGTGGGAGACGACGCCGCCCACGATTCGGTCCACGAACTGGAAGCCTTCGCCCCGAGGCAGAGGTTGAACCTCGATCCAGCACACGCCGTACTGCCCGTGCCCGCCGGTCTGGCGAACGTAGCGGCCCTCGGCCTTTGCTGACCCGCGAATCGTCTCACGGTAGGGCACGCGGGGCGGGGCCAGGGTTACGTTCACTCCGAACTTGCGCTGCATGCGCTCGCAGGCGATCTCCAGGTGGGATTCTCCGAGACCGGAGAGAATCGTCTGCCCCGTCGCACTGTCCCGGTGCACGGACAGGCTGGGGTCTTCCTCCACCATTCGAGTGAGCGAAGGGCTCAGCTTCTCCAGGTCCGTCTTTGCCTTCGGCTCGACGGCCGCCGAGTAGAGGGGCTGCGGGAAACGGATGCGTTCAAGCGCCACAGGATGTTCGCGCTGGGTCAGCGTGTCGCCCGTACGGGTGTCGCTGAGCTTTGCAACGACCCCGATATCGCCCAGCCCGATGGCGGGTACTGGCTCCTGATGCTTCCCACGCATGCAGAAGACCTGCCCGATTCGCTCCTCCTTCTGGCTGCTTGTGTTCCAGAGGTGGCTATCGGAGCGCACATCACCGGAATAGCTGCGGAGGAAGCTCAGCCGGCCGATGAACGGGTCAGAGACGGTCTTGAAGACGAGGGCCGCGGTGCCCTGCACGGCGGGGCTGGTCTCCGCCCGTACGTGCGCCGACGACGCGGCGGGCGCGAAGTCCACCAGGGCATCAAGGAGCGAGCGGATGCCCCGCGCCTGGAGCGCCGACCCGGCCAGCACCAGAATGATGCGGCCCTCGGCGAGCCCACGCCGGAGGCCTGAACGAATCTCCTCCTCGGACAGATCGCCTTCCTCGAGATACCTGGTGAGTAGGTCATCATCCAGCTCCGCGACCGACTCGACCAGCATCTCCCTGTATCGGCCGATCTCGGATTCCAGCTCCGCCGGTACGGTTTCCACATCGCCGTGCTCGTCGAGGATCACGCGCTGCGCCACTACGTCGAGCACCCCTCGGAAGTCGCTTTCAGATCCGACCGGCAGCGTGCCAGCGACCACGCCTGTCCCATGCCGACTGCGCAGCGCCTCGAAGACGCGCCCGAAGTCGGCGTTGTCCCGTTCCAACTTGTTGACGAAGACGATGCGGGGCAGCCCCTGCGCATCGGCGTGGCGCCAGGCGCTGTCGGTGCCGACCTGTACCCCGGCCACACCGTCTACGACGATGAGGGCGCAATCGACCACCCGCATAGCCTGGACGACTTCGCCGAGAAAGTCGGCATAGCCCGGCGCGTCGATGCAATTGATCTTCGCGTCACGCCACTCCAGCGGAGCGAGCGACGCACTCACCGACATCCCGCGCTTGACTTCGTCTGGGTCGTAGTCGGTGGTGGTTGAGCCCTCATCGACGCGCCCCATGCGGGCTACGGCCCCAGCGTGGAAGAGCAGCGCCTCGGTGAGGCTGGTCTTGCCCGCTCCACCGTGGCCGAACAGGCCGACATTACGAATGGCATCCGGCGGATAACTCCTCATGGAGAGCCCTTCCCATTCAGCAGAGGCATGAGACGTGGCGCCTCATGCCTCTGCTTCCCAGATGTTGTTTGACGGAGGGATGACCGGTTCACGATTATAGCAACGCACACCCAGCGGTCCGACGTGAGGCGCCCATGATCCCCATCGGCGATGATCCGCGCCGGCATCGGTTTCCTGTCGTTACAGTCCTGTTCCTTCTCGCCAACGTCGCGGTGTTCATCTATCAACTGGGGCTGAGCAGCCGCGCCATGGCAACGTTCGTGCAGTCTGTCGGCACGATCCCCGCCGAGATTCTTAGCGGGCGGGATTTTCCCCCCGCAGCGCCGGGGCCCGTGTACATCACGCTCATCACCGCTATGTTCGTCCATGGTGGCTTTCTGCACATTGCCAGCAACATGATCTACCTGTGGGTGTTCGGGGACAACGTTGAGGACATGTTCGGCCACGTCCCTTACGCCGCTTTTTACCTGTTCTGCGGTATCGCCGCGGGCCTTACGCACGTCTTCGTGAACGCCGAGTCGACGATTCCCAGCGTCGGCGCCAGCGGCGCAATCGCCGGTGTGCTCGGAGCATATCTGGTGCTGTTCCCCTCCGCCCACGTCCGCACGCTCTTATTCCTGGGGCCGTTCATCACGATGGCAAGGGTCCCGGCGCTCTTGCTGATCGGGTTCTGGTTCCTCACGCAGCTGGTGTCCGGCCTCGCGGCCCTCGACATCGAGACCCAGCAGACGGCAGGCGTGGCATTCTGGGCCCACATCGGCGGCTTCGTGGCTGGGTTCATCATCGCCATGGTCTTCCGCCCCCGGCGCACAGCCCAGCCACGGCTCCCGTGGTAGAATCGCCTCAGGCGACCCGCTCGTGGCGAGCGCGAACCACGAGCAGGCGTCGCTCAACACGCTGAGAACCGGGGACGACGGAAGTTGTCAGGACACTCCAAGTGGGCGCAGATCAAGCGCTCGAAGGGTGCAGCGGACGCGAAGCGCGGGCAGGTGTTCACGAAGCTCGGGCGCGAGCTCGCGGTGGCGGTGCGGGAAGGCGGCCCCAGCCCGGATGGCAATCCACGCCTTCGCTTAGCCATCGACCGCGCGCGTGCCGCCAACATGCCTATCGACACAATCGACCGGGCCATCAAACGCGCGGCTGGAGGCGGCGAGGGTGCCGCGCTTGAGCAGATCGTGTACGAGGGCTATGGACCGGGCGGCGCAGCGCTGCTCGTGGAGGTCCTGACCGACAATCGGAAACGTGCTGTGGCTGAAGTGCGCAACGCCTTCAGTCGGGGTGGTGGGAGCCTGGGCGAGGCGGGCTGCGTCGCCTGGCTCTTCGACCAGCGCGGCGTGCTGACCATCGAGAGTGGCGGTCAGGATCCCGATGAGATCGAGCTCCGGGCGATCGACGCCGGAGCCGAGGACGTGCGAGTCGATGGCGATCTGGTGGAGGTCTATACGACCCCCGGAGACCTGGAGGTTATGCGCTCTGCGCTGGTCCAGACTGGGGCGAACGTCGTCGGGGCGGAGGTCGCAATGGTCCCAAAGACCGTCATCGAGCTCGGCCCCAACGAGGCGGGCTCGACCCTCCGCTTGATGGAGCGGTTCGAAGACCTCGACGACGTGCAGAAGGTCTTCACCAACCTCGATATCTCAGAGGCTGCGGTCGCCGAGTACGCCGAACGGTGAGCGTCGCGCCGCGCATCATTCTCGGGATCGATCCGGGCCTGGCTCGACTTGGCTACGGGGTCGTCGGTGTTCAAGGCGACACGCTCTACCACCTGGCTCACGGGTGTCTTGCGACATCGCCCGCGCAGCCGACGCCCGCCAGGCTGCGGACTCTCTTTGATGGTGTGCTCGCGCTGAAAGGTCATTTCGCCGTGACGGACGTGGCGGTCGAGGCGCTGTTCTATTCGAGAAACATGAGCACCGCCGTCGCTGTGGGTCAGGCACGAGGGGTGGCGCTGGCTGCCGCTGTGGATGAGGGCACGGCGTTCGCCGAGTATGCGCCCAGCGAGGTGAAGCAGGTCGTGGCGGGTTTCGGCGCGGCGAAGAAGCGGTCCATGCAAGAGATGGTGCGGCTTCTGCTCGGCCTCCCCGAGGCACCCGCGCCGGACGATGCCGCCGACGCTCTGGCCGTCGCGATCTGCCACGCCCGGCGATCACATCTCGATCGGGTGGTCGCGATGTCCCTCGCCCGGGCTCGATGATCGCAGGTATCCGGGGCACGGTGCGCCGCGCGGAGCCGGGAGTGATCGTGGTGTCCGTCGGGCCCCTGGATGTACGCGTCGCCGTACCGGCCCCCTTGGCCCTTCAGCTAAACGCGGGGGATGAGGTGACGCTTCACACGCACCTCCACGTACGTGAGGACCTGCTCGCCCTCTATGGGTTCGCCTCTGGCGAGGAGCTGGGAATCTTCGAGCTGCTGTTGGGCGTTTCCGGTGTGGGGCCGAAGCTGGCGTTGGGGGTGCTGTCGGCCCTGGCGCCGACAACAATCTGCCGCGCTATCGCGAGCGAAGATGCTCAAACCCTGGCACGGTCGCCGGGCGTGGGGACGCGGGCGGCGGCCCGGATCGTGGCTGAGCTGAAGACGAAGATCGGTCCCGAAATGGTCGGCCTCGGCGAGCCGCCAGCCGATGGCCACAGCGCAGCCGTCGCGGCGCTCGTGGGCATGGGGTACTCGCCGGCGGAAGCCCGCCGGGCCACCGAGCGGATTCCTAGCCAGGAGAGCATCGAGGAGGTGCTTCGCCAGGGCCTCGCGTTTCTGGCCGATCGCAAGTGAAATGAAATGGAGGCGATTTGGACATTGAGATAGACGAGACAAACGCCGTCGAGGCAGAGGACCGGGACCGCTACTTCATCGATGGCGAGTGGTACGAGAGCCGGGATCTCTCGTTCACCGACATCCTCCAGGCACGGATGTGCCCGCAGTGCCAGGCGCGCCTGGATGAGGAAGAGGAGGAGCGCTATCCCGTGGCCGACCGCAGGACGGGCCGGGTGACCTACGAGGTGCGCCGCGTCAGGTACGGCTCGCGTCCACTGTTGGTCATCACTCGTTGCTGCTCCAGAAAGGGCGGGTTCATCGCGCCGGAGATGCCGATGCTGGAGGCGGTGTTCCGTATCCTGCTGGCCAATGCTAATCAGCCGATGCCACTCCCGCACATCCGCGAGCAGTTGCGTGAGTGGTGCCCCACCGGACGTTGCCAGTGGCTACTGATGCCGTACGAGGTACTCCGTCAGGTGGTCGAGCGCGATCAGCTCTATGGATTGAAGAGGCACGATCTCCCCGAGGTAGCGTAGCCGAACGATCACATGCATCGCTCCGGGCGACGGCGAGGGCGGCCCGTCAGGTCTCGCCGGCCACGACCGTCTTGAGATAGCGCAGTAGGCCGGGGCCCAGGTCCGGACGACGAAGCGCGAAGTCGATGGTCGCCTGGAGGAACTCGAGCTTGTTGCCCGCGTCGTACCGCCGGCCTTCGAACTCGAGTGCGTACACGGGCTGCTCGTGGAGCAAGCGGACGACGGCGTCCACGAGCCATATCTCGCCGTCCTTCCCCGGGGGCGTATCTGCCAGCAGCGCGAAAATCCGCGGCGGCAGAATCCACGCGTGGACCGTCGCCAGGTTCGAGGGAGCGCTGTCGAGTGGCGGCTTCTCCACGATCCCGCGAATCCGATACACGCGCTCCTCGAGTGGCTCCGCCTCGATCACGCCGTATCTGGACACTTCCTCGTCCGGAACCCGTATCACGCCCGCCACGGCTCCGCCGTGCCGCTGGTACACGTCGATCATCTGCCGCAGGCACGGTACTGGCGCGTCGACGATATCGTCGCCCCAGATCATGGCGAACGGCTCGTCGCCCACGACGGCTCGGGCACACAGCACTGCATGTCCGTTTCCCTTCGGCTGTCCCTGGCGCACGTAGGTGAACTGGGCGAGCCCCGCAGGCTTGCGCACGATGGAGAGGTCTTCCGTGCGCCCCATCGCCTGGAGCCGCGTCTCGAGCTCGAAGTGGCTGTCGAAGTGGTCCTCAATGGCTCGCTTACCCTGGCCTGTGATCACGACCACGTGCTCGACGCCCGATGCGACCGCTTCCTCGACGATGTACTGGATGACTGGCTTATCGACGATGGGGAGCATCTCCTTGGGCAGCGCCTTCGTCGCCGGCAGGAAGCGCGTCCCCAGGCCGGCCGCGGGTATCACTGCCGTGCGCACCGTCGTCGTCACGTTATTCCCCTCTACCTACGCTATTAGGGCGACGGATTCGCGGGCGTCTGCCTCGGAACGTTATCGCCCTGAGCGAAGCGAACGGCCTGCTGGGAGATGCTTCGCCTGTGGCTCAGCATCACGGCGCTAGTCAGGGCCGGACCGAACTAAGCTCGGCGGGAGCACCGTTCTCCTGGGCGGCGGCAGATCCTTCCGAAGCGGCCCCTGATGCCTCCGGCGCGCCGGTCACCTCGAGTACGCGCTCTTTGCGTTCAGCGTGCGTGAGCTGATAGAAGGAGACCATAGCCACGATGACCGCGGCCACGGGCACGCCGAACACCGCGCCCCATGGCCCCGCAAGGCGAGCGCCAACGAGCACGGCCGCCAACACGACGATCGGGTGGAGTCCGATCTGCTGGCTCATGACCTTCGGCGCCACCAGATTGATAACCACAAAGTTGAGCAGAGAGGTAACGAGGAGCACGATGAGGGCGCGCGGCAGGTCTGCCGCCAGGGCCACCAGCAGGGGGGGTAGCACGCCGAGGACGGCGCCGAAGAACGGGATAAAGATGGCGATCCCGGCGATGACGCTGGCCAGAGCAGCGAACGGGAGCCCCATAAGCTGCATCATGAGCGCGACGCCCGCCCCGAAGACGACGCCCTGGATGATCTGGCCGCGCAGAAATCCACCGAACGCCGCGTACACGCTGCTGACGAAATAAACGAAGTCATCACGGTACCGAGGCGGCAGAGTCTGGCGAAGGTAGCCCCCAATGCGCTCGCCGTCCAGCATGAGATAGAGCGAGAGGATGATGCTCAGCAGCACCTGGACCAGAGCGGAGCCGACGCCAACGGCCAAGGTCAAAGCGTTGGCCACCAGAAAGGCGCCCACCGCCTCGAGGGCTCGCGTTAACTGGTCGGTGACGTTCGGGAGCACGAGGCCATTTCGGTCCAGCAGGGCCGCGGCCCAGATTCCCCAGCCGGCAAGGCGATCGGTGAGGGACGGCAACTCCGCGGCAGCCAATGCGCTCTGCGCTGCCAGCGCGGGGAGGAGGAGCATTACCCCGGCGCCGAGGACGAGCAAAAGGGTGAGGTAGACGGCGACCACCGCCGCGCTCCGCGGCAGCCTGGGGATGCGGCTCCGCAACGCAGCTACGACCGGTTCCAGGACGAAGGAGATGATCCAGGCGAACACAAAGACTAGGACGAGGTCCGCCACGTGGCCGAACAGGCTCCACACCATCTGCCCGAGATAGAGGGCCGCGATGATGGTCGCCAAGATGATGAGGATGCGCAGCCAGGGGTCGCGAGCCGCCGTGGCGCTGATGTCGAGTCTCAACGCGCATCCTCCTCATGAATTCTAGCAGGCTGCTGAAAAAGGTTGAGTTCCGCTCGTGGTGAGCCTGTCGAACCACATCGGGCCCTTCGACAAGCTCAGGGTGAGCGGGATTTTCAGCAGCCTGCTAGTACACAGGTGTGGGGTGTGTGCCCCCGGCCTACTTCTCACCACGGCCGCCGATGCATTTCGAGTACAACGAATGAAATCCGTGGGCACGTAGCAGCCATTCTGGGGGAACGGTGGCGCGCGACCGCTTTATCGAGCTCCTCAGGGAGACCCGCGTGTACGCAGTCACGGACGACGCGCTGGATGGTGTTCGTCTCGTCAAAGTCGTGCGTGCCCTGCTCGCGGCGGGCATCCGCGTCTTCCAGTACCGTGACAAGTCCTCACACGACGGGGAACGGGTCGCGCTCGCCAGCGCGCTTGTCCGTCATGTGCACCGGGCGGGCGGCCTGATCGTGGTGAACGACCGTCCGGATGTCGCGCTGGCGGCGGGCGCGGACGGCGCCCACCTTGGGCAGGACGACCTTCCACTCGGAGCAGCCCGGGCGATGCTGGGTCCCGATCGTGTGCTCGGCGCGTCGGCCTCGTATCTGACAGAGCTCGAACCGGCCGCCAAGGCGGGAGCCGACTACGTCGGGTTCGGCGCAATCTTCACCACAGGCACGAAGCCCGATGCCGAGTTCGCGGGTCTCGGGCTCCTCCAGCAGGCGTGCCAGGCTTCGCCATTGCCGGTCGTGGGCATCGGCGGGATCAATGTCCAGCGTGCTCCGGAGGTGCTCCAGCGAGGCGCCGTGGCGGTCGCCGTCGTGAGCGCGCTGTTCCGCGCGTCCGATCCGGCGGCAGCGGCGCGCGCGCTGCTCGCAGCGGTCGGTGCCGATGCTGCTTGAAGCTAGCCCGCTCGGCTTGGTACACTCCTCGCTGTTTAATGGCCCCATCCGTTCACCACTGTTTCACTAACGGCGCAATGGTGCGCCCATAATCAATGGGGAGTGTCCTCGATATGGAACTGATGCCGATTGTGCCGATCGCCGGGATAGTTGCCATCCTATTTGCCATCTATCTTGCGTGGGACGTGCTCCGACAAGACACAGGCACAGTCGAGATGCAGCAAATAGGCGACATAATCTTCGAGGCGGCGACCGCCTTCCTCCGCCGCCAGTACCAGACCATCGCGATGCTCGCTGTGGTGGCTGCCGTCCTGGTTGGCCTCGTTCTCGCGCTCCTGGCACCGGCCCATTCGGGCCTGACGGCGCAAGAGGTCGGCATCAGGACGGCGTTCGCGTTCCTGGTAGGCGCCGCGGCGTCGGCGCTAGCCGGGCTCATCGGCATGTACGTCGCGGTGAAATCCAACGTGCGCACGGCGGCGGCGGCGCAGCGCAGCCTCAACGACGCCATCAGGGTCTCCCTTCGGGGCGGAGCGGTGTCCGGCTTCTTCATCGTCGCCCTGAGTCTTCTGGGGGTGACCGGCATCTACTACCTGTACGGCGCTGACCCGCGATACACGCCATCCGGCATCGTCGGGTTCGGCTTCGGGGCCAGCTTCGTCGCCCTCTTCGCCCAGTTGGGCGGCGGGATCTACACGAAGGCCGCGGACATGGGAGCTGACCTGGTCGGGAAGGTGGAGGCGGGGATCCCCGAGGACGACCCGCGCAACGCCGCCGTCATCGCCGACTTGGTGGGGGACAACGTGGGCGATTGCGCCGGGCGTGGCGCCGACCTCTTCGAGTCCACCGCGGCGGAGAACATCGGCGCCATGATCCTGGGGGTTGCAATCTTCCTGCACACCAACAACCCGGCGTGGGTGATCTTCCCCCTCGTCGTGCGCGCTTTCGGCGTCTTCGCGACCATGGTGGGCCTGCTGGCGGTTCCGCTCTGGGGACGGATGCGGCCGAATCCCGACGAGGACCCGATGAACTCGCTCAACTGGGGGTACTTCGTTTCGGTCATCCTCGCCGTTATCTTCCTTTACATCGCCACTACGACGATGCTGGGCTCCGTGTGGTTCTTCTGGGCCGGGCTGGTGGGGATCGTGACCAGCATCGTCATCGTCTTCATTACGCAGTACTACACCGCGGGGGCGTGGCGGCCCGTGCGGGAGATCGCCCACGCGGCAGAGACAGGCCCGGCCACCGTCATCGTGATGGGCACCGCCGTCGGGTTCGAGACCACAGCTTCTACGGCGGTCGCGGTCGGCGCCGCGCTCCTGGCGGCATTCCACCTTGGCGCCCAGGCCGCACCCGGCCTGGGCATCACGACCGGCGAGGCCGGCCTGTTTGGGACAGCGGTCGCCACCATGGGCATGCTGATGACTGCGGCCTACGTGTTGGCGATGGACACATTCGGCCCGATTACCGACAACGCCAACGGGATCATCCAGATGACCGGCGCCGGAGGCCAGGCCCGCGAGATCACCGACCGGCTCGACGCCGTGGGCAACACCACCAAGGCGCTCACCAAGGGCTACGCGATGGCGTCCGCCGCACTGGCAGCCTTCCTGCTATTCGGCGCATATGCTGATGAAGTGAAGCGATTGACGGGTGCGACGAGCTTCTCCGTTGACCTCACGAAGGTCGAGGTGTTCGTGGCGTCGCTCATCGCCGTGATGCTCGTCTTCCTGTTTAGCTCGCTGGCGATCAGAGCGGTCGCCAAGACCGCATCCGCTATCATTGAAGAGGTCCGGCGCCAGTTCCGCGAGAACCCGGGAATCATGGAGGGAACAGTTCGGCCGGACTACGCACGCGCCGTGGACATCACCACGCGGGCGGGGCTGCGCGAGATGATCGCGCCCGGCCTGCTGCCGATCTTCGCCTCGCTGGTTGTGGGCCTCAGCTTCAAGTGGCTGGGACTGGACGCGGCGCAGGCCGTCGGAGCGCTGCTCATGGTGGGGACCATAGCCGGTATCATCCTGGCAACAGTGCTGAACAATGGCGGCGGCGCCTGGGACAACGCCAAGAAGTTCATCGAAGCCGGGAACCTGCGCGACGCATCCGGCGTTGTGCTGGGCAAGGGAACACCCGCGCACGCTGCCGCCGTCGTCGGGGACACTGTCGGCGATCCCTTCAAGGACACGGCTGGTCCCTCGCTTCACGTGCTGGTCAAGCTGCTCAGCACCATCACTCTCGTGCTGGCGCCGCTGTTTATCTGAGAGTCCGCTCGTGGTGAGCCTGTCGAACCATGAGCCCGGTGACACCGTTGGCCGGAACCGCCGTCCTTCGACAGGCTCAGGACGAGCGGCTGAGAATGGAGGGAATGCTATGGCAGAGCTACACGAGCTGCTGGACGGCCGCCGCGAGGGCGGTGTACGCGTCGAGGTTGGTGACACCGTGCGGGTGCACGTCCGCGTGGTGGAGGGCGGGAAGGAGCGTGTGCAAGCGTTCGAGGGCATGGTTATCGGCCAGCACCGTCCCGAGCGGCTCGACGGCACTTTCAAGGTGCGCCGCATCGCGCACGGCGTAGGGGTGGAACGCACCTTTATGTTCGCCTCGCCGCGCATCGACAAAGTGGAGGTCCTGCGCCATGGCAGGGTCCGGCGAGCAAAGCTCTACTTCCTCAGAGGTCTCACCGGCAAGGCGGCTCGGATCCCCGAGCGGCGCAGCCCCCGGCCGCGACGCGCCGCGGCGAGCTGAGTCCCGCTCCGGATCTCCACCAGGTCCGATCCCGGGCCTCCGCATCGAGTCCCTTCTGTGGGGGCGCGGTGTCCGCCTCATCGCCGGTATCGACGAAGCTGGCCGAGGGGCTTGGGCCGGGCCGGTCGTCGCGGCCGCCGTCATTCTGCCCGCCGACCCGAAGGCCCTCGAGCCGCTTCTCGCAGCGCCGCCCGGCACGAGGGCCGAGTTCGCCGGCGTCCGCGACTCGAAACGCCTCTCCGCGCGGCAGCGTAGCGCTGCGCTGCCGCGTATTCGGGCGGTCGCGCTTGCGATCGGGACCGGGATCGTCCCGCCATCTGTGGTGGACGAGCTTGGACTCTCGTTCGCCGGCCAGCTCGCATTCTGGCGAGCGGTGCAGAGCCTGCGGGTCCGCCCTGACTACCTGCTCATTGACGGCTTTCCCCTCTGGTCGCCCGCGGTGCTGCAAACCTCGGTCCTCCAGGGAGACGGGAGGTGTTTGAGCATCGCGGCGGCGTCCATCGTCGCGAAAGTCACACGAGACGGCATCATGGCCGATCTGAACCGCGAGATCCCCGGTTACGGATTCGGCCATAACGTCGGCTACGGGACATCAGAGCACGCAGCCGCTCTGCGGGAGCTGGGGCCCTCAGCCCACCATCGTGTCACCTGGCAGCCGGTCGCCGCCGTGTGCGGTGCCGGGCGGGTCCAGCCTGTCGAAGCAGACGAGGCAGAATGGTGACGCGTGAAACACGATAGCCGCCGAGAGCTAGGCCGGCGGGGAGAAGAACTCGCGGCTGAGCACCTTCGCAAGGCCGGCTATCGCATTCTGGATCGCAACGTGCGTACGCGCTACGGCGAGATCGATCTGGTCGCCCAGGAGGGCGCCTGCCTGGTGTTCGTCGAAGTCCGTACAGTGCGCTACGCTGATATGGAGCCTGAAGAGTCCGTGACGCGGCGAAAGCAGCAGCGGGTCGCCGCCTTGAGTCGGCGCTACCTGCAGCAGCACGGGCAGGAGCACGCCGACTGGCGGGCCGACGTCATCGCGATCGTGATGGGCGACGACGGCCGGCCATTGCGCCTGGAGCATTACGTGAACGCGGTCGAGGAATGACAGCGGTCCGGCTGCCCGTGCTCCTCCTCTGGCTTGCCGTCCTCGCGGGCGCCGGCGGGTTCGGACCTCCGACCTTCGGCTACGGTGACCCGTTCTCGTACCGCGTCAGCGCGAGCGATCTGACGGCGCTTCGGGCAGTCCCGCCGCTGCCGGCTGGGGTGCGGGCGGCAGGCACGGCGCTCGTCGACGCGAGCACCGGGCACGCGCTTGCCTCGCGAGACGCGGACGCTCGCCTCGCTCCTGCCAGCCTCACAAAGATGATGACCGCCCTGGTCGCCCTCGACCGTGGGTCCCTCGCGGACGCGATCCGGGCCAGCGAGCGCTCCCTCTCGGAGCCCGTCATTATCGGATTGGCGCCTGGAGACACGCTGCCCCTCGAGTTCATGCTCTATGGCTTGCTCCTCACCTCCGGGAACGACGCCGCCCTGGCAATCGCCGAAAGCGTGGGAGGCGGCTCCATCGAACGGTTTATCGTCTGGATGAACGAAAGAGCAGTCGCGATGGGGTTAAGCAACACCCATTTCGCGAATCCGACAGGGCTCGACCAGACGGGTCATTACTCGTCGGCCCGAGATTTGGCGGAGATCGCGCGCGCGGTGATGGCGGAGCCGACGCTGGCGCGCATCGTCGCTACGAGGCGCCACACTGTCGATGGGCCGCCGCTCTACCTCTTTGTCAGCACGAATCCACTTCTTGGCACGTACCCGGGGGTTGATGGCGTGAAAACCGGATACACCGACGACGCCGGGCCATCGTTTGCTGCCAGCGCCGTCCGCGATGGACGTCGGCTGGTCAGCGTTATCCTGAACAGCTCAAACATCGCGCGAGAGACTGAGACGTTGCTCGACTGGGCCTTCGCTCTTCCCCCCATCACCCTCGACGTGCCGCGCGCGGGGTTCGCAGCGGTTCACGACGGGAGCCTGGCGACCTCCAGCGGGCGGACGGCGCCTCTGGTGGGATGGGAGCGGCCATTCCTGAGAGCTTTCAGCACTCGGACCAGCACCAGCATATGGCTGGCCGGGCGGCGGCTCGTCGAGTGGCCGCGATGACCCCGCAGCAGGGGTCGGGGGCCAGGGGCCAGGGGCTAGGGGATGGACGCCGGGCCCTCGGTGCCAGACCCCCGACATCAGATCCCGGGCCCTCGGCCGAACCCCCAGCCTCAGACCTCCGACCCCCAGACCCCGACCCCCAGCCCCCAGTCCGGCTTGCCCGCGCGCTCTCGATGCTCGGCCATTGCTCGCGCCGCGAGGCTGAGAAGCTCGTGGCCGAGGGACGAGTCGAGGTGAACGGTGGGCAGGTTACGGCGCCTGCAACCCTCGTTAAGCTAGGGCATGACGCCATCGTCGTGGACGGAAGGGGGCTCGGGCCTCAGCCGCCGGCGGCGCGCTACATCGCACTTTATAAGCCCCGAGGTGTCGTCACCTCGGTACGCGATCCTCACGCCGAGCACACGGTAATGGAGCTTGTGCCCACCCATGACCGGCTCTATCCTGTGAGCAGGCTCGACAAGGACTCAGAGGGCCTCATTCTGATGACGAATGACGGCGCCTTCGCCAATCGCGTTGCCCACCCACGCTACGGGACCGAGAAGGAGTATCTGGCGCGGGTGGCGGAGCCCCCGAGCGAGGAGTTTTTCGAGCGCCTGCGCTCCGGCGTCTTGCTGGACGGCCGACGGACCCGGCTCGTCCTCGTGGCTCGAGACCACAGTCGGGTTCCAACGTCGAAGCGGCGATCTCCCGGGACGCGGAACCCGGAACGCGGATGCTGGATTCGCATCGTCTTGCATGAGGGTCGGAACCGGGAGGTGCGCCGTATGCTGGCCTCTGTCGGCAACCCCGCGCTGAGGCTGGTCCGCACGCGCATCGGCCCCGTCCGCCTGGGCAAGTTAGATCCGGGGGAGTGCCGAGACCTGACAACTACTGAGGTCCTGGCCCTGGCAGGCCGGGTGGCAACGGACAGGGGACGGGGGATAGGGGACAGGGGCCAGGGGACAGGGGCCAGGGGCCTGATTGGTCCCGTGCCCCCACCGAGGGGGAGGGCGAGGGAGGGGGGGCCGAACCCTCCACCGCTACCCGCTTCCTCAAGGGAGGGACGCGCCAGAACCCCGCGGCCGTCACGGAGGGTCGCGACGGACCCCCGGCTTCAGATCGATGACCGCCGACCCCTGGTTGTAGCCATTGATGGCCCGTCCGCCGCCGGAAAGAGTACGGTTGGCGCGCGTCTGGCCCAACGTCTGGGAGCGCATTTTCTCGACACCGGCGTGCTGTACCGAGTGCTCACCTTTGAGGCGCTGCGCCGCGGAATGGATCTGAACGACGGGCCCGCTCTAGCCACGCTCGCGGGCGAGTCGGACATCCACATCGTCGGGTCGGGTGCCGACGACGACTCGGGCAGGGTGCTTTGCGGTGGTCGCGACGTGACCCGGGAGATCCGGTCGTCCGACGTGGATGCTCAGGTATCGCGAGTCGCGGCGCACCCTGAGGTGCGGGCAGCTCTGGTCCCGGTGCAGAGGCGGGCCGCAGGTCCAGGGCGCGTGGTCGTGGTCGGGCGCGACATCGGCACCGTCATCTTCCCCGACGCGCACGTGAAAATCTTCCTGGAAGCTTCTCTTCCGGAGCGTGCGCGTCGGCGCGCGCAGCAGTCCGGGGCCACCGCCCTCGCCGAAGCCGTCGAACGTCAGCTGCAAGAGCGCGATGCATTGGACCGCACGCGAGAGGTTGCGCCGTTACGGCCAGCGGCGGACGCCATCGTGATCCACACAGACGGCGTGACCGCTGACGAGGTCGTGGAGCAGGTGGCCGAGTACGTCCGAGAGCGGGTGGACATAGGTGAATAGGGGCGGACGCCTTCAGAGCGTGGGGTCAGGGGGGGTCGTCTACAGCGCCATCCGCGCTTTCACCCTGGTCGTCAAGGCGCTACTTACGCGATCGCACGTTGTTGAACTGGGACACTTCCCGCGCTCGGGTGGCGTGCTTGTGGTGTGCAACCACGTCAGCAACGCGGATCCTGTCATTCTCATGGCTGTCGCTCCGCGGCCGCTTGCGTTCATGGCCAAAGCGGAGCTGTTTCGGCCGTGGGCGAGCCGGACGATTCTCGACGCCTGGAGGGGCGCCTTCCCGGTGCAGCGCGGCGGCGCCGATGTGCGAGCTGTGCGCGATGCTCTCGCGCTGCTCCAGGCCGGGGCCGCTGTCGTCGTGTTCCCCGAGGGGACGCGCCGTCCGCATGGACTCGAGCGCCCGCTCCGAGGGATCGGCTACCTCGCTGCCCGCGCCGCGTGCCCCGTGCTCCCAGTGGCCCTGGTGGGCACGGAGGCCATCGGGGGACTGTGGGACCTGCGAAAACGCCCGTCATTTGAAGCTCGCTTCGGGCCGCCCTTCTTTGTTCCCTCGGACGACACTGACGAGGTCGCGGCAGACCGCATCATGGGCGCGGTCGCGGAATTGCTCCCCCCTGAACGGCGAGGCGCCTACGGCGCTGAGGACCAGTTGCTCGTTGCTCACTGAAGCTCAGCCTATCGTGAGCCGACGCCCCCCAGCGGGGCAGGTCACCGGCGTGGCGCCCGGCAGCCCCGCCGAGCGTGCCGGGTTGCAGCCGGGCGATCGACTGCTGGCCGTCAATGGGATGGTGCCGCGCGACGTCATCGATGTGCGCTTCGATGGGTCCGGGCCCTCAGTCGAGCTGGACGTCGAGCGGGCGGGGATGCGCGTCGTCCTATGCGCCGAGAAAGGACCCGATGAGGACCTGGGGGTCGAGTTCGACAGCCCTGCCTTCGACCACATGAAGACCTGCAACAACGCGTGCGATTTTTGCTTCATCCGGGGGCTGCCGAGCGGCTTGCGGCGGAGCCTGTACGTGAAAGATGACGACTTCCGATACTCGTTTCTCTACGGGAACTTCACGACGCTCACCAACCTGTCCGACGCAGAGTGGCGGCGGCTGATCTTCCAGCGTCTCAGTCCGCTGCACGTCTCCGTGCACGCCACAGATCCCGAGCTGCGGCGCGACCTCCTGGGCAATGCGCACGCGCCGCCGATCCTCGAGCAGCTCGACGAGCTGGCGGCCCACGGCATTCACGTGCACGCCCAGATCGTGCTCATGCCCGGCCGCAACGACGGGTCTGCGCTTGCCCGGACGCTCGAAGACCTGGCGGCGCGCCACCCTGCCGTCGAGAGCGCGGCCGTGGTACCGGTCGGTTTCACCGTTCACTCGCGACCAACTCGAGCGCGGCCCCTGGAGCCTGCTGACGCGACTGCCGCCATCGACCTCGTGGAGCG
Organism: uncultured Chloroflexota bacterium; assembly: GCA_964417895.1. Classification (GTDB taxonomy): domain Bacteria; phylum Chloroflexota; class UBA6077; order UBA6077; family SHYK01; genus CAYQJS01. Next base: position 25,801 of record CAYQJS010000010.1, on the reverse strand, counting down.
TCACCAGCGGCCGTGCCGACAGAAATTCGGCGCCGGATTCGTCTACGCGGCGGATGAGCTGTACCTTCTCGCCGGGCGGAAGCTGCCTCCTGCGCGGGCCTACGACGGCTATCCTCAGCTCCAGAATGGCGTCGGGCTCGTCCAGCTGTTTCGCGAGAGCTGGAAGCGTGCTGTCCGACGCCGGCCCACGCGCGCCGCCCCGTCTCACTCTGTGGCGTGGGCGACGGGCAGGCTCATGGCCCCGATCATGGCAGAGCTGGCGTGCGATCTGCGCGCCGAAGGGCTGGCGTTGGATGTGGTGGCCGTGGACAATTCACTGTTCGGGGGACAGGTGTCGGTGGCCGGCCTGATGCCGGGCGCCGACGTAGTGGCTTCCCTGTCCGGCCGTAATCATCAGCGCGTCGTGCTGCCTCGTGCGATGTTCGACGTCGCCGGGCGACGTACCATTGATGGATGGACCGTGGAGCGGATAGCGGACGCTCTGGAAGCAGAGGTGTTGGTTGCCTCGACCGCAGAGGATCTGGTCGAGCAAACGCTTGGAGTGCCGAATGGACCATTCGCAGCACAGGACCGGGTAGCATGTGCGGCATCATAGGGTACGTCGGCTCGCAGCCATGTGTGCCGCTGCTGCTGGATGGGCTACGCCATCTGGAGTATCGCGGCTACGACTCCGCCGGGATCGCCGTAATCTCGCCGACGGGCGAGCTCGAGATTCGGAAAGCTGTCGGAAAGCTTGCTTGTCTCGCCGAGATGATCGAGCGCGACACCCCCGTGGGCACTGTGGGCATCGGCCACACCCGATGGGCCACACACGGTCGCCCGTCGGACGAGAATGCGCACCCCCACGTCGATTGCACCGGAAGGCTGTGTGTCGTGCACAACGGCGTCGTGGAGAACTATGCCGAGCTCCGCTCCCGCCTCGAGCGAGAGGGTCACAGGTTCACGTCGGAGACCGACACGGAAGTCCTCGCCCACCTGATCGAGAGCGAGCTGCGGGACCCTAGCGCGGGTGATCGCCGTGGCGCTGATCTCGCCGCGGCGTGCCGCCGCGCCCTGGGCGATGTGCGCGGGCTGTACGCCATCGCCGCGGTGTCGCTCGACGAGCCGGACTTGATCGTGGGCGCGCGCAACCGCGCTCCCCTCATCGTTGGGGTTGCCGCCGATGGCAATTTCATCGCTTCTGACGTGCCCGCAGTGCTCGGGCAGACGCGCCGGGTGATCCGTCTCCAGGAGGGCGACCTCGTGGCCGTGCGTGCCGACCGCGTCGAAGTCTTTGACCGCGCCGGCGAGCGATGCGAGCGGACGATCGATGAGGTTACGTGGGATCAGTCTGCTGCCGAAAAGGAAGGGTACCCGCACTTTTTCCTCAAGGAGGTCTACGAGCAGCCGGAAGCGCTGGAGCGGACGCTCGCGGGGCGGCTGGTGGACGGCAGGGTCGAGCTGCCGGAGCTGGCGCAGATAGACGTGGGGCGCATCCGGCGGGTGGTGCTCACCGGCTGCGGCAGCGCCTTTCACGCCTGCCTGATGGCGCGCTACGCCTTTGAGGCGTGGCTGCGCCTCCCCGTCGAGGTCGACATCGCCTCCGAGTTTCGCTACCGCGATCCTGTCATCGATGCCTCGGTGCTGTGTGTAGCCGTGAGCCAGAGCGGCGAGACGGCCGATACGCTGGCTGCGTTCGAGTTGGCAGGTGAGATGGGCGCCCAGCGGCTGGCGGTTACCAACACCGTGGGCAGCGCCATCACCACCCTCGCGGATGCCGTGATGTACCAGCGCTCCGGCCCCGAGATTGCCGTTGTGGCTTCCAAGACCTTCACGGGCGAGGTGGCATCGCTCCTACTGCTTGGGCTGGCCCTGGCCACGACCACGGGAGCACCCCGATCCGCCTCTGTCTCGGAGGCGTTGCGAGCGTTGCCGCGGCTCCCGCGATGCGTGAGCGAAGCCCTGGGCACGGCCGAGGATGCGGCCCGCATCGCCGAGACGCACGCGCACGTGGACCGACTCCTCTTCCTGGGGCGCGGCGTGGGCTACCCCACCGCTCTAGAGGGCGCCTTGAAGCTGAAGGAGATCTCCTACATTCAGGCCGAAGGGTACCCGGCAGGCGAGCTGAAGCACGGGCCCCTGGCGCTGGTCGAGCCAGGATCACTCGTGGTCGTGCTCGCCACGCAGTCCGCGACGCTGGACAAGCTCATCAGCAATGTGGAGGAGGTGCGCGCGCGCGGCGGGCACATCATCGCCATCGCGGCGCGAGGCGAGGACCGCATCGCTGGCCATGCCGACGAGGTCATTTACGTGCCCGCCACTCCGGAGCTGATCTCTCCGATTGTGAACGTTGTTCCCATGCAACTCCTGGCGTACTACGCCGCGGTGGCCAGAGGCTGCGATGTAGACAAGCCCCGCAACCTCGCCAAGTCCGTCACGGTCGAATAGCGCGTTAAAGGCGACGCCCATGTCGGCGCCCGTCGAGCCTCACTCCTCGCCACTCCGTCGTTCCCTGAGGGTCGCTATAATCGCACCCTTTGGGCTTCGGCCCAAAGGGACCAGCATCGCGCGGGTTCTGCCCATCGCGAGAGTTCTCGCCGCGCAGGGGGCCACCGTCCGCCTGCTCATTCCGCCATGGGATGACCCGACCAATGCCGGGAAACGATGGACGGATCGCGGCGTGGAGATCGCCCACACGCGGCTGGGCCATGGCCCGATGCGGGTGCCCGTTATCCTGAGGGACATGCTCAGCGAGCTTCGATCTTTCGAACCGGACGTCGTGCATGCCTTCAAGCCCATCGGCTACAGCGGGGTGCTCGCGCAGCGGCTCGCCGCTCGAAAGGCGGGGGGCCCCCTCGTGGTCGTGGATGCCGACGATCTCGAAGGCCGGAAGGGGTGGGCTGGACGGCGAGGCATGGCGATTGGCGGTTGGCTGCGCGATGTGCAAGAGAGCGCCACGCTGCGGGCCGCCCACCGCATCACCGTCGCCAGCCGCCGACTCGAAGCGTTTGTGCGCGGCCTCGGCGTTCCCGCTGAGCACATCCTGCGCATCCCCAACGGCCACGACGAAGGGGACAGGGGACAGAGGACAGAGCACAGAGGGCTGCGGACAGCGCAAAGTGCGAGCCGGCCAGCCGACCCCCGACCCCCGACCCCCGACCCCCAGCTCGTGTGGTACACCCGCTATACGGAGGCCTCGCCAGGCCGCGCCACGGCGCTGCTGGCGCCTATCCTCCGCTCGAGGCCGAGCCTCCGGCTGGCGGTGCTCGGTGACGAGCTGGAGGCGGGCGGCCAGGCCGCTCTCGCGGGGGCCTTCGCAGCGCTCGGCGTCGCCGGCCAGATCGACTGGGTCGCATACGATCCCCAACGTGCCAAGAGCTACCTGGCTGCGCGCAGCGAGACGGCAGTGGCCGTCTACCCCCTGGACGATGATCTCGTGAATCGCGCTCGCTGCCCGTCCAAGATCCCCCAGCTCATGGCACTCGGCGTGCCTCTTGTTGCTGAGGCGGTGGGTGAGGCGCCGGCCTACCTTGAAGGGTTCACCCGCTGCCTGACAGCCCCAGGAGACGCGACCGGTTTCCGCCAGCGTGTCGGGGATTTGCTGGACGCCCCAGCCCTGAGAGCTGAGCTGAGTGCTCGGCTCCAGGCGGGCTCGGGGCGGTGGCAATGGGGCTGCACCGCTCACGCGCTGCTGCCCTGGTACGAATCGGCCCTCGCGGGAGGCGAGGTCGGTGACGGGAAGACGCGGTGACGGGGAGACGCGGTGACGGGGGACCCGGCGACGGGAAGAGGCGGCGAGGTTGAGACCGGACACTCTCAAACGCGTGTCCCCGTGTCCCAGCGTCTGCGCGTCCCCGTGTCTCCGCGTCTGCGTGTCCCCGCGTCACCGGGGCCGGGACGAGCCGCGCCGTCGCCGGTTGCTATGAGCGTGAAGTCGTGAGTCTGTTAACATCCCGGCTCGTTGGACGAACCGGAAGGAGACGAGCATGAGTGAGGCGGCAGGTCGAGACACTGTGCTAGGCAACTTCAACCGATTGCGCGACGAGTACCAGAAGAGCTACGACGCTGTTCCCGACGAAGCCCTGAGGTACGTGCCCCAGGGCGAGGATTACACGCTTGGCGGCCTTGTGGTGCACGTCACGGACGTGATCCTTCACTACACACACGCGCTCGACGAGATGACGGGCGCAGGCTTCCAGCAGGTGCGCGTCGTCGACCCCGAAGATGACGCCAAGCGCGAGCGCGACCGGATGATCGGCGAGGGGTTCGGCGGAGGCGAGCGTGCCGGCGTGTTCCAGGACATGAGGGGCGCCCACCAGGTCATCGAGGGTAAGGTTCGCGCGCTGTCCGCAGAAGAGTACTCGCGCAAGGCGCCCGTGCTCTACGGCGGGGACGCCCAGGATCCGTACCCCACCGATGCCGGGGACATCCTCGGCTGGCTGACGGACCACTATCAGGAGCACGTCGACCAGGTTGCCGAGCTACTGGCGAAGTGGAAGGAAAGCCACTGAGAGAGCAGACTCTCATTTCGGGCCTAACGGGGACTCCATAGTCTCGCCGGGGCTTCCCTCGGATGCAACCATGCATAGCGAGCCCGTGGCGCTCGGCCCGTCGCCCTGGGAGCGTAAGGCCATGGCGGGCTGCCCCCTGCTCCATTACCGCTTGCGCCGGCTCCGGACGCTCATGTCATACACTCCGCCCCGCATGGGGGCTCGTCGATGCTTGTCACAACCGGGAGTGCTTGCCCGCTATTGAACATTTCACCAAGAGAGCGCAGAGGCGACGATCTGGGCGACCCATCTGGCCACGCCTGGACAGAGCTCGGGGCGATAGACGCCTACGGCCACGAGCACGATTGGCGCGTAGCCCACCATGTCGGGGGCGAGCTGCGGGCGATCGAGCGTCGTATTGCACAGCTCCTCGACCATGGTTGGAAGTCGGTCGTCGTCGTGACTGACCATGGGTGGCTGCTACTGCCGGGCGGACTGCCAAAAAGCGGAGCTCCCCGAGCACCTCACCGAAGTTCGGAAGGGACGCTGCGCCCGACTCAAGGACGGCGCGCAAACCGACCAGCAGGTCGTGCCGTGGCGATGGGACCCCTCTGTCCGTATCGCAGTAGCGCCAGGGATCCACTGCTATGAAGCTGGCAACGAGTACGAGCACGGCGGCATCAGTCCGCAGGAGTGTGTGGTTCCTATCCTCACGGTTCACCGGCCGGCTTCCAATGAGACGTTTCTGGCAATCGAATCCGTGACGTGGCGCGGGCTTCGTTGCACGGTGACGGCACCCGGTGCAAGGCCGCCACTCAGGGCCGATCTTCGGACGAGATCCGGGGACTTGAGTACTTCGCTCGCTCGAGGCGGTAGGGAGCTCAGCGACGAACGGACTGTGTCGTTGCTTGTCGAAGACGACCGGGAAGGCGACGCTGCCGCCGTCGTGATAGTGAGTCCGGACGGAACAGTGCGCGCTCAGGTTGGCACGGTCGTCGGGGGCTAACTTTGACGACGGAGGAGCTGACGGACCTGATCGAAGAGATGCGAAGGGTGAAGACGGAAACGCTGCATGTGGAGGCAAAGCGGGCCGAGCAGGCGCTTCCGAAGCGACTGTGGGAAACACTGTCGGCCTTCGCCAACACCCACGGCGGCGGCGTCCTCATCCTTGGCCTCGATCAAGCCTCAGGCTTCGAAGTCGTCGGCGTCGCCGATGCGGGCAAAGTAATGCAGGACCTCGGGACGCTATGCGGGGAATTAGAGCCACCGATTCGAGCGGAAATCGACGTCCACGAAGTCGAAGGCAGGCGGGTCGTCGTGGCTGAGATTCCGGAAACGGAGCTCGGCCAGAAGCCCTGCTACTACCGCGGAGCAGGGCTGACCAACGGGGCGTTCATTCGTGTCGCGGACGGCGACCGCAAGCTCACGTCGTACGAAGTGCAGGTCATGCTCGCTTCTCGCGGACAGCCGCGCGAGGATGAGGCGCCGGCAGCTGAAGCAACCCCGGACGATCTGGACCAAGACCTTGTGCAGGGCCTGCTCGCTCGCTTGCGGCAGCCGGAGCGGAGCTACTTTCGCGATCTCTCGGATGAGCGGGCCCTCCAGGTCCTCAAAGTCCTGGTGCGCGACGGCGAACGGTGGGTGCCGTCGCTTGGTGGCCTCATCGCCCTGGGCGCCTACCCACAGCAGTTCTTCCCGGCCCTTGCGGTCACCTTCGTCGCGTACCCGACACCGATCCTGGGGGAGCCCGGTCCGCGGGGCGAACGGTTCCTCGACAATCGGCGCTTCGAAGGGGCAATCCCGAGGCTTCTGCGCCCGACACTGGATGCACTCGAGCGGCACATGGCGCGGCGAGCGGTGATCCGAGGCGCGTTCCGTGAAGACGAGTGGGAGTACCCGGAGCCAGCGGTCCGAGAGGTGCTGGTGAATGCGCTGGCGCATCGCGATCTGAGCAGCACGGCCCGGGGAACCCCGGTGCAGGTACAGCTATTCCCGGACCGACTGACCGTAATCAATCCTGGCGGGCTCTTTGGGCCGGTGACGGTTGAGCGCCTGGGCGAAGAGGGAAATTCCTCCGCGCGTAACCAGGTCCTGATGAAGCTCCTGGAGGACGCGACGACGCCCGACGAAGGGCGGCTCGTCTGCGAGAACCGCGGATCCGGCATCGGGGCTGTCCTCGCTTCTCTGCAGAGAGCGGGATTGCCAAGACCACGGTTCGTAGACCGGATTGCCGCGTTCGAAGTGACATTGCAACTCCCGGCGACTATTGCCGTTCCACCTTCGCGCGCGAAGGAACGCGGCGACAGGCGCGAGGAGATACTCGATTTGCTGCGAAGGCATGGTGAGCTGTCCCGGGACGAGATCGCCGACGCCATGGGGGTGGGTCGCACGATAACCCTCCGCTGGCTTCGCGCGCTGCGCGAAGAGGGTCGCGTCCAGCTCACGACGACGAGCGCTCGTTCACCGGGCGCGCGCTACCGCGTCTCCCCGGAGGGAGATGGGGCCGCGATCAGCTGAATCAACATGCCACCTAATCTTGCCACTCAGCTTGCCATGTGGTAAGTAGGTAGCAAGCTCGGCCTGGGGGTAACCAACGGCAGTCATGGAGCTCGATGCACTCGATCAACTCGCCGCGCGCGTGTTCGAGGGGTATGTGGTCCGCAAGGATCTGGCCCGCCGCTTCAAAGGGCGCTATCCCGTACCGGAGTACGTCGCCGAGTTCCTCCTCGGTCGCTACTGTGCAAGCACGGATGAAGCCGAAATCTCCGAGGGACTCGGGATTGTCGAGCTTCAGATGCGCGAGCGGACCGTCCGCCCCGGCGAAGAGGAGCTATTCAAGTCGCGGGCGCGCGAACGTGGGACCGTCAAGCTGATCGACTTGATCACGGCTCCACTCGACGCACAATCCGACTCGTACCTGGTGACGCTCCCGACCCTCAGGTTGAACGACGCTCGGATCTCGCCCGAGCTGGTCTCGGACCACGAGCGGATGCTCACCGGCGGCTTTTACGGCGAAGTCCAGCTCGCATATGACGCGACCGTTGCCCAGGAGAAGGGTGGGAGACCGTTCGGCGTGGTTTCGCTACGTCCGATCCAGTTGTCCAAACGAGGCGTTCCCGATGACTTCGCCAAGGGGCGCTCGGCTTTATCAACGGACCAATGGAAGCACCTGCTGCTCCGGAGCGTCGGCTTCGAACCGGCTTCGCTATCCCCACGCGCTCAGGAGGTTCTGCTTCTGCGAATGGTTCCCTTTGTCGAGCGCAACTACAACGTTGTGGAGCTCGGGCCCCGAGGGACAGGGAAGTCGCATCTCTTCCAGCAAATCTCGCCCTATTCGCATTTGATTTCGGGTGGGAAGGCGACCGTGGCGCGCATGTTCGTCAACAACAGTACGGGCCAGCGGGGCCTCGTCGCCCAGTACGACGTCGTGTGCTTCGACGAGATTCCCGGTGTCTCCTTCGATCAAAAGGATGGCGTCAACATCATGAAAGGCTATATGGAGTCCGGTGAGTTCAGCCGCGGCCACGAGAGCATCCGGGCCACGGGGAGCCTCGTGTTCGTAGGGAACTTCGAGGTCGATGTGGAGCATCAGCAGCGTATCGGGCATCTGCTCGGCCCACTCCCGCCCGAGATGCGCCATGACACGGCCTTTATGGATCGCATACACGCCTACGTTCCGGGCTGGGACGTTCCAAAGCTGGACCGTTCGTTCTTTACGGACCACTTTGGCCTGGTGAACGACTTCCTCTCAGAGTGCTGGTCGCAGCTCCGGGCTGAGAACCGATTGACCGCGCTCCAGGGGCGGGTCCAGTTCGGTGGGGCGCTAAGTGGCCGCGACACAGCGGCGGTTCACCGAACGATCGACGGGCTGCTCAAACTCTTGTACCCGGACCGTGGTGCGTCTGTTGCCGACGAGGATATTGAGTGGGCCGTCCGTCTCGCCCTTGAATGTAGGCGGCGGGTCAAGGAGCAGCAGAAGCGGATCGGAAGCGCTGAGTTCCGTAACACCCATTTCAGCTACACGCTAGGAGAGGACGGGGTCGAGCGATTCGTAGCGACGCCCGAGCTCCACAGCGAGGACGCCATCGGTGCAGATCCCCTGCCACCTGGACAGGGTTGGGCGATCGGCCCGGGCGGTGCGGACGAGAACGCTGGTCTCTACCGCATTGACGTCAACATCGGCTCAGGGTCGGGGGTGAAGATCATCAACGTCCCGCCGCCGGGGCCGTTCCGTGAAAGCGTTCGCTATGCTGAGGGCAATCTTCTGGCACGAACAAAGGAACTGGTCGGCGACCGCGACCCGCGCCAGCACGAATTTACCGTTCAGCTCCGCGCGTTCGACATGGCACGTAGCGGGTCCTTTCTGGGTCTCCCGGCACTGCTCGCGCTTTGCAGCGCTCTTCTCGGGAAGAGCCTGAAAGGGGGGCTCGCCGCTGTCGGCGCCCTCAATCTCGGAGGGACCATCGATCCCGTCCACAACGCCGTCGCCGTCGCTGAGCTGGCGGTCGAAAAGGGCGCGTCCACGCTTCTCATCCCCATCTCCGCTCGCAAGCAGCTGAACGAGCTATCGGACGAGATGGCGATGAAGCTCAGCGTGCTCTACTACGCCGACCCACGAGAGGCGCTTCTGAAGGCGTTGGGCGAATGAACGCTGCGGCCGCACGATGGCACCGCCCGAGCTAGTCTGATGAGGCCGGACGACCCGCCCAGGAAACTACCCCGCCCTCTTGCCTTGAGAATAGGTGGTCATGTTGCGGGCGTGCCCCTTCGTTCCAGTCCCTGTGCGATACAATCGCCGGGATGCGCGCACTCGTCATAATTCCCACGTACAACGAAGCTGAGAATCTGGAGCCGCTCGTCAGGGATGTCCTGGCGGCCGACGCTTCCGTCGACGTCCTCGTTGTGGACGACAAATCCCCGGATGGAACCGGCGACGTCGCCGAGGCGTTGTGCCGACAATCGAGCCGCGTGCACGCGTTGCATCGGGACGGCAAGCAGGGGCTGGGCCGAGCCTACGTGGCCGGCTTCCAGTACGCGCTAGAGCACGAATACGAGCGCATCCTCGAAATGGATGCCGACTACTCGCACCGACCTGAAGACCTTCCTCGTCTCCTGCGCGCCGCAGACTCGGCGGACGTAGTCATCGGGTCGCGCAGTGTGCCCGGAGGCAGGGCAGAGGGCTGGTCGCCGCTGCGGCACCTGGTAAGCAAGGGGGGGAGCCTGTTCTCGCGCCTGCTGCTGGGTCTGCCAGTGCGCGACTGCACGAGCGGCTTCAAGTGCTTTCGCCGCGGCGCCCTCGAGATGCTGGACCTCGCCGCGCTCGAGTCCAACGGCTACGCGTTTCAGGTCGAGGTGAACTATGCGTGCGCTCGAGCCGGCCTCGTCTTCGCAGAAGTGCCCATCGTGTTTCCCGACCGGACCCGTGGCGCCTCCAAAATGTCGTGGCGCATCGCCGTGGAGGCAGCGCTCCTGGTGCTCCGTCTTCGCCTTGGCTTGAGCCAACCGCCCCTCGCTGCGTTACGCTCGAAGCCGGCTACTGCAGGCTGAAGGCCTGAATCCACCTCTACCGAGAAGCGGCCCCGGCCGCTGGCGCGGCCGCGACGCGCTCGTCCGCGAAGGCGGGTAGCACTTCAGCCGAGAAGCGCTCCATCTGGTGCAGCACGTCGGCGTGGGGAAGCGCGCCGTAGCTGAAGTAGCAGATCACCTCCTCGATCCCCGCGGCCTCCACTCGGCGCAGGTGGTCGATCACATGCTCCCGCGTTCCGGTGACGATGCTGCGCTCCCCGAGGTCGTCGGGCTTCATGGCGTGGATGCGCTCCACGATGTCAGCGAAGTAGGCGATGTGCGGCGGGGCCTTCGAGCGGTCGCTGGGGAAAGCGGGGGAGATGGCCTGAAGATAGAGCAGCAGGCGCTCCCGGGCTCGCCGCTCCTCTTCGGGCGTGTCGGCGAGGCAGACGAAGTAGGAGCACATGGCCTTCGCGTCCGGGTATCCCGCCGCGCTGGCGTACGTCCTGAATCTCTCCACCGCCTGCTCCAGGCTGCCGAACATCATCGCCGCTGCGAAGGCGCAAAGATGATGTTGAAGCCCATCTCGGCCGCCGTGCGCATGGTGGGCTCGCTGAAACATGCAACGTAGACGGGCATGTGCGGTTTCTGGACCGGCCGCGGATAGACGGTGATGGGCCCGGGGATCGTATGGTGCTGCCCATGAAAGCTCCAGTTCTCCTCGGTCCAGGCCTTGCGGACGATCTCCAGCTCCTCATCGAAACGCGTGCGGCTCTCGGCGAAGGGAATCTCGAACGCCTTGTACTCACGCTCATCGTAGCCCCGACCCGCCGAGAAGATGGCCCGCCCATTGCTGAGCAGATCGAGCATGGCGAACTCTTCAGCAGCCCGCAACGGCTGGTTGCACGGGAGGAGCACCGTCGCGGCGGAGAGCTTCACCCGCTCGGTCTTCGCAGCAACATAGGCGAGAAACGTAGCCGGCGTCGGCAGGACCCCGAACCCGCCAAAGTGGTGCTCGGGCAGCCATACCGAGTTGAAGCCGAGCCGCTCGGCGGCGAGCGCTTCGTCCAGGGTGTCGCGCAGCAACTGATTGGCGTCGCGGCGTCGGGCGCCATACGTGGGCGGGTTGTCGGTGAGCGTGAAGTAGCCGAATTGCACCGTGCTACACCTCGATGACGTAGCCATCGGGATCGGCCACGTAAGCGTACGGCGCCCCCGGCCCGTGCTCTCCGCGCTTGATCAGGCGGCCCCCGGCTCGCTCGATCTCGGCGATAGCCGCGTCGTAATCGGCTCCGTCGCTGAGCATGAATCCGAAGTGCTCGATGCTGCCCATCTGCCCCGTTGCACCGTCATGCGTCGCCTTGTGGAGCGTAATCATGTCGTTCCGACCCGGAGTTTGCAGGAACACCATGTGTGGGCCTTGGTGGAACAACTCCTCCATCCCAAACACGTCCCTGTAGAAGCGCACTGAGTCATCGAGGTCCTTGACGAGGAGGTGAATGTGGGTGAGGCCCTGGGTCTTGATCACGGCTCGCCCTCCGACGCCAGATTCAGCAACTAGAGCCAGTATAGCCAACTCACAGTGATGGATCAGGCGGGCAGCTCGAGGCTGGCGACGGGCGAGCGCACGACGATCTCTCCAAACAGAGCGCCCTGCGCGAGCGCCACGCGGCCCTGGCGGGCGAGGCTAAGGCACGCGAGGAAGGCCGCGATGCGGGCGTCGCGGCTTTTGCTGCCAACCTGGGACAGACGCAGCTCGCCCTGGAGGGCGAGCTGCGTCAGGATGGCACCGGAGCACGCATCGACGGAGAGGCGCGTCGGCCGAGCAAGCGCAATGGGTGTGGGTCGACGCTCGCGGGCAAGCATGGCCAGCATGGCCCTGCGCAGCTCGTCAGGGGCGATGGCCGCCAGCGGCGCCGCCACGCCCTCGAAGCTGCGTGACGGCGCGGCGAACGCGAGCTGCCCGCTGGCGATGCGCTCGCCGAGCCAGCTCCTCCGCAGGGGCAGCTCCGGGGGCGGGCCCAACCAGGGCGCGACGTCCTCTCCTCGGTCGGGCTCCCACAAGCCGGTCAGGCGGCGCGCCTTCAGCAGGGCGAGGCGGGCAGCGCCCTCCAGCGCGCCACACAGCTCCCCGAGCGACGCGCCGTCTCCGCCCAGGCGCCGAAGCAGCCAGCGGATGAGATCGGCGAGGCGCAGCTGCCCGATGTCGAAGCGCCCCCGCTCGACCACGTCACGGACGCGCCGGAGGAACCCTTCGAAGCCCGGCACGTAGGTCCGGCCGAGCGCGTTCCCGAGACTTGCCAGCATTACCCGGCAAGAGTGCCACATCCCACCTGGTGTGAGCAGGGGATTCGCGTCACAAGGTCATCACGCATCGGTCGCAGCCTGGTCGGCGGTAACGGGCTCGCAAGCCCCGCGGAGGGAAGCCACGTACGAGTGAACCGCGGCGCGCCACTGCTCAGGGTTGGTCGCGGCCAGGAGATCGGCCAGGGCGCTGGCGACGATAACGGCGTCAGCGTACGCGCGAACCGCCCCGACGTGTTCGGGACGGGCGATGCCGAATCCAACCAGCAAAGGCAGCTTCACGTGCGCCCGCACGCGCGCCATGAACTCGGGCAAGCGCTCGGACACCTCGTGACGCGCGCCGGTCGTGCCCAGCAGGGAGACGCAATAGACGAAGCCCTGCGCGGTACTCCCCACCTCCGCCAGACGCTCATCCGTCGTAGTCGGGGCCACCATCTGGATGACGTAGAAGCCACGCCGGGAAGCGGCATCCGTAAGCGGCGCCGCCTCGGCGGATGGGAGGTCCGCCACGATCACGCCGTCAAGGCCGGCAGCCACGGCATCCACCACGAAGCGGTCGATGCCGTAGCGATGGACCGGGTTGTAATAGGTCATGCCGATGAGTGGCGCAGGGGTGCGCCGACGCAGGCGCGCCGCTAATCCGAGCGCCCAGGTGAGGGAAGCGCCGCCGCGGAGGGCGACCTCGCTGGCACGCTGCAACGTGGTGCCGTCGGCCAGCGGATCGGAGAACGGCACCCCCAGCTCCAGGCCATCGGCGCCGGCTTCGACCGCCGTCATCGCGAGCTCTTCCGTGGCGGCCAGCGTGGGGTAGCCGGCGGTGAGGTATGGAAAGAGCCCGACGCGACCCGCGGCCCTCAGCGCGGCGAACGCCGTGTCTATGCGGTTCACCACAGTTTCACCCGACCACTTCCAGCACGGTGCCCGTGGCCTTCGCGTAAGAGTGGATGTCCTTGTCGCCGCGGCCCGAGAGAATCACGAGGACGAGCGCCCCATCGAAGTCCGCCGCGTGGTCCGCTAGGTGGGCGAGCGCGTGGGCCGGCTCCAGCGCAGGGATGATGCCCTCCGTCTCGCATAGCAGCTTGAACGCTCGCACGGCGTCGTCGTCGTTGGCGGCGACGTACCTGGCACGGCCGCGAGCGCGCAGGTCGGCGTGCTCGGGCCCGACGCCCGGGTAATCGAGCCCAGCCGAGATGCTATGCGTTCCGATGATCTGCCCATCCTGGTCCTGCAGCACGAATGAGCGACTGCCGTGCAGAATCCCGGGAGCTCCGGCGCTCAAGGACGCGGCGTGCGCCCCTGAGCTGAGCCCGCGCCCGCCCGCCTCGACGCCGACGAGAGCGACCCCGGGGTCGTCGACGAAGGGCATGAAGCCACCGATGGCGTTGCTGCCGCCGCCCACGCAGGCCACGACGACGTCAGGCAGTCGGCCGAGCTGGGCCATGCACTGGGCGCGGGCCTCCCACCCGATGACCGACTGGAAGTCCCGCACCATCAGCGGATAGGGATGGGGGCCCACAGCTGAGCCCAACATGTAGTGCGTCGTCTCCACGTTGGTCACCCAGTCGCGGATGGCCTCGTTTATGGCATCCTTCAGAGTCCGGGTCCCGCTTTCCACGGGGCGCACCTCCGCCCCAAGCAGGCGCATGCGGTACACGTTGAGGGCCTGGCGCTCGATGTCCTCCGAGCCCATATAGACAATGCACTCGAGGCCGAGTTTGGCGCACACGGTCGCAGCCGCGACCCCGTGTTGGCCAGCTCCGGTCTCAGCGATGATCCGGCGGAGGCCCATGCGTTGCGCAAGGAGGCCCTGGCCGAGCGCATTGTTGATCTTGTGGGCGCCCGTGTGCGCCAGGTCCTCGCGCTTGAGCAGGAGATCCGGCCCGCCGAGGCGCTCACTGAGTCGCGCAGCCCGATAGAGTGGGGTGGGCCGCCCGCCGTACGTGCGCCCTAGCTCATCCAGCTCTCGCCAGAAGTCGAGGTCGTCGCGCGCCTGCAGATATGCGCTGGTGAGGGCCGAGACCGCGGGCACGAGCACCTCGGGCACATAGGCGCCGCCGAACTCGCCGAAATGCCCATCGCGCCCGAGGTCGTGGATAGACTCGACGAGCCCCGGGTGCCAGAAACGAGTTCCGAGTTCTGAGTTCTGAGTTCTGAGTGATTCTTCGGGTCTCGCACTTGCACCGGATCGCTCAGCCATCGGTCGCGGCCCCCTTCCGGCGTAGGTCCCCGGGCCTCTCACCCAGCCCAGAATTTGGGAGCGGGGCATCCGATGCGGAGCTCGCACCGCGAAACTCAGAACTCAGAAGTCCGAACTGCCGCACGGCGGTGACGAAGCGCTGGATCAGCTCCGGGCTCTTGGCGCCCTTGCGCTCGACGCCTGAGCTGACGTCCACTCCCCACGGGTGCGCCTGCTCGAGCGCTTTGGCCACGTTGTCTGGGGTGAGCCCACCCGCGAGAAACCCTTCAGCCACGGCCGCTCGGACCTGCGACCAGTCGTAGGCGACTCCGGTGCCGCCGTAGCGCCCGGGGACGTTGGCGTCCACAAGCACTCGCTCGGCGCCGAGCGAGGCAGCCGTCGGCAGCGGCTCTGCCATCCCGCGATAGCGGAGCGCCTTGAACACGGGGACACCGACCGCGCGGATGTAGTCCGGGGTTTCCTCTCCGTTGAGCTGCACGATGTCCAGCAGGCAAGCGCGCCGCGTGGCGTCGACCATGGCTATCGGCTCATTCACGAAGACGCCGACAGCTTTCCAGTCCGTCGAGCGGGCGTCGCGCAGCTCTGCGATGAGACGGGCAGCCGAGGCAACGTCGAGCGCCCGCGAGCTGGGCGGATAAAAAACGAAGCCCAGGTACTGGGCGCCGGCATCGAGGGCCACGAGCCCGCTGGCCACGTCAGCGATGCCGCAGATCTTGATGGCGGTCATGGGGCGCCCGAGGGGTCAGGGGTCGGGGGTCGGGGGTCGGGGGTTGGGTGACGGGGGGCCAAAGCCAGAGCCCGGGCGTGCGAGGCCTGGCCCCGTACTCCTGTCGCCTGTCGCCTGTCCCCTGTCCTCTGCGCGAGGCCCAGGAGCTCGCGAACCTTCGCCGCGGGGTCCTTCGCCGTCACCAGCGCCTCGCCCACTAAGACCGCCTGCGCACCGGCTGCCGCCATCCGCTTCACGTCGCTCCGCGTCGTGATGCCGCTCTCGCTGACCACGATCGTGTGCTTGGGGATGAGCGTCCTGAGGCGCTCGGTGGTCCCCAGGTCGACCCGGAAAGTGGAGAGGTCGCGATTGTTGATCCCGATGATGGGAGCACGGATGGCGACGGCCCGGCGAACCTCCTCCTCTGTGTGCGCCTCGACGATGGTGTCCATGCCGAGGCAATCGGCCGTGTCGAGGAACACATTGATCAGGTCGTCGGAGAGCAGAGCAGCGATGAGGAGCACGGCGTCGGCCCCCAGGGCGCGTGCCTCGTAGATCTGGTAGCTGCTGATCGTGAAGTCCTTACGGAGCAGTGGAGCCGCGACGCGCGCGCGCGTCGCGGCCAGGTCGGCGTCGGCGCCGGCGAAGAACTTCTCGTCGGTGAGCACAGAGACCGCCGCGGCCCCCGCGGCGACGTACGTCGCCGCGAGCGCGGCGGCATCAGCATCGGCTCGCAGCGCGCCCCTGGCGGGCGAGCGCCGTTTTACCTCCGCGATCAGGCGCACGTCGTGCGAGTCCAAAGTCCCAGGCCCCAGGTCCCAGGTCGATCGCGCGCCGCTTTCTTTAGCGTGCACGCCGGGGCCACCGGTTCCCGGCTCCGGCTGCCGCGGGGGTGTGGCTCGCAGCGCAGCCGAGAGCCGACGGACGGGTGGCGCCTGGCCACACGCCGCGATGAGCTGGCTCAATGGGTGCGCCGATTCGCGCGCGGCCAACTCCCGCTCCTTCTGCGCGCGGATCTCTTCAAGAAATGTCATGGGCAGAGTCCTGTAGTCTCCTGGACACCTGGATGACTTGCTCCAGTTTTCGCCTGGCAGAGCCGTCGTCGATCACGCGGCGAGCCAGGTCGGCGCCTGCTTGGAGAGAGGTCACGCGGTCGGCGGCGAGGAGCGCCGCCGCTGCGTTGAGCTCCACCACGTCGCGATAGGGGCCGGGCTCGCCGCCGAGCACGCGGCGCGTGATGCCCGCGTTGTGCTCGGCGTCGCCTCCCGCCAGCGCCCCCGCCGGGACGAGCTTGTAGCCGTACGCCTCCGGGTCGATCGACCAGCTCCGTATCTCGCCTCCCGCAACTTCCTGGACCGCCGTCGGCCCGGTCAGCGTGACCTCATCGAGACCATCGTGCCCGGTGACCACCAGCGAGTGCACCGTCCCGAGGCGGCGCAGCGCCTCGGCCATCTTGGGGGCGAGCGCTGCGACCGGCACACCGAGCAGCTGATGCTGGGCGCGGGCGGGATTGGTCAATGGCCCGAGCACGTTGAACACGGTTCGCACCGCGATCTCGCGTCGCGGGCCGGCTGCATTGGCCAGGGCCGGATGGTAGCCGGGCCCAAATAGGAACCCGATGCCCGTCTCCCGGATGCACTGGGCGGCCGCGGCGGGGGGAAGGTCGCACACAACGCCGAGGGCCTCCAGCAGGTCGGCGCTCCCGCACCGGCTGCTGATGGCTCGGTTGTGGTGCTTGGCGACCTGGGCGCCGGCAGCGGCAGCGACGATGGCCGCCGTCGTCGAGATGTTGAACGTGCCGGCGGAGTCTCCGCCCGTGCCGGCGGTGTCCAGCACGGGGCCGCTCGTATCGACGGGGAGCGCCGCATCCCGCATGACGCGAGCGAGGCCGGCCATCTCGTCGGCTGTCTCCCCCTTCATGCGCAGAGCCACCGCGAATGCCCCGATCTGAGCCGGGGTCGCCGTGCCCGAGACGATGTCCTGCATGGCCGCGGCCGCCTCCTCCTCACTGAGGTCCGCGCGCTCGACGACTTTGGCCAGAGCCTCACGAATGCCCATGTGCACCTCCGGTGGGGTCGGGGGCCAGGGGTCGGGGGCCAGAGGCCGGCAGCTCCGCTGCCAGGGGTCGGGAGCCGCCGGCCAGGGGCGACGGGTCGACTGTCCCCCTCTCGCTTTCCCCTGTTCCCTGTCCCCTGTCCCCTGTCCCCTGTCCTCTGACTGCTGCCAGGAAATTGGCGAGGAGCTGCTTCCCGTCCGGCGTCAGCGCCGATTCGGGGTGGAACTGCACGCCTTCCACCGGCAGCTCGCGGTGTCTCAGCCCCATGATGACGTCGTCGGCCGTCCTCGCACTCACCTCGAGGCAGCTCGGCACCGAGTCGGGGGCGACCACCAGCGAGTGGTAGCGGGTCGCTACCAGCGGGTTCGGCAGGCCAGCGAAAACGGTTCGGCCGTCGTGCTCGATGGCGGACACCTTCCCGTGAAAGATGCTCGGAGCGCGGACGATGCGTCCACCGAACACCTCGCCGATGGCCTGGTGCCCCAGGCATACGCCAAGGATAGGGAAGCGCCCGGCGAACCTCTCGATCAACCGTGGTGTCAATCCCGCCTCCGAGGGTCGCCCCGGGCCGGGCGAGATGACGATAGCCTCTGGCGCCAGAGCCTCAACCTCGTCCAGGGTGAAGCGGTCGTTGCGGCGCACCAGCACCTCGGCCCCCAGCTCGCTCAGGTGCTGGAAGAGATTGAAGGTGAATGAATCGTAATTGTCGACCAGGAAGATCATGGAGCCGACCTCGCCAGCTCCCGGGTGCGCTCGGCCAACTCGTCGGCGAGCCGGACGCTACTGATCAAAGCCTGGGCCTTGGATACGGACTCCTGCCACTCGGCGGACGGGTCGGAGTCGGCGACGATGCCTCCACCGGCCTGGACGTGGGCCACACCGTCCTTCACGACGGCGGTCCGGATGGTGATGGCCGTCTCCAGGTTGCCGTTGTAGCCAAAATAGCCGATGGCGCCCGCGTAGGCGCCGCGCCCGTCGGGCTCGAGCTCGGAAATGATCTGCATGGCGCGAATCTTGGGCGCGCCGGACACGGTGCCCGCCGGGAAGCACGACCGCAGCGCGTCGATCGGGCGCACGTCTGCCCGCAGCCTACCCGTCACGTTGGACACGATGTGCATTACATGGGAGTAGCGTTAGATTGACATAAGGTCATCGACGCGCACGGTCCCGGGCACACAGACGCGGCCGACGTCGTTCCGCCCCAGGTCCACCAGCATGACGTGCTCCGCCCGCTCCTTGTCGCTGGCCAACAGCTCGCGCTCCAGGCGCGCGTCCTCGTCGGGCGTGGCGCCGCGGGGCCGCGATCCGGCGATGGGGTGGTAGGAGACCAGACCGTCGTCGACGAGGACGAGCAGCTCGGGCGAGGAGCCAACCAGCTGGTAGTCGCCGAAGTCCAGCAGGTACATGTAGGGCGACGGATTGACCAGGCGCAGCGCGCGGTAGATAGCGAGCGCCGAGGCGCGGGTGGGAAGCGAGAAGCGCTGCGATAGGACAACCTGGAAGATGTCGCCGGCGAGGATGTACTCCTTGGCCGCGCGCACCATGGCCTCGTAGTGCTCCTTCGTCATATTGCTGGCCGGGAGCGGCGCGCCGGTCGGCGACGGCGGCACGTCGGCCACCATCGAGTCGGCGACGGCGAGGTGCTGTGCGCCCCGTAGCCGATCGACCACCTCGTCGATGCGGGCAGTCGCCGCGCGATACTCCGCTTCCACGTCGCCCCCGAGGCGGGCGTGAGCTACGACCTTTATGGTGTGCTTGACGTGGTCGAAGACGACCAGGGTATCGCAGAAGGCGAAATGGCCCAGCGGCAGGTCGTACGGCTCCGACAGCTTCGGACCAACGCCTTCGTAGCTGCGGATAACGTCGTAGCCCAGGAAGCCGATGGCCCCGCCGTGAAAGCGAGGCAGCCCGTCGATTCGCACCGCGACCCGCTCGCGCATCAAGCGGTCGATGAGATCGAGGGGATCCGTGCAGGAAAGCTGCCGGGTCTCGTCGCCCGATCGATGCTCGGCAGTGTCCCCAACGAAGCGCAATGTCTCGGTCGCGCCCGTGGCGACGATGGAGTACCGGCCCTGGCGCTCGCCACCCTCCACGCTTTCGAGCAGGAAGCTTGGACCCGCTTTGCGGAGCTTGACGTAGGCCGATACGGGGGTCTCGGTGTCGGCTAGGCATTCCCTGTACACGGGCAGGAGCCGCCCCACCTGGCGCTGCGCCAGGGCATCCGCCAGCGAAGGTGAATACACGCCCCGCTGGGGGGGTCGGGGGTCGGGGGCCAGGGGCCGGGGGGCGGGGGTCAGGGGCTGAGGGCCAGGGGTCACATGGGCCTCCGTGACGGGGGTCGAGCTCCGGCACCCTGCCCCGTTACCGGCGAAGGTTGGGTATCCACTCCCTCCCCCCTTGAAGGCGCCGCTCCTTCCCCCGCTGTGGGAGCCACTCCTTCCCCCGCTGTGGGAGCCACTCCTTCCCCCCTTGCGGGGGAAGGTTGGGATGGGGGGTTCGGTGGGGGGAGGGGATCAATGTAGTAGTCCAGACGCATCGCCCGGCGCATGGCGCTGAGCGTATCCGCAGCCTCGGCGCGAGCCTGCTCGCTTCCCTCGATGATGATCCTGTCCACCAGCGTCGGGTCGGCGGCGTACTCGTGACGCCGCGTGCGAATGGGGGCCAGGAACTCGTTGAGGGCGTGCGCCAGCTTCCGTTTCACCTCCACGTCGCCCACACGCCCGGCTCGATAGCGCCGCTTCAGGCTGGCGACCTCGGCCGCGTCCGGATTGAAGGCGTCGTGGTAGGCGAATACGGGGTTGCCGCGGAGGTGTCCCGGGTCCGTGGCGTGGATCCGGGTCGGATCGGTGTACATGCTCATGACGCGCCGCTCCACCGTGCGCTCGTCATCGGAGAGAGCGATGGCGTTGCCCACCGACTTGCTCATCTTCGCCTTGCCATCGATGCCGGGAAGGGTTGGCACGCGCCCGACGAGGGCCTGTGGCTCGGGGAAGACGCTCCCATACAGGCTATTGAAGCGACGAGCGATCTCCCGCGTCAGCTCGACGTGGGAGACCTGGTCCTTGCCGACCGGCACGACCTCGCCCCTGACCATGAGGATGTCGGCGGATTGAAGCACCGGGTAGGAGAGAAGCCCCAGCGACGCGGTCTCCAGCTTGAGGTCGCGCATGACCTCTTTCAGCGTGGGGATCCGCTGCAGGCGAGGCACCGACACCAGCATGCCGAAGAGCAGGGCGATCTCCGCCACCTCGGGGACCAGGGATTGGAGGTAGATGGTGCACCGCTCAGGATCGATGCCCACGCTGAGATAGTCGAGCACCAGCTCGCGCACGTTGGCGCGGACGGGCGAGGGGTCCTCGTAGGCGGTGGTGAGGACGTGGAAGTCGGCGATGATAAAAAAACACTCGTACTCATCCTGGAGGCGCAGGCGGTTCTCGAGCGAGCCCACGTAATGGCCGAGGTGGAGCGGCCCTGTGGGGCGGTCGCCCGTCAGCAATCTTCCCTTCGCCATTGCGCTGCGTCCTCCGGGCCCCGTTTGCCCATCCCCCAGCATTGGGGGATGGGTTTGGGGAGGGGGCCTATCCCAACAAAAAACCCTCGCCCGTGAAGGGACGAGGGTTCAACTCGTGGTACCACCCTAATTCGGCCCCGACTCGTCAGGGCCCTCAATCCGCCGCCCTCAGACCAGTCCCCTCTCCCCCTGGGAGAGGGTTAGGGTGAGGGCGTCGGCCCGCACAGATAACGGTTGCGACTCCGGCAGCGCCTACTGAATCCGTTTGGATTGTTCGGGCTGCGACTCCGAGACCCATTCCGCGGCGCCGCTTCGGTCGGCTCGCACCGTACCCGACTCGCTGCGCGGCGCGCGCCGCGTACTCGCTCTCTTCGCAGTCTTTCGATATGAAGTTGAGGAGATTATCGGGAGTGGGACGTAGTTCTGTCAAACATAAGCCTCGTCATCTTACGACATCGCGATGACCAGATCCGTAACGAGATGGCGGACGCCTGCCTTGCCTATGGTCACGGTCGGATCCAGTGCAGCGCCTTTCACTCCTCGATCTCCAGCACCTCGCGCATTGCCTGGCCAACCCGAGCCAGAAGATCGGCGGGGAGCCGAGCGAGCGGCGCGACGAGGCGGCGGTTTTCGATGGCGCGCAGCTGGTCGATGAGGAGGTCCGACGCGTGCCGAAGGCGGCCCGATACCGGGACGCGGACGCGCAAGGGCTCGGCATCGTCCACGAGGTTGGTGGTCAGGGGAATGATGAGGGTGGATGGATGGGCGGCATCCAGCAGTGGCTGCGCCTGCACGATGAGCACAGGCCGGGTCTTGCCAGGCTCGGTGCCCTGCTGCGGGTCTAGGTTCGCCAGCCAGATCTCGCCCCTATCGGGCGTCGGGCTCACCCTCGATCACCGCGAACTCTGCGTTCACCCGCATGCTCTCGTCGCGAACGCGGCTGGAGACCTCTGCCAGGCGCCTGGCCCGCAACTGGGCTCGTGTCTCCCGGTTCATCTGCTCGATAGCGCGCCGAATGTACTCCGCCCTTGACAAACGCAGCACCCGGGCATACTCGCCGCTGGCTTTCAAGAGGACTTCCGGTAGGTTCAGCGAGATGGCTCCCATCGCGATCCTCATCGAATATCCTGTCAAGATATCGAGAAAGGATATCCCTTGGAGGCTTGATCAAGCAAGCGGTCCGCACCTCTCCGCCTTCGGAGCCGGAGGCGTCCTCCATCGGCGCCTCACGGTGAAGTCTGAGAGTTCGCCCGCCACCTCGCCCACGCGCGGTACAATGCGGCCGTAAGTCGCGGACCCGGGGCAGGCCGCGGCTCTGGCGCAAGCGGAACTGACCTTCGCCAGCGATAGCGCCCGATCATGCCGGGGTAGGATGTGGACGGAGGAGATCGATGATTAAGCCTGTGTATCCAGCGTTTGCACTAACGATGTTTGCCAGCCTGGCGATACTGCTGGCCTCCTGCGCGCCGGCCGCGCCGGGAGCCACACGGCGGGAGGAGGCGTCGGCCGCCTCGTCCGCTCCCAAGGTCCTCAAGATCGGGATCGCCTCCGACGCCGAGCCGAAGGAGTTCGGCCTGGCTTTCGGCAGCCTGAGCGCCGGCGCGTCCGAGCCCAGGTTCATGCTCCACGCGCCCCTGACCTACTACGACGACAACGCTACGCTTCAGCCCCGCATCGCGGAGCGCGTTCCCACCATCGAGAACGGCGATTGGCAGGTGCTGCCCGACGGCCGCATGGAAGTGACCTGGAAGCTCCGCTCCGACGTGCGCT
This sequence comes from uncultured Chloroflexota bacterium, assembly GCA_964417895.1. Taxonomy (GTDB): domain Bacteria; phylum Chloroflexota; class UBA6077; order UBA6077; family SHYK01; genus CAYQJS01. The sequence goes on along the minus strand of CAYQJS010000010.1, from coordinate 3,283 downwards.
GGCACGACGGCATGCCGCTCTCAGCCGACGACGTCGTGCTGGGCTACAGGGTTGCCATCGACCCGGAGCTTGCACTCGGCACCGGGGTCCTCAGGCAGATCGCCGACGTGACCGCGCCCGATGCGAACACCCTGGTGGTGCGCTGGCGGAACACCTATATCTACGCCAACGCCATGGGGCTGGAGACCCTCGTCCCCATCCCGCGGCACCGCTTCGCTCCGCTCTACGAGGCGGGCGACAAGCAAGCCTTCGCTAACAGCTCCTACTGGGCCGAGGAGTGGATCGGCCTCGGTCCGTACAAAATGCGCGATTGGCTGCGCGGCAGCTACATCGAAGCAGAAGCCTATGACGGCTACTTCCTGGGCCGGCCGAAGATCGACCGCGTCAGCATACGCTACCTCGGCGACACGAGGGCGCTCCTCGTTGCCATCATGGCTGGGGATGTGGATGTGGTGCCCGTCGGCTCACTCAAGGAAGAGGAGGCCCACGTCCTCAAGACGCAGTGGGAGGCTACAGGCGCCGGCAGCGTCCTCCTGAGCAACAACAAGCTGCGCCACGGCGACTGGCAGTGGCGCGACACCACGGCGCCGTGGGCGCAGGACGTGCGGGTCCGCCAGGCCCTGGCCCACCTGATCGACCGCCAGAGCATCGTCGACACCATCCAGAACGGGCTCTCGTCCGTGGACAACATCGCGCTCCCACGACAGGATCCCGCCTATCGCCTCGCGCAGCAGCGGGGCTTGCCGACACTCGGCTACGACGCGGCCCTGGCGCACCGGCTCCTGGCGGAGACGGGGCTGGTGCGAGGCGCCGACGGCACCTACCGGACGCAGAGCGGCCAGCCGTTTGCCATCGAGCTGTCGGCAACGGGCGACATCAACTCCAACGTGCAGGAGATGCTGGCCATCGAGAGCCAGTGGAAGACCGCCGGTCTGGACCCCAGCAACGTCATCATCACGGGCACCATGGACAAGGACCAGGTCCGCGGTAGGCTGCAGGGCCTGAACCTGACCAGCTCGGACTTGAGTTACCGGTCTTTCCAGGGCTACATCACCAGCGAGATCAGGTCCGAGGCCACGCGCTGGCGTGGTGCCAATATCGGCGGCTACACCAACCCCGCTTTCGATCAGCTCTACACCCGCCTGTTCAGCACCATCAACACCTCGGAACGCGACCAGATCGCGGCGGATCTGGTAAAGATCGTCCTCGACCAGATGCTCTTCCTGCCCCTCAGCTACAGCTCGGACGTCTCAACGACCAAGAAAGAGGTGCGCGGGATAACCGGCGTGCTGCCGACGCAGCGTGTCACGGCCTGGAACGTGCACCTGTGGGAGCTGAGGTAGGAGTCGGTTCGCATGAGCTTGGGCGTTACCCCCCTCCCTAACCCTCCCCCGCAAGGGGGGAGGGAACGAGTTCTCCCCCTCCCCGCGCAAGGGAGGAGGGAGCCAGTTCTCCCCCTCCCCCTCGACGGGGGAGGGTTGGGGTGGGGGTGACCGTGACCCCAACATCCACTGGCCTGCTCCTCTCCGGGCTGGCACTGTTGGTCGCCGCGTGCGCGGCCCCACCGGCGGCGCGCGACGCCGATCGCTCCGGGCCGGCGGCAACGGTTGCCCCAAAGCGCATCGTCGCTGCCCTGATGGGCGACCCGCCCACGGTCGCTGTCAAGGTCACGTCCGCCGGCGGCGGATCCATCCCGGGCCAGGCCGAGCTGGAGGAGACGGTCAACGCCGGCCTCACACAGATCGACAACCAGGGCGTCGTCCGCCCGGTCATGGCGGAAGCCGCGCCGAGCCTGGAGAACGGGCTGTGGACCGTGGCACCGGACGGTCGCATGCAGACCACGTGGAAGATCAGGGAGGGCGCGCGCTGGCACGACGGGACGCCGCTCACCGCCCACGACCTGGTCTTTACCGCCCAGGTCGGCCAGGACCGCGACCTGCCCAACTTCTTCTATCTCGCCTACCGGTCTGTCGATACGGTGGAGGCCGTGGACCCGAGAACCGTTCGGGTGACATGGGTCCGGCCGTTCGTCGAGGCGGACATCCTCTTCGGAACGGCCGATACGTTTCCTCTGCCCAGACATCTGCTTGAGAAGCCCTACCTGGACGACAAAGCCTCGCTCATTCAGCTTCCCTACTGGGGAGTCGACTACGTGGGCCTCGGTCCTTACAAGGTGGGCGAGTGGGTGCGGGGCAGCCACCTGCTGCTCCAGGCCAACGCCGACTTCGTGCTCGGTCGGCCAAAAGTCGACACCCTCGAGCTGAAGTTCATCCCGGACTCCAGCACGCTGGGGGCCAACATCCTCGCGGGGGCCGCCGAGCTCACGATCGGCCGGAATCTCTCCCTGGAGCAGGCCATGCAGGTCCGCGACCAGTGGCGCGACGGTCGAATGGAAGTCCGGCTCTACAACTGGATCGTCCTCTATCCCCAGTTTCTCAACTCGAGCCCCGCCATCGTCGCCAACGTGCAGTTCCGGCGCGCTCTGCTGCACGCCACCGACCGACAGCAGATGGTGGACACGCTCGAGGGCGGGCTCTCGTTTGTGGGGCACAGCTTCCTCAACCCGAACCAGGCCGAGTTTCAGGAGATCGAGGACCGGGTTGTGCGCTATGAGTACGACCCCCGCAGGACTGCCCAGATCATCACGGAGCTCGGCTATACGAGAGCGCCGGACGGGACGTATCGAGACGCGGCCGGCCAGCGGCTGGCCCTCGAGGTACGAACCACGGGCGACAACGACATTCACCGCTCGACGCTGCTGGCCGTCGCCGACTACTGGACGCGGGCCGGGGTGCCGGTCGACCAGGTGATCGTGCCGATCCAGCGGCAGCGCGACCGTGAGTATCGAGCGAACTACCCGGCGTTCGATATGCTGAAGAACCCCAATGACATCCGGGGTCTCCAGCGGCTGCACAGCGCAGAGGCGCGTCTTCCCGAGACCGGCTACGTGGGCTCGAACTACGGCCGCTATATGGTTCCCGAGTTCGACGCACTCCTCGATCGCTACTACGTCACAATCCCCAAACGGGAGCGTATACAGACGCTCGGCGACGTCATCCACCACATCTCCGACCAGTTGAATGTGATGGGCCTCTTCTACGATACGGAGCCGTTGATGGTCGGCAACCGTCTCCTCAACGTAGCCGTGAACCGAGTGGCGCGCTCCAGCCAGATGTGGAACGCTTACGAGTGGGACGTTCGTTAGGGGACAAGGGGCAGGGGCGGATGCCCCTCTCCCTCTGGGCTCATCGTTATACATAAGTCTGTCGAGCAGTTGTGATGC
>CAYQJS010000009.1:30987-125899 GCA_964417895.1 uncultured Chloroflexota bacterium | reverse complement strand
GAGCGAAACCCCGCTCATCCTGAGCTTGTCGAAGGACAGGCTCACTACGAGCGAAACCCCGCTCATCCTGAGCTTGTCGAAGGACAGGCTCACCACGAGCGAAACCCCGCTCATCCTGAGCTTGTCGAAGGACAGGCTCACTACGAGCGAAGCTCAACCTTTTTTCAGCCTGCTAGTCCCCGTCGCCGTAGGCCCACTCGTAGTTGGCGTCCCTGTAGGCTTCCTCGGGCATCCGGCTGCTGAGCCCCCGTTTTGCGATCTCGGCTTCGAAGCGCGCGCGCACCGACGGCTCCTCGTCCGGATACTCGATCTGATCGCGCATCGGCTCGTCGATCGCCTCACTGTAGCCGGGCAGCCCCCGCGGCGGGTGCAGGGCCAGGTAGCGGGCCGGCTGGGCGCCCAGGTTGAAGTGCTGGTGGAACCAGCGATACGGCGGCACGAACACCGTTCCCTCTTGCCACGGCACCACGATCTTATCCTGTCCCTCCGGCCACAGCACCGAATAGCCGGCGCCGCCCGGGATGACGATGACGAAGCCCGGGCCGTGGCGGTGCGCCTTCTTGTACGTCTGAGCGGGGAACACCGACATGTGGCAGGTGATGGGCGAGCCCGGGAAGCGGATCCAGATCACGTGCCCGCCCGAGCCGCGGCCCCTGAAAGGAGTCAGGTTGTCCCAGGCGAGCATGCTGGGGAAAAAGTTGCCGTACCAGAAGACTCCACCCTTCGGGCCACCAGCGCCGGGCTGCTCGATCGCGGTAGCCTCGGAGTAGAGGCTCGCGCCGTTCCCGTCCGCAGCACTGACCGGCATCTTCACGTTGAGGAACAGATCTGGATCACCAACTGACCCCAGGGCCAGCGGCAGATAGTTGCAGTGGAGCAGCCGTGCCGGGCTGTTCCCCTGCGTATTGCTGATCTGGTGAGTCCAGTGCCTGGGGATAAGGAAGAGGCTGTGCTTCTGCCACTCGAAGGTGGTCCGGGCGCCGCCCTCCCTCCATAAGGTGGTGAGGCCGCGACCTTCGAGGACGTACACCATCTCGTCGAAGCCGAAGGTCAGCGGCGGCAGCGTCTTGCCGGGCGCTATCTCCGTCACTCGCGTCTCGGCCACGCCCTCGTTGCCGACGAGCTGCAAGAACGCGGCGTCGCACTCCCGTTCGTCCCAGCGCGCCAGCTCCACGGTCTTCGCATCAGGGATGAAGTAGTCCCGGTAGATGGGGATCCCGATGGACCTCGCCCACCGGTCGTAGGGGAGCGGCTCGTTCCACGCCTCCGCCGCCCTCCGACCGGCGGCAGATTCGGAGACTCCGATAGCTTCAGCCACAGCACATCACCTTTCTCTATGCTGTGGACAACCCACAGCATGCGAATATTCACGTATTGGCCGCTACCTGTTCAAGCGCCGACGGCGGCGAGTGCGCCGTCAAGCTCGACGCCCATGCGCTCCGCGGCGCCGGCGTTCAGGCGCAGCCGCTCGAGCGTCTGGGCCGTAATCTCCTCCGAGTCCGGCGCCTGCTTCTCCCGAAGGAATGCGCTGGCCTCACGCTCCAGGTCCCGTGGCGTCAACTGGCCCAGGGCGCCGGTGATGCGATGCTTGAGCCCGGGGTCCAGGGGAGCGACGTCCGCGTCCCAGTGATCGCGAAGGACAGGCCACGCGATCGCTCGGGCGTGTCGGCCGCCCAGCAGAGCGGACAGCATCAGCCCCCGGTCCTGAACACGGAGGACGCCGCTGAAGCAGGCGTCCGCGGTGCGAGCCACCAGCCGTGGGTCCTCAAAGGCCGCCAGTGCGCCCCGGAAGCGTGCCTCCTCCTGGGCATCAGTCGTCTCGGACTGCTTCATCCGGGCCAGATATCGGTCGTAGAGCGAGTCATCTCCTTGCGTCGCCGCCACCCCCGCCAGGGCGGAGGCGATATCGGGATCCAGCCGCGCGCTGCCGTCGAGATGCCCATCGATGCGCCGTCGCGCTTCCGTCCGCACCGACGCCAGGCCTGCGACTCGCCCCAGCATGGTCAGCGCTCTCGCCCGCTTCTCGCGATCCTCAGCGCTCTCGTCGGCGAGCACTTCCCAGCCGAGGGTGGCTAGCACTGGCTCGAAGAAGCCGGCCACGAAGCGCTCGAACCTCGGCCGGCGCTCGTCGTCCACGGCGTGCGTGGAGAGCCAGGCCAGCACGTCGCCCACAGCGTCGAGCACGGCTCGGTCCTCTTCGCCGGCCAGCCCGGCGAGCAGCTCGAGCACCTGCCGCAAGCTCGTCCGCCCGGCGTACGCCAGCGCCCAGTAGTTGTCGAGCAGCATCAGGCGCTCCTCGGGCTCGAGGCTGCGCGGGCCTTCGCGTACCAGAGCCGTGAGCGAGGCGTCATCCAGCGTGTAGCGGTAGAAGCCCCGCCCGCCGGCGTTGGGGTAGTACCAGACGGCGCCGGGGAGGCTCACGGTGGCGAGGTCGCCGTCCATGAGGAGCCGCTCCTCGTGCGACCCATCGGCAGTCCCATATTTGACCACGATGGGCACCAGCCAGCGCTGCCCAGTCGGCGCCACCCCGGGGTCCGCGAAGAACCGCTGCTGATGGAGCTGGACGTCCACGCCCGATGGTGAGAACCGTGCCGTGCAGGTCAGCACCGGGTGGCCGGGCTCGCGGATCCAGGCGTTGGCGATCGAGCTGACGTCGCGCCCCGACGCCTCATCCAGCGCTCGCCAGAAGTCGTCCGCGGTGGCATTGGCCTCCGCGTGGCGCTCGAGGTAGATGTGAACGCCCCTCTTGAACGCGTCCTCCCCAATGAAGCTCTCGATCATGCGCAGCACAGCCTGGCCCTTGAGGTAGGTGATGGCGTCGAATCGCTCGGACGCCTGGTCGGCGTTGCGCACCTCCATCGAGATGGGGTGCGTGGAGACCAGCTGATCGAGGTTGAAGGCGGGTGTGGCGTCCGCGACGATATCTCGTCCGTAGCGCCACGTCGGGTTCAACGCCGCGGTCGCCTTCTCGCCGACGAATGAAGCGAACGACTCGTTGAGCCACAGGTCGTTCCACCACGCCATGGTCACCAGGTCGCCCCACCACATGTGGGTCAGCTCGTGGGCAGCGACGCTGAAGATGCGCTTCATCGTCGTAGTCGACGCCGTGTCGGCATCGGCCGCCAGCAACTGGGTCCGGTAGGTGATCGCTCCGGGATTCTCCATGGCCCCGGCTTCGAAGTCGGGGAGCCCGATGGCATCCAGCTTCCGGTAGGGATAGGGAATGTCCGTGTAGCCTTCCAGCCACTCCAGCGAGCGCACGTGCACGTCGCGAGCGTACGTCCCCTTGTCCGACAGGCCGGGCGGGAGCCAAACCCGCACGGGCACATCCGTGTGGGTGGCCGACGCCTCCGTCGCCTCATAGGGACCAACGGTGAAGGCGACCAAGTAGGTCGAGATCGGCGGCATCTCGGCGAAGCGCGTCAGCCTCCGACCGTTGGGAAGCAGTTCGGTGTGCTCGATGGGCGCGTTGGCGATGGCTGCGAGGCTGGCGTCATGCACGACCTCGAGGGCGAAGCGCGCCTTGAACTCCGGCTCGTCGAAGCACGGGAAGGCGCGGCGAGCATCGGTCGCCTCGAACTGCGTCGCAGCGTACTTCCCGCCGCCGTGGGTCGAGCGATACAGTCCGCGCAGGCCATCACGGATCGGGCCGGTCCACAGGATCTCCAGGTGGTGCGAGCCCGCCGCCAGATCGGCGGCGAAGCGGAGCGTGGCGGTCTGCGCCTCCGCGTCGTAGGTCACGCCCTCAAGAGCGGGGCCTCCCTCGATCCGCACGGTTCCGATCTCCAGCTCGAGGGCGTGCAATGTGATGTCGCGCGTGGGCCGCTCCACGTGCAGCGAGATTCGGGCCTGGCCCGTAGACCTCCAATCGTCGAGATCGAGATCGAAGTGGAGCCAGTAGCGGCTCGGGCGGACGTCTTTGGCGAGTCGGAAGTCACGTCGGTCGGCGATCATGCGCAGTGCTCCTGCGGCCTCCACCCCAACCCCTCCCCTGATGCTGGGGGAGGGGTCAGTCGGGACGCCATCATGCTATATCGCTTGGCAGGCAGGGCACACGGAGCTGCCGCGGCCCGAAACTCGAATGAGCCGGATCGGCCCACCACAGCGGGGACAGGGCTCCTCGGCGCGATGGAAAACGCGCAGGCTTGGGCCGTTGTCCCCCGGACGGCCGTACAGGTCGCGGAAGTCGCTGAACGTCGTGCCCCGACGCTCGATGGCCTCGGTCAGCACCTGAACGACTGCACGCCCCAGCGCCTCGACCTCATGGCGCGTGAGAGTATTAGCCCGCCGTTCCGGATGGACCCGCGCCATCCATAGCGCCTCGTCCACGTAGATATTACCCAGCCCGGCAACAATAGACTGGTTGAGCAGCAACCCTTTGACCAGGGCGGACCTCCGGGCGAACTGTCCGGCGAGATAATCCGTGCTGAACTCGGGGCTCAGCGGCTCCGGGCCGAGCCGCCCATCGAGGGCGCTGACCTCGCCGCCAGCTAGATGCCGAGCCTCGCCGAAGCCGCGCGGGTCGGAGAGCCGCAGCTCGCGCCCATCGTCCAAGCGAAGGCCCAGGAAAGCATGCTTCTCGGGCTCGCAGGCGGGGTCTATCAGGGCGATGCTCCCGGACATCCCAAGGTGGATCAAGAGAGCGTCGCCATCGCCCACGTCGAAGAGCAGGTACTTGCCCCGCCGGGCGATGGCGTGGATGACCCGGCCTGAGAGGCGGCGGAGCTCACGGTCGGCGACCTGCCCATCGAGTCGTTGCTGCCAGATGCGTGGCGGCCCTGGCCGAACGCGGCTGGCGCTGGTTCCGTTCGTAGCACCCGCTCTCCGCCAGACGCGCACGGTGGTGATGCGCCGCCCGACCACCTCCTCGGCCAGGTCGCGGCGTATCGTCTCGACTTCGGGAAGCTCCGGCATACGCCTCCTAACCGGCCACGGTCTCGACGCGCCACGCGTCGTTCACCCAGAGTCCGACCACGGTCACGGGCAGATTCCAGAAGCGAATTACCTGCACCGCTTTCCTGATCTGTTCGAGGTGCTCGTTAGTGGAGACCGGATTGGCTGCGCAATCGTGATGTCCCGCGATCGCCAGCAGGTTCGAATGGTGCGCGTTAAGGGAAATGTCCACCATATCCCGAATGGCCCGTACGCGGCCGCCGCCATTCTCCGAGAGAAACCTATCTGGCCCGGGCTCGGTGATCACGTCCACGTAGTCCAGCTGGTAGGTCTGCTTGAGCCAGCGCGCCACTGGCTCCTGGACTCGCCCGTCGATGCAGGTGACGACGGTTCCAAAACGAGGCATGCTTGCGGGGCTGCCCATGGGCCGTCGCTCTTGACGCTCATGCACGTAGAAACGTGGATGGGCGACCCAACTGACGCGGCCCGCCCTTTGGTGATGGCGCACCACTGATGGGCCAGTTCCGTATATCGGAGTCACGGTCACCCCCACCCCATCCCTCCCCCGTCGAGGGGGAGGGGAGTAACGCCGATGTTCATGCGACCCATTAGCTCTCCCGGTCGGATTGCGGCGAGGCTTTCACCTGGGCCGGCGCGGCCTGGATCTCCTGGAGCCGCTTCACCATCTCAGGGATGCTCATACCGGTGATGGTCTCGAGCAGGGTGGGCACCTGGGCCACCATGCGGGCAACCTCACCCGTTATCTGGCTGCTCGCTCCGGCGTGACCGTCGGAGATGATAGTGATACGGTCGACGTTAGACAGAGATGATGACATGGCCCGCGCCAGCTCGGGCAGGCTGGCGAGCATCCTATCCAGAACGGCCGCCTGCGTGTACTCCGCGTAGGCCGACGCCCTGGCGTGCATGGCGTCGGCCTCGGCATCGCCCTTCTGGCGCACAATATCGGCCTCCGCCGAGCCCTGCGCGCGGATAGCCTGGGCTTCACCCTCAGCCTCGACCGCGCGACGCTGCCGCGCCGCCTCGGCCAGGATCTCCACCCGCTGGCGCTCGGCCTCCGCCGGCTTCTGGACCGTAGCAACCAGCTCCAGCTCTCGGCGCCGGATCTCCGCTTCCTGTACCTTCACCTGCTCCTCGCGTTGGACCTGCTCGATCTTGACCTGCTCGGACACGACTTGCTGCTGCATCACGTTGGCCTGCAGCTCATAGGCCTTGTCGGTCTTCGCCTGCTGGGTCTGGACGGTGGTCTGATACTCCGCCTTCTTCAGGTCCAGGTCACGCTGAGCCTCCGCCTGGCGCGTGAGTGAGGCCGTTTCCGCGATGACGCGCTCCTGGTCAGCCTGCGCGCGCGCGACGGCAGACTCCCGCTCAGCTACGGCGCGCCGAATGGAGGTGTCGCGCCCCGCCTCGGCCGCGGCGATGTCCGCTTCCCGTTTGATGCGGGCGATGTCGGGTTTGCCCATGTTGGCGATGTACTCGTTCTGGTCCCGAACTTCCCTGATCGTGAAGGAGATCAACTCGAGCCCCATCTTATTCAGGTCCTCGGCGCAGGTGGTGCGCACCTTGTCCGAGACCATCTCCGGCTCCTTCACGATCTGCTCGACCGTCAGCTGGCCCACGATGCCCCGCAGATGGCCCTCCATCACAAGTCGGATCAGAGCCTCGCGCTCCTGTTGCTCTTTGTTGAGGAACTGCTCGGCCGCGGTCTGGACGCTCTCGGGATCGGAGCGCACTTTGATCTGGGCGACTGCCTCAACCGTTACGGCGACGCCCTGCGTGGTGTAGAGGTCCTGCTCGGGCGCCACGTCGAAAGACATCAGCTCGAGGGACAGCTCGCGCGCGCTTTGAACCATCGGCCAGATGACGCGGCCGCCCCCCTGGACGATGTTAGTGCCGCCGAAGCCGTACACGATGAGGGCCTGGTTAGGCCCGACTTTGCGGAACATGCTGCCCAGGATGGCAAACAGGGCAAGCATGCTGACGACGATGAGCACCGCGATGACGATGATTGGCCCTAGATCTGACATGTCCACCTCCTACTGGCCCGCCCCGGGCCGGGGCTCCATGAACTCGTTGAAGCGCTGGACGTACGCAATCCCGCGCTCCTGCCGCACCACCACGACCTCCGCGCCTTGCTCCATTTGCTTCCCGTCCTCGCTCCGCGCGCTCGCCACACGCCGCGTTCCACCCTTGCTGTACACAAGCTCGCCGGTGCCGCCCTCGCGAATCCCGACACTCAGGCGGCCGATGGTGCCTGCCATCTCGTAGTCCTCAGGCGCGAGATAGGGCGTCTGCCCGGGAAGCAAGACGCGGACCAGGAACGTGAACACGAGCGCGCCCCCGCCGAGCCCGATGAGCGCCGCCAGTGCGACGGCCACTGCCGTGAGCACGCCGAAGTAAGCGGTGAGGACGAAGCCGGCTCCGCCGAACCACGTGAAAAACGCGAGGATCGTCGTCATGTTGAACGGCGGGACGCCTCCGTCGGCTCCCTGCCCTTGCGCGGCCCCGTGTCCGGCATCGCCATGGCCCACGTCGGGGGCGTGGGCTCCGGCGTGAGCGACATCACCCACATGGCCGTGCAGGTCCGCGTGGTGGAGGCCGGGGATGCTCAGATTGGCGACGCCGGCCGCGAACGTGACGAAAGTGAGGCCCAATGAGACCACGAAGACGAGCAGGAATATCGACGAAATGTCGGGCACGAGCAACCTCGGTATCGCCGGACGCCGTACCTTAGTGCCGGCGCTGGCGACCGGTCAAGCGTTCAAAACGGGTGCTCAGCCCGCCGCTTCACGGCACGCAGCCACCCGCTGCGGATCAGCCCGCTCCCAGGTCGAATCAGGCGCCAGCGCTCTTGCATAACGGTCGTGTATTCTCTAAAACACTGGATTAGAGAGGCGTCGCCAGGGCGGGCGCTTATTGCTCCTGCCTACCGCAGACTGGCCCGCGAGAAAGGACAATCCGTTCAGATGGCCAAGGTCCGACTGACCTCCGAGGGAGTCGCCCGGCTCAACGCCGAGCTCGAGCACCTGACCCATGTCCGCCGCCACGAGGTGGCCGATCGCATCCGTCAGGCGCGCGAGGAGTCGCACGGCGATTCCGGCGACAGCACCGCCTACGAGGACGCTAAGACCGACCTGGCACTCCTCGAGCAGCGCATCGCCGAGTTGGAGCGCACCCTCTCCGAGGTGGAGCTAGTCCCGGAGACCAACGAGCGTCATACTGAGGTTGGAATCGGTGCCCACGTAGTGATTCGCGACACAGACGGCGAGCAAGAAGAGTACGTGATCGTGGACCACGCCGAAGCCGATCCCAGGCTCGGTCGCATCTCGGAAACCTCGCCCGTAGGCCGCGCGCTCCTGGGCCACCGCGCCAAGGAAGAAGTGAGTGTCGAGACTCCGGCCGGCATCCGGCGCTTGACCATTATCGAAATCCGCTAAGCGCACGACCGTAAAGTGTCATCCTAAGGCCGTAGGCCGAAGGATCTCCCGCAGCTACCGAGCAAAGCTCTTCACTGGCAATCGCCGGGAGATCCTTCGCTTCGCTCAGGATGACATTGCGGACAGACCGCTAGGGCACGCAGCCGCAACCCAGAGCGCCGTCTAACCGGTCGCACCGAATTCTGTCGCAGTTTAGCCCTGGGTTGGGCCGGCATTCGGTAGGGGTCGGGCAAGCCCGACCCGCGTACCCCGACATTGGAGGGCGGGCGAGGCATGCCTCGCCCCTATGGTGGCACGGACGGCCACAGCGACCGTCAGCAACCTACGAACCAACTACGTCGAGGCGCTTAGTTTCGTCGGGGCTCGTCGTCCCCTTCGTCCTCGGTCTTCTCCGTAGACCGCAGCTTCAGGAACTCTTCCAACTGCCGCACGACGTCTTCGCCACGTGGGAGCTCACCCCCTGTGGAGGGGGGGCGCTCAGGGGCAGTCTCCTCGGCCTCCCCCCGCTCGTCGCGCTCCTCGAGCTGCTTGACGTACTGGGAAACCTCGGGGTTGTGCATCAGCGCCTCGTTCACCTGGCGTTCGAAGCGCCGTCCGGCTCGCTCCATCTCGGAAAGGTCAAGGCCCAGCCCGTAGATGGTGCTGAGGCGGGAAAGCAGGGCGCTGACCACTTTGGGGTTTGGCGAGGCCGAGATGTAGTGCGGCACGTTCCCCCAGAGGCTGCCTACCGGGATCTGGCCCTTGGTGAACGCGTCGGAGAGTACCCCAACGATCCCCGTCGGGCCCTGGTAACGCGTCCGCCGAATCGCCAGCTCCGGGAAGCGGGCGATGAGCTCCGGGTCGGTCGAGAATGCCGTAAGGCGAGGGGCCCGCGTATGGGGCACGTCCGCGATGAGGCCCCCGAGGGAGAGGGCACTCGCAACCTCTACCGTGCGGCACACGCCGAGAATCTCTTCGCAGAACGTCCGCCACTTCAGATTCGGTTCGATGCCCACCAGTAGCACGAAGTCGCGGTCGAGCGTGGGGTCGACGTGGTAGTAGAAGGCGTTCTCGGGCCAAGTGACGACGCGGGTGTGGTCCTCCTCGAGCTTGACGTGGGGCCGAACGCGGGCGAAGTTGTAGAACTCCTCAGGGTCGAGATCTGCGAACTTCTTCGCCTCCCACCGACTGACGAGGAATCGCACGGCAGTCGTAGCCACCTCCGAGGCGTCGTTCCAGCCGGCGAACGCGAGGATGAGGACGGGTCGCCTGAGATTCGGCTGCTCGATGTAACGTATGTGGCTCATGGGCACATTGTGCGCCTGACGCTATGGGTAGCGCAACTGCCCCTTCAACCTATGCCTATCACGGGGCCCTCCGGGCTTTGCCCGATGCGCGCCAGCCCGTCGCGCTCCAGCGCCCTGCCGACCTCGTGCCAGCCGGCGGCCGGCTCGGCCACGCCCTGCTGGGCCAGCCTCCCTGCCACTTTGGCCAGCGAATCGACCGCGCCGACCGGCAGCCGGTTGAGCTCCCTCAGAAGTCGGCCGCGGAAGTAACGGACTGATCCGCCGTATGGACTGGCGCGGCGGGGAGGCACGCTCCGCCATCCTTCGCCCCGCTCGGCGGCTCCGCACCCCTGCCTGATCGGGCAGATCAGACAGCGTGGCCGACGGGCGAGGCAGACGCTGGCCGCAAGGTCCATCAAGGCCTGGTTCCACTCCCCGGCGCGCCCGCTCGGCAGCAGCGCTCGGGCGGTGTCCTCCAGCGCTCGGGCCCCGGGCAGGCGCCGATCGTGCGTGTATCGCGTGAGGACGCGTCGAGCGTTCGTGTCCAGAGCCGGCTCGTCCTTGCCGAGGGCGATGCTCAGGATTGCGCCGGCGGTGTACCGGCCCACCCCCGGTAGCTCCTCCAGCGAGCGTCGGTCTGTGGGGAGCCGACCGCCGTGGCGCTGCACGACGATCTGGGCCGCCTCGTGGAGCGCCACGGCTCGGCGGTTGTACCCGAGCCCGGCCCAGAGGCGGATGACTTCAGCGCGGCTCGCCGAGGCCAGGGCCTCGAAGGTCGGAAACCGGGCGACGAACGCCTCGAAGTACGGCACGACGCGGTCGACCTGTGTCTGGTGCAGCATGATCTCGGAGACCAGCACCGAGTATGGGTTCCCGTCGCGTCGCCAGGGGAGGACCCGGCGATGGCGTTGGTACCACTCGAGGAGGGCCTGGCGAGGGTCGAAAGAGGCCTGAGTTTCAGCCTGAACGGTCATTTGGCGACACGATGACGCGCTAACAGTACAGGATCGCAGAAGTTCGTGATCCCCCTCTCCCTAGCCCTCCCCCGCCAAGGGGAAGGGGACAGCGCCCCACCCCTCCCCCTCGACGGGGGAGGGGTGGGGGAGAGGGTGACGTCCCCGGGCACGAACTTACGACTCGCTTGTCGCCGGCAAGGCGAAGCGCGGCCTACCGCCCGGCCTCCAGGAGCACGACCGCTTCGTCCACGGTCCGCACTCTGCCCAGACGGGGGAACACGTGCGTCATGAAGTAGTCTTGGATCTCATCGTCGCCTGTTCGGATGGCATCGCGGAGCAGCACCATATTGAAGTCGCGGTCGCGTCCCGAGTAGGCCGTGCTGGCGATCCCGGACTGGGTAGCCCCGCCGGCGAGCAGGACGTTGATGACGCCCGCCGTCCGAAGGCTCAGCTCCAGATGGGTCCCATGGAAGGCGCTGTAGCGGTGCTTATGGACTCGGTAGTCGCCGGGCCGGGGCGTTAGCTCGTCGACGATCTCGGCCTCCCACGACCCAGCGTGCGAGCCCGGGTGGATACGGGAGCGACCGAAACGGTCGGCTCTCGGTCGACCAATGCGGTCGGTCATGGCGCTCGCCCAGTCCGCGCCGTCCTCTCGGTGGTTGGCCTGGGCGTAGAAAATGGGCACGCTGAGCCGCCGAGCGGCCTCCATCATCCGGACGCAGCTCGCCATGAAAGCCTGACTCTCCGGCCTCAGCTTCCGCGTCTCGCGATCGTAGTTCCCGCCCTTCAAGGTGTCGAAGAACAGGAGCGCCGTGTGCTGGGGATCGAGGGGTGGCTCTGCCATGCAACCTCCTCGGGGTTAGTCCCAAGTCTCAAGGCCCAGGTCCCAGGTCGGGTCCGGCCACTTGGGACCTGGGACTTGGGGACCTGTCAACGGGCGGCACCCTGGCCCAGCATTTTGACCACCTGGTCAAGAGTTCGCACGCGAGCGATTCCGCCCACGACCCGCTCTACGAAAAAGTCCGAGACGTGCTGCCCCCGGCCCGACCGCACGCATTCTTTGATGACGATCGTGTCGAAGTCCAGATCTCGGGCTTGGTAGCAGCTGCTAGCGATCCCGACCTCCGTCGAACCTCCGGCCAGAAGGATCGTGTCGATGTCGCGAGCGTGCAGGCTCAGCTCGAGCTCGGTCTGGAAGAACATGCTCCAACGGTGCTTGTTGATGAGGTAGTCGCTGGGCTCGGGCCGCAGCTCGTCGATCACCGCCTGGCTGGCCGGGTCAGGCCCCCGGCGCTCAGCTCCTGGCGTGACCCCACGGGCCAACTCGTCGTCGCTGATGGCGGTCGCCAGGTCCCGCCCGTCGGGACGGTGCGCGCCGCATGCGTAGAAGACTGGAACTCCCGCGGCCCGAGCGGCGTGCATGAGCTGGACACACGCCTCCACCTGGGGGCGGGCCTCGGGCAGCAGGCTCACGAGGTCTGGCCCGTAGTCGTAGCGCTTGAGCATGTCGAAGAACACGAGCGCCGTTCGCCGTGGATCGAGCGCCTCGTCAACCATGACCGACTCCACTTCCCGGCGAGCAATTGCGAGCCCGGCGTCGAGGTCAGCGGGCCGATTGTACTCTGTGCTAGTGATTACATGCCCATCATCGTGGGGTCGAGGGTCACCACCGACCAGCGCGCACCGAAGCCCATCGAACCCTCGCCATTGGCGTCGCCGGGCGCCGTGTCGCGCACGAAGTAGTAGAGCGGCCAGCCGTTGTAGGTGAGCTGGTACGTCATGTCGTTGCGAACGATCGCCCCGAACCCCATGGGCATCATGCCCATCATCTCCATCTCCATCGTCTCCAGCTCGTCGACGAGGAACGGAGGCCAGGCGCCGGCGCATGCGTCGTAACAGTTGCTGGTCTCGGCGCCCGCCGTGTCCCCCTGCCAGAAGTAAACCGTGACCCCCCGGGCGTCGGTGAGGATGTACCCCAGAGTCGGATGCTCAGAGGCCCCCACGGGGCCCATCGTCATCATGTCCTGCGCAAGGATGGCGGAGACTGGCGCGACGAGTAGGCCCAGGACCAGGATCGAGAAGAGAACACGTCGAGTCATGCTTACTACCCCCTGCGAGTTTTTTTTTGGATGCGACGGTCGCCCGACGCCAACTATACGCGCAACGCGGGCATGAGGATTGCGCGGATTCCGGCCGGTCAGCACGGCCGCGGCGATCCGGCAGGGAGGCTTACCGCCGGTCGATTGGTAAGTACGTTAGGTCACGCGGGCCGACGTAGATGGACTGGGGGCGGATCAGGCGGTTGTCGGCGAACTGCTCCAGCACGTGCGCGGTCCACCCGGCGGCGCGAGCCGCCGCGAACGTCGGGGTAAAGATGGCCGACGGGATGCCGGCGGCGTGGAGCACGAGCGCCGCGTAGAGCTCGACATTGGCGTACAGATCGCGGCCGGGCTTCAATTCACCAAGAACCTTGACCGTGACGCGCTCCACCTCGCGCGTGAGCTCGAGAAGCGCTCGGTCACCGCTCCATTCTGCCAGCGCCTCCGCCGCGTCGTTGAGAACCTCGGCCCGAGGGTCGCGCACCCTATAGACGCGGTGGCCGAAGCCCATGATCCTGTCGCCACGGTCGAGGGCGGCCCTGACCCACGGCCCCGCCCGCTCGGCTCGTCCGATTTCGGTGAGCATGTCCAGAACGGGCCCGGGTACGCCACCGTGGAGGGGCCCCTTAAGAGCCCCGATGGCCCCCGTCACCGCAGAGACCATGTCCGATCCCGTCGAGGCGATCACGCGGGCCGTGAAGGTCGAAGCATTCATTCCATGGTCGATGACAGCAACCATGTAGGCGTCAAGCGCGTCTACCCGCGCGGCCGCAGGCTCACGACCCTCCAGCATGTAGAGATAGCCAGCCGCGAAGCCGAGACGGTCCGGCGGTTCGACGATAGGCTCCCCGCGATTGAGCCGGTAATGATGAGCGATGAGGGCGGGGATCCGGGCGGCAATCCGGACCGCGCGACGTCGGCTCGCCTCAGCGGACCAATCGTCGACGTCGGCATCGTCCACGGAGAGCATCGCGGCGCCCATTCGCAGCGCGTGCATGCCGACTGCCTCGCGAGCAGGGCCGCGAAGCACGTCCACGATCGCCCCGGGAACGCGCCGGGCCACGGCCATCTCTAGCTGAAGGCCGCGGACCTGCGAGGCAGTAGGCAGCACTCCGTACCACAGGAGGTACGCCACCTCTTCAAACGAAGCCCTGCCCACGAGGTCGTGCACGTCGTAGCCCCGGATCACGAGGCGACCGCGCTCCCCGTCGACTTCGCTCAAGGTCGTCGCGTGCGAGACCACGCCCTCCAGCCCACGCGCCACCGTGGTTTCGATCTGCATCAGGGCCTCCCTCATCTGTGGCTCTATCGTCTGTGGCTCTATCGTACCGCCGCGAACTTGGTACTCAGCTAAATGTTATCGAGGAGTATCGGCTATAACTCAAATGATTCTTTTGTAAAACCGCCATAGTGAGTGCTAAATGAAGGTTGCAGAGCAGCTTCAGCTCGACTCGGTCGACGTCCACATTCTTTCGCTTCTCCAGAGCGATGGGCGCATCACAATGCGCAAGCTCGGGGCGGAGGTAGGGCTGAGCGGCCCCGCGGTGGCGGATCGCGTGCGGCGGCTCGAGGAGCGAGGGGTCATCCGCGGCTACAGGGCGGATGTCGTCCCGGAGCGTGTAGGCCTGGCCATCATCGCGTTCGCAACCCTGGCCCTGCCCTACGCCGGGCGGCCTGCCGGGGCGTTGGAGAAGTCCGTGGAGAAGATCGATGCGGTCGTCGAGTGCTACAGGATCACGGGCGAGGACGCGTATTTGATGAAGCTGGCGGTCCCGTCGATGGAAGCGCTGGGGGCGGCCCTCGACCAACTGGGGGAGTTCGGCAGAACCAGAAGTTTCGTCGCGCTGTCGACAGCGAGGCCGCCGGCCCCGCTACTCCCCCGTGAAGCGGAGACCTACGGAAGATTCGCCCCCAGCGGCGCGGACTGAACGCCGACGCACGATCTTGCGGGAAGGAATAGAATGGATCACCTTCCTTCAAGGAGAACTACGATGGCAGCGGCAACCGAAGAGATCACGGCCCTGGATGTCGGCAACTCTGTCCTGATGGAGCACCTCAACATCTGCGTGCCGGACCAGCTCACGGCGACGCTGTTCTACGTCGTCGGCCTGGGCCTCACGCGCGACCCGTACAACACGGTGGGCGTCGACAACATGCACGTCAATGTGGGGGAGTCCCAGTTCCACCTGCCAACACGAGGCGCCCAGGTCCTCGCGGGGCACGTGGGGATGGTGGTGCCCGATCTCGACGAGCTGGAGCAGCGCCTCGAGGCGATCAAGGGACGTCTCGCCGACACCAAGTTCGCATGGTCCAGGGCGGGCGACCACGTGGACGTCACCTGCCCCTGGGGCAATAGCATCCGCTGCTACGCGCCAAGCGCGGGCTTCGGCAACATCACGCTGGGCATGCCTTACATCGAGCAGCTAGTCAAGCCGGGCACGGCCGCAGGCATCGCTCGCTTCTACGAGCAGGTGCTACGGATGCCGGCTACGGTGGAGACCAACGGGTCGACTGCAACCCACGTCAAGGTCGGGCGCAACCAGGAGCTGATCTTCCGTGAGAGCGCCGACGTGCCACCATGGGATGGCTACCACGTGGCGGTGTACGTCTCGAACTTCTCCGGGCCCTACACATACATGAAAGACCATGGGCTCATCGCCGAGGACATCCGCAACAACCAGTTTCGCTTCAAGAACATCGTGGATCCGGAGAGTGGCGAGCTGCTGTGCGAGCTGGAACACGAGGTGCGGAACCTGTTCCACCCCCAGTTCCGCCGCACGCTCGTCAATCGGGACGCCACGCCGGTCGCGGCGACCCCTCGGCCGAGTGCAGGCTAAGCGCAGAACGTCGCCGAAGTCGTCACCCCCCACCCTAACCCTCCCAACGCAAGGGCAAGGGGGGAGGCAGTCTTCCCTCCCCCTCGACGGGGGAGGGCGAGGGAGAGGGTGACGCACCCGCCGCCGCAAGGTCACGAATTTGCGCGTGATCTAGCGAGCATCGACCCCGCCGCCGGGGTCAGGCCGCGGCGGTCGCTCCTAGCTGCCGGGTGAGGGCCCCTTCATGACCGCGAGGGCGCGGGCGGTTTCCATTCCCCCGGCGCAGGCGAAGGGAAAGGCTACAGGTCGCGGGACACCTTCCAGGTGTAGTAGTCCCACACGCCGCCCTCCAGGCGTCCCGTCTGCTCCGACATCGCTGCTTTGAAGTGTGGCAGATCCTCGACGCGGGCACGGTTGGTCATTTCGTCGATCAGCTCGTCGGGAATCCGCGGGTGGTCCGGGCCAGCGGCGCAGTAGGCGTACCAGTTCATCTTCGCCTGCTCTTCTAGCTGGAGCATCGTCATCACGGATTGCTCCAGGGTGCTGCCCACCGTGCTCGCGCCATGCCCCTGGAGGAGAATCGCCCGGTTGCTGCCCAGGAGCCGTGCGACATCCATACCCTCTTCGTCGGTGATGACTGTCTTCACGTGCGGATAGACCGGCAGGGGCTTGCGCACGATCTGGATTCCCTCCTGGCACATGGGCACCAGAGTCGCCTGCAGGACGCTCATCACGACGACGTAGCGAGGATGGACGTGCACTACCGACTGGACGTCGGGGCGGATCTTGTAGATGCATGAGTGCATCTTGACCTCGCGGCACTGGGTCGATCCTGGCGGTCCATCGACCTTGTAGCCCTCCAGGTCGCAGACCACCATGTCCTCGGGGCGCATCGCCGCGAGGGCGTCAATCTCGTACCCCCGGCCCTTCACCACGAACGTGTCCGGCTGCGAGGGCACCCGCAGGCTCGCATGCCCGAGCGACGCCATCGCGCCCGTCGCGAGCCCCAACTCGGCAAGCACGCGATTCGCCACGGCCACCTGATACTTGACGTCAGGCAGATCTGTACCCATCAGAATTCTCCTCTCTTACTCCGATTCCTGGATTGTTCACAATAAACGCTGGCGCAAGGTACCGCGGCGCGGATGCGCGGGTCAACCATCATTGACCCACCTGAGCTGCCGCCCGCTCCTTCGCTCGCTGCTCGCGGATGGGGTCGCGCATCAGGGTCCCGATCGTTACGGCGACGGACAACGAGAGCAGAGCGAAGAACACGAACCCGGCGCTGGCGTCGGCCCGCTCCACCAGGAAGGCGAACGACAGGGGGCTCAGGACGTGGCCGATCTGCACGTTAGTCTGCGTGAGGCCAAAGAACCGGCCTCGGGCGTGAGAGGGCGCTATGTCCGACGCCAGGATCTGCATGTTTCCGGTGGTGATGGTGTTGGTGGCGATGACGAGGAGAAACGCGGCGACGTAGGCAGTGAAGGGCCAGTGGTTGTAGGCCGTAAGCGCCATGACTCCCAGGGCCAGAGCGAGCAAGCTGAAGCCGGGCACGATGATAGCCTTGCGGCCGAAGTGGTCCATCACCGCGCCAGCCCCGACCATGATGGGGATACTCATCGTTATGGCCACCGTGCCGAGGACGCCGATCGTCGCGGCGTCGACGCCGTACGTATAGACCGCGTAGAAGTTCAGCGTGCCATCCTGGAGAACGCCTCTCGCCACGGCGCCGAGGAACTGGGCCACGAAGAACGTCGTCACGGGCGCCGCGAGTAACCAGGCGCGCCAGCTCGGCAGCGCTCCTTCTTCCGGGTGGCCGCTCCGTGCTCCGGTGCCTCTCTCGCCGACAGGCGTTGTCTCTTTGACGAGCAGGAAGCTGGGCACTACCGCGATGAGGCACAGCACGCCATGGACGAAGAAGGGCACCCGCACGTTCCAGGCGGTAGCTATGAGCCCCCCCACCAGGGGCCCGGCGATGCGGCCAGCGCTATCCATGGCGTGCATGCCAGTGATCTGGCGGCCGCGCTGGCCTGCGCTACCGGTATCCGCGATGATGGCCAGCCTCCCCAGCATCCACATCTGCATTGCGACCCCGCCGACGAAGCGATAGGCGAGTAGCTCGGGGAAGGACTGGGCGCCCGCGACGAGGAAGGAGGTGGCGGCTGTGAGAATCGGGCCGGCCAGAATGACTCGGCGGCGGCCGATCCGGTCCAGGAGAAAACCAGTTGGCAGCCCCGCCGCCAGGCCGCCGGCTCCAGAGGCGGCGAGAGCGAGCGAGGCGACGCCAAGGCTTACGTCGAACGACCTGGCATATACCGGTAGGGCCGGCAAGGCGATGCCGGTGCCGAGGGCGAGAATCATCGCCGGCAGGTAGAGCGAGAGGAAGGTCTGCCTGGAGAGGAGCCGGGTACTTTCTTGTGGCTCAGGCGAGCTCATCGCTCTCCTAGGAGGCACCGGATCGAGGTGCCGGATGGTAGCAGGTACGCAGCAACGTGCGTGAGCACGAGGGTCACGCCCCGACACGGCGACCTCTACAATTCGGTTAACCTGGGGCAGTCGCGTCGCAGGCGGGATCGGCGCGCTGCGCCGCAAACCCCGGAGGTATCACCCATTCCCCTGGGCAGCATCGTCGGCGCTCAGTGGTACAACCTGGCGGGCACCCGCGGGACCAGCGGCGGCTGGAACGTCGAGCTGCTGTTCGCGACGGGAATCGACCAGGCGAACGACCCGAACGGCAGGGCCGCCGTGGGCAGACGCGCCGGCGTGGCTCGCGGCGCCCTCGGACTGCGTGTTCTCGTTCGCGTGGACCATGCGCCGGGCCAATCGCTACCCCCGCCGGGCGACGACGCGGGCCGAACCGCATACGTCCGCTTTCTCGAAGGCATCTGCCAGGACGTCACCTACCGAGAGAACGTCTTCGGATACATCATCGGAAACGAATTCAACCTCGCGAGCGAAAACCAGCGTCTGAACCGGGCGGCCGGCGAGCGCCTCACGCCGGATTGGTACGCCCGCATGTTCAACGGCTTTGGCGTGGATGCCGCCGACGTCGGCAACGCTCACGCCTTCATCAAGACGCACCAGCCCGCGGCGTGGGTGCTGGTGGGCGCCATCGCCCCCTGGAGCGGTGAGAGCGACGGCGACGCGGGCGCTCGGTGGATCATCGATGAGCCCTGGTTGAACTACTTCCACGCCGCGTGCCGTCGGATCTTCGGCGCGGCCTCCGCTTCGCAAAGGTGGCCTGACGGCTTCGCCATTCACGCGTACGGCCGCACGGGACTCCCCGGTTCGCCGTCATTCACGGCGAACGAGCCGCACACAGACGTCCCCTTCGGCGGGCGCGGCGCGCAAGGCGGCTTCCGTGTCTATCGCGACTGGTGCGCGATCATCGACGCGGCCGGCTTCGCCCCGAACCTGCCGGTATTCGTGACAGAGACTAATACCCTCACCGGCAACCCGAGCAGCCAGAGCTACCCGAGCGGGTGGTACGTCGAGGCGCTCCAGGAATTGCAGACGGCGGGCCCTCGCTTCCACGCCCTGTGCTGGTTCGTGGATAACGACCCCAGCGGCGGCTGGCCTGGCGAGCGCCTCACCAATCCGACGGGCAATTGCGTTCAGGCAAGCCAGGACTTTGACGCGGCAATCGCATCAGGGCGCTTTTGAGGCGGGTCGTGAACGCCCAGCTGATTCCGTCCCTCAGGCCAGCGCTGCCTCCAGTGCCCGCCTGACAAAGACCTCCGCCATTCGACGCTTGTAGTTGGCGCTCCCTCGAAGGTCCGAGATGGGATCCACGATCGGCGGAACCGTAGCGGCAGCCTCACGCATCAGCTCGGGTGTGACGCTCTTGCCCCGCAGCACGTCCTCGGCCGCTCGTGCGCGGATAGGCGTGGGCCCCGCGGCCACCAGGGCGACCCGCGCGTCGCGGCAGCGGCCGTCCTCCATGTCCAGCGCGACGCCCACCGCCACCGTCGCGTAATCGTCGGCAGTGCGGGGCAGGAACTTGAGATAAGCGGTGCGTGGCGGCCGCTGCGGGCGCGGAATGGTCACGTGGGTGACGATCTCGCCCGGCTGGAGCGCGGTCTCATAGTAACCGGTGAACAGCTCGTCTACGGGGATCTCGCGGCGGCCGCGCTTGGAGGCGACCGCCACCGTGGCATCCAGGCAGATGAGGGCGGCCGGCGGGTCCTGGTTCGGGTCGGCGTGCGCCAGTCCGCCGCCCACCGTGGCGACGTTTCGGATCCGCACCGTCGCGACTCGGTGGTAGGTCTCCGTGAGGAGGGGCCAGCCTGCGCGGGCGCCAGCGTCCATCTCGAGGGTGCGGTGGGTCGTCGCCGCGCCGATGCGCAGCCTTCCATCCGACGCGTCGATGCCGCTCAGCTCCGCGATGCGTCCCAGGCTGACCAGGTGGCCGGGCAGCACGAGCCGCTGCTGCATGAGCAGTGTCAGCGCCGTCCCCCCGGCGATGGGCCGAGCGTCATCGCCGAACTGATCGAGCAGATCAAGGCCCTCGGCGAGAGTCGTCGGGACGTGCAGCTCAAATGGCAACATCGTGCACCTCCCTACACTTCGCCGGCGGCGGTGCGCTCGATGGACTCGATGATCTTGTAGTAGCCGGTGCAGCGGCACAGGTTCCCCATCATCCAGTCCTTGATCTCGGCTTCGGTGGGATGGGGATTTTCCTGCAACAGCGAGTGCGCGGCTATGATCTGGCCCGGTGTGCAGATGCCGCATTGGAACCCGCCGTAGCGCAGGAAACCCTTCTGGATGGGGGCCAGCTCACCGTCCTTCGCCAGACCCTCGATGGTCATGATGTCGCCCCCGTCAGCGAGCGCCGTGAATAGGAGACAGGAGCTGACCATGTTCCCGTCCAGGAGCACCGCGCACGCGCCGCAGACGCCGACGCCGCAGCCGAGCTTGGTGCCTGTGAGGCCGATGTCGTAACGGATCGCGTCCACCAGCAGTCGCTGCTCTGGGACGTCGAGCTCGCGGGGCTCGCCGTTGATGCGGAGCCTGACGTGTACGCTCATAACAGCCCTCCGGGGTCGGGTGCGCGCGCAATCTTAGCCGAGCGAAGAGAATGCGGCAACCGCAGAAGAAGCGCTGGCTCTCTGGTTCTAATCCCTCCTCGGGCGCCTACCTGAATGGCGCCGAAACCGCGGTCTCATTCGTCGTCATGAACTCGAGCAGAGCCGGGCTGCCAGCCCGCGTGGCATCGAGCGCCAGCTTGATCGCCGGCACGATGTCACCCGGCTGGGTGACGCGCTCGCACCAGGCGCCGAGCGCGCTGGCAACCTTGCTGTAGTCGCCCGTCTGCCGCAGCACGTCGTAGCGCTCCGAGGCGATGGCGGTGGAACGGATCTCCGCGGCCATGGTCCCGTTGTTCAGCACGATCGTGAGGATCGGGATGCGCGCGCGGACGGCGGTCTCGATGTCCATGCCCACCATGCCGATGGCGGCGTCGCCCATCAAGTGCATGCAGTCCTTTTCCGGCGCCGCCAGCTTCGCGCCCATCGTGGCGCCGAGGCTATACCCGAGCTGAGTCGACTTCCCCCACCCGATGTAGCTGCCCGGCACGATAGCCTCCCAGAACGGCACGATCTGGTTGCGCGGCCCGCCGGAGTCGTGGGTGATGATGACGTTCCTCCTGTCCACGGTGTGCATCAGGTCCCAGATGACCCGATAGGGGGTCAGCGGCACCTCGTCCGAGGTGAGCTTGGGCATCCACTCGCTCAGCCACTCGGACTTGACGTCCTGCACCTCCTGCGCCACGCGATCGCCGTTGCGCTGGCTCGGCCCCATCTGGCTGCGCACCTCGTCGATGAGCTGACGGAGGACCAGCTTGGCATCGCCCAGGATGGCGTGATCGGCGCGGTAGTCCTTGTTGACGTCCCACTCGTTGTTGGTCGCGTGGATCATTACCTTTCCCGGCGGGATGGTGACGCCGAACGACGTGCGCGTGAAGCTGGTGCCGATGCCGAACACGACGTCGGCCTTACGGACGAAGTGGGCAACGGCGCCGGTCGTCGTCGAGCCGCCGCTGCCCAGTGCCAGCGGGTGGTCTTCGGGGAAGGCACTTTTGCCCGGCAGCGTGGTCATGACGGGCGTCTGAAGCAGCTCGGCCAGCTCCACCAGCTCGTCCGTCGCGTCTGAGTACAGGACGCCCTGGCCGGCATGGATCAGCGGCGCCTGCGCGCCGAGAAGCGCCGTCGCCGCATCGCGCACGTCCTGGGGGTCGCCCATGCTCCTGCGGCCCTTCGTTGGCCGATAGTCGAAATCAGCCACCTCTTCGGCCGCCACCTCGTGGGGGACCTCCAGCAGCACCGGGCCGGGCCGGCCAGTGCGCAGCTCGTAGAACGCTCGCCGCATCAGGTCCGGGATTCGGTCGGCCGAGGGCACAGTGGCGGCCCACTTGGTGACGCCCGCGAAATTGCGCGACGCCCAGAAGTTGGGCTGCACGTCCAGTCGACGCCGATCCGATGCGCCCGGCAGCAGCAGCATCGGAACGCCGTTCGCGAAGGCCTGCGCCACCCCGGCGTAGGAGTTCTCGGCTCCGGGGCCCCACTGCATGACAAAGACCCCCAGGCCACGGCCGTTGCTGATTCGGCTGTAGCCATCGGCCATGTTCACCCCGACGCGCTCCTGTCGGCACACAATGGGGCGTATGCCAGCGTCGGCGATCGCGTCGATGAGCGGGTTCTGCGGAAAGCAGAAGACGCACTCGACGCCCTCTCGTTTGAGTACCTCGGCGACGACGGACCCGCCTTTCATTCTGTCACCTCCTTCCGGACATGCCCTTTGTATCATTACTCGCCGCTCGCGCGCCCTCACCCCTCCGAGTGCCCCGATCCATCGGGGCTCGGAGTCCGCAAGGCGGACAGCCCCTTCGGCAAACTCAGGGCAGGCTTTCCGCCGGGGGGAGAGAGGGGGCGCAGCCGAAGGAGGAGCCATGGCCGCTGCTGCGCCGCCGTTCACTATCGTTGGAAAACCGATCCCACGGGTCGAGGGGCCGGACAAAGTTACGGGCCGCTCCACCTATTCCGCCGACGTCACCCCACCCAACGCGCTCTGGGCCAGGAATGTGCGGAGTCCCTTCGCGCACGCTCGCATCTCGTCTATCGATGTAGCGAAGGCGCGACGAGTGCCCGGCGTGCAGGTCGTCCTGACCGCCGCCGACTTCCCCAACAAGCTCATCGGCCGACGCCTGAAGGACTACCCGCTCCTGTGCGGCGAGCGCGTTCGTTTCGTCGGTGACAAGCTGGCGGCCATCGCAGCCGATGACCCGGATGCCGCGGAGGAGGCTGCGCTGCTGGTCGAGGTCGAGTACGAGGAGCTACCCGCCGTCTTCGACCCCCTGGCGACCATGGAGCTGGGTGCCCCGCTCATCCATCCCGATGCTCGATCGTACGTCGGTTTCCCGCCCGAGATCCCCGAGGGCATCCCCAACGTCTGCGCGTACCAGGTGTGGGAGCGGGGGGATATCGCCGATGGCTTCGCGGAGGCGGATCTCGTGGTGGAGCACACCTTCCGCACGCAGCTCATGCACCAGGGGTACCTCGAGCCCCACGCGTGCGTCGTCCAGCTTGCAGGGGTCCGGGGCCAGGGGCCAGGGGTCGGGGAGCCGAGCCCAGTCCTCTCCGGCCCCCGACCCCTGGCACCCAGCCCCCGCGTAGAGGTCTGGGCGTCGAACAAGGTGCCCTACAACCTGCGCCGCGAGCTGGCCGGCATCATCGACCGTTCAGAAGCCGACATCGTGATCTACCCCGCTACGGTCGGCGCGGACTTCGGGTCGAAGGGCGCGCCGGCGGACGTCCCCGTGGCCTACCATCTGGCTCGGCTCACCGGGCGACCCGTCAAGTTCGTCACCAGTTCGGCCGATGACCTGATGGCCACCTCCCCACGCCACCCGTCGGTCGTGACCATCAGGACCGGGGTGAAGCGGGACGGAACCATAGTGGCGCGCGAGGCGAAGGTGGTTTTCAACAGCGGGGCGTACGGCGCCTTCAAGCCGTCCGCCAACGGCATGCTGGGAGGCGCAGGACGCGCCGGCGGCTCATACGAGATCCCGAACCTCCGGATCGAGGGCTTCTGCGTCTACACCAACCACGTGCCCTGTGGCTACATGCGGGCTCCCGGCTCTCCCCAGGTGTTGTTCGCCGTGGAGGCCCACATGGACCTACTCGCTCGGGAGCTGGGCATGGATCCCCTGGAGTTCCGGCTGCGCAACGTGCAGCGCACCTCGGCGTCGGGCGGCGAGTCGGTCGCGCCACGCGTGCTGCGGGCCGCCGCGGACGCCATCGGCTGGGGTCAAAGTTCCGAGTCCCGAGCTCCCGGCTCCGAGCCGTCCTCTCGGAACTCGGAACCCAGAACTCGGAACTTGCTGGTGGGCCGGGGGCTCAGCATCGCCGACCGCGGTACCGGGGTAGGGGAGGGCTCGTGCGACGTCACCGTGAACCCGAACGGCACCATCACCGTCGTGACCTCCATGCCCGATAACGGGACGGGCGGCCTCACTGTCGTGGCGCAGATCGTCGCGGAGGAGCTTGGCGTGCCCCTCGAGCGCATCAACCTGGTCCATGGCGACACAGACGCGCTGCCCATCGACGTGGGCTCGGGCGCCAGCCGCATGACGAACGTTGCCGGCCACGCCGCGATCCAGGCGTGCGAGCAGGTCAAGAGCCAACTGGAGCCTCTCGCCACGGAGATGCTCGGTGCGCAGCTCGTCGCCTGGGAGCGGGCGGGCGGCGGCCGACCGGGCGGTTGGCGCAGTGACGACGGGCGGTTCATCTCGCTGGAGGAGCTCGCGACGAGGACGCTGAAGACGGGCGAGCCCGCGGCGCACGCTCAGGTGACGCTGAGCACGCCCCGGAGCAGCGACAACGCCTTCTGCGTTCAGGCCGCGGAGGTGGAGGTCGACCCCGAGACGGGGCAGGTGCGTCTATTGCAGATGGCCAGCGCCCAGGACGTCGGGACTATCATCAATCCCATCGGACACCAGGGCCAGATCGAAGGCTCCGTGGCTCAGGGCATCGGCTTCGCGCTCATGGAAGAGCTGGCCCCGCAGGAGGGACGCATCGCGACGGCGAACCTGGGCGACTACAAGGAGCCGACGATGCAGGACATCCCTCCACTCGTGACGGTGAATATTCCGACGACGGGCCCGGGGCCATTCGAAGCCAAGGCTATCGGCGAGCTGCCGCACATCCCCACGGCCGGGGCCATCGCCAACGCCGTGGCGGATGCTATCGGCGCGCCGCTGTTCCAGCTTCCGATCACGGCCGAGCAGGTGCTGGCGGCGATCGAAGGCAAGGGGGGAGGGTGAGGGAGGGGTAGCCCTGGCTCATTTCAACGAAAACATTTCGATGGACGTGCTTCGCGAAGCGAGCGCGAGCCAATCCGGGTATCATGAACCAACAGCTTGGGGAGTTACGTCAATGAATAGGCTGATCTCGATCGTCGCTCTGGGTGTGCTTGTTCTCGCGGGGTGCGCTCCGCCAACTCCATCGCAGAGCGGCCCCGGGTCGGAGGGCAGCGGCAGGGCGCCGTCCGCACCCAGGATCCTCGTGGCAGCCATCAACGAGGACCCCAAGAACTTCTGGGATGGCATCAACGGTGGCGGCGGCAGCGGCGCGCGTCAATTGGGCCACATGGTCAACCAGTATCTCGGGGTCATCGACTCGACGGGCACTGCCCACCCGCGGCTGCTCGCCGAGTTCCCTTCGGTGGAAAAGGGCACGTGGACCGTGTTTCCCGACGGCAAGATGGAAGTGACCTACAAGGTCCGCCCGGGTGTGACCTGGCACGATGGCACTCCGTTCACGGCCGAAGACATCGCTTTCTCGTTCGAGGTGTGCCGCGATCCTGCGATCCCCAACGGGAACCAGTCCGCCGTACGGCTCATCCAGGGAATCGCCGTCGTCGATCCTCAGACCGCGGTCGCAACGTGGAACCAGACATACGCGTTCGCCGACCGGCTGGAGCACCGAGAGTTCTTCCCCCTGCCCAAACATATCCTGGAGCGTGACTACCGGGAGAGCAAGGAGGCTCTGATCTCGCAGCCCTACTTCAGCCGGGAGTACGTAGGGACCGGTCCCTTCAAGATGGCTAACTGGGAGCCTGGCGCGTTCATGGAGCTGGTGGCCAACGACAGCTACTTCCTGGGGCGGCCGAAGATCGACCGCGTGCGCATCATGTTCATCACGGACACGAACACCGGGGTGGCCAATCTGCGGGCCGGGTCGCTCAACATCTTCCTGCCCAGCGGCAGCCCCGACTGGGACAAGCTCGAGTCGGTCAAGCAGGAGTGGCAGGTGAGCGGGAAAGGTGACGTCATCCTCGAGCGGGTGCGGTGGGAGTTCGTGGAGCCCCAGAAGGGGGCGGCGTTGGCGCAGCCAGCCGACCTCAGGGACGTCCGGGTGCGGCAGGCGCTGCTCATGGCGATCAACCGTGAGGAGGTGAGCCGTAGCCTGCAAGGCGAATACGGTGGGGCGGCCCACAGCTGGGTGCTCCCGGCCTTCACATACTACCCGCGGGTGAAGGACGCGATAACCGAGTATCCGTTCGATCCGCGGCGCGCCGCCGCCTTACTTGCCGAGGTGGGTTGGACTCCGGGGCCGGATGGCATTCTCCAGAAGGGCGGCGCCCGGTTCCAAATGAAACTTCTGCCGGACGAGCAACGGGCGAAACTAGGGACCATCATTCAGCAGGAATGGAAGACCAACCTCGGCATCGATGGCAGCATCGAGGTTCTCTCCAATGTCCTGCTGCGCGACGCTGAGGCCCGGAACCTTGCTCTCACTGGCGTGGGGTTCAACGGGAATCCCCTGGGCGGGCTCAGCGCCGTGCGCCGCTTCGCCACCGACCAGACCCCGAGCTCCGCCAACCGCTTCGCCGGCACCAATCGGGGCCATTTTTCGAACCCGGAATGGGATGACGTCGGCCTTCGGCTGCGCACGGCCCTGGACGACGACTCCCGCATCAATCTCGAGCGCGAGCTGCTCCGCGTGTTCTCGGCCGAGCTTCCGGCGCTGGCCATCCAATACGAGCTGCAGCCGATCGCAATCACCGGATTCAAGGGCCTGGTGCCGATCACCGGGTCGCCGCACACCGGCAACATCATGCACACCTGGAACGTCCACGAGTGGGAGATGCTCTAAGGAGGGCCGGCCCGCTCTCCCTGTGGAGACTCTGGGCGAGGGGCGGGGTGAGGGCGTCGTTTCATCCTGGAGACGCGTTCTCCCGGGTCGTTCCTAATGGATGTCGGGGTCACGGCCACCCCCACCCGAACCCTCCCCCGTCGAGGGGGAAGGGGATGTCGACCCGTCGGGCGAGGCAAGCCATTGCCCCTACGAGCCTTCACAATTCCGCGGGCACCAGGCGACCCCAAGCTCCCGACATGGAGCGCACGCTGCACCAGCCTTCATGGCGGGTGGCACAAACTCAACGAGGGAGACAGGAATGAGCGCCCCATCCACGAAGGTCCGTGCCGAAGAATTCGTCGTAGTCGGTGAGAACGGAGCCGACAGGGTGATCCTCCAGTCGGGCCCGGGCATCCATGCATCCATGCGGCTGCTCGACGCTGACGGCAAGCGAGTGGCCGCCGTGACCGTGGGCGGCGGCCAGGGCGAAAGGCCCGGCTACGTCGGCCTCAACATCTTCAATGACCAGGGCGTCAACGTCCTACGCGTCGGGACTGCTGACAGGTTCACCGGCACCCACGTGCTCATGAACGACAATCAGGGGAGGACGCGTCTTCGGCTCGCCCTCGCCGAGGACGGCACACCATCGATCGAGCTGCTGGATGCTGAGGGCAAGGTCACCTGGCGAGCCGGCTAGAATCGAGCATGGAGCTCGCGGACCCGCCATCCGCCGGCTGCTGGGGCGGAGGGGCCAGTTGGATTTGCCCGCGCCTCGGCCACAGCCGATGAAGGTCTCGTACGATGATCACCGGACCGGACCCGTTCACGTACCGAGCGGTCTGGGGCATGCCCGTCAGGAGTCGCCACGCGTTCGATCTCCTCGTGGCTCGGCAGCTCCTGTGGCTTCCCCACGCCATGCCAACCGTGCGCCAGATGCTCTTCAGCAAGGATCGGGAGCCCATCTGCCCCGCCTGTGGTGAGTTGGTGACGACGGGCAATCCTGCCATCATCTGCGTCGGCGTCCTCGCCGATCTCCAGTTGCAGGAGGCGATCCAGAACGACCCGAGAGTAATCGCGACGAGAGACCCAGATGGTCTCGAAGCCTGGTGGCTCGTCCATGGGTCGTGTCACGATCGGCTGAGCCGTGCCCGCGTGGACGAGCTGAACATGCGCATCGAGCTGGCCCTCCGCGCCGCGACGAGGGCCAACTAAGCCAGCCGCCGTGGCGTGACGGAGTGTCTGTGGCGCAGCGGCCGCCTCGCCGCCTGGCGGTGCAGAATGATTGTATGAAGCCCTACAGCTTGCGGACGACTGGGAGCACCTCTTTCGCGAACAGGTCGAGCCCGTCGGCGACCTCATCCAGCGTGAGCCCGCTCATCTCAGGGCGGATCACCAGCACTCCCGCCCCGGTCATCTTCTGCTGCGCGATGATCTGCTCGGTCACCCCCTCGGGATCCCCGGCGATAAACGTCCCGGCCTCGATGGCGCGCAGCGAGCGCCTCCCGCCCTCGCGCCCGCCGCCGCTGCCATCCCCGCGATAGGTGTAGCGCCGAATCGCGTAGCGCTCCTTATCCAACGCCTTCAGGTTGGGATTCTCATCCATGTGGGTGTACGCGTTGGCCTGGGTTCGGCTGAACACCTCCTCGGCCATCTCGTCGAACTTCGCTTTGCTCGGCGCGATGTAGAACTCGCGCGCGATCCCCAGGTCGGCCGCCGTGGGCGTCCAGCCGCACTCTTCGGCCGCATAGTCGCAATAGTGCTTCAAAGCCTTCGCCGCGCTCGGTGTCTGGCCCGAGGTGATGGCGCCGACGTGTTTACGCGCCGCCCAATCGAGGCTCTCTTCGGCCGTCATCGGGGCCCATACCGGCGGGTGTGGCGCCTGGAAGGGCCGGGGCAGAACGGAAACGCACTGATAGTCGAAGTATTCGCCGTGCCACTCGAAGGGGTTCTCTTCGGTCCACGCCTTCACGATCAGGTCGTAGGCCTCCTCTTTGCGGCCCCGCTCCTCCTCGACGGTCTGGCTGTATGAGTAAAGGTTCTGCGCCCCGCTGCTCATGACCCCCATGACGACCCGGCCGCCCGACAGGTTGTCCACCATCGCCACTTCTTCCGCCACTCGCACCGGGTGGGGGTACAACGCCAGCGAGATTCCCATGGTGACGAGCTTGATGCGCTCGGTCACCTGGGTGGCGGCCGACAGCATGATGAGTGGCGACGGGGTGAGACCCCCGTTGGGGCCGTAATGGTGCTCGGTGAAGATCAGGCCATCGATGCCGCTCTCATCCACCCGTTGGATGAAGCGCATCCGGTCCGAGTACAGCCTCTTGCCCAGCTGCCGGTCCCACATCCAGCCGGGAACCGGGAAGGGCATCGGCCCTTCGTCCTGCGTGTGGTAGGGCATGCTCTGTCGGATCCAGACCTCCATGTGAGTCCTCCTCTGGCGGCCAGCCTGCCTGTCAAGCATCATCAAAAAGCAGAAATGACGTGGTTGTCAAGTCCCATTTGCGTCCGTTCCGAGGTTGGTCTCGCCGTCATCGAGGACACCGAGGGAATATCGTAGGGCTGCACAGCTCCAAATAGGCACGGGCGACAGCCCGTGCTATCCTATGCAGAGCGAGCAGGCTGCTAAAAAACCCGCTCACCCTGAGCTTGTCGAAGGGTTCCATGTGGTTCGACAGGCTCACCACGAGCGGAAGGCAACCTTTTTCAGCAGTCCGCTAGCTTAGACGAGGAGGACCTCCATGGCCAAGGCCTACCGCTACATCTCCGGCGATTCGCACCTGGAAATCGATTCGAAATGGTGGGTGGACCGCGTGCCCGCCAGGCATCGAGACCGTGCGCCCCGCCTGGTACGCCTGCCCGACGGAGGCGACGCCTGGCTCGTGGAGGGGCGGCCGCTGCGCGAGGTCGCGACGGACCTCTATGGCGGCAAGGGCCGGGACAACTGGTGGCCCTACGGACAGAGCTACGAAACGACCCCGGGGACCGGCACGCCGCAGCAGCGGCTCCAGGAGCAGGACCAGGACGGGATCGACGCTGAGGTCTTTTTCCCCGGCGCCTCCAGCCCGGGCATCTGGCGCAGCATCAAGGACGACGATGCCTACAAGGCCGTGGTGCGGGCTTACAACGACTGGCTGGGAGAGGATTACTGCTCCGTCGACCGCGACCGGCTGATCGGCCTCGGCTTTCTCCCCTGGACCGGGGTCGACGACGCCATCGCTGAGATGGAGCACTGCGCCAGGATCGGCTTCAAGGGCGTCAACCTGGGCGTCTTCCCCAGCGGAAAGGGATACCCCACGCCGGAGGACGACAGGTTCTGGGCGGCCGCCATCGACATGAACATGCCGATCGCGGTGCACCACCAGTTCGACCGGTCGGAAGAGCGGGCTGGGCCCCTGGTGAAGTTCGATGCCCCGAAGGAAATCCAGGCGCGCATGCCGGCCACGCGCGGCTTCGCCGAGCACGTGACGCTGTTCGGGCGTGAGGGCTCCGTCAACGCCCTGCAGCTCGCCCTCACCGGCGTCTTCGACCGCTTGCCGCGCCTGCGCCTGTTCTTCGGCGAGACCCAGATCGGCTGGATCCCCTTCTTCCTCGAGATGTCCGAGGCCCGATACGAACGACACAGGTACTGGGCAGAGCGGCTCCTCAACTGGAAGCCGATGGAGCGCCGGCCCACCGACTACATTCGCGAGCATTGCTACTGGGGGTTCCAGCACGACCGCGTGGGCGTTGAGCTGCGGGAGAAGATCGGCGTCGACCGTTTGATCTGGGCGGTGGACTTCCCGCACCAGGACTCCGAATGGCCCAACTCCATGGGCCTCGTCGACTGGAACTTCGCCGGTGTGCCCGAGGATGAGAAACACCGAATGGTCGCGGGCAACGTCATCGAGTTCTTCCACCTCGACGCGATCCCGTCGGCGCCCGAGGCGGAGCCAGCGGCGGCGCAGGCGAGGTAGGCCCAGGACCTGCTCCCTCTCCCTTTGGGTCCCTTTGGGAGAGGGTTGGGGTGAGGGCGGCCCCTCGAGACTCAGGGCCGGCAGGTCGATCGCGGCCTGGAGCATCCTGCTAGCAAACGATTCCCTCTCCCCCGGGTTCGGGGGAGAGGGAATCGCGCTTATTTTCGCTGCGCCACCGCACGCGACCGGCTCAGCTCATCCTCGGCGCGAGCGCCGCGTCGTAGAAGCGCAGGTAGTCGGGGATGTGCTCCCCCCAGTAGCCTCCCCAGTGCTCTCCCGGGAATGCACGCCACTCGTGGGTGATACCGCATTCGTCGAGAGCGGCGCGGAGCGCCTCGCCCCGGCTGAGCCAGTGGTCCTCGTCACCCATGTCGATCCAGATCGCCAGATCATTCATCAATGCCTCTGAGAAAGCGAGGCTGATCGGGTCCCTCCTGGCGAAATCATGGCCGCTGCCGAGGAACTCGTACCAGCCCTCCTCGGGGAGCGACGGGCTGTGGGCCCCGACCACGCCGAAGACGGTCGGGTTTACGAATGCGTTAATCAGCGCGCCGGTTGCCCCCATGGAGAGCCCGCCGACGGCTCGGTGCTGCGCGCCGGGCAGCACTCGGTAGGTGCGCTTGGTGTGCTCAACCAGGTCGATCGACAGATAGTCACCGTACGCCGGCCCATCCACCAGGTTCACCCAGTAGCTGGAGTCCCCCTGTGGGAGGACGATGATGAGCGGGCGGATCTCGCCGAGGGCGATCATCTCGTCCGCCCAGTCGATGAGGCCGTACGCCAGCCACTCCTCATTTCCTCCGAGATTCGAGCCGCCGTTGCCGATGCCGTGGAGCATGAACAGCACCGGGTAGCGGTCGCCTCGCGAATGGTATTCGGGCGGCAGGTAGACGAAGTAGGGCATCTCCCGTCCGAGGGATGGGCTGAAGAACGTCGCCGTCTCCAGGCTGCCCTGCAAGGGTCCGACGTACTCGGGTACCGGGTGCGTTCCGGCAGAACCATCCTTGGAAGCGATCTGACCGAGATTGTCCGAGGACGGCTGGGTTCCAGAGGCTTCGGGAAGGGCCGCCGGCCGGGCTGGCCGGGCCTCGTTCGAGCCCGCGTGGGCTGTGCGCGCCGAAACTGGGACGGGGGTGCCGAACACCCGGGCAAAACGGGCCGCTTTCGGATCGGGCGCCACACCGACCGGCTCAGCAACGTTCGAGTCGGGCTCCGATGCCTCGGCCAAGTCCGCGGGAGGCAGCGTCGTCGAGCCGATGGAGGTTACCACCAGCAGGCAGGCCACCGCCGCGCCCGTGGGCCACGCGTAGCGCGCTGATCCACTTCCGCCATTCACGAACAGGACACGCCCCTTGATGAGGAGCCAGATCCCCGCCAGGGCCATTAGTTGAACACCCACGTTCGAAGCTCCGACTGCGATTCCGTGAGCCGCCAAAGCATCCGCGAGCCACTGGAGCGGAATCACGAGGGCGACGTGTGCAGCGTAGGCGTAGAGGGCACTCTGGCCCAGGGGAAGCATGAGCCATCCGAGCCCTCGACTGAGTGGCCGCCACGCCTCGGCGACCAGAAGGTAGAAGAAGGCGAAGACCACGATCGACGCGACGATCCGCCCCGGTCGGACGTCCGCCTTGGAGAAGACCGCCTCGAGAAGGAACAACTGCACGTCGGGCGCCAGCTTTTCGACGATCAAGTACAGCGCGACGAGGGCCGCGAATCCGACGGACGACGCGGCCAGGGCAGCCCGGCGTGGGAATGCGGCGAGCCGCTCGCTCAGCTCGGAGTGGTACCAGCCGAGAACCAATCCCGTGAAGAAGAAGACCTGCCACGGCGCGAAGAAGAACAGGTGGTTCCCCTCGATGGGCCAGGGAAAGGCCGCCTGCGCCGGGAAGAACTGGTAGAGGCCCCAGAGGAGCCACGATGCGGCCAGCACCACCGCCCATCGCCCCTGTGCCAGCATGGCGAGGGCCAGGGGAGCAGCGGCCAGCAGGAGCGCGTAGAGGAGCGGGATGTCCACCAGGTAGTAGGTCTGGTGGAGGGTGAGCACCGAGACGATGAAGGCCGATGGATCGTTGAACGCGATGCCCTGCGCCCATTTGAGCCGAAGCAGCTCGGAGAGCGGAACGAAGAAGAGGGTGAGCGTCACGGCCAGAAGGTACAGGGTGACCGAACGCTGAACGGCCCGCTCCAGTGAGGCGCCCAGGCCGTTGCGATGGATGAGGCGTCGATAGACCAGGCCCATCACCAGGCCGGAGATGAAGATGAACGCCTCAGCGGCCGACGTGTAGAAACGATTTCCACCGGTGAACCCGTACAACACTGAGGCGCCAGCCACGTGGTCCACCACCATCGCGACGACGGCGAACCCACGGAGCAGGTCGAGCCGCTCGTCGCGCCGCGATCCCTCGCCCGCCTGGGGAAGGCCCGGCTGAGGATTGCTGGTTGCGTCCTGCATCGCGCCACCTCCTTCGCCTTGTCTGATAGAGGCTAGCGCCGCACGGGCACGCACTCGTGTACAGGACTAGACAGCGAGGCGCACATCTTCCGGTACACATCTGAGGGCGTTGACGTAAGGCTGTCATGCTGAGCCGCAGGCGAAGCATCTCCTGGGAGAGGCGCTCTCGGGTCAGGCTACAAGCCTCGGAGCGGGCTGAAGGGGCCGACGGCACTCGCCACGGCGGTCGTTATGACTCCGAAGGGCTCTCACGGCACCTGCTGCGAACGGGAGGGCCCTGCGCCTGCGGCTTCAAATAACAATGGAGCCGTCGGCGCGGCGGCTACTCCTGGGACTCCGTGTTGAGGCCGTGCTCGGTGGCCCACGCAGCGATCTGCGCGCGATTTGTGAAGCCCAGCTTGGTCAGGACGTGCTCGACGTGATTCGCGGCTGTGCCCTCGGTAATCACGAGCTTCTCCGCGATATCACGGTTGGAGGCCCCGCGGCAGATGAGCGCCGCCACCTCCCGCTCGCGGGGGGTGACGCGATCCAACTCCGGATCCGAGCCTCCCGAGCCATGCCGCCCCTGGAACCCCACCACACGCCAGGCGGCGACGGGTTTGGTGAAGCCGCTCAACGGGAGGTCCCCGAGCGGTTCGGCGTCGATGTCCCTCTCCGTAGCAGCCCGCACCCGCTGGCCGATGAAGATCTGGCCGGCCTGGGCCTCGTCGCACAGTCTGGCGGCGAGACTCATAACGGTCCCGATGGCGCCGTAGTCGAACCGGCTCTCGATCCCGATCTTACCGAGCGTGGCGTAGCCCATAGCAACACCCGCGGCGAAATCCAGCTCGTGGCCCAGCCTTCGCCACGAGCGAGTGAGGGACTGGACGCGGCGAGACATCTCCAGCGCCATGCGCACTGCCTCGCTCGGCGGATCGAGACAGGGCTCGGGGTCGTTGAAGAACACGGTGATCTCGTCGGCTGCGAAACGGTCCAGGGTACCCTCGAATCGCCCGATGATCTGGCCCATGGCCTCGTGATACTCGCGGAGGATGCGGAGGACGTCCTCGGGCTCGGCCAGCTCGGAGAAGGCGGTAAAGCCGCGCAACGAGCAGACGACGACGGTGATCTCCTTGCGGTGGCTCTCGAGGATCGACTCGTCGCCGCTTTCAGTGATCCGCTTGGCGACCTGGGGCGGCAAGAAGCGGCGGAACACTTTGTCCCGCTCCAGCTCGTCCACTTGCTGCTGCACGCGGGTCTCCAGGGTGCGGTTCAGCTCGGCAAGCTCTGCCCTCTGCGCCTTAACGGTGTCCTGGTGCTCCTTGATGCGCAGCAGATTGCGGACGCGAGCCATCAGCCCGGCTCGGTCGAGCGGCTTGGTGATGAAATCGTCGGCGCCCGCCTCCAGGGCCTCCACTCTTTCCTGCTCGGGGTAGGCCGTGACCATCACCACCGGCACAAAGCGCGTGGCTTCGTCGGCGCGGAGACGGCGGCACACCTCGTAGCCGTCGATCCCGGGGGGCATGCGAACGTCGAGCAGGACCAGGTCGGGGCTAGTGTCGGCGACGGCCCGCAGGGCCTCTTCGCCCGACTCGGCAGCGACCACGTCGTAGCCCTGAGGGAGGAGCAGTGCCTCCAGGAGCTTGACGTTCGCGGGGGTGTCGTCGACGACAAGGATTCTGGCCTGGCGCTCTTCCACTTGTCAGACCTCCGCCGCCCGCTCCTCGCTCGCGGCGGAGCGGCAGTAGGAGCGGACCTCATTGGGAAACGCTCGGATGTCCAGGGGCTTCGCCAGGTAACCATCGAAGCCCGCGCGCTGGAAGCGCTCTCGATCCTCCTGCATGGAGTATGCGGTGGCGGCCACGACGGGGATTCCGGCGGTGCGCGGATCCTGCCGAAGGCAGCTCAGCGCTTCCACGCCGTCCATATCCGGCAGTCGAATGTCCATCAGCACAACATCCGGGAGCTGCTCTGCCGCGAGCGCTATTCCCTCGGCGGCGGTTCGCGCTTCGATGGTGCGAAAACCATGAAACTGGAGCACGTCGCGCTCGAGCTTCAAGTTGACCTCATTGTCTTCGACGATGAGGACGAGGGGCGGAGCCACCGTCAGGCTGCCGGCAGCGCGCGTAGCGAGGCGACAAGCGCTTCTCGGCGCACGGGTTTGACGATGTAGTCGGCCGCCCCGAGAGCGAGCCCCCTGGCCCGCTCGTCCAGCATGGACACGATGACGATCCGGATGCCGGCAAGATGCGGATCGGCCTTGGCGTTCGCCAGGAATTGCCAGCCGTCAGTGCCAGGCAGCTTGATGTCGAGCGTGATGATGGAAGGCCGGAGGCGGCGGGCCTCCTCCAACGCGCTCTCGGCGTCGCAGGCGACGGCCACGTCGTATCCCGCGTCCTCCAGATAAATCCTCATGAGCTGCGCTGCCCGCGAATCGTCTTCGACGACCAAAACCGACGCCAGGGATCGCCTGAGGGGCCTGGGCGCGGCTGACGAATTGGAGTGATCAGGCCGCGTCTCGACGGGCTCGGCCATCGGCAATGTAAAGGTAAAGGTGCTTCCTTCACCTGGAGTGCTCTCAACCCAGATGCGCCCGCCGTGGAGCTCCACGAGCCGTCTGGCGAGCGCCAATCCCAGCCCGGTCCCCTCTTTACCCGCCTGCCCGGCCGTGCCCTGATAGAACATCTCGAAGATCCGCTCCTGGTCCGTTGTGGCGATGCCGACGCCGGTATCCGCCACTGAAACATGCACTTCTCCTTCCGCGCCGGCGGTCACGATCCGTACCTGCCCGCCATCGGGCGTGAACTTGACGGCATTGGAAAGCAGGTTAAAGAGCACTTGCTTAATCTTGCGTTCGTCGGCTTCGACGACGCCCAGATTCGGATCGACGCTGAGCTTCAGCTCGATCGCGTGCCGGCTCGCCTCCTCGCGAACCATCGACACCGCTTCCTCGAGAGCCTGGGGTAGCCAGATGGGGGCCAGCGCGAGGTCCATCCGGCCTGCCTCGACTTTCGTGAGATCAAGAAGGTCATTGATGAGCGACAGGAGGTGCCGGCCCGAATCGAGAATGTCCTGCAAGTATTCGCCTTGCCTCGCGTTCAACTGGCCAACCATCCGCTCCAGGAGAACCTCGGAGAAGCCGATGATCGCGTTGAGCGGGGTTCTCAGCTCGTGGGACATGTTCGCGAGGAACTCCGACTTGTGGCGGCTGGCTTCTTCGAGATCCTGATTCTTTTGCTCGATCTGCCGAAGAGCTTCGGCCAGGTCGCGAGTACGCTCGTCCACCTTCTGTTCGAGCCCAGTGTAGGACTCCCGCAGCCGGACCGCCATCTGGTTGAACTCGTCGGCTAGCGCCTCCAACTCGTCGCCAGTGTGCACCTCGATGCGCTGGTCCAACGCCCCCGCCCCAATGCGGGCAGTCCCCTCCTGTAGGGCCTGAATGGGCGCGACCATGTTGCGGGCCAGAACCACACTGGCGAAGGCCGCCAGGAGAATGGCGATAAGCACGAGCACACCGGTTCGGAGCGTCGACGCAAGCAGTGGCAAGAAGAAGGCCTGGATAGGCTCCTCGATCACCACGAGCCACCCGGGGGGGTCAACGATCTGTCGCGACTCCAGGATTTCGCTACCTTGTAGGACCCGGGCCAAAGTGGTTTGTATGGCTCCCTCGAGCTGACTCAGCCCTGGCTCAACGGTCACCCCGGCGTCGCGCGGTCGCGCCCGAGAGGAACCACTTGCATCCGGCAGCACTTGCCTCACGTCGCGGTGGGCGATGAGGCGCCCACTGGAATCGACCACGTACGCCCGTCCTGTTTCACCGACCCGGATGCCTGCGACCGTGTCCCAGACGGTTCGAAGATGAACCTCGGCTACCACGACGTCACCGCCGTTAACATGAGTTGCTA
The DNA here is from genome assembly GCA_964417895.1 of uncultured Chloroflexota bacterium. Taxonomy (GTDB): domain Bacteria; phylum Chloroflexota; class UBA6077; order UBA6077; family SHYK01; genus CAYQJS01. The sequence continues at coordinate 88,988 of CAYQJS010000009.1, read as the reverse complement.
TCGTCATGTAGGGCTCAGAACCACTCCGAAAGTACACGGGCCCGAAGTAGCTGCTGCCGAGTTTGGCCGACAGGAATGCTGGGGACTGGTACCAGTCGTAATCCCTGTCAAGAATGTTCAGGCCACGGCGGGAAAAGCGGAGCTGTTCTCGCCCATCGGAGCCGACGTAGCTCGCGTCCATCACCGCTGGATGGCGCAACACGCGAAAAACCCCTTCCTGCCACACCTCGCGTGAGAACCCTCCGCTAAAGGACGGTGGGCTAGTCAAGCTGAGCTGTCGCTCCACCTCGCGAACGAAGTCCCTGATGCTGCCAGCAGCGACATTGGCCTTCTCGCCTTGCATCGTCGACTGCGCTGCCACTGTCTCTCGGAGGGAAAAGTACACCTCCCGGAGGCCGCTGGCGATGAGGGCGCAGCTGACCAGAGCAACCGTGAGGGCGACTTGCTTCCGAAAAAGACGCCCACGGGCACGGAATACCGGCTCCCCCTGGGTCTTCGTCGGGCCGTCCGCTGTCACCGAACGATCCTATCGGCGCGCGCCAAAACGTGGAGGGGAATCGTCAACCCAAGTGCCTCGGCCGTCTTTAGATTCACGGCCAACTCGAAGCGAGTGGGCTCCTCCACCGGCATCTCCGCCGGATTGGCGCCCTTGAGTATCTTGTCCACATAGGTTGCGGATCGCCGGTAGCGCTCCTCCAAGATGGGGCCGTAGGCGATGAGGCCCCCATCGAGAACGCGTCTATACCCTTCGTACACGTCCGGGAGGGAGTACTCGGCAGTCAGCGCGAAGATGGTGTCGCGCGCCACAACGGTGGCGTTGTCACCGAAGACTATGAGCGCATCGGGCCGGTCCGCGGCCGCGGAGCGGAGCACCGGCTCCACGTCCGAAGCTTCCTCCACGGACCAACCTGTGACGCGCACCCCGAGCGCCTCCGCTGACGCCTGGGTCGCTTTGAATTCTAGCTGCCTCACGGGGTTGGCGAGATCGCCAAGAACACTCACGTGCGCCAGGCTCGGGAGGATGTCCCTCAAAAGCTCCAGCCTCTTGGGCGCAAGCTCCACGGCAAGGGACGTGAGCCCCGTGATGTTCGTGCCCGGCCGTGCCAGAGTCTCGACGAAGCCCGCTCCCACCGGGTCACCGCTCGATACCATGACGATGGGGATCGTCCTCGTCGCCTTCTTGGCGGCTGCGGTCGCCCGCGTGTCCGTCGCCACGATGACCTCAACGCCGAGGCTCACGAGCTCCGCGGCCAGGGTATCGAGGCTGGCCGTCTCCGCGTCCGCAAGCCGATACTCGATGAGCAGGTTCTCTCCGATGACGTACTCAAGGTCCTCGAGACCCTTCTGGAATTCATTGTCGCGTGTGGCGGGGGTCCTACCCGAGAGGAAGCCGATGCGGTGCACCTTCGGGGGCTCGACCTGGGTGGCCGACGGTGTCGAGCACGCAGGGAAGGCGACAAGAGGCCACACCAATGCAGTGCTCAGGATGAAAGCAGCTAGCGTGGAGCGTTGTCGAAAGTGCATAGTGGCACCTGCCCTCTCACAGTATCGGCAAGCTCGATTTCCTGCCTACTCGGGCGGCTTCGGCCATTCCACTTCGGCAGGGAACGGTGGCTCGCGGTGCTCGCGGAGAAATGGCGTTTCGAGCCACCACACCCTGACCCCGGCGAGACGATCGACGGAGCGGGTGTCAATGTTGAGCAGCTCTCTCGCGGCGGCGGCGTTCCCGAAGGCAGCGAAAACCATTTCGGCCTCCGGCGGAGAGGGTTCCAATCCGAGGCATCTGCCCCTGATCTGGTTCGTGAGGTCCGCCCAGGGGACGGTTCGGTTTCCGGCCCAGCATATGGTGCCGCCTTCCGAAAGGGCCGGGAACGACTCCCAGAACGTTGGAACCCGGAGACGAAACGCGACTTCGAGAATCGGTCCCCGATAGATGTGGCTCGCCGGGTCCCCGATGACGAGAATCGCCCGTACGTTGGGTTGTGCGCTGATTCTCGCGGCTACGTCCTCCGCGTCATAGGTCGCACTCCTGCCGCACGAGACGCCCTCCTCGACAACCACCACCTCTTTCGGAGACCCGATCGGATACTTCCGCCTGAACCATTCCTTGGTCGCCGCCACCTCCCGCTCTGACCCGGGATTCGAATAGTTCTCGACGAGGACGATGCGGTTCTCTCCGGATTGCAGTCGGCCTGCGCTTAACAGGTCAGCGGCAATCCACCCCAGTCCCTCGGTCTCGCTGACCGGAATGCGGCGCGCTCTGATTATGTTCCTCGCCGCGTCGTCAGCTTCAGGGATCGTGGGGTTGCCGGGGACGCTTGCGTAAATAGGGATAGCATCTTTGCCGGCGGTCCTCCTGGCATCAAGCAGCGCCAGGAGCGCCCGGCTGTCGGCAGCCACCAGAGCACACAAGTCGTCGGGAGCGACCAGCTCGGTAGCTTTGGTGTCCAAGCCGCCATTACAGTAGTCCCCGTTCGCCGTCCTTTTCTCGACCACGATTCCCGGCCCTAGGCCATTCACGAAAGCGTGGTGTCCGGGTAGGCGGGGGAAAGGGCCGCCGCCGAGAGCTCCAACGGTTGGCATTGCCTCCTCCTTTTTCTGCGCTAACTCGCCCGCCGCGCTGAAAAGCTGGGCACGCTCAGAGCGGTCCCACCATAAAGCGCGCGTATCCTACTGTCAAATTGCCTGAAATGCGGCGGCTTTCCGATCAGCCACGTCGGCCGGGTGCCAGTTATCACGCACGGTCCATAACCCACGCACGCTCCTTACCCCGCCGGCCGTGCCGGAACCTCCGCCATGCCCGACACACCCACCTCCCCAACCTCCAGACCGGGAAATGTCCACGATGGCTGCCCGAGATGGCGCTTCGGATTGGACCCGTTGTCAAGCACAGAGTAGCGCCGGGGGCTGTCGTGACTCGTCGGGAGAATTGCATATGCAGAATGCACATCTCTTGTCGGCGGGGGGATCGCATTAGTCTTGGTGCATGTCCGGCGCGCGACGCAGACGTTCGCGTTGCCTCGGCGCGCAGCGCTGTGTACAACGGAGCGCCGCCCTGATCAACGGCGGCGGGTTTACACCGTGTTGGCTGAGACGCCAGTATCATCCTCCACGATGGGGGCTGTGGCGGCAGGAGCCCTCAGTCACGCGGCGCCAGCGGGTTCAGCGGGCGCGGACCTCCGCCAGATGCTCTGTCAGACCTCCGCCGCCCGCCCCTCGCCCGCGGCGGAGCGGCAGTAGGAGCGGACCTGATTGGGGAACGCCCGGATGTCGAGGGGCTTCGCGAGGTAGCCGTCGAACCCCGCATCTAAAAACCGCTCGCGGTCCTTATTCATGGCCGATGCGGTAATGGCGAGGACGGGGATTTGTGCAGTGCGCGGATCCTGGCGAAGGCAGCCGAGCGCCGCCACGCCGTCCATATCAGGCAGCCGGATGTCCATGAGCACAACGTCAGGAAGCTGCTCTGCCGCCAGCGAGATTCCATCGGCCGCGGTTCGCGCCTCGATCGTACGAAACCCGTGAAACCGGAGCACGTCGCGCTCCAGCGTCATGTTGGCCTCATTGTCTTCAACGATCAGGACGAGCGGAGAAGCCATGGTCAGGCTGCCCGCAGCGCACGCAACGAGGCGACCGGCGCTTCGCGGCGCACCGGTTTGTCGAGGTAGTCGGCCGCCCCCAGAGCGAGACCCCTGGCCCGTTCGTCAAGCATGGGGCCTGCCCGCCGAGGATCGGCCGAGCAGCGCGGTTGTCGGCTCGGGGTCAGGGTGCTGCATCTGGACGCGCTCGGCTGGCAGCGTGAAGGTGAAGGTGCTGCCTTCGCCTTCAGTGCTGTCGACCCAGATCCGCCCACCGTGTAGCTCGACGAACTGCCTGGCAATCGCCAGTCCCAATCCGCTCCCCTTATTGGCCGCCTGTCCGGCGGTGCCTCGAGTCCCCCTCTCGAAGATACTCTCCCGTTCCTCCGCGGGGATGCCGCAACCGGTATCCGCCACTGAAATGCGGACGGTTCCTTCCGCGGTGGTCGCCACGACCCGCACTTGCCCGCCCGACGTGAACTTGACCGCATTAGAAAGGAGAATTGAGAGCACCTCTATGACCTTGTGTTCGTCGGCTTCAATGACGCCCAGATCCGGATGGACGTTGAGTGTCAGCTCGGTCGCCTGGCGGCTCGCCTCCGCGCGCACCATATTGAGGGCTTCCTGGAGCGCAGCGGGCAGCCAGAAATGGCTGAGATCGAGTTTCTTCTCAGGGTCGATAATGCGTTCGATGAGTGCCAGGAGGTGCCGGCCCGACCCGAGAATATGGTGCAGGTATTCGTCTTGCTTGGCGTTCAACTGACCAGCCATGCGCTCGAGTAGCGATTCGGAGAACCCGATGATCGAGTTAAGCGGGGTTCTCAGATCGTGGGCCATGTCCGCCATGAACTCGTCCTTGCCGCGGTTGGCTACTTCGAGCTGGCGGTTCTTCTGCTCGATCTCCTGGAGCGCGTCGGCGAGATCGCGGGTTCGCTCGTCCACTTGTTGCTCCAGCCCAGCGTAGGACTCCCGCAGCCGGGTCGCCATCAGGTTGAACTCGTCGGCCAGCGCCTCTAGCTCGTCGCCGGTGCGGACCTCGATCCGCTGGTCCAGCGCCCCAGCGCCGATCCTCTCCGCACCGGTTTGTAGCGCCTGGATGGGGGTGACCATTTTGCGGGCCAGGGCCCAGATTGCCAGCACCGAGAACAGGAGACCGAGGAGGAGCACCCCAACGGTGCGCAAGAGGGCGGAATCTAGCGGAGCGAACGCTTCGGCGGACGGTTGCTCCACGAACACCCACCAACCTGCGACGGTAGCCGCGTGGACGGTGAGAACCTCCTGATCCCGAATGTCGAGCCCAAGTATTGGACGGGGGGAATGCGCAGGGAGATTGTCTGGATTGGTCAGCACTCCGTGAACCTGGGGCAGTGTCGAGAAGTCCAGCCTCTGGAGCACGAGGCTGATTTCCCGGTGGGCGATGAGTTTTCCGTCGCGATCGACCACATACGCGTACCCCGAGCGGCCGGCGTCAACACCACGGACGACATCCCCCATCATCTTCAGGTTCACCTCAGCAGTGCTCACGCCGGCGAGCGGCCCGGTCTCGCGCACGGCGATGCGAATATAAGGCTCCGAGCCGCTGCGATAGTCGACGGGCCCGAAGTGCGGCTGCCCCGGTTGGGCTCGTAGGAAGCCCTCCTCCTCAGAATAATCTTGTCCGCCCTGCAATCTGTTCAGGCCCATTCTCGACACCAGCAATTGTTCACGGCCCGAGGAGTCCAGATACTGGATCTGCATTATGGCAGGGGCGAGGCGGAGGAGGCGGCGGTACTCGATCTCGCGTTGATCGAGCGAATCAGGAATCGCGGAGAGGTACTGGGGGTTGGCCGCTCTGATCTGACTCTCGATCTCAGTCAGGAAGCCTTTGATGGCTTGGGCCGCGGCGACCGCCTTCGCTCCCTGGATTCGCGCTAAGGCAGTCGCGTTTTCTTGGTAGAGGAAATACGCCGTGATGAGACCGATGGCGAGTAGCGCGCCGCTTACCGGGGCCACGAAAGCCAGGAGATACTTGCGGAAGATCGGGCTGCGGCGAGTGTGGCTTCTCATCAGTCTCGGCCAGTCTGGTTTGGCTCCACAAGCTAATATGGACCGCGCGGCGCTGCTTGTCAACAACCCAACAGCCTTAAACTCCCAAATGTGCAGGTGAAATGTGCGGTTCTGCACATGAGCAGGGATTCGCATAGCATTAGTCTTCTGACAGCCTACCGTCTGGGGGGATGATGTGAAAACGGTAAATGGAGCACCGCCGGGAGCGCGTCCGGCGCAAAGCCCAGCGACAGGAAGAGCGAGTCAGAGACGACCCTTCTCGCCGTTCCGTGGGCGGACGAGGCTGCCGGAGCGGGTTCTCGTTGTTCTTGCCGTAGCGGCGAGCATGCTCACGGGCTGCATTCTCAGGACAGCGTCACCGCCTCCGCTGGCAGGCACTCCCGTCGCGGCGGAACCGGCCAAACGCATCGGTTATCTCCATGAGGGCTCGGCGGGCGATCCTCCCGGTCCATCCGAGGCAGCGTTCTTTCAAGGTCTTGCCGACCTGCGCTACGTCGATGGGCAAAACGTTGCTATCGTGTACCGATACACCGAAGGGAAGAGCGATCTCGCGCGGACATACGCGGCGGAGCTCGCGAACCTCCCCGTGGACGTCATCGTCGCGAATGGAAACATCCGCATCCAGGCAGCCAAAGATGCGACCGAGCAAGCGGCCAAGGATGCGACGAAGCGGATACCTATCGTTATGACAAACTCCAGTGATCCTGAAGGGGCCGGCTTCGTCGACAGCCTGGCCCGCCCCGGCGGGAACATCACTGGAATGAGTTCGCTGTCTACTGGCCTGGCGAAGAAGCGCCTGGAGCTCATGAGGGAGGTTGCCCCGGGCATCGGACGGCTGGCCGTTCTCTCGAACCCCGCGAACCCTGGGAGTGCTGCGAGCCTCGAAGAGACGCTTGAGGCCGCCGAGGGCTTCGGGGTCGAGGTGATCTCTCTGGAGGTCCGCGATCTTGAAGACCTCAACCGGGCCTTCGAGGCGATGCGCTCCCCCCGGGTGGGCGCCCTGATCGCTCTGGGCGATGCAGTTTTCAACACGTACCGCAGAGAGATTGCCCAGTTCGGCATCGAAAACCAGATCCCGACCCACTACAACCTGCGAACCTTCGCTGTCGCCGGTGGACTGATGGTGTACGGGGCCAGCTTCCCGCTCATGTTCAAGCGCGCGGCCACCCACGTGGACAGGATCCTGAAGGGAGCGAAACCCGCCGAGCTCCCCGTCGAGCAGCCGACAGAATTCGAGTTCGTTATCAACCTCAGCACCGCGCGAGCGATCGGAGTCACCATCCCGCCGTCCCTCCTTGTTCAGGCAACGGAGCTGATCCAGTAGCCGGGTCATGGTGATCACAAGCCCGTGGCCGTCGCTGCGCCCCTACCCTTCGGTGCCGGCCTGGGAGCTGATGGCCGGTGTCGCGCGCCAGCACCCCGACCAGCCCGCGCTCATCGAAGCGAACGGGCCGATCACCACATACGCCGAAGTGCTGGTGGTGTCGCAGAAAGCGGCTCGCTTTCTCCAACGTGAGGCTGGCGTGGCCAAGGGGGAGACTGTCGCGATTGTGGCGGAAGCTGCTCGGGAGACCGTCGCCCTGATGCACGGTGCGCTGATGGCTGGTGCAAAGCTGACCACCTTCAGCGAGGTGATGTCCAAAGAAGAGATCGAAGCGAGGCTCGCCGACTCGGAGGCGGCCGTAGCCTTTGCTCCTGCCCCCCTTCGGTCATCCGTTTCCAGGCTCCTCGCGGACGGCCGCCTGCCACAGCTGCGCTGCGTGTATGCGACGGAGGGATTCTGGGAGGTGGCACGAGCGCAGCCCGGCCATCCCGACGCTGTTGCCATCGACCCGGATCGCGACGTCGGAATCCTGGCTTACACCAGCGGCACGGGGGGACTGCCCAAGGGCGCCATGCTAACGCACGCGAACCTCAACGCGAGCGCGCTGCAATTGGCCGCGACCGGGCTCGGTGGGCCGGACGGTGTCGTGCTGAGCTTGCGCGTCTTCTGGAGCACAACCCGGCGCCTGCTGGCGACAGGCGCCACGTGCCTCGTCGAGCCGACGTGGGACCCCGACGAGATCCTCTTTCTCATCGAGCGGCATCGTGCAAGCCAGCTGCTGGCCAGGCCACAGCAGCTGGAAATGCTCGCGGCGCAGCAAAGGAGGTCATCTCGTGACCTATCGTCATTGCGCTACGTCGAGTCCAGCGCAGCCCCGCTGCCCGACCACATCGCAAGCGCCGCAGCCAAGGCCTTCCCTTGTGGTGTGCGCCAGGGTTACCACCTGACGGAGGCCGGCGGTTCCGCTAACCGCACGCTGGCCGACGCCGGCTGGCAAACCGTGGGACACCCCGTCCCCGACACGGAGGAGCGGATAGTCGGAGTCGAAACGGGCGAGGACCTGCCCCCCGGGGCCGAGGGCGAGCTGCTGATCCGTGGCCCGCAAGTGATGATGGGGTACTGGCGCCAGCCGAGCGCCACCGCCGAGGCGTTCGCGCCGGGCGGCTGGCTCAGGACCGGCGACCTGGCCTGCCAGGACCCGGGTGGCAATGTGCTTATCATGGATCGCATCAAGGAGCTGATTAAGGTTTACGGCCTACCGGTGGTTCCGGCGCAATTAGAGGCGATCCTGGTCAGCCACCCGTCGGTGCGGGAGGCCGCCGTCGTCCCGGTGCCCGACCTCGTGTCGGGCGAGGCTCCCAAGGCGTTCGTGGTGCTGGAGCCGGGGAGAACGGCCACCGGAGCGGAGCTGCTCGCCCTGGTGGCTGAGCGGCTCGTGCGACGCAAGCGGCTCCACGAGGTCGAGTTCATCGAGTCGCTACCCAGGAACAGCTCAGGCAAGGTGCTGCGTCGCGTCCTGGTCGAGCGCGAGCGCGCGCGCCGTCGGGGCTACCGTTGGGCGGTGCTCCAACTCGTTCGGAGAATCCGCGACATGCTAGGGGAGATGCTGCGGCGAGGATCGAGCGGCTACTTATCCTTGTCGTAAGAAGACGCCCGACGCCCCCCGCCGCCGGAAGCCGGGGACACCAGCAAGCCAACGATGAAACCGAGGACGAGACCAACCAGGAGCACGACTACAAGCAGCCATTCCATTTCCGTAACCTCACCGAGCCGATATATTCGGGCCTGGCCGTGCAGGGGCCAGGGCTTGTCGAGCCTTCTGTGCCGTGGCGTTGGAGGGAAGCCCCAGGCCCCTGTTGAGTCGTATCCTGTACCTCACCGAGCGCCCCGCGGCACCCAGCTCCCTCAGCGTGCGCATAGGATCCCGGGCGAGCTGCTCAGCCAGTTGCGCGTCGCCCCGGGCCCTGCTGATAACATCGCCAGTCTGCCGCTGCAGAAGCCCCCTGTAGGACCGCCGTCTCAACCTCGCGCGCCTTCGACGCAAGCGGTACAGCAGCAGGCCGAGAATGACCCCAAGAACCACACTGATCAGGATCGCCCCGACCAACACGGCACCGATCTGCTGGGTCGTCATGTCAGATGCACCTCCTGACTGAGCTGGTGCGGTCGCACTCCAGTGCGCGAGCGTCTAGGGCACACCGTCATACGATTTCGAAGTCGGGGGACGTATCGAATCTCTCGCTAAGGATGATGTTCGCGCGATGTTTGGCGATCATCCGGAGTGGTTTCGACGTATTCTCACCCGAGAAGTAGAACAACGCGAGCCAGCAGACATTCCACCGCCACGCGCCGTTGTAGCCCCAGTCCGAGTCATTTCTTCCATTGGTGCCATCGTGCGACACGCCCTCGGCGTGCCGGGCTTCGTGGAGCAGCGTACCCGCCCGCAACGGCACCGACCACTCGTAAAAGAAAGGTCGAAAGAGCTCCGTTACACCATCCTCTTGGGACGTTCTCGCGCGGGGTCCACCAAGTTCGCCACAAGCGGGGATGAGCCCGACGAGAGTCTCGCGGACGTAGCGATGCCCCCAATGGAGTATGTCCGAGTCGTAGCTCTCGTTCGTCCAGTCCGAGGTCGAGTAGCTCAGGCACCATATGGCCGCCATGGTCCTCACGAGGGCGAACTCGACGTCACAGGCCTCCCCATGACCCCAGCCCTCATCCCAGTCTGCCGGCAAGAAGGGATGCGCTTTCAACGCCCAGTCCCAGAACGTGTTGTCGCAAGCGCGCGGCCCGTACAGAGCGTCGCCCGACTCCCCCGGGTCCGGGACCGTGTACTCGCAGTCTGCCACGCTATCCTACCCCCTCTCTCAGACGAAAAAGCGGAGCTGTGAAGTCCCCGATCGTGGCCCCTCGGGTTGGCATCTTCTCCCGCTGATCGGTGGCCCACTCGAGGGCATCACCTCTCTTTTCTGGCTGGGCGGTGACAAGGGCGTGGAAGGCGGCTCTGCGAACAGCGAGGCAGGGCTGGGTTCTTATCACCCGTTCCAGAGCAGCGGCCGCACTCCGTGGCTCCGAATCCAGGAGCCGCTGGATCCCCTCGACTGCCATCATCGAGACCAGGACCTTGCCGTCCCCGGGCGGGTGGCACGCCGTGCCGTCGGGGTCGGGAGCCTCGGCCAGATCCTGAGAAGCCGTCTGCTCGAAAAGATTGATGGTCGCGGGGCTGTTCAACTCCGCCAGGATGTAATAGAGAGACCACCTTAGCGGGTAAGCGCCTTCAGGCATGCCCTCCTCGAGCTGGGTGGCGGCGGCGACAGCCTCACTCGCCCGCGGCTGGAGATATTCGATCGCCTGCATATACTCTGCCTGGTCCGGGTCATTCATACGAGCGAGCGCTTGGTTCAAGGCAGCCCCTATGGAGTCGTCCCGGGAAATGCTGTCCGCCTTCTGCGCCGTCAGCCGGTCGACCCGGCCCCGCCTGATAGGCGCTGTCGTAATGCGCCCGGGGAACCTGCCCGCGGGTGCCGTGCTGGCGGCGGAGGACCTAATACCCCGGGGGGCCGTGAGTTCGGATGGGATCGTTGGCAGCGAGTCTCCCCGCGGATCCCGCCCGCCTAGGCGACGCCTAGCGCGCCGCCGCGCTCTCCAACGACGACCTATGCCGGCAAGAAGCCCGACGATGAGCCCCAGGACGAGGCCTACGAGAAGCGCGAGGACCGACAGCCATTCCATGGAGTCATCCTCCAGCCCCGACGGCTGCGTGCAAAGTACCTGGCAGGTGCTTCTGATGGGTATTTCGGCACATCATACTCCGACGGCGCTCACCTGACAAGCTTATAGCAAGTGAGCGGGTGTCCTCTAATTTTCGCGCCCGCATGTGCGTGTAAAAGCTACAGACCGAGCCCGCCAAGGGCTCTTCCAGGCACGATTGGCTCGATCGGGCTCGGCTGGCGCAAGAAGCGCGGGGCCAGCCTCATCGAACTGGGTTGGTCTGTACCCTCGCCGCGCCGGCACCTTCACCATTCCCGACACGCCCACGCCGCGGCACTCGAGGAAGCGGTCCCAGATACGCTCGCCACGGAAGCACACCACCGCATCGCCTGCATCGTCGATCACTTCGAGACCCTGGGGAACCCGAAAGCGCTCCCACACCGTCACGACGTAGTAGGACTCGGTCCAGCGGTGGGCGGCGTCTGCCTCGGGATACTTTGCGGTCAGGGCCGCCACCACATCGTCTGCATACTGCATGCGCTCCTTCGTACTGACCGCGGCCCAGGCAGGGTTGTCAACGTCCTTCACCATCAAATGCACAGCCAGCGCCACGACGCTGGAGGGATCGATGATCACTCGCTCGATGTTGGGTAGGCCGGTGCCGGCGGGCACCGGAACGTCATTGATGATCGCCCTAATAGCGAACTCGTCGAACAGCGGCGCTCGCATCCCCCCTGCCTCAGCTCGCGCCGGCCGTGCTGCCGCCCGAGCCCGCAGTGCAGCCGCAATGGCAGGCGCCGAGAGCCCGGTGCCCTGCCCCGCCAACTCGATCGCGGCTCCGGGGATCGCGGCCCCGGCGATGCGCGGTGCGACGAGGTCGGCGCGCAGCAGAAACACAGCTACCGCGACCAGGATCGCGATGCCGGAAACCGCTGAGAGGCGCTCCAGCCGCGCGACGCCGCGTCCGGGACGCTGCTGATGCGTTACCCCCGCGCGCGACGCCGCGCCGGCCACCAACGGGGGGTCGAGCCGGGAGGCCGCGCTCACGCGGGCCCTCCCAGCAACGACGCATCATTGTCGGCGGAGAGCGCTTGGGCCGCGGCCTGCCCGCGGCGAAGCCGGGCGACGAGGCCATCGATCAGTCGCCCAAGTCCCCCCGGAGAGCGCGCCTCCAGCGAGGCGCTCCCGCGCGCCACCCCACGCTCGGAGTCACGGGCGGGGGCGGCCGCCACCGCCCCCCTGACTGCATCGGCGAACTCGCTCGGGTAGGCCTCACGCGCCCGCCGCTCTAGATTGAACTCGTACGGGCGTGCAGGCCTTCCGTCGTCGGTCCAGCACGCGGCTGCCAACCAGGGATACTCTGATTCGTGCCGTGTTTCGATGAAGGGCATGTCCTCCTCCTCCCGACCTGTCACACCGAGAGGTCTCCATCGTGGCCCTCCGCCATGACGCCTTCGGTGTCGGTCCCGCTTGCCAATCAGGAGACTAGGGTTCCGGGCCCTGCGGAATCGTCTGGAAAATTGCACCCTCTGGTACACATATTTGTTCGTGATGGATCGGCTGCCCCTTTCCCTCTAGTGGGCACTCGCTTGAACATGGGCGTTACCCCCCTCCCTAACCCTCCCCCTCAAGGGGGGAGGGGATCAGCTCTTTTCCCCGCAAGGGGGGAGGGAAGCAGCTCTTTTCCCCTGCACCCGTCCGTTTGCCTCCGGGCTTGAAACCCGGGGCCCCGTGGTGTGAAATGGTGCGATGATCCGCTAGCCGAGGGAGGTGGCCCTGATGCCCGTCATCGATGCCGACTGCCACGTGATCGAAAACGAGCGGACCTGGGCCTACATGGACGAGTCCGAGCGCAAGTACAGGCCGCTGCGGATCGAGGCGCCCAACATCAGCCGCCTCACCGAGCAGTGCTGGCTCATCGACGGCAAGATCATCAGCCCCGGCGCACCGAACATGACCGAGGTCTCCCAGGAGTCGCGGGAGATGGGGTCGGTGCCCGCCAGGCTCCGGCACATGGACGACCTGGGGGTCGACATCCAGGTGCTGTATCCATCCATGTTTCTCCGGCCGATCACCGATCGACCGGAGATCGAGCTTGCGCTGTGCCGGAGCTACAACCGCTGGCTGGCAGACGTCTGGGCGCTGGCGAAGGATCGGCTGCGGTGGGCCGCGGTGCTACCCCTCTTTTCTAGGCCGGAGGCCTTGAGGGAGCTCGAATGGGCCAGGGGCAACGGCGCGTGCGCAGTCTTCATGCGGGGCTTCGAGGCGAACCGCCACCTGGGCGACTCCTATTTCCTCCCCCTGTACGAGGCGGCGCAGGCGCTGGACATGCCCATCTGCGCGCACGCGGGCAACTCCATCTTCGCCATCCACGACTTCTGGGCTCACGCGGGCGGATTGTCCGTCTTCAAGTTCCCCGTGATCGACGGGTTCTGCTCCCTCATCCAGTCCAACGTCCCAGCGCAGTTTCCCGAGCTGCGCTTCGGGTTCGTCGAAACCACGGCCCAGTGGGTGCCTTACGCGCTGCACTTCCTGGCCGGGCGGCGGCGGCGCGGTGGTGACGGCGTCGCGAACCTGATGAAGCAAAACCGCATGTACGTGGCGTGCCAGACGGACGACGATTTACCCTATGTGCTGAAGTACGCTGGCGAGGACAACCTGATCATCGGCTCGGACTACGGGCACGATGACGCCGCGAGCGAGATCAACGCGCTGCGGCGCCTGCGCGACGAGAGCGAGCTGAGCGGCGCCGTGGTGAGCAAGATCCTGGACGCAAACCCCGCCGCGCTCTATGGGTTGTAGTTTGCGGATTGCGGATTGCGGATTGCGGGGGAGTGCACCTGTCCCCTCCCCCCTTGCGGGGGAGGGTTAGGGAGAGGGGTAACCCCGGCTCATTTCTGCGAATGTTTCGATGGACGTGCTTAGTAGGGATCACGGAAGAGAGAAGGAGGTCCATCAATGGCTTGCAGGCTGCTGAAGAACCCGCTCACCCTGAGCTTGTCGAAGGGCTCATGTGGTTCGACAGGCTCACCACGAGCGAACCCCCGATTCCGCAATCCGCAATCAGCGATCAGCACTTGCCTGCTCTGCTTCGCCCTCCTCGCTGTGAGCTGCGCCCCCGAGGGGCGCCAGGCGGCGCGGCAGGGCGACGGCACGGCGCAGGGCCAGGCGGTGCGCAAGACCCTCAGGCTGGGGCTCATCTCGGGCTCGGAGCCGACCACGGGCATCGCCCTCTTCGGCCAATCCGGGACGGGGCCACCCGAGATGACGTATTCCCTGCACGCCGGCCTCACCAGCTACGACGGCCAGGGGAACCTGATCCCACAGCTTGCCCAGAAGGTGCCGACCATTGACGACGGCGACTGGCGGTCGCTGCCCGATGGCCGCATGGAGGTCACCTGGAAGCTCCGGCCTGAGGCGCGGTGGCACGACGGCACGCCGCTCACCGCCGACGACCTCGCCTTCGGCATGCAGCTCATCATGGACGACGAGCTGCCCATCGAGCGCGCTCGCTCGGTTCGCCTGATCTCCCGCGCCACGGCAACCGACCCGCACACGCTGGTCGTCGACTGGAGCGGCCCCTACATGCTGGCGAACGCCAGCGGGCCCGTCGATATCCCGCCGGTCCCCCGCCACCTCGTGGGTGACCTCTACGAGCGGGGCGATAAGCAAGCCTTCACCAACAGCCCCTACTGGACGCGGGAGTTCGTGGGGTTAGGCCCCTACCGCCTGGGGGACTGGGAGTACGGCAGCCACCTCGAGGGGCAGGCATTCGACCAGTACTTCTTCGGGCGCGCCAAGATCGACCGGCTCATCTTCCGGTTCTTCGGCGACGTGAATGCGCTCGTCGCCGGCCTGCTCGCCGGCGACGTCGACGTCGCGCCGGTCGGCGCCCTCAAGGTCAACCAGTTGATGACCCTCAAGAACGCGTGGGAGCCGAGCGGTGCGGGCACAACCCTCGGCGTCTTCTCAGGGACGCGCAACTACCGCGTCCAGCACCGCGATCAGACCTCTCCGCTGGCGAGGGACATCCGCGTCCGCCAGGCGCTCATCCACATGCTGGACCGACAGACGCTGGTGGAGACGCTGGCTTTCGGCCTCACGACGGCGGCCGATACGCTCGTCGGGCCCGACGACCCCATCTACCGCCTCATGGAGCAGCGCGGCCTGCCGAAGCACCCGTTCGACCTGGCCCGCGCCCAGCGCCTGATGGGTGAGGCGGGCTGGACGCGCGGGGCGGACGGCATGTATCGCTCGGCGAGCGGTGAGCTGTTCAACCTGGAAGTCCGATCAACGGACAAGTCCGACAACGTCACCGAGGGGCAGGCGCTGGCCGGGCAGTGGCAGGCTGCCGGCGTGAACGCGCAGTCCTACGCCATTTCAGACAACGCGTCCAACAAAGAGGAGCTGCGGTCGGTCTTCCCGGGGCTGATGGGCTTCGCGCACCGCAACACGCTCGACGTGCATGCCCACCTGGCGTCGTCGCAGATCTCGTCGGCCGCGACCCGCTGGCGGGGCAGCAACTTCGGTGGCTATAGCAACCCCACGTACGACCGCCTCTACGACCAGTACATCGGCACGCTGGACTCGGCGGGGCGCCAGATCCTCGCCGCCGACATGCTGAAAATCGAGGCGGACGAGCTGGCGTCGCTGCACATCTACCACGACCTCGCCACCAACAATGCTGCCTGGCGCAAGGGCGTGCGCGGCCCCGGGCCGCTGAGCCCCTACCACACTGTCAATGCCTGGAACATCCACACCTGGGAGCTGGATTGACATCGTGTAAGTTCGTGACATTGCAGGCCGGAGGCCAAGGAGCGGCGGTGAGATCCATCCCTCTCCCAGCGCAGCGGGAGAGGTTAAGGTAGGGCCCTTCGTCCGTTGGCACTTTGAACCAGCGGAGATGCTCGCATGCGAAGCGGGTGGCCCTCACCATCCCCACTCTCGTCGCGATGGGAGAGGAACTGGTGCCTGCGGCGCACGCTGCTCTTCGGCTTCGGCCTCCAGTTCGATAGCGAGATCGTCGGGAGGGGATGGCGATGAGGCTCGAGGGCCGCGTGGCGGTTGTGACCGGAGCCGGCCGCAACATCGGAGAGGCGATTGCGCAGCAGTTCGCATCCGAGGGGGCGCGGGTTGCCGTTGTCGACCTCGTTCGCCCGAGGGCCCAGGCCGTGGCGGAGGGGATCTGCTCGACCGTCGAAGGCTCGGCGATCGGCATCGCCTGCGACGTCACGTCGAGCAACGACGTCCAGCGGATGGTCGCTGAGGTCCGCGACCGCTGGGGGCGCATCAACATTCTGGTCAACAACGTCGGAGTCGTCGATCGGCACAATGTGCTCGAGCTCGAGGAGGCCGACTGGGACCGCGTCATCAACACGACGCTGAAGAGCGTGTTCCTCTGCACGAAGCATGTTGCAAGGTCCATGGTCGAGGCGGGAGGCGGAGGCAGGATCATCAACATCGCTTCGACGTCCGGCCATCGCGGGCGCTCCGACGCGACGGCGTACCCGTCAGCGAAGGGAGGCGTGCTCAACCTGACACGATCGCTCGCCATCCAGTTGGCGCCCTACGCCATCCGGGTGAACAGCATCACGCCCAATCGTGTGGCGACGGTCGTGGAGGCCGACGAGGTGCCGAGAAACTGGCAGGTGACGAACCTGGTTGGCCGGCAGTGCACACCCCTCGACGTCGCCAACGCAGCGGTGTTCCTGGCTTCCGCCGAGGCGGACTTCATCACTGGTACGGATCTGATGGTCGACGGCGGGGCCAGCGCCGGCCGGTAGCCAGCGCGCGGCGCGCGCCATCGGATCTGGCATCCTTAATTAACGTTCGCCGTTTCACGGGGCATCACCCCCTCCCCGATCCTCCCCCTCCCCGCGCCCAAATAGTGCAGCGCGAATATGCATTTCCGTACATGCTGCGTTTGCCACGCTTGACTAGACTCGCTGGTGGGCGGCACGCGCGTCGCCTGATAGGGATGGCGGGTGGGAACGCGCCCGCCTGGAGCCTCTAGCAAGATCGGAGGACATCATGGAGAAGACCATCGCGGGCCCAGGGCCAAGCAGCACTGTCCAAAACGGCCACCGGCCGAAGGGAGCCCCGGCAGCTGAGTCATGGGTCCCAGAGCTCCGAGCGTGGAAGCTGAGCCTGGAGCGGGCCGAGCGTGCGAACCGCAACCTCCTCCAAGATGCGGCGGGCATCGCAGCGCTGCTTGGGATCCAAGCGGGGTCCGGTGGTGTGTTCGCGCTCGCTCAGGCGGTTACTGTCGCAAAGGAGGGGGCTAGCTTTGTTCCAGATGACATCATGCGAGTCCTCTTGATCGCTGGTGCCGTGGGAGCCGCTCTCTCCCTCGGCCTCGCCGTCCTCCTTGTGAGGGCGTTTTGGGCGCGACACAGGGCTGAAGCCGAGGCGGACGAGCACCTGGCGAAGCTGATCGAGGCAAAGCCGGATCACTTTCTCCCTTCAGCGACCTAGACCTCAGTTCGGCGGTCTCCGGCGGAGGTTGATCTCTCATGCAGCAGCCGATGGACCACCAGGGCCGCGACTCGCGGGGCAGTTCAACGGAGCACCAATGGTTGGTGCTGCTGCTCATGTTCGCCGCCTTCCCACTCGCCCTTGCGCTCTCGCTGGCGATGACAGTGGTGGTGCTCCAAGCGGCTGACGTCCTGCCGACGAATACCCCGACCGCACCCCCTACCCTCGACCCACCAACCGACATTCCCCCGTTGACGCTCACTCCAGCCGTTACGTTCACCGCCAGTCCCACGCCGACGGAGGGACCCAGTTCGCCCACGCCTACGGAAGAGCCCAGCTCCCCTACGCCTGCTCTCGAGCCCACGGCAACCTCCACCCCCACGCCTACTCTCGAGCCCACGGCAACCTCACCACCCACGCCCGAGCCCACGGCAACCTCAACGCCCACGCCCGAGCCCACGGCAACCTCAACGCCCACGCCCGAGCCCACGGCAACCTCAACGCCCACGCCCGAGCCCACGGCAACGCCAACGCCCAGTCCCGAGCCCACGGCAACCTCAACCCCCACGCCCAATGCAACCCCTTGGCCCGCCTCTTGCCTCCAGCCCGCCGCGTCGGTGTCGCCCCAAACAGTTCGCCGTGGCCAGGTGACCACGTTCGCAGCACAGAGTTTCGCGCCGGGCTCAAGCGTCACGCTGACTATTGAGGGCCCAAGCACCACCCAACCTGCAACGGTGGTGGCGGACGCCCAATGTCGCATCCAGGAGCTTATCGGGATCAGCCCGAACGATCAGCCGGGTACATACACCGTTGTGGCCGCGGGGCGCGACATCCCTGGAGGGGCGCTCCTTTTGACAGCGCAGTTCACGGTAGCCCAGGATGCGATCACTCCCTCGGGGGTGACTGTCCCGGGGGTGACTATCCCGGGGGTGACCGTCCCGGGGGTGACTGTCCCGGGGGTGAGCGTCCCGGGGGCGATTGTCCCGGGGCCGACTCTTACCCCGTGGCCCATTGGCTAATCCGATCATTCCCTCTGAAAGAGGCCGACGGAGGCGGCAGGAGAAGATGAAGCCAGCTGTGCAATCCCGCGAACGGGAGCAGCCACCGACCGCACCTATACTCGCCGGAAGCGGCAGCGAAATCAACGGCTCCCAAACAGCAAGGAGGACAGAACTCATGGCATATCCCGAAGTCCAGCCACCCGAGCAAGTCACGCGCGTTCTGAATTGCCTCCCGTCGCGGGATACGGAGGACGACTGGCGGCTCCAGGACGCCGCCGACGCCGGAATCCTCGGCGCGGTGACAGCCCTTCCACCGTCGATGGATTTGAGGGAGGACTGGTGGACCATTGGAAACCAGCGTAGCACCGGGTCCTGCGTTGGCTGGGCCGCCGCAGACTCACTGCTTCGGTGGCATTTCGTGAAGGCGGGGCGCCTTACACCCTCCGAGCTGCTATCTGTTCGCTTCATCTGGATGGCGGCAAAAGAGACGGACGAATTCATCACCAGGCCCACCACGTTCATCGAGACTGATGGCACGAGCCTCAAGGCAGCCCTCGACGTGGCAAGAAAATACGGCGTGGTGCTCGATTCAGTCCTGCCCTTCGCATCCGGAGCCCTGTATCCGAAGGACTCCAAGGTCTTCTATGCGCTGGCCTCCCAGCGGAAGATAAGCGCCTATTTCAACCTCGGCACCAACGCCAACAGCTGGCGCACGTGGATCGCGAACAACGGGCCGATTCTCACGCGCTTGAGTGTGGACGCGACCTTCGACAATGCGAAGGCCACCAACGGCAACCTCGACGTCTACCAACCAGACACGGCGCGGGGAGGCCATGCTGTGTCGCTCGTGGGGTACACGCCCGACCGTTTCATCGTGAGGAACAGCTGGGGAACGGCCGTGTGGGGAGACGGCGGCTTTGGCTACACCTCGCTGGACTATGCGAAAGCCGCATTCACCGAAGCCTACGGCGTGTCGCTCTGAATCCAGGGACGCGCAGCAGGGAAAGAGGACGGCGTCACGACAGTCCCGCGCTTGGGCTACCTCCACCTGTCCGTTGGACGCGCAGGACGGCGTAACGCCTGGCAGCTAGCTATAGCTATGCCTAAGCTAGTCGTCCTTCAACCATTCTTCGTCCCACTCGAAGTTCGGGTTCGTGTAGGCTTCCTCGGGCATCAAGGAGGTGAGGCCGTTTTTCGCCAATTCCTCTTCGAACTTCGTTCGAATCCAGGGATCGAGCTGCGTAAACGGAATCGATCGCCTCTGGTCTGCGTCCGGGTTTGCCCCCGCCCGCGGTGCCCGGATCCGCAGCTGCCGGTTCTCGACGGCGCCGGAGTTCAGGTGCATGTGATACCAATGGGATGGTGGAACAAAGACAGCCCCTTCCTGCCACGGCGCTACCACGTACTCGCCGCCTTCCGGCCACATGACCACGAATCCGTTTGCTTCTTGGATCCCCACGATGGCCGTGCCCGCGGCATGGCGATGCGCGGCCCGGTATCTCCGAGAAGGGAGGACCATCAGGCTCGTGCTGAAGGCAGAGTTGGGAAACCAGATGCCGCCCCCATAGGCCAACCGGCCCGATCTCCCGTACGCTTCCAGCTTGTCCCAGACGGTCAGGTCCGGGAAGAAGTTAGCATGCCAGGACATACGATTACCTCGCTGAACAGCCCTCGCCTCTGCTGAATAGAAACCTCTTCCGTCTTCCGTATACAGTTCGCTGAGGTCTACGTAGGGATTCTTGAAGACGTAATCCGGATTGTGGTTCGTTTGCAGGGCCAGAGGGAGCAAATTGACGTGCAACGTGAGGGCTGACTGGTCGCCGCGGGCGTTACTTAACTGGTAGAAGTAGTTGATGGGAATGCGGAAGTAGCTGTGTTTTTGCCACTCAAAGTTGATTTTGGGGTATCCGTCGGCCCACACGGCCGCCAGCCCCTGTCCCTCGAGCACGTAGACGATTTCCTCCAGGGCTAGGCGGAAGGGTGGGATCGACTGCCCTGGCGGGATCTCCAGCACGTGGATCTGTTCGAGACCTTTGTGGCCTTCCAGGTTCAGGACGGCCGCCGGGCACCCGCGATGCGACCACCAGCTCCGCTCCAGGGTTCGGACGTCCTGCACGTAGTACCCCGAGTGCACTGGCACGTCCTGCGACGCTAACCAATGGTTATAGGACGGACTTCCTCCTCGCATGTCGAAGTCAAGGGGCTCCTGGACACTGGACATCATGCTCGCATGCTCCTCGGACGATTTTTCGGCGCGTCAGTTTCATGGTTGCGCCTGGAAGCGCGGGCTAGGTTCAGGCTACCGGTCGGACGGCCACCCGGCCCGAGAGCCACTTCTTAAACGAGCGCAGGCGCTCCACTTTCGAGAATGCGCAACGTTACAAACGCCAGGTCGCTAAGTCAAATATGGGCTGTCGCCGCTGGCGCCGACTAACAAATGATAGTGCCGGGTTCCGAGCGCCGGTGTTAGGTAGGGAAAGAGGACGGCGTCACGTCGTCCCGCGCTTGGGCCGCCTCCACGCGTCCGCTGGACGCGCAGGAGCCGGCGGGGGCACCCGGCAACTGGGCTCGCGAGGCTGACGCGGCTGCTATGATGGCGCCCAGCGGAGGCGCCGGTGCTCGCGAAAGTCTACACGTGCGCGGTGGTCGGACTCGACGGCCAGCTCGTCGAGGCCGAGGTCGACATCGCCCCAGGGCTGCCGGCGTTCAACGTCGTCGGCCTCCCTGATACCGCCGTCCAGGAGGCGCGGGAGCGCGTGCGCGCCGCGGTCCGCAACAGCGGCTTCGCCTTCCCGATGAAACGCATCACCGTCAACCTCGCGCCTGCGGAGCTAAAGAAAGAGGGAGCGAGCTACGACCTCCCCATCGCCGTTGGGCTGCTCATCGCGTCCGGCCAGCTCGAGGCGGCTCCCGGGCGGGTGCTCTTCCTGGGCGAGCTGTCCCTCGATGGCGCATTGCGCCACACGGACGGGATTCTCTGCATGGTGCTGTTCGCCCGCGAGGAGGGCTACGACAGCGTGTTCGTGCCGGAGATCGACGCTCCGGAGGCAGCTCTCGTGGAGGGCCTGGACGTCGTCCCTGTGCCCACTCTGGCGCTGCTGGTGGCGCATCTCCGGGGCGACTTCATCCTCCAGGCGGCGACGCCGACGCCGCATGTGCTCGACGGCACGGACGGCGACCCCGCCATCGACCTGGCCCACGTGCGCGGCCAGGAGCACGCCAAGCGGGCGCTGGAGGTGGCCGCGGCCGGTGGCCACAATCTGCTCTTCGTGGGGCCGCCGGGCGCTGGCAAGACCTTGCTGGCCCGAGCGGTGCCGTCGATCCTTCCCAGATTAAGCCAGGACGAGGCCATCGAGGTGACGCGCGTCTACAGCGTGTGCGGGCGGCTGCCGGCGGGCTCACCCCTCGTCACGAGTCGACCGTTTCGTGCGCCGCACCACACCATTAGTAATGCGGGCCTCGTTGGGGGCGGCCGGTGGCCGCGCCCCGGTGAGATCAGCCTTTCGCACCGAGGCGTTCTGTTCCTCGACGAGCTGCCGGAGTTCGGCCAGAACGTCCTGGAGGTGCTCCGCCAGCCCCTGGAAGATGGCGTCGTCACCATCTCGCGGGCGGCCGGGTCGGTAACCTTTCCGGCCAAGCTCATGCTCATCGGCGCAATGAACCCGTGCCCGTGCGGCTACCACGGCGACCCCGTACGCCCGTGCGTGTGCGCCGCTGGCCAGGTGGCTCGCTACGCCAAGCGCATCAGCGGGCCGCTGCTGGACCGGATCGACCTCCACGTCGAGGTGCCGCGGGTGGATTACGACAAGCTCGCGGGCCGGGGCGAAGGGGAGGGCTCCGCCCAGGTGCGCGACCGCGTCGAGGCGGCCCGCGACCGCCAGCGCGCCCGCTTCGCGGGCACAAAGCTCGCCTGCAACGCCGACATGGGGCCCAGCCACGTGCGCCGCATCTGCACCCTCGACGACGCGGGCCAGTCGCTCCTTCGCACGGCCAGCGAGCGCCTCGGCCTCACTGCCCGGGCGTACCACCGCCTGCTGAAGGTCGCACGCACCATCGCCGACTTGGCAGGCTCCGACGCCATCGAGCCGGCGCATCTGGCCGAGGCGCTCCAGTACCGGCCCCGGCAATCCTGAAAGCGGCCTCCGCGCGGCGGGCCCCTCAATCTATCGGACGGACCTTTACGGACCTGCACGATAGTCACGCCGGCCGCCGGAGCCCCCTATTGGTTCAAGTGCAGCAGTGAAGAGAATCTGGCGATCAATGCACATTACCGCGAAGACGAAGGACTGGGTAAAAGGGAAGTCGGGACGAGTGGATTACCGGTCAGACTGAGTGGTTCGAGAAGGCAGGGCATACTGAACTCGTCGCCGGAGCGACCACGCGGGTCGCCGAGCTCTCAGAGCTTGGTTGGGCGTCTCACGGGTCGGAGCGCGGATAATCGGAACTGGGCCCCAGCGTTCCTTCGGACCCGCCGATGGCCCGATGGTCTGGTGCACCAGAAGCCCGGCTCGCTGCCACGCCTCCTCGACCAGCTTCTGGCGCCTCGGACGCTGGAGCGCGCGGAACAGTACCTGAAGGAGTCGTAGGGCTGCCGGGGCGACCATCACGATGAACGCCTAGCGTGCGTGCGTGAAACGTCGGTCCAGCGTGGGGATGTCAAGCCGACGTTGGCGTCCCGCGAAGCGTGTAAATTGGTCCGGTGCGAGTCTCATCGGGTGATGACGGGACTATGCTACCGCAGGGCGAGGACCACCGTGGGGTGCGCCTCGTCCGGTTCGGGTTCCGCCGTCACCTTCGGCGAGGGACTCAGCGCTGAAGTAGCGCCGTCCTACTTGCCACTCCTCATGCTGCTCGGCGGGCCGCCCCCACCAGGCGGGTCACGAAGCCTGCATGCCCTTCCCACCGTTCCTTTTCGGCCAAAGGGCAGCGTGTCGGCAGGCCGGCGGGCACTCCTCGCGAAAGGCTTCAGAGCGTGCCGGTCTGGTTTCTCTGCGGCCTGGAAGCTACCAGAGCGACTGAATCACCGGGGAACCATGGAGTGCCGTGACCTTGCATTTGCCCGCCCATGCAACTAAGGCGCCAAACTCACTCCACTCCTGCGCCCCCATCCTCCAGTGATCGTCGAGGCCAGCCTGGCTCTCATACACCTCGTGGAGAACGTAGCTCGTGTTCCCCGTGGAGGACGAAGATGGGTCCAGCGGATTCGCCAGCTCGGGTCCCTTAACGACGTTGTAGCTCAGTAGTGCCAGAGGCCCGTCTTTGTGGTGGGACTTCGCCATCCAATCGGCGTGCGCGGCGAAGACCCTATCGCCTTCCGAGACCAGGTCAGGCGGTGCCGTAAAGATGATCGTGAGCTGAGTCTTTCCCTTTTGAGCCATCTTCAATTCCTCCAATCGCATCTGCGAGAATCCACAGTCGACGCGCGTAAGGAGACATCCAGCAAATCCCCCCGGTCTGCGGCTGTCCTTTTGACCCGATCCGGACGGCATCATCTCAGGCCATGAAGCACCCCCCACCAGACTATAAGGGGTCGCTTCACGGTAGAGTAAGGTGCTGGCGCGGTACCCAGTAGCGGCAGGCGGACGAGCAAATCCCGGTCGTTTTCCTCCCGGTGCATAAACCGTCCCACCATGGCCTTGAGCCCGTTTCCAGCACCTCCTCATCAATCCGTACATGCGGTTTTCCCGCATGCGGCTTCCCGAGCTCGTTCATCGGGTCGCTGTCGGCCCTGCCAGGCGCACGACCGCCGACGCGGCGAGATTCCGATAGCCCGTAGTTCTAGCGGCCCGCCCAATATTTCACCATGGTACGGGGGCAAGCCAGCTTGGTTCGCCGGTAACATCCTGCGGGGGTAAATCACCCGTGAAGCCTGCTTCCAGCGGCCCGGCCCAATAGTTACCGATGGCTGCTCGACCCCTTTCCGGAGCGCGGGAAAAGCTGCGGCGGGCCAAGCATCACATCGATGCTCTCGAAAAGGCCTACAGGAATTTCCTCGCAGACCGCCCATACAGATTCGCTACCAAGACTGATGCGGTCGCCACTCGGCAGGTCGAGGTTCCCAAGGCCCAGGCCGCTGCTCTGGGAATCAAACAGTACTACCCTGCTGTCACGCCGAGCACGCCCGACCATACAGCGGTGCCACTCAGGCTGTCTGAGGACGTTGGGATTTATATCGTTCGGCTCGTACCACTCCCTGCTACCTCGTGGGGCGCTCATGTTGGAGACGTTGTCCACAATCTTCGAAGTGCGCTGGACCAACTCGCCTGGGAATTGAGTGTCCACTCGATCGGAAGCTCGTTCCCAAATTCGAGGCAGAACAGCCATTTAAACGAGGAAGGCAATATCAGCGACATTGGTTGTTGGCTCCTTAACGAACTGTGGAACCGCGACAAGCACCGCTCCATAACGGTCGCCACCGACTACACGGCCGTGGCGGCCTTCGCCTTAAGCCCAGCAGAAGGCCATGCGATGACTGCCGAGCAGTTTCATGAAACCTTTGAAGTAAAGCCGCTATGGGCGAAGCCAGTTGGTCGATTCGCCGATGGGATGAGAGTTGCCCAGTTCCGCATTACAAGGAAGCGACCAGGGTTTCCCGAGGCGGAGCTCGAAGTAGTGGTGGAGACGCAGCTTGCCTTGGGTGTGATGTTCAGTAAAGCGCCGCCTACGTATGGAGAGGGTGTTTTCGATGTCCTCAAGGCCCTGGCTACCAATGTTGAACGAGTGCTCGACGGGTTCCAAGGCGACTTCAACTGAACTCTTGGCGCTATCGCCTCAATTCGATACTGCACGATCCCGCGATAGTAGAAGGTCGCGGCTAGCCTCGCTCACGCGTGCCCAACTGGACTCCGCCGGCATGGTCGACCTGCACTGACGGAGGAAGCTATCGCGGCGCCTGGGTAACGATCAGGTTGTCGAACCGGGCCTCGGTGACCCCGTCCGGCCCGAAACTCTGATTGAGCCCGAAACCGAATTCTCCTTCCTGATACGTCGCATCGCGAGCCGAGGCAATCTTTGTACCATTCACGGCTAGAACTATGGCATCGCCGGAGCACGTTAGTTCGAAGCGGTTAGCTTCGGTACCACGGTGGATGGCTGAAGCAGGTGCCAACTCCGTCAGTCCAACCCCTTCCGATACTCCGTCTGAGCGATACAGCCCCACCCGTCCCTCCGGTTCGATGGCGGCCCCGTAGCCGACATCTGCGCGACCAGGTGCTGCTCGGCAGCCGAGAAAAATCACGCGGCCCCTCGTTTCACCCACCAGGCGCCCGTGCACGGTGAGAGCTGCATCGCGGTAACTCCCCGGGATCGAGACACCCGCTGATCCCGCGATGAAGTACTCGCCGGCGGCGTAGCCTACCCGGACATCTGCTGGTGATGCGGTAGATCTGGGTAGCCAACCTGTCTCAACGTTGTCGAAATCATCTGCCAGGAGAACAGTTCCCGCCGGAGGCGTTTCCGGCCGCAACAGCTCTTCGGACCCAATGGGCGGCGCGCGGACCACAAGGTTGTCGAAGTGTGCTTCGGCGGCGCCGTCGGCCTCCTCGAACTTGCCAGCTCCAAGGGCTAGCTGACCCTCAACGTGGGTGTCATCCCGGACGGCAGCCACCCGGGTGCCGTTGATGGCGAGGGAGATAGTGCTTCCTGCGCAGGCGAGCTCGATCCGGTTGGCGGCACCCGCTCGGCGGAGCAGCCGGGACGGGGTATGTCCGGTAAGAAAAGTTTCCATTTGGCCGTCCCAACGCGTGAGCCAGAACTTACCTCGATCTCGCTCGATAAACGCCGCGTAGCCCCCTGCCGGCGTTTTTCGGCACTCCAGAGCAACAAAGCGAGAGTCGGGTTCGCTGCTTACGCGGGCGTCAACCGCGAGCGATGCATCCCCATATCTGCCCGGCAGAGCGGCCGTTGGAAAGAACCGCCAGTCAGGATCGACCTTTCGAATAGCGTACTCGCCGTTGATGTAGTCCTGTTCGGCAGCGGGAAGTGGGTCCGACAGCCAGCCCGCTGTTGGGTCATCGAAGTTGTCTTCGAGGAGAACGGTGCCAGCCGGGGGGGCAGGTGCCCGGGCGCCAACCCCCGGTGGTGTCGCTGCGGCTACGACCAGGTTATCGAAGCGCGCATCCGCCGTCAGGACGAGCGGCGGTGGCGGTGTGTTCCTATCCACCGGCGCTGGCAGCGCAACGATGCCCAGGGTGCCCACATCGAAAGATTCGTCGTCGACCGAGCTCAAGAGCACGCCATTGATGCTCAGGGTGAGGACGCTTCCAGCGCAGCTAAACTCCAGCTGATTGGTGGCGAAGCCTCGTCGGATCGGTAGCGAGGGTGAGAGCCCACCGGTCAGGTGTACCTCCAGACTGCCATCGGGGAAGATGGTCGCCAGCCCCTGCCTCGCGAGGTCGACTTCTTCCGGAGTTGGGGGGGTGGCTCCAACTCGCCGCACGATCTTGAACAGGCCCCGATGGGGGCGCACCTCGGCGCGATAGCCACTGTCGCCAGTCGCTCCCCGGCGGCACTCCAGCGCTTACCCCTTCACCGATACCCAGCACCCTGGCTTCAACGCTGAGCGACGTGTCGGCATAAACGCCCGGGAGATCGACCGAAAGGCCCCCCAACAGGCCCTCCGACAGACCGCCAGGGACGATTCCCCGCAGCATGTACTCGCCGTCCACGTAGCCTCGCTCGTACCGGTCAGGAGCGTCGGAAACGGCCGGCAGCCAGCCGGTCTCGGCATCCTCGAAATCGTCATCGAGCAGGACCGCCCCGGCGGCGACCATTTCGGTGGAGACATTGGACTGCTGTGCTGTCGTGTTAACGGCCGGCGGTTGGAGCAGCGCAACGACAAGGACCAGCAACAGCGCCCGTGCACCGCGGACTCGCATTTCTTCCCCGATCGCCACACTGGCGGGCCGAGCGAGTATAACCGCGCTACTGGTTGCATCCTACCGCAGCCATCGCCGAGCCTACGTGAGGTCGATTGTATACTACGGGGCCGGCGCCAACATCGCCCAAAAAGTCTACGCTTTAGCGATAGGACCGACCTGCACCCCCGAAGCCGGGCGAAGCACCCTTCGACGCCGCTCACGATCTGGCAATAGCGCGCGCGTCCGTGACCTTGCTTTCTCGCCCGCACCCGAGTGATGTATCAGCCATCACGACGAGGAGGCCAGTTCCCATGATGCAGACACCTAACCCGGCCACGTTCGACGACGACGACATCCCCGCCCCGATCAGCAAGCTGGAGGTGAACGGGCGCACCATCCACATCAGCGCCTTTCGCTCGCTGGAATTGGCCTTCCAGAGCGCCGAGCGCCACCCCGGCTACGCCAACCACGTGATCATGGGTGACTGCCCGTGGTACTGGGTGGTGAGCCCTGCCGACGGCCAGCGCCTCGATGGTCACCCGGTCGCGCTTCATCCGCGAGCCAGTTCCACCCCGCCACCCCAATGGGCCGGCCCCACGACGGGCCGGTCCTTGCTTTTGTACGCCGACGTGAGTGATGTGTTGGCCCCCCAAAACGGGAGACCACCGAACCGGAGGGCCTCATGACCAGCACCGAGGCGACCAGCGCCACCCCGACCGCGAGCCCCTACCCCAACACCGTGATGCTCGACGGCTTCCGGGTCCACCGCTTCCGGATCCTCGGCACCACCACCTGGGTCCACCAGGCATGGGCGCCGATGGAGGGCTTCAGGTTCGGCGGGCCCTTCTCCACGATTGCCCACGAGGCTAGCCGCTGGTGGGGGCAGGTTGGCACGGACGGCCTCCCCGCCGAACTCGACGCCCTCCCTCGGGGCGAGGAGCGCATCGCCAGGGTCCACGCCTGGCAGGAGGCCAACTACCAGCGGGCTTACCAGCTGATCGAGCGGGCCTTCCCCGAGGCCGTGAGTAGCCGCCATTCGATGGGCGACATCACGGTCACCCGCCCGAGTAGAGGCCTCACTACCCCAAGCACGAGGGGCGGGCTCCGGCGCGGGCCCGCTCCTTTCTCTCTGCGGCTTGCGGTCCCGCCAAACTCCGCTCCCTTTCTTTTGAGAGTGTGCGCAATCTTGCCGGGGGGCCTTCCCATTCTCAGCAGACAGAGTGATCTATGTGCTGCCCGCAAGGGACACCACCCGAAGGAGGGCCGCATGGCCCAGGCAACCAGCACCACCAACCCGCGCCCAATGCTCTACCGCGTGATCAAGGGCGAGCCCAGAAACGCCACCGTCGAGGTCGACCATTGGGAGAGCGACAAGGTCGCGGTCGTTCGGGACGTGAAGACCGGCGTCCTCCACACCAAGCGGATCGACTCGCTGGAGCGCACGTTCCGCACCCCGCGCGAGCGCGAGCTGGGGCGCGACTTCACCCCTGAGGAGGCCGCTGACCACGAGCGCGAGATCGAGATGGAGTTCGCCACGACGATGGAGCGGCACGCGAGGGAGCGGATTACCAAAGCCATCGTGGAGATTGCGGAGCGCCTGGACCGCGCGGCCGAGAGCGTGCGCCGGCTGGCGGATAGGAGCGACGGCCGGGATCCCGCCCGGAAGATCGACCAGCTCCAGAACGAGATGGCCTGGCTGTTTCCGAATCTCGGCGCGCACCACCTGACCAGCGACGCCATCGCTTGGACGAACGCTGCCCGCGACCTCAAGCGGCTGGAGACGCAAGCACCAGCCGGGGAACCACCAACCAGCTAGCGACGGACTCCGGCCACTCAGAGAGCAGACCCGACGAAGGGTCTGCTCTTTCGTCTTGTGATGCGCGTGGCTAGGGTCGAGCCGGGTATCGGGTACTCTCAGCAGCGGAGGCGACCGTGGCAGTGTCGGGACACCGAAACCTGCTTCATCTGTGGCCAGCCGGCTGGCGGCGGTGAGATGGAGTCTGGCGCCCACGTTCTGTGCAGCTGGGGGCTGGCCGAGTATCAGCGTCGAGAGAAGCAGATCAGGAAGCGGCGAGGGCTGTTTCCGAGCATCGAAGCCCTGGAAGCCCGCCGTTCAGAGTAACGCGACCGCAGTCCTACGAGAGAAGCAGCCCCGGGTGGAGGCTGCTCTCTTGGCCCTTGGCGGGCGGGGTGGCTACGCGGTGGGCTCCTCCTCCGGCTTGCCGTGGGTCGCGTAGTAGTGCTCAGTCGCGGCCTCGGTGGTGGGGAACGTCTCGCCGCAAGCGTGGCACACGATCCCCTCCGGGTGGACGTCCCCGGGGTTGCCGAAGTCCGACCCGTTGCTGTGGGCCTCCGGCTCCGCGTCGCTGGCAGGAGGCTCCTCGCTTTGCGCCTTGCTCGCGCGCCGCCTGGGTTGCGGCTTGGGCGAGTGAATGTGACGGCCGACGACCCCCACGAGGGTGCGCGAATCATGGGGTAAGGGGGGCGACACGTGGGGTTTGCAGATCGACGAACCACGTCGTTACAACGTGAAGCTAAGCGACGCTTCGCAACAATGTTCAGTGACAAGGAGGCCCGCATGACCGACCGGCTCAGCCCGAAGCAGTTCCACGAGTCCGAAGGCGTCGATGATTGGCGCGTGCTCGGCGACGGTGCGTGCGCGTACTTCCGAATCGGGTCGTTCGCGGCAGGTGCCCGGCTCGTGCAGGCGATAAGTGAGTTGCCGGGCGTCGACGACCACCACCCCGACGTTGACTTGCGGCGCGACGGCGTGACCGTGCGTCTGATCACGATCACCGACGACTACTACGGGATGAGCCCGCGCGACGTCGAGCTGGCCCGCCGGATCTCGGCACTTGCCCGAGGGTTGGGCTTCCCCGCCGACCCGTCGGTGGTCCAGAGCCTGCTTGTCATCCCGGGCGCGACCGTTACCGCCGAGGTCCTGCCGTTCTGGCGGGCGGTGCTCGGGTATGAGCCTCGCCGCGACAGCCCCGACGAGGACCTCGTCGATCCGCGCAGTCGGACGCCGTCGTTCTGGTTCGAGCAGATGGATCAGCCGCGCCCGGACGGCGGCGGCGCGATCCACGTCGCGATCTGGGTGCCGTACGAGCAGGCGGAGGCTCGCATCGCGGCGGCGCTTGCCGCGGGCGGCCGGATGGTGCGCGACGAGTTCGCGCCCTCATGGTGGACGCTGGCCGACGCGGCGGGCAACGAGGCCGACATCGCCACCACGATGGGCCGCCACTGAGCGACGGCACCGGCGTGAGCCCGCGGCCTGAGCGCTCCGCGTGAGCGCCGCACCGACCGGCGGCAGCTCGAGGCCGCCCACTCCTGCCGCCCGATCCTGCAGCCTGAGGACGTCTTGCCGCCTGACATGCGGTCCGCCGTTGTCGCGGACTCACTTAGGCCTTCCGCCTCTTCACCTGCGCGAGCAAATGGAAGCCCGCCGTTCCAAGTAGCAGGCCCTATCATCCCACGAGAGAAGCAGCCCCCGGGTGGAGGCTGCTCTCGTGGCCCTAGGGCGGGCGGTGTGGCTACGCGGTGGGCTCGTCCTCCGGCTTGCCGTGGGTCGCGTAGTAATGCTCCGTCGCGGCCTCGGTGGTGGGGAACGTCTCGCCGCAGGCGTGGCACACGATGCCCTCCGGGTGGACGTCCCCGGGGTTGCCGAAGTCAGAGCCGTTGCTGTGGGGTTCGGGCTCCGCGTCGCTCGGAGCCGTCTGAGCCTCCGCCGCCGGCTTGCTTGACTGCCGTCCGCCCCGGCGCTTCGGCTCCGGCTTCGGTGCGCGCTGAGCGGCCTCGTGAACCGCGTCGGCAACGGCGCGTACTGTGGATCGGCTGCTCCGCACCGGGCCAGTCGCCTCGCCGCCGTCGTCCACCGACCAGAAGGTCCAGCCGTTGCAAGCCAGCCCGGCGATCCCCGTCCCAGCCGCTGAGGGGCTTCCGAACTCGCGTCCGTCGGCCAGTCGGTAGACCAGCTTCGCGACCAGCCTGGGGTCGGGGTCCGCAGGCGCGTCCTTGGGCAGCATGCCCTTCGGGAGCACCTGGATCTCGACGACTTCCGCCGTGTGGGTCTGGGCCTTGTAACGCGCGACGAGCTTGGTCCCGGGTGCGAGGTTGCGGTCTTGGATCGCCATGGTGGCGCCTCCTTGCTGAAGATGCCCCCATACATCACTCTGACCGCCTCAGAATGGGAAGGCGACTCAGCGCACACTCCTCGCCTTGTGTGACGACTTAGAGAAGAGAACCACGAATGGGGATCGCGGGCGCTGACGATGGCCAGAGCCGGTACAATTTCCCGAGCCACGCCTCAAGCGGGCGCTGGCTGGAAAAGGCCAAATCGCTTGCTCGTAAATCCGAGCTAGGAGGGGAACCCCGAATGGTGGAGAGCCGCCCCCGTCTTGAGATCGCGTACTGCGTTACCTGAGGGTATTTCTGGCAAGCTGTCAGTGTGGCAGCTCAGATCGTGGCAGGCCGCAACAGGGAAGTTGCCGTCACCCTAACCCCAGTGGGTGAAGGCCGCTTCGAGATCTATCTGAACGGCGAGGAAATCTATAACCGAAAGAACCCGCCCGCGAGCTCTAAACCTGGAGCCGACATCCGCAACGTAGTTGTGGACGTAGCTGAGGGCGTGCGGAGCAAGCTACTCGCTTCGCTGAAGGCTGTACCTACGGCGGCGGGGGGCCACTAGGCTTCACACGTCTGGACGCCGCAGGCGAAAGCGGAAGAACCAAATCGCGTACCCGATCAGGTTGCGGACGCCCTTCCACCGGCCCCACCGCCGCTTGGCACCGGTCGGAGTCGAGGCAATCGAGTAGGCGGGTGAACGGCCTGAGCGTCACGCTTCTTCCCACTGATCCGCCCAGGGCTCGCGCGTCAGGTCCTTTCGGTCGTTCACCCAACGGTTCAGCTCCTTTGCGGTCAGCCGCGCGCGCCCATACTCGATCCCAAGCCGCTGCCGTGCCAGCGGGGTCATCCCCAGCTCCGTCTCCGCCGCCCGCAGCTCGGCAGCGAGGAAGGAGAGGTAAGAAGCCAGGGGGGTGAGCACCGGCTGCCCCATCGAGCCCTTCACGAGCCGCGTCTGCTTCAAGATCGCGTCCACCTTCTCGTACTCATCGGACACTCTGATCCACCTCTCGATGCGCGGGAGATCGACCAGCCGGTCCGCGGCCTGGGCGAGGTTGGACTCCCAGTACGCCCGCCACCGCTTGCGACTAACGGCGAGGAGCCCTGCTGGAGCACGCGGTACCGGGCGACGATCAGGTGTGCCCATGAGCGTGATCCCGGTCCGTGGACGGTGGCCTTGCGCCATCCCTACAGGCTTCGGAATGCGACCAGCTGGCACGGTTCTGGCTCCCGAAAACAGCGGTTTCTCTGCGTTTCAAGGGGGTTTCTCATCGTTCGCAATGCGGTCACTCAGGGCTATCTACTGCTATCGACACGAACATATCCTCAGCATAGATAGGCGTTCGCGTACACAAAAAAAATCGGGCCGAATTTCGGGCGCATCTTTTTCTGCCTGGCATGCGCTTCCTGGCCAGCCGAGGTCGTAGAGATTTGACCCCCCTTCCCCCCTCAGGCCTTCCACGTTTGCCACCAGGCGCACCGTGGGCGCGTGTGTGGCGCCGGTGCGGTGCCCAGGCCATGGTGGGCCACGCCGATCGGACAAGCGCGCCCGTAGCGCCGCTCACTGCGGAGCCGCGTCGCTCGCGACGCCAGCCTCGCCAGTCACCGGACCATTAGCCTGCTGCCGCCGCTGAGCTTCTTCCGCCTGTCTTATTGCCTTCCCTAATCACCAAAAACAGGGCTCGGTCTGCCAGAGGTAGTGGCTGTGGGTGAGCACCGGCCGGTCCTTGACCCAGACGACGGCCTGGTGGATGAGGAGGCCGACCTGGGGCCCACGCCTGCTCGACCAGGGCCTGGCGGCGGCTGGCGTGCCACTGGTAGACGGCGGAGTGGGGCTTGAGGTGCTTGAGCGCCTCCGTCAGGAAGAGGACGTAGAACTCGACGGAAGTCGCCGGATCGTGATAGGCATCCCAATTCCGCACGTTCCGCTGCGTCGCCCGGGCCGAGGAGCGCTTCGACCCGCTGATCGGCTCGGGACGGCTCTTGCTGGCCGGCCGCTCACCGCCCTTGTAGTCGACCAGGTACGGCGGGTCCGTGGCCATGAGGGAGGCTTGCTTCCCGTCCATGAGGCGGGCGACGTCCTTCTCGTCGGTGGAGTCGCCACAGAGCAGTCGGTGGTCGCCGAGCAGCCACAGGTCGCCGGGCTGGGTGACGGGCTTGGCCTCCGCTTCCCCAAGCGCAGCCTCGAGGTCGAAGGACTCCAAGCGGTCGTGCTTGTCCTGGGCGTCGAGGCCCTTCAGCAGGCGGTTCAGCTCGTCCGGGCCGAATCCGGAGACGGTGAGGTCCACGGCGTTTGCCTGCAGGTCTGCGAGCATCCTGGCGAGGAGTTGCTCGTCCCAGTCGCCGCTGATCTTGTTGAGGGCCAAGTTGAGCAGATGGCTCTTCTCAGCGGAGAGGTCCACGAAGATCGTAGGCACGGTCTTGAGGCCAAAGCGCCTGGCGGCGACGAGGCGCTGGTGGCCGCCGATCACTATGTGGTCATCGTGTCTGGCAATGACGGGCTGGACAAAGCCCCACTCACGGAGAGAGCGCGTCAGGGCGTTAAGTTCGGCGTCGCTGATCTTGCGGGGGTTCGCGGGGTCGGGGTGCAGGTCGTCGATCGGAACCTGGACGAGCCGCAGGTGTGTTGCGGCGGTCGGGGCTTGTGGCATCTGCCCTCCTGGTTCCCCTGGAGGGCGAAAAGAAAGGACGTCGCCCTCCGCGGGCAGAACGTCCTGGTTACGTGTGGTTCGGTTGGTGCAAATTGGGAGCGCGGGCCGCGGCTGGAATTAATGCCCGTAGCTCCCTCTTCGGCGAGCAGCTATGGGGCCGCGGCGGCTGGGTTCGGGACGGTGCGAACGTTGGTCGACGGCTCGCCGACAAAGTCACGGATAGCACTGATCATCTGAGTCCAAGCCGGCTCGTCCTCGAGCACCAGGTGGTTGTCACTGTCAAGGGGAACGAGCCGAGCGTCCGCCAGGCCTGCAGCGAGACGCCTCCCCTCTTCGAATGGTGTCGACTGGTCGCCTCTGCTGTGCAGAACCAGGGTTGGCACCCGAACCTGTGGGAGCAGACGCTCGACATTCATCGATCCGAAGGCGCGCCGGAACAGCACCGCGTTTTCCGCGCGAGACCGATGCCCGCTGCAGCTCTACCAGCCACCGCACCTGTTCGTCGGAACCCGCGGGGACCAGCCGTTCTGCGAACATGCGCGCGTGCGCGCTGTTCTGGTTGCCCCAAGCGTCTGACGTCAGGGCGGCCAGCGCCTGGCTTACGTCCGCTTGCTGCGAGCCGCGCAGGCTCCGCCCACGTGCATAGGCGCCGTGCAGGATCAAGTGGCTTACTCGCTCCGGGTGGACGGCAGCGTACGCGATGGCGACTGCGCCCCCCTGTGAAATGCCTAAGAGCGGGAACCGCTGCCAGCCTAACTCCTCCACGACGGCTTCGAGGTCGCGCACCCAAGCATCGACGGAAAAAGACGCCTCGTCAACATCCCGGTCCGATAGTCCACATCCACGCTCGTCGTAACGGACGAGCGTGAAGTCGCGCGAGACTTCGCGGATCAGGTGGCCCCAGACGGGACTCCGCGAGTCGTAATCGAGGTGCGTGAGCCAATTCGCCACCTTCATAAATGGTGGGCCTTTGCCAGTAAGGGCATAGGCGATGCTGACACCGTCGCTGCTCCTGCAGAACCCAATGCGCTCGGAGCCATGAGGCAGGGGCGCCGTCGTCTCTCGGCTGGCGACCTTATCGGCAAAGCGGTAGCCGCGCGCGTGCACGGTCTTGATCAGCCGCTGCTCCCGACCGCTGTCGCCTAACGCCTGCCGCGCCTGTTTTATGCGGGTGGTGAGGGCGGCATCCGATACGAACGTGGTGCCCCAAACGGCGGCGAGGAGATCGTCCTTTGTTGCGAGGCGCCCGGCGTGCGCTACGAGGTGCCAGAGCACGCCGAAGACCTGTGGCTCTACTTCAACCGCCGCTCCGTCACGCCGAAGTTGGTATGCGTCGCTGTCGAGCTCGAAATTTTCGAATCGGTAGATCACCGGCCCTTCCTCACCGCGAAGAATACAGAGCATGCTAACGATACGTCGCCCCACTGGCGCCTCGCTAAATCTTCAGAAAGGCTCCACGCTATCTTCAGGCTGGCATCAAGCTTCGTCGCACCCCCTCTCTTACGCTGCTGGCAGAGACCGCGACCGTGGGGCTCGGCCAGCCCCAGTCCCACGCGATGTCGCGGCCCGTGAGAGAGGAGGCCCCCGATGAGACAGATGCTGCGGGACTTCAATCTGAGGGCAGCGTCAGCTGGGTTGAGCGCCTTCATTTTCATGGTGTTCGGAGCCCTGAGTCTTCAGGTCTCTATCGTCAATCAGTTCGGTCTCGCCGAGCCGCAGGCGCGGAGCTGGATCTTCGTCACCTGGCTGACCACGGCCATCGTTTCGCTCCCACTCATCATTCATTACCGACAACCGCTGGGCATCGGGTGGACCATCCCCGGTCTCGTCTACTTGGGCAGCCTCGCGGGGCAGTTCACCTTTGAAGAAGTCGTCGGGGCAAACCTAATGGCCGGTGTCGCCATCATCGTTTTGGGCGTGCTCGGAGTGGGTGGTCGAGTCATTCGCCTCGTTCCGCTGCCGATCCTCATGGGAATGTTCGCCGCCAGCATCGTCGAATTCATCACTCGCTTGGCCGATGCGACGGCGCAAAGGCCCGCAATGGTCGGGCCAATGCTCGCCGCGTACTTGCTTGCCCGCGCGCTAAACAATCCGCGCATCCCGCCCGTCGGTATTGCGGCGGCAGTCGGGGCGGCAATGATCATCGTGCTCGGACGGGCCGACTCGGTCCCAGTCGAGGTCGGACTTCCCGCGGTCGCCATGCCGGGATGGGCGTTCCGCTTCGAGACATTCGTGTCGGTGACGATTCCGATGGTTGTGCTCGTGCTCGGATTGGGCAATGCCCAGGGGCTCGGCTTCCTTATGGCCCAGGGTTATCGGGTTCCGGCCAACGCAGTCACGATCGCTGTGGGCGCGATGACTGTGGCCAATGCGCTGCTGGGCGGGCACCCAGCGGCCATGACGCGGATCTCGTCTGCGATGCTCGCGGCGCCGGCGGCCGGGCCAATGGAAAAACGGTACTGGGCCGCCATCGTGGCCTTCGCGCCCGCTGCGGTGGTTGCGCTGGCCACGGGGCTGATTCTTGGGTTGATGGCGATCTTGCCCGCCGAGTATGTGTTCGCCGTGGCAGGGCTCGCGATTTTCCCCGCGTTCGAGGACGCACTCGCCCGGGCGTTTACGGGCAAGCTGCGCTTCGGCGCTGCAGTGGCGTTCGGCGTGACGCTCTCGAGTTTTGTGGTCGCGGGCATTCCGTCTTCGTTCTGGGCGCTCATAGCAGGCGTGGCCGCATCTCTGCTAGCGGAACGCGAGGCGCTCGTGGAGTTGTGGAGAGTCCCCGCGGAAGAGCGTTCGAACCTGGCTCCTACCCTGCCTGCGTCAACAGAGCCAAGTCTGCCATCACCATCCGCTCAACGAGGTCTTGCATCTCGGGACCCCAGCCGAGCAATCGCTTAGCCTTGCACGCTATCGGCACGATCCAAACATCGTGCGTCTTGGAAGCTCACGACGACTTAACCGGCCTCCTGCGCCAATGCCCTTGCTGGCGAATGCCTCCCTTTCCAGCCTCCGCTAACTTGGCATTAAGCGCCTGCCTTTTCTGGGCCAGGATCTCCGGTTGCACAAGGTAGAAATCGAAGAGACTCTCAAGCACTTCGAGCAGCCACTGCGCTTCTCCGGGCTCTACGTCCAGGATGGCTCCCGTGTTCTTGCTTTTCATCGGGTGGGCCGCGAAGTTGCCGATGGTCCGGACGGCGTCGATGGCGCCGGCCAGGTGGCCTGGCAACTTGGGCATGACTTCACCGATCTCGTCGTACAGGTCACCCGCCTTCACACCGGCGACTTCACGAAGCAGGTTCTGCAAGCACCGACGGCTCAGTGCTGCGCTTGCCTTGGGGCTCTCGTCCAGAACGAGCCCTGCCTCGATGTAGTCTGACGCGTACTTCCCATCAACGGACGGCGGCAGCGGAGGCCGCGCCGACCCTCTTGGCCAAACTTGAAGCACCGTCCACCCGTCTTGTCCCTCTTCTATGAATCGGAGACGCACGGTCACGTTGTTGCAGGCTGGGCATATCGTTCGTTCAGCCTGAAAGGCTTTGGCTCGCTGCGTGCCCGGCGTATTTAGGTCCTGCGAGTGCCACTCTTCGTGAAAGTTCGTTAGACAATGGGGGCATTTCATTTTCTACTCGTGGGAAAGGCAATTCGCCAGTCTAGCAAGCTGCAGGAATAGCCAGGTACCGGCTTCGAGGAATGCTACCACCTTTGTCGCCAGATTCTCCCTGGCCCCGCCCCAGGCACCGTCCCCAACTGCGCCAGTGCTCCTCTTCCGCGGGCCGAAACGGTCGCGAAGAGCGCGCGTTTCGTGCGAGCACTATTCGGTCATAGCGTGCGCTTCCGGGAGGCGACGGCTCCCTGGACGCTGGATACAATCGCCTCGTGCCGTACGTAAATCTGCCCGGCGTGCACCTGTGGTACACGGACACGGGGGGCGACGCTCCTCCGGTCGTGTTCCTTCACGCCGCATCAGGCACTTGCGAAAGCTGGGTATACCAGTTGTCGGCGTTTACGGAGGCTGGCTACCGCTGTATCGCCTTCGACCGGAAGGGTTGGGGCCATTCGCGACCTGACCTGGCGGGAGAGCAGCCCGGTTACGTCAGCGACGAGCTTCATGGTCTGGCCGATCATCTGGCCCTTGCCCGCGTCCACCTGGTGGCCACTGCGGCAGGCGGGGGCGGCAGTCTGGACTATGCCCTGAGTCACCCGGAGCGAGTCCGAAGCCTGGTCATCGCCGACCACGGCTTCGGCCAGCTGCAGGACCCAGAATTCCGACAGGTCGTGGACCGCGTCCGCCCGCCAGAGATCGATGGCCTCCCGGTCGAGTTGCGCGAGCTGGGACCCGGATACCGGGCCACCAATCCCGCTGGGATGCATCGATGGATCGAGATCGAGCGGGCTAGCGCGGCCGAGGGTACCCGGGGGCCGCGCCAACAGCCCCGGAACCAGCTCGCGTTCGCGCTTCTAGAGACCTTGCGGGTGCCTACCCTGATGGTCGCCGGAGAAGCGGACTTGATCACCCCGCCAGTGGTGATGCGGCTGGTGGCGGCCCACATCCCCGGTTGTCAGTTCGCGACGGTCCCCGGGGCGGGCCACGCGGCCTTCTGGGAGCAGCCCGATATCTGGAATCGTATCGTCCTCGACTTCATCGGCCAGCATTAAAGCCACTAAGGTTGAAGAGAAGCGGCTCGATGGCGGTGATGATGGAGCGCCACAGACAGATCTCGTTGAGCATTGCGAACCTAGTCTTCGAGGCGGATCGTGGGCAGGACTTCGGTCAGTCGTAGCATTACCTGGCCGTGCGCAAAGTCTGCGACGACGCGCCCAATGGGCGTCTCGTTCATCCATTGAGCACGGGCCGCGAGTCTGGCGAGGATGAGCACCGACCGCCCGGTCAACTCGAAGCGCTCTGTCCCGACGATGAGCGTCGCGGCGAGTTCGGCGAGTCTCGGTCGAGGCGCTCGTTCATTCACGGCGATGGCTCCCACGTTCGCATCAGGCGCGCCGTGGGCGCGTGTGTGGCGCGGAGCGGCGGTCGGTTGGCTGGTAGGGCGGGGACGCGGACACAGCGTTTCAATTGGCATCGACCTCGATGAGCCGAGAGCCAGGCCAGAGGGCGAGAGCCAGCGCGCCCAACACGTCGAGCGGCGGTTCACTCCCCCTTTCACGGAGTTCACGCGGTTCACGGGGTTTTCCTAACCCTATTTCCTGGCTTTCCTCTCTCTCTTCTTTTTCAACCAAATTCCCCGCGCTAGATAGGGTTACAGAACCCCGTGAACTGCGTGAACCCAGTGAATCAGGGCTCGCTTCCGCTTCCTCATCGTGCACCTCAAAATGCTCGTTGCTTCGGAGGCCAATGCCGAGCCAGACCCGCTGGACCTTTCCCGCGATGGTGCGCTGCGCTTCACCGAGGTTCGGGCGAAGCCGTCTGAGCGCGAGACCGAATGCCGTACTGGTGAGTGGGGGACGGCCAGCGTGCTCAGCCGCGTCGTTGTAGGCAGCATGGAGTTTGCTCTTGAGGACAAATGCGTCAGGCCCCTCCACCGTCCCCCGGTCGAGCCAGACAGCCAGCGGGTCGGTTATCTGGCGGAATTCCGCGTAGGCGGCAGCCATGCTCGCGGACTCAGTGAAACGACCTCGGCGGCCCATCGCTTCGAGCGCGTCAAGCGCACGGTTCAGCACCCCGCTCAGCTCAGTCGGTTCAGCCAGGCGGGCGTCTAGCACCGCCCGAGGAACTTCCTTGTCAGTCCCGCGGAACAGTCGAGTGAATGGCACGACGTCCCACCGATCGAAGAATGCCTGCGAGGAATCAGCGGTGCGAGGGGGGTGGTTAGCGGAAAAGAGCAGGCGAGCGAAAGGAGTGAAGTCGAACGAGTCGCGGTACTTGTATTCGGCAGGAATGCGGTCCCCGCCGGTGATGGCCTTGAACATGCTCGTGCCCGCCAGGTGCTCGCTGGGCAGCGATGTTGCCAGCTTCCCAACGAGGCGCGCCACGGCGAACCGATCTGACTCCAGTTTGTGCAAGCTGAGGGTCGCAACGTTCTCCTTGCCAAGAAATGCCTGCACCGCCGTCAAGTAGGTCGACTTGCCGTTTCCGCCCTCCCCGAGCAGAAGCACAGCCTTTTGAATCGAGGTGTCGGGGAGCATGAGATGTCCAACCACCTCGAATGCGAGTACTGGGGCGTCGGATGGAAAGACGTCCTCAACGAACTTGTCCCACCCCGGGCACGAGGCATGGGGGTCGTAGAGGACGGGCACCTGCACAGTTGAAAGATGATTCGACGCGTGCGGCCGTAGTTGTCTCGTCGCTACGTCAAGCAGTCCGTTCCGCAAATTGACGACGTCAAGCGGAGGCCTATCCCAGAGTCTGGCCGCATCGACTCGGATGTACTCGACCACCTCCGACGCTCGGTGCGAGCTCCACGATTCCGACTTCCCCTGTTCCTCCAGAAGCCGTTTCACCATAGCTTTCACGAAGGCTGCGCCATCTGGGCGGTAGACGCCGCCCTGATAGCGATACAAGCGTTCGCCGGCATCTTGGGCGAAACACGTGAGAGTGATGATGGCGTCGGCCAGGGCCTTGACGGCGCCGACGCTGTCCGCGCTTGAGCGGGTTATGTCATACCAGTCAGCGAACGGGATCGTCGCGTCCTGGAGTTCGCGGACGGTGCCGCCGTCGCCGAAGTAGTCGTCCACGCCAAGGCCCGTGCTCACGCAGATCGCTCCAAAATGCGGGGCCAATGCACGACTGAGACGAGCGCGCCGCGTTGGCCCATCCAGCGAGCGAGCGTGACGACCGCCTTTCTAACTTCGGACTTGGTCAGACCGTCGCTGTCGTAGGCGCAGTAGACGGAGCGGCCTTTAAGGGGGATCCCGACGAGATCGGGAATTGCGCTGGGCGACCGCCAACTGTCCACGCTAGGGGTGCTGACGGCAATCAGACCCTTTGAGGCGAGGGCGTCCGCCTTCTTCGCACCCTCCGTCCACCACAGCGGCAGTTCCGCGTCTTTGAGGCCCTCGCCGCATCGGCGGGGTACATCGAGTCGGAGTCCTACCCCCGCTGGCTGCTCGTACTTGACCTGCCGCCCTTTGCCGTCGATCCGCGGGTGATCCCACCGCAGCACCGAGTACGTGTAGTCCCCCCAGCGTGCGTACTGCGGGATGACCAACGCGGGAAAGCACTCAAGCCGTTTCTGCGTCCCCCGGAAGAGAAGCCCGTCGATCTGCTGCCAGTTGACCGCCGTCCAGTAGCCGCGCTCCGCTATGATCTCGGGCGCGATGCTGGTCTGAAGCAATGCAGCATGGTGGGTGGCCAGCACTCGCTCGGGCCGAGGGGAGGGCGAGGCAGCCGTGGCCATCAGACGCGTACCACCCGCTGAAGCCGGGTGTAGTTTCGGTATGAACCCGTGCCCCTGCGGCTACCACGGCGACCCCGTACGCCCGTGCGTGTGCGCCGCTGGCCAGGTGGCTCGCTACGCCAAGCGCATCAGCGGGCCGCTGCTGGACCGGATCGACCTCCACGTCGAGGTGCCGCGGGTGGATTACGACAAGCTCGCGGGCCGGGGCGAAGGGGAGGGCTCCGCCCAGGTGCGCGACCGCGTCGAGGCGGCCCGCGACCGCCAGCGCGCCCGCTTCGCGGGCACGAAGCTGGCCTGCAACGCCGACATGGGGCCCAGCCACGTGCGTCGCATCTGCACCCTGGACGACGCCGGCCAGTCGCTGCTGCGCACGGCCAGCGAGCGCCTGGGCCTCACGGCCCGCGCCTACCACCGCCTGCTGAAGGTCGCACGCACCATCGCCGATCTGGCAGGCTCCGACGCGATCGAGCCGGCGCACCTGGCCGAGGCCCTCCAGTACCGGCCCCGGCAATCCTGAAAGCGGCCTCCGCGCGGCGGGCCCTCAATCTATCGGAACGGACCTTACGGACCTGCACGATAGTCACACCGGCGGTGCAGCGCGCCCCCCCCACGATGCCGTAAGAGCCTCGACTCCTGCGAATACTATGCTGAACTCAGATCCAGCCACTCATCCTTCGCGAGGCCAACATCGCGTGGCGGAACCTGGAGAAGCGCCTTCCGCACGAAGGGGAGGACGAGCTGGGCCGCGGCCTACGTGGTTGGGAAGGTCTCGCCGCGGGCGTGGCACGCGACCCCCTCCGGTCGTCTCACGGGTCGGAGCGCGGATAATCGGAGCTGAGCCCAGCGTTCCTTCGGACCCGCCGACGGCCCCATGTTCGCTGTCCGTTCCTCCTAGCGTTCCTCACGCCCTCCTCGCCTTCTGCCCGGAGAAGCTTTCCCACCGGGCTCTTGCGACATCGCAATACCGCGGCTGCTGCTCCATCGCGTAGCACAGCCCTCCGGTTCGCTCGGCCGCGATGAGTTGCGTGCCTGAACCACTAAAAGGCTCGTAGACGATGTCGCCTGGCCGGGTGTGGAAAGCCCTCATTTAAAGAAGCGGACGAAGAAGTCCACGCTGGTCTCGGGCTCGCTTCGCTGGGGCCAAGCTTTCAGCCTTCGGTGAGCCATCCCGCAGGGCAATTCGCTCAGCGAGGAACTGAGCGTCCTCCCCCACGCCGTGGATGAACGATGACTTGAATTTGTACAGCCAGCGCAGACCAAGGAAGTAAAGGCCTCGTTCCGTAGTCACCCCCCGACGGTGCTGGGGGGTTCCCTGCGCATCGAGAACCGGCAGGCGGACCCAGTCGAACGCATAGCGGAACCCGGTGGCCCAGATGATCGAAGTGACCCCCGCCCATCGAAGATCAAGCCGCAGAATCGGATCGAGCAGCTCCGGGGGATCCGGCCACGTAGTTGGCACGTCCGGCGGGGCAGCTATTGCCTTGCGCACGATGAACTCGTCGATCATCGCGAGGGACCGTCGGCTTCGCTCGTCGCCATCGCGAACCGTCTCCACGATGTCCGGTGCGATCACCAATTCGTTCCCGTCCGCGCCCTGCATTCTCCCTAGCAATATTGCGCCCTGGTGAGCCAGCTTGCGGACGCTCAGGTCGTGGCCCCCGCCAGCGCCGGTGAGCGAGGCCCGCGGCGCGAAGAAGGCGTCGGGGTGATCTTCGAGCTTGCGGTCCCACTGGCCCGTCTGCGACATCCACCAGGCGATGTCCTTGCCGCGATACCTGCGCACTCGCGTCTCGTAGCGGCCGAGCGAGAAGTACACTCGCCGCCCGGCTTCGATGAGGTCTTCCGCGATCTGGAAGCCTGAAGCCCCGGCTCCAACGACGAGTGCTGCGCCGGGTGGTAACTGCTGGGGGTTGCGGTACGTGCTCGAATGGACCTGCACGACATCCGGGGTTAGCGTTTCGCTGGCTGAGGGTTTAACCGGGTCGCCGAACGGGCCGGTCGCGATGACGACGTTTCGTGCTACGAACTGGCCTGCTGTCGTCTCGATGATGTAATCGTCTCGGTCGTCGCGGCGCTGCACGTGGGTTACGCCAACTCCCGTCCGTACCGGTGCCCCGATCCGGTCGGCATATGTGTTCATGATCTGAAAGACTTCATCCTTTCCCATGAACCCATCAGGATCCGGGCCATCGTAGTTGTATGACGGAAGGCTCATGCTCCAGTTCGGCGTGAGCAAGCAGAGCGAATCCCAACGCTGGCTCTG
The DNA here is from genome assembly GCA_964417895.1 of uncultured Chloroflexota bacterium. Classification (GTDB taxonomy): domain Bacteria; phylum Chloroflexota; class UBA6077; order UBA6077; family SHYK01; genus CAYQJS01. The sequence continues at coordinate 45,617 of CAYQJS010000009.1, read as the reverse complement.
CCACCGGTCGGCGATGCGGCCTCGCTCGAGGATGAGGTGCTCCCGTCCCGCTTGACTAAGCCAATAGCTCATGGCCAGCCCGGATTGGCCGCCGCCGACGATGATTGTCTCTACTTGCTCAGCCATTAGATTGCCACGCCCTTTGCCGGCCTTCTTCCAAGTCTCCGCGAAGTCGCAAGCATATCCGCGGACCTGGCCGAGAGCAAACACGATTCGGTCATCGTGCGCGGCACAGAGTCGCACCCTTGGTTAGCGGTAGAATGCCCGCACGGGGCGAAATTCCCCGCGCGTTAGGCTTGGGCCAGCGCAGACGTCTGGAGGCCGATCGATGGCATTGGGAGTTCACGGAGTCAACCACGTTGCGTGCCTCGCAAGAGATATGGACGAGACCGTGCGTTTCTATGATGGCTTTCTCGACATCAAAGTCCGACGTGTCGTCAACGACACTCCAGGCCAAAAGCACTATTCATTGGACTTAGGCGGGGAGGGCACCCTCGACTTCTTCGAGGCGAAGCCCGGCACAGAGGCGAGTCAGCGCGATGCGATTGGTGCACTCAATCACCTGGCAATCACCGCCGACCCGAAGTTTATCGACGAGGCGGAGCAGAGGCTGGCCGCCGGAGCGATTCCGGTACGGGTGACCGAACGGGTCGGACAAAAGACCATCTACTTCGCTGATCCCAACGGCATTAATGTTCAGCTGTATCCGGCCACCGGCGGGAGCCGGGGCTGACTGACCACCAGGGAGCGATTCACGGGTCGCAGCGACCTTCGACACCGACCCGGCGAACGTTCGTGGTGAGTCCGTCCTGGCCATTAACCCTTGAATGGGATGGTGCTACCCTTGGAACCTCAAGAGGTATCGATAATCAGGCATGCGCCACACGAGGAGGTCTCGACATGCTAGGACAAGGCCGTACAGGATTCTGGCAAGCGCTTCTGGTGCCACTGTTGGTCACCGTTGCTTGTGGGCCAAGTTCGCAGCCCACGGTCCAGGACGGGTTGAGGACTCAGGAAGAGACCTCTCAGCAACCTGGCAGACCTCGGGGAGCCGTTACGATTGCGGTGGCCTGGGAACCGGACCAACTGGGAGCGAAAGGCACAGGGGGCGAGTCCGGATCGGAAACCAGATGGATATTCAACTCTCCCCTCACGTCCGACGACCCACAGGGAACTGTACGCCCGATGATGGCCCAGCAGATTCCGACTCGAGATAACGGCGACTGGGTCATCAATACCGATGGGACGATGGTGACGACCTACAGGCTCCGCCCGAACATCCGCTGGCACGATGGCGTTCCGCTGACCGCGCAAGACTTCTCTTTTGCTTATCAGGTCTACGTCGACCCGTTGCTTCCCTTCCGTTCAGATATAGAGAGACGGATGTCAACCGTCGAGGCGCCCGATGACCGTACTGTCGAGATCACGTGGTCGGAACCGTATATCTTCGCGAACACGCTCGGGATCCAGGATCTACCGCCGCTTCCGCGCCACCGGTTCGAGGAGAGATACCGAACAGACAAAGGGAACTTCGCCTCCGGAGAAGAGTGGACCTCTGCCTGGGTGGGGTCCGGTCCATTCCGCCTTGAGCGGTGGGAGGCTGGAGTGCGGATCGTTGCGCACGCGTACGAGGACTGGTTTCTGGGTCCCCCCCGAATCGACACGGTCGAAGTCCGCTTTATCGGTGACCCGAGCACTGTTCTGGCGAACCTCCTCGCCGGGGAGATTGACTTCACTTCGTCGCCGCCCCTGCGCGTCTCTGAGGCTGTAGTGGCTCGGGATCAATGGGCGGCTGGTGGAGCCGGGTATGTCAAGACATGGGAGCGACGCCTGAGGTACCTGGAGTTCCAGTACCGCGAGGTGCCGAACTGGCAGCGCGTTGTGACCGATGTCCGAGTGCGCAAGGCGTTGATCCATGCCATCGAACGGCAGCAGCTAGCGGAGGTGATGACATCCGGCCTGGGCCGTGTAGGAGACGGCTGGGCACTCCCGGCAGACCCCATCTTTCCCGATGTCGAACGCGCTGTTGTCAAATATCCGTTCGATCCTCAGAGGTCGGTCGCAATCCTGGAGGAGGCGGGCTGGCGACGGCAATCGAGTGGACTGCTCACCAACGCGGCGGGCCAGACTCTGGACATCGACGTGAACTCAGGGTCGGCTGAACTGCAAGTGCCGACGATTATTGCCGACGCATGGAAGGCGGTTGGGATCAATGCCAGTCTGGATATCGTTCCCACCGTGCAGTTGGCAGACCCGCGCGTGCGTAGCGGGTTCTCCGCGGCTCGGGTGGGCCAGCGAGGACCCACGATGGAAGGGTTCCATCTCATCTCGTCAAAGATTCCGAAACCGCCGAGATTCAACGACGCGAACTACGGCAGCTTCAGCGACAGCGAGGTGGATCGCCTTCAAGGCCTGGCGGTGACGTCGTTCGACGAAGTCGAGCGGCGCCAGGCCGCGATCACGATGAACAGACTGCTCTCTGATCTCGCCGCCTACGCTCCCCTCTATTACCAGGCTGATGTACTCGTCGCGAAAAGCAGGCTCAGCGGGCCATTGGGCCCAGGGCTGACTCAACCGGGCGTAACGTGGAATATCTTTGAGTGGGAAGTTACCGAGAAAGCACGGTAACAATGTCGCATTCCAATAGCGGTGCTCCGTTGACGGGGGAGCGATGTCATGCAACTCGGAACCCGGAGCTCGGAACCCGTGAAGTGGCGCTCGAGCACCTGGACTTCGCCATCGAGGAGTTCCGCGCCATGAGGATGCAGCCGTCGCTAGAGCGCTCGCTCCGGCACAAGCCCCGCTCAGTGCCTGATCAGAGGGCAAGCCGCGAGGGACAGTCGCGCACGAAGCACAGAGGTCGGCAGGCCTTCGAGATCAGCGCGCCCCGTCGGCGCCACAGGGAGAATCGCTCAGCGCCGACAGTGGGCCTTGTGGCGGCTGCATGCGGTGGTTTGTTGACGCCCCGGGACGCCGTAGGCTAGGCTCATGCCGCAACCCACGGAGGCGGTGGTAGATGGCCAGCGAGCGACTCCAACGCCAGATCGATCGGCTGCTTGACGAAGCCGAAGAGGCCGTCGGCAAGAAAGACTGGCCTACCGCTCTGGACCGGACCGAGCACGTCCTCACGCTCGACCCGGAGAACCAGGACGCGCTGGCTCTGCGAGCCGCGGCGCAGCGGGGCCTTGCTGCTTCCGCGAGCTCCGGCGCCTCCGGTCGGTCCGCCGGTCCACTCACTCCCGCTCCTGATAGCCAGCCGTCGGCCACCTCGCATCCGACCTCGTTTGTCGACGGCCGCTATCAGGTGGGCCGCTTTCTCGGCGAGGGCGGCAAGAAGCGGGTCTACCTGTGCCACGACACCCGGCTCGACCGCGACGTCGCGTTCTCCCTCATCAAGACCGAGGGCCTCGATGAAGCGGGCCACCAGCGCGTCGAGCGCGAGGCCCAGGCGATGGGGCGGCTGGGCGCCCACCCCCACATCGTCTCGGTGTTCGAGCTGGGGGAAGAAGACGGGCAGCCGTTCATCATCACGGAGCTCATGGGCGGCGGCGACGTGGAGGGGCTCATCGAGAGGGCCCCGGAGCACCGGTTGCCGCTCGAGCGCGTACTGGAGATCGGCCAGCAGGTCTGCCTGGGCCTCGAGTTCGCCCACGAGAAGGGCATCGTCCACCGCGATCTCAAGCCCGGGAACGTCTGGCTCACGGCAGATCCTTCGGCAGGCTCTCCGAGTACCCGCGAAGCGGGTTCGGAGTCCGCAGCGCGGACCGGGCAGGCTCCTTCGGCAAGCTCTCCGAATGCCCCGATTCATCGGGGCTCGGAGTCCGCAGCGCGGACAGGACGAGCGGTCGCGAAGATCGGCGACTTCGGGCTCGCCGTGGCGGTGGATAGGAGCCGGCTCACCCAGGCGGGCATGATGGTAGGCACGGTGGCGTACATGCCTCCCGAGCAGGCGCTGGGCGGTGAGGTGACTCCCCGTAGCGATCTGTACTCCCTGGGGGCCATGCTCTACGAGCTGGTGACGGGGCGTCCGCCATTCGTGGCCGACGAGTCTGTGGCGATCATCACCCAGCACTTGAACACCCCGCCTGTGGCTCCCACATGGCATCAGCCCGACTGCCCGCCCGGGTTGGAAACACTGATCCTCCGTCTATTGGAGAAGGACCCGGCGAAACGGCCCGCGTCGGCCACTGAAGTGCGCCAGGCCTTGGAAGGGGTCGGGGGTCAGGGGTCGGGGGTCGGGCAGGGTTCGACTCCCCATCCCCTGGCCCCCGGCCCCCAGCCCCCGGGGGACAATCCCCTCTACCGGCGCGTCTTCGTCGGACGCGAGCCGGAGCTGGGGCAGCTCCAGCGGGCGTTCGACGCCGCGCTGTCGGGTCAGGGGGGCCTGGCCATGGTTGTGGGCGAGCCGGGGATTGGCAAGACGGCGCTTTGCGAGCAGATCAGCACCTATGTGGCAGTGCGCGGCGGCAAGACCCTCGTCGGCCACTGCTACGAAGAAGGCTCGTTCTCGCTCCCCTATCTCGCCTTCGTGGAGGCGATGCGGACGTACGTGCTGGCGCGCGAGCCGGACGGCCTCAGGCAGGACCTCGGAACGGGGGCGGCCGAAGTGGCGCGCATCGTGTCGGAGGTCCGCGACCGGGTCCAGGTAGAGCTGCGGGCGCCGGGTGATCCCGAGGACGATCGGTGGCGGCTGCTGCAGGCGGTGACCGGCTTCCTGCGCAACGCGGGCACGGTCCAGCCGCTGCTGCTGGTGCTGGAAGACCTGCACTGGGCGGACCGGGGCACACTGGACCTGCTCCTGCACCTGGCGCGAAACCTGGAGGGCGCGCGGCTCCTGGTCGTGGGGAACTACCGCGACGTGGAGGTGGACCGCTCCCATCCGCTGTCCGGCGCGCTGGCCGATCTGCGGCGTGTGAGCAGCTTCCAGCGGGTCCCGCTGCGAGGTCTCACGGTGGACGAGGTCCATCGGATGATGACCAACATCCGCGGCCAGGAGCCTTCATGGAGTCGGGCGGAGGCGATTCACCGCCAGACGGAGGGGAACCCCCTCTTCGTCCAGGAAGTGCTGCGCTATCTAGTAGAGGAAGGGCTGGTCGTGCGGGAAGGTGGCCGCTACACGAGGACCGATGGAACCGATCCCGAGGCCGGCATCCCCGAAGGGTTGCGCGACGTGATCGGGAAACGGCTCTCGAAGCTCAGCCCCGAGTGCAACCGGCTGCTCGCCACGGCAGCGGTGATTGGACGCGACTTCGCGCTCCAGACCCTCCAGCGGGTGGTGGACGTGTCGGAAGAGGACGTGCTCAGTGCCCTGGAGGAAGCGGCGCGTGTAGGTGTGCTGGAGGAGCGGGCGCGAGTGGGGATGATGGGGTTCCGCTTCTCCCATGCGCTCTTCCGGCAGACGCTCTACGAGGAGATCTTTGCGCCGCGGCGGATCAGGCTCCACCAGCATGTGGCCAGAGCGCTGGAGCAGCAGTACGCGTCGAGGCTCGAGGAGCATGCGGCTGAGTTAGCCGAGCACTTCGCCCAGAGCACCGACGCCGAAGACCTCCAGAAGGCAGTGGACTACGGCGAGATCGCGGCGAAGCGGGCGATGGGGGTCTGCGCCTATGGCGAGGCGGTGCGGCTGCTGGAGCAAGCGCTGCAGGCCCAGGAGGTGCTGGACCCCGACGACAAGGCCCGGCGCTGCGATTTGCTGCTCGCCCTGGGCGAAGCTCTGATGCCCCTGGGTGCGGGGCGGCGGGCGTTCGAGGAGGTGGCGGAAGAGGGGTTCGAGCTGGGGCAGCAGCTCGGTGACGCCCCGCGAACATCCCGGGCGTGCGCAGTTGCCATCGAAGCGCTGCACCGCTCGACGAGGGGGATGGCACCCGGGGTTACCGGCGAGCCCGGCGCGCACTTTGGCACGCCGATGTATCGCAAGTGGGCGGAACGGGCCGATCGGCACGCCGCGCCCGGCACCCGTGCGCGGGTGCTCGCCGACATCGCGTTGGGGTCGATCGAGAACGCCGCCGGCAGGCAGCGGGAGGAGCGCGCGTTCACGGCCCGCGCGCTGGACCTGGCTCGCCAGCTGGGCGATCCGCAGGCCCTCTTCGAGGCAGGCCAGCGGATGCTTCGTGGCAGGTGGTCGCCGGATGGCTGGGCCGAGCAGCTCGCCCTCGCCGAGGAGTTCGCCACCCACTCCCGGGCCGGCGTCAGCACCCGGCCCCTCGGACTGGTCCTTGGTCGCGCGTCCGGTGTCTTCCTGGCGGCTGGGGATCGGGGCCGTGCGGAGGCGCTCTGGGAGGAGGTCGAGCAGCTGGCGAAGCGCACCGGCGACGCCGAGGGGCTCATCTGGCCAATCCAGATCGAAGCGACGCGGCTCTTGCTGGACGGTGAGCTGGAGGCAGCGCTTGACGCAGCTGCCCGGGCGGGGAGTCGGATGGGGGAGCTGCTCAACGAACCACGCCCGCTGTGGCTGCAGCGGCCGAGGGTGGCGGTCTTGCTCTACCTGGGTCGGGCGCGTGAGGCGCTTGGTTTTCTGACTGGCGGAGGAGGCCCATTCCATGCCGTCGGTCTCGCCCACGCCGGGCAGGGGGCCGAGGCGCGAGCGGAGGTGGCCCGCCTCCTCGATCCGGCGGCGCCGCTCGAGGCAAACGGACTCGGGTATCTCCTCGAGGCCGCGGTCCTCACCGGCGACACGGACCGAGCGGCTGGTCTGGCGGCCAGCCTCGACGGCCTCACTGCCACGACGACACTCGACTTCGGGGTCCACGCTGTGGGGCGCCACCTCGGCGCGGCCGCCGCCTTGCTCGGGGACAAGACGGCTGCACGGGAGCATTACGCGCGCACGCTCGACTGGGCCACCAGGATCCGCCATCGCCCCGAGATCGCCCTCACGCGCCTCCAGCTCGCCGAGCTGCTGCTCGACGAGTCCCGCGTTCCGGGTTCCGAGCTCCGCGGTGAGTCGGACCGCGAACCTGGAACGCGGAACCAGAAACTCGGAACGCGCGAGGAGGCGCTGGCGCACCTGGACTTCGCCGTCGAGGAGTTCCGGGCCATGAAGATGCAGCCGTCCCTGGAGCGCGCGCTGCGGCACAAGTCGCTGCTGAGCGCATGATCGGAGTGAGTTCAGCGGTAGGCGTTGTTTGACGGGGCTATAGAGGCTACGATCAGCCACTCTAGGTCATTAGGGGAGCTGTCGGAGCCGATCGCACCATGCTGCGGCATATCACAGCCCGCGAGCCGAGAGTGCATGAGGCGTGCCCGGTAGGCTCCGACGAGGAGGAACGATTTGACAGGAGATAGGTCGGGGGCGATAGAGCTCATCCAAAGACTTCCTGACGACGCGACCCTGGACGACATCATCGATGCGCTCTATTTCAAGCTCCAGGTTGACAGGGGACTGCGCGACACTGTGGAGGGGCGCGTCCTGAGCCACGAGGAGCTCAAGGAAAGAATCGCGAAGTGGCGGAAGTCCGCTGTCGCTAGCCGCGGCAGAGAGGAAGCTCATCCGCCGCGAGCCCTGGGAACTCGAATAGCTGCGATCGGGTGCCACCAATGGTGCTTCTCCTGACCAACGCCGACATGGAGCGGCTCGACGGCCTCCCGATGACGACCATCATCGCGGCCGTCGAGGAGGCCTATCGTGAGCTGGGCCAGGGGGTGGCGGTAAGCCCCGCGCGCCGGCGGCTCATTGTGCAGCCACCCGGGGCGGACAGCACCTACTGGTTCAACAACATCATGGGCGCCGCGCCGGGGGTCGGCACGATGGCGCTGCGCATCGACTCCTCCTTCTTCCGCCTTCAGCACGAGGGTGGGTTAACGCGGAAGGTGCGCGAGGGAGACTTCGTCGGCCTCGTCCTGCTGTTCGATACGACGACTGGCGGGTTGACCGGCATCTTCCACGACCATTTCCTTTCGACCCGCCGCGTGGGCGCTACCGGCGCGGTCGGGGCGAAGTATCTGGCGCGGCCCGACTCTCGCGTGATGGGGCTGTTCGGCTCGGGTCAGCAGGCCACTGCCCAGGCGCTGGCAATGGCGGCCGCCCTTCGCCTCGATCTCATCAACGTCTACAGTCCCAACCCCGACCACCGCCGCGACTTCGCGCTGCGCATGGCCGACGAGTGCGGCGTGGACGTGCGCGCCGTGGACGACCCGCGGGCGGTGGTCAAGGGCTCGGACATCGTGGTGACCGCCACCAACTCCCGCTCGCCCGTGTTCGACGGGCGCTGGCTGGAGCCTGGAACGCACGTCGAGACCATCGACGGGACCGATCAGTCGGCGAGCGGATCGGAGATCGACCACGAGGCCGTGCGACGCGCCGACCTCATCGTGACCAACCTGAAGGAGCAGATCCAGGTCGACCGACAGCCGAAGTTGCTGTGGGCCATCGAGGAGGGGATCCTGAGCTGGGACAGCCTGCACGACCTGGGTGACGTGGTGGCCGGCTCGGCGCCGGGGAGGACATCGCCCGAGCAGATCACCCTGCACGACAACAACACCGGCATGGGGATCCAGTTCGCGGCGCTGGGCGCGCTCATCCTCGAGCGAGCCCGTGAGCAGGGCATCGGCACCGAGCTGCCGGACGAGCTGTTCGCCACCCGTGGCGGAGACTACGCGCCCTAAATCAGGTTCATTGAAATGGTTCGTAAGAATGAGGGGCGAGATTGAGATCCCCCTCTCCCCAGCCCTCCCCCGCCAGGGGGGAGGGGTTGCTCGTTCCGCCCTTTCCCTCCCGGGGGGAGGGGATGCTCTCGTTCCCCCCTCCCTAGCCCTCCTCCGCCAGGGGGGAGGGGGGGCTCTTTCTCCCTCCCCCTGGACGGGGGAGGGCTGGGGAGAGGGTGAAACACGGCTGAAAAACCTGCGGAAACGTGCCTCTACCTGTTTGGGCGCTGAGAGTCCAGCAGGAACGTGCTAGACTCCCGCTGACAACAGATTGGAGGCGCATTGCTATGGCCGCGAGGATCAAGCACGTGGCGATCGTCAGCTCGAACTATGCGCTGCTCGGCAGGTTCTACGAGGCGCTGTTCGACATGAAGCCGTTCCCCGGCAGCCGGGCCGACGCCGCGGTCGCGGTTTCCGACGGCTACGTCGGCCTGAATATCAATCCGCGGGCGCCCGGACGCCAGGCTGGCTTCGACCACTTCGGATTCGAGGTCGACGACGTGGAGGCGATATTCGCGCGCGTGCGGGACGACTACCCGACGGTCAGCTACCTGAAGCGGCCCAGCAACCGGCCCTTCGCGGGTATCAGCATGCACGATCCGGCGGGCCAGGTGTTCGACCTCTCGGAGCGCGGGATGGAGAACCGCCGGGGCGTCTATGAGGAGGCCGCGGGCGAGGGCGAGCAGCGGCCACGACACGTCAGCCACCTCATGCTGCGCACTGTGGACCCCATAACGGTGGCCAGGTTCTACAGCGACGTCTTCGGGCTCCAGCCTCGGGAGAAAGAGCAAGACGACCCCAATTTCTACCTCACGGACGGCGTGGTTACCCTCGTCGTCGCCCCGTGGCGAATCACGGACTACGAGGGCTCCGGCATCGAGCGTCCGGCCCTGGACCATCTCGGCTTCAAGGTGGAAAGCCTCGCGCAGTTCCAGGAGGACGTAGCCGGCCTGGCGGGGCGCAACCCCCACCTGTCACCCATGGCCATCAAGGCTGGCGGCGAGGGTGAAGCCCGGCAACGGCTCCTGTCGGCCTGCCGCGACGGTGAGTACCGTCTGGCCGACCCCGACGGTGTGCTGCTGGATGTGCACGAGACGTAGCTTCGGCTGCGCCTGATGCCAGCGGGCGGCTGAGCGCCTGATATCGGCGGGCGTACCCCCCTCCCTCACCCTCCCCCTCAAGGGGGGAGGGGATCATCTACACGTCCGCCGCGACTCGGAAGCCGTAGTCGTTGTAGCGGAACGTCGGGTCCAGCGAGCTGCGGGCGGCGCAGCGGCTGAACTTGAGGTGGTGGCGCCAGGCGCCGCCGCGCGAGGCTCTCCGAGTGCCGGTCGGCGGGCCCCTCGGGTCGTCCGCGGGTGAGACCGCGTAGTAGTCCGGGTCCCACCAGTCGCTGCACCATTCGTGCACGTTGTCTGCCATATGGCAGAGGCCATAGCCGTTGGGAGCGGAGTCGCTCACGGGTATGGGCCGGTCCTGCCCGGCGCTGCCGGACGCCCATAGACCCGCGCGTATCGGCTCCTCGTCGCCCCACGGGTAGCGGGCGCGCTCCAGCCCGCCCCGCGCCGCCCACTCCCGCTCGGCCTCGGTTGGCAGGCGGTGCGCCAGCGCTGTGGCGCTGGTGAGCCAGCGGCAATAGTCCGCAGACTCTAACCAGCTCACGCCCACGACAGGCTGTAACGGCTGATCGAACCGCTCGTCGCGCCAGAACCTTGGCTCGGGCGCGCCCGTCTCCTCAACGTAGACGGCGTATTCACGGTTGGTGACCGGGAAGCGACCGATTTTGAACGGCCGTATCCGAACCAGGTGGGCGGGCCGCTCGTCGAAGCGGCCGTCGTCATCGCCCATGAGGAACGACCCGGCGGGAATCTCGCAGAGCAGCGGGAGTCGCGGTTCGACTGCCAGCATCGGATTCTTTCTCCAGACACTGCGGCTTTATCGGGGGCTCGCCCTCACCCCAACCCTCTCCCCGAGGGAGAGGGGGCAGTCCCGCCACCCGACCCAAGTCTCGCCCAGTGTCAGTTCGCCAGAAGAATGTCGGGCGCTGTCGTAGCGTCGACGGGCAGCCCGTCTGGGTTAAGGCCGTTCCAGTCCAGGAGAAAGGCCACCAGGTCGTAGTATTCGGCGTCTTGGAGCAGGCCTGGGAAGTCCTGCGGCATGGAGGTGCTGATGAAGTCGAACAGGCGCCCGGCCGTGCGGAAGCCGGCAATCTCTCGTGGGGCAGCGAGGGCCGGCCCCTCACCGCCTTCACCGTCCAACCCATGGCACATCGCGCACCACTCCTGGTAGAGAGCCGCGCCGGACGCGACCTGGGCCCGGAGATCGCCCTGGGCCCGAGTTGTGGCCGTGGACGATCCCACGCCCATCAGCAGAAACGCGATTCCGGTGAGGGCGGCCACGGGTTGGATCGCTCGTGAGCCTATCACTGGACCGTTACCGGCAGGCGGTAGATGGCGTTCATGTAATAGCCCATGCGGTTCCACTCCACACTCTCAGGTTGCACTGCCCCGCGTTCATCGGTCGCCCGCGATGCTAGCACGAACTCGCCAGGGGTGGCCTGCCACGGGAGCGCGAAGCGCACCCACGCGCGCGGAAGGCGCGGCTCGAGGATCGCGGCGTCGGCCCAGCTCGCGCCGCCGTCGGCGCTCACCTCGACCCTCGCGATCGGGCTCGAGCCGGACCAGGCGTAGCCCGTGATCAGCTGCCCGCCCCCGGCCAGGGTCGAACCCGGCGACGGCCGGTTGATATACGACTTGACGGGCTGGAGGGTCACCGGCTCGGTCGGAGCGCCACTGGGCCGGTCCTGCAAAACGTACCGCTGTGTGTTGTAGAGGCCGTCGAACTGGCGGTCGATCACCTCGAGGCGCTGCAGCCATTTGATCGACGCAACGCCGATCCAACCCGGCACATAGAGGCGCGCCGGCGCTCCGTGCGGGGGGAGCAACGGCTCGCCGTTCATGGCCCACGCCACCAGCGTGTCGGGTTGGAGCGCGACCGCCAACGGCAGCCCGCGGGTCACCCGACCGGTGTCCGCACCTTCGGCCACCAGGTCCACCGCGCCGCTCCGCACCCCCGCTCGCTCGAGCAGCGCCGCAACCGGGATTCCCGTCCATTCGGCGGTGCCGGCCGCGCCATTGGTCCAGCGGGTCCCCTCAGCGGGCGGATCGTAGCGGCCACGGCCGTTGCCCGCGCACTCGAGGAAGCCGATAACGCTTCGTTGCCGGGGCATGCTGCGTAGCTCGTCGTAGCCGATCTCGAAGGGCCGCTCCACGTGGCCCTCTACACTCAACCGCCACGTGGAAGCATCGATCTCCGCGGTGGCGAAGTGGTTCCTGATGAAGAAATTGGGGGTCGGCGTGATGAGCCCGACCAGGTCGGCGACGCGCGATTCCTCGAGAGGCGGCGTCTTCGAGTGCACGATGTTGGTCGAGCCGGGCTTCTCCGATGGCAGGCTTTCCTGCCCGGAGGGCGCCGCGGCGGCCTGGCTCTGCTGCAGGCCGCTGGCGGCAGCGACAGCGAGGCCCGCTGCCGCCCCGGCTTGGAGCAGCCGCCGCCGGGTCAGCTTGGTCGCTTGATCCGGGTCCGAACGCGATTCGTTCATAGGAGTTCCTCCTTGATACAGGTTCGTTGGAAGTTCGCGACCCCCCACCCCAACCCTCCCCCTCAAGGGGGGAGGGGGCATGTTCGTGACCCCCACCCCAGCCCTCCCCCTCAAGGGCAAGGGGGGAGGGGGCTAAAGTTCCCTCCCCTCCCGCGCAGGGGGCTATGTTTCCCCCTCTCCCGCGCACCGAGGAGGGGGCTCTGTTCTCTCTCCCCCCGCGCACGGGGAGAGGGATCAAGGCCACTCGTATAATGCCTGTCGGGTGGCCCGAGCCACCGTGAGGGGTCCGATCGATGGCGATCACCAACAGTGGGTTCTTCAGCGAGCGCTACGGCATCGACGCCCGACTGATGAACGACATTCTAGCCGCCGCGCTAGCGCGGGGTGGCAACTACGCGGACCTGTACTTCGAGCATCGACAGAACAGCTCGATCCTCTTCGAGGAGCAGGCCGTCAAGAACGCCGGCGGCGGCGTTATGCAGGGTGTGGGGATACGCGTCGTGCACGGCGACGCCACAGGGTATGCGTACACCGAGGACCTGACGCCCGAGGCCATGCGGCAGGCGGCCGAGACCGCGGCGAAGATCGCGAGTCGGGGCGACCGCGTCGGCCCTGTCCCCGTCGCGGCGCGCTCCGTGGCGGACCTCTACCCCGTGCGTACGCCCTCGTGGGAAGCGCCGCCCCGCGAGAAGCTGGACGTCATTCGTCGCGCCGACGCGGCTGCCAGGGCCTACGACGACATGATCCAGCGGGTCGTCGTCTCGTTCGGCGACGAGATCAAGCACGTCGCCATCGCCACAAGCGACGGCACGCTCGCCGAAGACCTGCAGCCGATGATCCGGCTCAACATCCAGTGTCTGTCCGAGCGCGGCGCGAATCGGCAGAGCGCGATGGGAGGCGGCGGTGGACGGCTGGGGCTGGAGTACTTCGAGACGCACTCGCCCGAGGACCTCGCTCGGGACGTGGCCCGCCAGGCAGTCCTGCTCCAGTCGGCAGTCGATGCGCCGGCGGGGCTCCTCCCCGTGGTCCTCGGAGCTGGAGACTCGGGCATCCTGCTGCACGAGGCCGTTGGGCACGGCCTGGAGGCGGACTTCAACCGCAAGAAGACGAGCAACTACTCCGATCGGATGGGTCAGTCGGTCGCCTCGACGATGGTCACCGTGGTTGACGACGGCACGATCCCCAGCTCACGCGGGACCATCAACGTGGATGACGAGGGCAACGCGCCGCGGAAGAACGTCCTCATCGAAGAGGGTGTGTTGCAGGGGTACATGCAGGACCGCATCAGCGCCCGGCATTTCGGTGTGCAGCCCTCGGGCAACGGCCGCCGCGAGACCTTCCGCCACTATCCGATGCCGCGCATGACCAACACCTATATGCTGCCCGGCGAGAGCGATCCGGAAGAGATTATCCGCGCCGTGGACCGCGGCCTGTACTGTCTCTCCTACAGCGGCGGGCAGGTGAATATCTCCAACGGTGATTTCGTCTTCTCGGTGACTGAGGCCTACCTGATCGAGGGGGGCAAGATGACGGCCCCTGTCAAGGGCGTCACTTTGATCGGCAACGGGCCCGAGACGCTGTCCAACGTCACCATGGTGGGCGCCGACTATCAGCTCTCAGACGGTCGCTGGACATGCGGGAAGGACGGGCAGAGCGTCCCCGTGGGGGTCGGCATGCCCACGGTCCTCGTCTCCGGCATCACCGTCGGTGGGACAAAGGGCGGCTAACTCAAGATCGCAGAGCTTCGTGACCTGGGTCGGTGGGCACGTCACCCCCTCCCTCACCCTCCCCCGTCGAGGGGGAGGGAATCAGCCCCCCCTCCCTCTTTGCGGGTGAGGGAAGCAAACCCCCTCCCCCCTTGAGGGGGAGGGTTGGGGTGGGGGGTCACGAGCTTTCTGCGATTCTGTACCGGCTCCCGACGGAGCAGCCTTGATCGATCTTTCTGACAAGGGAGCACGCGGAGCCACAGTGAGCCTCTGTTGCTGGGAGGGGAAGTGATCGGCGACACGGAGCGTTATCTGAGCGTCGCTGAGGACCTCGTCCGACGGGCGCGGAAGCACGGCGCCAATGACGCCGACGTGCTGGTGTCGGCCGCCACCGAATTCGAGGCTACGGTGCGGGAAGGACAGCTGGAGCGCCTGGTGGAGGCGGGCTCGAAGGCGCTGGGCCTGCGCGTGTTCGTCGGCGCTCGCTCCGCCATCTGCTACACCTCCGATTTCTCTCCTGCCGCGCTCGAGAAGCTGGCAGAGGACACTGTTCAGCTCGCGGCGATCACCGACCCGGATGAAGCGGCCGGCCTGCCCGATCCCGCGGACTGGGCGCAGCGCAATGACGTCGACCTCGAGCTCTATGACTCCGCCCTCCCAGGGGTGCCCAACGACCGGAAGAT
>CAYQJS010000009.1:0-30977 GCA_964417895.1 uncultured Chloroflexota bacterium | reverse complement strand
GGAAGATCGCGATGGCGCGACTGTGCGAGGAGTCGGCATTCGCATTCGACCCGCGCATCACCCGGTCGGATGGCGCCACGTGCTCTACCGACGTGGGGATCCGCGCTTTCGCGAACTCCAGAGGGTTCGCCGCCGCGTATCCGTTCTCGTCGGCCTCGCTTCAGGTCGAGGTGATGGCCGACGACGAGGATGGGAAGAAGCGGAACGATCACTGGTACACGGCGGAGCGCTTTTTCGATCGGCTGGAGAAGCCCGAAGATGTCGGGCGGAAGGCTGCCGAGCGGGCGCTCGCGCGGCTCGGCGCGAAGAAGGTCCCCACGCGGCAGGTCCCCGTCGTCTGGGAGAACAAGCTGGCGCAGCGGCTCGTCGGGTTCATCGCTCGGGCGGCGAGCGGTGAGGCGCTCTACCGACGGCAGACTTTCCTGATGGACCGGGAGGGGGAGGAGGTCGCATCGCCCCTGGTGACTATCGTCGACGATCCGCTGCTCCCTGCTTGGCTCGGGTCGCGTCCCTTCGACGGCGAAGGCGTCACGACGCGCCGCAACGAGATCGTGGTGGGGGGCGTCTTCCGCGGCTTCCTGTTCGACAGCTACACGGCCCGGAAGACTGGCCACCGGACGACGGGGAGCGCGCACCGGGGCGTGGGCGGGCCGCCCAACGTCGGCAGCAGTAACCTCGTGCTCCGGGCGGGCTCGTCGACCCTCGATGAGATCCTTGAGAGTGTCCAGGACGGGCTATTTCTCACTGACCTCATGGGGTTCGGGGTGAACATCACGACCGGGGACTTCTCACAGGGAGCGGGAGGCCGCTGGATCGAGAACGGCAGGCTCAGTTACCCGGTAACAGAGATCAATGTCTCGGGCAATCTGCGGGAGATGCTGCGCGACATCGAGATGGTCGGCAACGACCTCTTCGTCCGCGGCAGCGCGGCCGCGCCGACAGTCCTCATGGCGAAGCTCATGGTGAGCGGCCTGTAGCCGCGGCGCACGTTTATTGATGTAAGATCATTCCGATCTGTATGCAAAAAAGGAGACGTGCGAATGGCAGTGGTGCGTGTGCGTGGAAGAGGCCAGCTCACCCTCCCAAAGCAGATTCGCCGAAGCGCCGGACTGAATCAGGGTGACGTCGTGACACTGGAGGTGAAGGGTCCGGGAACGATCGAGCTGAAGGTCTTGCCCCGGATTAGCCTTGCCGAGACGTTCGACCGCTGGCGGATCGCAAGGCCGATCGGCTGGACTAAGGATCGGACCGAATGGGAGGCTGCGGCCGCCGACGAGCTGATCGAGAAAGCGACGCAGAACCGCCGTGCCTGAGGGGTATCTTGATACGAACGTCTTCATCCACGCATACGCCAACGACTCGTCGACGGAGGAGTGTCGGCGCTTCCTGCTTGGGGTTGAAGCGGGCCGGCAGCGCGCGGTGCTCGAGCCCGTAGTGCTCCATGAGCTGTCGTACGCGCTCCCTCGCTACCTGAAGCAGCTCACGCGTGAGGAGGTGGCGGACTATCTGCTCATGGTCGTTGGCTGGGCGGGGATCCAGTGTGGAAAGGATCTGCTAGTAGACGCCTTGCAACGCTGGCGCGCTACACGCAGGCTCGGTTTTGCCGACGCATACCGCGCAGCCCTCGCTTCTGCCAATCGGTCCTTCGTCTTCACGAAGAATGTAGCGGACTTCCGCGCCCAAGGGGTTGCGGTCCCTGATCCGCTGCCAGCTTGAGGGACACCCTCGACTCAAGATGAGCGGCCTGTAGTCGGGGCCAGGGGACGAGGGTCAGGGGCCGGCTTGAAAGGGTGACGGCGCGGGGCCATGCGTAGCGGGTAGCCTCAAGATGGGCTTGATGCAGTTCTTCGTCTGGGCCCTGGCCCCTGCCCCCTGTCTAGCCCGCTGGCTTGTCCCAGCGGGCGAACACCAGCTCTCCTGCCTCACTCAGGGCGGCGAATTCGACCATGGTCTCCTGGCGGACAGGGATGGCCACTAGTGTGTACTGCGGACCTGGCCAGTAGCTCAGACCGGTGGCAAAGAACGGGAACTGTCCGTCCAGGATCAGCGCCAGCGTGTCGGCGGGGCCGGAGACCAACGCCATGAGAGCGCCACCGGGCGTGTCGAGGTCGCAGTCGCCTGCGCACGTCGGCCAGCGGTGACTGTAAAGCTTCCCGAAGTAGCCGATCCCGCGCACGTCTCGCACTTCGGTGCGCCCTTGGCGAAGCATGCGAATGCGGAGCGGAAGCTCATAGTCAGCGCCCTCCAGCCGCGCGTCCTCGCCGCTCACGTGGATGGCAGCGGTTGCCACTAGCCCCAAGCGGTCCTCGGCCGACACCTGGAGTGAGTAGTCCTGGGCCCATCGCACCATCGAGAACTCACCCGAGAGGTACACGCCGGGGTTCTCCTCGACGATTGGATCCAGATCGTTGATCTGCAGCGTGACCCGGGTCAGGTCGTCGCTTTCTACGAAGAAGAAGACGGTGCGGCTGCGCTCGCGGTCGGGCTCGATGGAGAGCGAATGCCCTTCCCAGATAGCCGCGCTCCCCTCCTCCCGATCCTGTGGCCCCACCGACCCCGTCGCGCGAAGGACCGACTGTCCGAGTCGGATCGAGATGGGCGCCACGAGGACCGGGCCGTAAAACTGCCCCTCCCCGAGCTGGAAGTAGCTGTGGGACGCGTTGGCGCCCGGAAGAAAACAACCGGTGAGGAGCGAGGCGCACAGAGCGAGCGCTGTTAGAGGAGCTACCCCTCGCGCGCCGGGCCGCGCCCGCCTCATGGCCTTTACTCCTATCGAGCCCTGCCGTCTCCGACGCTGCCTAGGTTGCCTGGCTGCGGGGAAGTCCGGGCTCTTAGCGTGCTCTTATTAAACTGTTTCGGCGCCGCTACTGCAAGGGCCGCTTTCTACCAGAACGGCCGCGGCGACGAGAGGGGCCAGTCTACCAGCAGCGGGCCCGGAGCGCTAGCCCAACCGCCTCAGGTGCGGAAGTTCGGCTAGCACAAACTTCGCGGCCGCGGTTTCATCGTGAGCCTGCGCTCTGTCATGCTGAGCCGACAGCGAAGCATCTCCCGAGAGATCCTTCCCTGTCACTCAGGATTGACACGATGCAGGACTGACGTGAAGGCCAGGATTCGGCAATGCGACGGCCGACGCGAGGTGCTTCGACCACCGCGTCAGAACGACGGTCGCCGCTATCCGCTGCTGCTATTCTCGCGCAGCCAGCCGCGCCAGCGCTCGTATGCCGGGTCCTCGTCCACGTAGCAGCGGAGGATGCCGTCGAACGCGAGCCAGAAAGTATCGAGCGTGCGCTGCACCGCCTGGCGCACGGCCGCCTGCTCCTCGTCGGTCCGCGCGAACCTCTGCACCGCCAACTCGCCAACGGCGCCGTGCTCGTCCTCCACTTGGATGTGCACCGTCCAGTAACCCAGCCCCTCCTCGGGGATGGCGTAATGCTCGCGCAGGCCCCTGACGATGCGCTTCATGCGTTCGGCGGCGGTCCCTTCCAGCGCATACCCCTGCGAGGCCATCGCCTCGATCCACGGCCGCTGGTAGAAGAGCACATCCCGCCAGTTGAGGAGCCCCGCCGTCTCGGGCAGGGGCTCAGCGGCGTCGAGCGCCGCGGGGCTCATGCCCAGCGCCTTCCCGAAGTCCAGGTAGAGGTCGCGGTGGCTGGCGCTCCCGCTCACCTGGCCGGTGCCCTCCTCGACGAGGTTCTCCAGCAAGTGCTGTTCGATCTCCGGGTCATCGGGGCAGCGCGCGTAGAGCGCCGCGATGGGCTTTGGGAAGACCTTCGGGAAGAGCTGATAGAACTGCACTGCGAATCCCAGGAGCTGCTCGCGCGATAGCTCGCCGCGTTCGATCATCCCGATCAAGGGATGGTCCTTGGAGTGGTGTGCACCCACGATTCCGTACAGCTCCTGCGCGAATGCAGTTGCCGCTATAGCCACGTTTCCCTCCAAGGTGACAGGTTACAGGGAACAGGTTGTAGCGGTTCGGGGCGTCGCCTGTCCTCTGTCCCCTATCCCCTGTCCCCTGTCCCCTTGTCAAGTGCCCAGATGCTGGTGTTGGGCTCGACGTCGTCGCGCCGCCGCTCGGCGAGCTTGGCGCCCGTCTCCATCCAGCCCCCCTCGATCGCGAGCTGGGCCTCGCGCTCGAACTCATCGCTCCACTGGCCGAGGGAATAGCCGTGCCAGGGGGACTCGGGCTTGAGCGGCGGCAGGTCCAGCTCGTCCCAGATCTGCGCCGCGCGCTCCATGTACTCCCGCCTCGGCAGGGAGACGGGCGGGAAGACGGAGCGTAGCGTGGCATTGATCAGCATCGCGGAGTCCTCGTCCTCCTCGCCCGGAATCTCGCCCACGTGCGGGCTATGGCCGGGATCCTTGCCGCGAATGACCTGGAGGTCGCGGTGCGGCCGACTCCGGTAGCAGATCGCCCACAGCACCGCATCCGTGCTTTCCGGGTCGATGTCCTCGTCCACGGCGACCACCAGCTTGCCGACGGCGAGCTGGAACGACGTGGCGCCCAGAAGCGCCTGCCATACCTCCTTGTCGGTTGGCTTGCGCATCTGAATCACGACCACCTTGCGCAGGTTCGTGAGCGGCTCGTGCATGGCCACGCGGACCACGCTCCGCACCCCGAGCGTGTTGCGGAGGTGGTCGGTGAACAGCGGCTCGAGGGCGACCTTCTTGATCAGGCTCGACTCGCTGGGCGTGACCTGGCTGATGATGGAGGGGAGGATGGCATCACGCCGGTGCGTGATGGCGGTGACCTCCATGATGTGGTTGTACTCCTGCAGGTTCACGTGGCCGTGGGACTCGCCAAAGGGGCCCTCGGGCTCGAGCCAGCGAGGATCGATGAGGCCCTCGATGACGATCTCTGCCTCGGCGGGCACGATGAGGTCGATAGTCTTGCACTTCACAACTCGGAGCGGCGTGCCCGCGAGGCCGCCGGCCACGGCGAACTCGTCCATGTCGTAGGGCAGCTTTTGCACGGCTGCGTACGAGAATGCGGGCGGAGCCCCCACTACGACTGCGCAGGGCAGCGGCTCGCCGCGCGCCCGCGCCTTGTTCCAGTGGACGATGATCCCCTGCTGCAGCTCGTGGGAGGCGTTCATACCGAGAAGCCGTCGGCCCTTGAGCTGGCCCCGGTAATTGCCGGCGTTATAGATGCCGGACTCGGGGTCACGCGTGACATAATGTCCGGCGGTGATGTAGGGCGCATTATCCCACCCGGGCGTCGATATGGGGACGGGAAGGCCGTCCAGCCCCCCACCGGGCGCGTCGAGCTCCGCACCGGTGCGCACGACCTCGTGGACGGGGCCGTCGTCGACCAGGACCGGGGGGAGCGGATTGGCACGGGCCGCCCGCCATTTGGCGTTGATTTCGTCCACCTGACAGCCGAGCCCCTGCGCGTAGATCCAGCGGCTCGCAGCCAGCGCACCCACCACCACCGGCATGTCGTACTCCCGGCCGGCCCCGTCGACCACCCGCTCGAAGAGGAATGCCTTGCGCTCGCGCTCCGGGATGCCGCCGCGGAACTGCCAACGCACGAGCGGGTGCAGCTCCGTGTCCTTGTTGATGGGGCGGCGAACGCGGACCAGGAACCCGTCGCGCTCGAGGGCTGCGAGGTGATCGTGCAGATCGGGATAGGTAGCGGCTGCGGCGACGGGCTTCGATTCGGCGATGGCCATGCCGTCCCTCCGGCTCGGGATGAGAGTCATTCTAGCCTCTACCGTCATCCTTTGGTTCCGGCGAGCTGCCGGGGGTGCGCCCTGAACTCTTGCGCTTCGTGTTGCCGGGTGCCACGCCCTCACCCGTCCTCGGTCGCCTGAGGCGACCGTTGGCCGGTCTCTCCCAGAGGGAGAGGCGATCGGCTGCCCCCCTCTCCCCCCTGGGAAGGGCCAAGGTGAGGGCGTGTCACGGCCGTTACAGGCTTCGTGCTCGCTCGATGGCCGTGATGGCGAGACACCCCGGGCAGGCCGCCTCGCTCCACGCGTGCAGTCGGTCGAGGGCGTCGCTCTCAGGCGCTCGGCCGCCCCGGGCGCGGCCGAGCAGGAGCCAGGCGATGAGCCCGGCGGCCGCCAGGGCCACGAGGGCTGCGGCGAGCGGGACATTCAGCTGGTCGATCAAGCTGAGGGCCGTCGGCCCGGCCAGGTAACCGAGCGCTACGTGCCACGCATAGAACACGGTGCTGCCCGCGAGCATGGCCGGCGCGAACGCCGTGTACGTGAGCCCGGCGACCCCGGCCGCGACCACAATGCCGGCGCGACCGGCTGGCACATTCAGTCCAATCAAGATGGCGAGCGAGCCGCGCTGCCGGACGCGCGTGAGCGCATGCTCCAGGCGCGAATCGGTCAAACCGACGCGGCGTCCGAAGCGCGCCACGAGCCGCCGGCCCGCAGCCCGGGCGATGAGGAACTGGAGCGATCCGCCGACGAGGATCGCGACCTCCAGGGCGACGAGCAGCTCCACCAGCGAGTAGGCGCCGGCCGCGGCCTGGATGCCGGCGGTGATCATCACCAGGTCGGAGGGGATCGGCAGGGGTACGCCGCTTTCTTTCAGGAGCATGACGAGAAAAACCGCCACCAAACCCTGGGCGGCGGGCAGATCGCTCACAAGGGTACCGGTACTCTTCGCCGATAGCTCAGCTCAGCACCTGACCTCTGGAGCTTCGGCTGCCATCGCCGCCGGCTCGCCAGCCCGGAATACTCCCGCGAAGGCGAGCTCCAAGGGTTGGGTGCCCTCATTCCGCAGGTCGTAAAGCGTGTCGGGCTGGGCGACGTAAGCTGCTCCCGCGCTATACAGAGTGCGGCACGCGTCGGGGCCGTACAGGGCCAGCTCGCCGTTCGTGACGACGACCCAGACCGGGCCGGGGTGGGTGTGCCAGCCACCATAGGTACTGCCCGGCTCCATGGCGATCCAGCCCACATAGACGTCGGCCGGTCCGCCTACGGCCTCGGAGTACTCGAGCCGTCCTCGGCCGATGACATCCTGATAGACGCCTTCGAACTGCGCCTGGGCGACGCCCCCTGCAAGCACCAGAGCCATCAGCGCGGCGACGACGGCGAGTGTCCGGGCCGACACCCTGCGGCTCAGGAGCCAGTGTGCAGTTACCACAACGCGTCTACCTCCAAACAAAGCATGGCCCGGCGGTCCCGATTGCCGGCGGTCCCGATTGACTGTAGGCCCCTGAAAGCTCAGGCTACGCTGGAGCTACTGATGCCTGTGAGCTCCCTGCCAAATATCCGGCCCAGATGCCCCACACGCCCAGGGCGAGGTGCACGACGTTGCAGCCTACGTCCAGATGGATCAGTCCAGGGACCAGCTCCGGCACGACGAAGCCGATAGCCCCGAGCGCCAGGTACACGATTCCAAACACCTTGGCGTAGAGCAGCGCGAACCGTCCGTAGCCACCATAGAAACCGGCGGCGGCGGCGAGGACGCCCACCACCAGGTGAAGGGCCACCTCCCCCGGCTCGTTCACGGTTAGGAGCCCAGGTATGTTGAATCCCACAAGTCCCAGCACCCCGACGACGATGAGGATGATTCCGGCTACCTGGCAATACGTTTTGGCCACGATCCTTCTCCTTTCTGCCCCGTGGGGCTCTGCCCTGTTCTCTACCGGAGGTCCGGTAGGAGCTGCATCGCGCGCAACAGGCCCGCGACATCCCACACGTGGAGAGCGTGCTGGACCTGGTTCCCAGCCAGTCTCAGCAGCGACGTGCCGCGTATGGCGACGCGTCGTCCCGTGGACGGGATGCTCATCAGGCTGCCACCGTGTGTTCCGCTCGCCGTCCACACTAGCGCAATACGGTTGTCTTGCACAACCATCTCGTCCAGACGAATGCGCACGTCGGGAAATGCCTTCCAGTAGCGTTCGAAACTCCGCAGCGCTCCCTCTTGCCCTCGCTGGAGGCCCCTCTCGCCCACGTCCATGCCTTCGTAGTCGGCCGCATAAAACCCCACCACGCGCTCCGGGTCGTGCGCATTCCACGCCTCGCCCAAGGCGATGACGAGCCCCCGAGCCCTCTTCGCCACAACTCCGGCCACCTCTGTTCCCTTAGACAAATGCGCGCGCGGCGTCGGCCGCAATCTTCAGGCCGGCGAGCGTGATCACCACGGCGCTGAGTGCGGGGGCTGCACGCAGCACCGGAGCGTGCGCGAGACGCCGCCCCACGGCGGTGCGGCCGAGCGCGTGCCCGCCGTAGACGACGAGGAGCCCCACGGCGGACAGAACGCTCGCCAGGCCGACGCTGAAAGCGGCCACCAGCAGCATGCCCAGCGCGACGTTATTCAGGGATATGGCCGCCAGCAGGACGACCAGCGCTGACGGACACGGTAGGAGCCCGCCCGACACCCCGATGCCGAGCACGTCTCGGAGCGGGGAGCCGGCGCCGCTCGATCCCCGGTGGACATGGATGTGCGAGTGTCCTGCCCTGTGACTATGCTCGCCCTGCGCATCGTGCTGCTGGACGCCCGAGTGCCCCAAGCCTTGGCCGTGCCCGCCGTGTGCATCGTGCTGATGGACGTGCGGCTCATGCTGGCTGCCGTGGTGCTCGTGGTCGTGGCCCCGGGCGCGAGCGCGACGGTAAGCCGCCAGTCGAGACCTGATCAGGGAGAGGCCTATGGCCACTACGAGCAATCCGGACAGAAGGCTGAGCACGGGGTAGAGGGTCTCGGGCAGGACGTACTGGGCGGCTACGAGCGTGACGACGCCCAGGGCGTAGACGCCGAGCGTGTGCGTGGCGGTCACCGTCAGGCCCAGGAGGAGGGCTTGTGCAGCGGTCCCTCTGGACCCTACGAGATATGCTCCGACCAGCGTCTTGCCGTGGCCCGGCCCGAGCCCATGCATGGCGCCCAGCGCGGCGGCAATGGCAAGGGCCAGGCCCAGCGTCGAAAGGCTGGATGCGGCATCGCCTCGTAAGAGAACTGCTACCTCAGGCGGGATTGTCCCCAGCGCGAAGCGCCGGGCGGCCTGCCCGCGTAGTTCCGGGTTCGTCGTTCCGAGTTCCTCGTTCGCGTTCCCCTCGGAACCAGGAGCTCGAAACTCGGAACCAATGCCGGCGGCGGTCTCGACGCCGGCATTCTGGAGCGCCCCTGCGCTATCGACGCCGAAAGCTACCGTGGCGCGAGCGCCCGAAACGTCCAGCGGCGGCCGTGTCGGGTCGTTGGGGTACGAGCGGAGCTCGTCTGTCGCATCGAGGGTTGGCGCCGTGCTGCCGGCGAGGACGACGCTCCCGACACCCCTGGCCACCACCTCGTGCCAACCGATTCGGCCTGGATAGTTCGAGTCGCGGTAGTCGAGGCGGGCGCTCTCCGCCGCCGACCAGGGGGCCACGAGCGTCAGCTCCACTCTGAGGGTTTCAAGGTCGGCCTGCCCGGGCAGCAGGTCCAGCGACGCTGCCGTCAGTTCCCAGCTCACCGGGTGTCCGCCCGCCTCAAGCCGAGCGCCGGACATGAGCTGGCTCGCCTTCACGCGGAGGAGCTGTTGCCGCGCAGCCTCGTCGACTCGGCCGCTCGGCACCCGGAAAGATCGCAGCTCCTGCAACGTCGGGATCTCGGCGAGATCCAGCACGTATCGCAGGTGGATACGCTCGGGCCCCACCTCGATGCGACTGTAACGATTGACGGTGAAGTTTCCCAGGGGGTGGGCGGCCGCATTCGAGGTGAGGGCGAGCGCAGCGCCGCCAACCAGGAGCAAGCTCAAGAGTAGATGCTTCATTCGGCCCTCCTCATCAAGGAGAGATCGCTGAGCCGGCGTGCCAGGTCGCCGGACCACAGGACCGAGTAGGTTGGATTGAGGTCGCTAGACGCCTTCAGGAGCTCGTAGGCCCGGTCGGCCTGCCCGCTGTCGTGCGCGATAACCCCGGCACGGTAGAGCATGAGCGGGTCGCGCGAGCCGAGCCGGAGCGCCTGCTGGCTGTGGGCGAGCGCATTTTCCAGGTCGCCGACGCGGTACTCGGCCCAGGCGAGGGCGTCCGCGGTGTGAATGCTCGGCCGGCGCAAGAACTCACCCCTCGCCGCGGCATGGGTGGATTCCAGGTCCTGGTCGCGATCGGCGTTGAAGAGGAGCAGATCGGCATCGGTGCGCACGCCATTCGCAGCGAGCAGCTTCTGGATTTCGGTCAGGAAGCGGTACTGCTGCTGGAAGCGCGCCGTGTCGCCGAGCCGCGCGTAGGCGTCCGCGAGCGCGGCCACAAACTCGGGTAGCGGCATCGCTTCGCCGGCTCGCTCCAAGAGCTGCGCAGCCCCACCCAGGTCACCGGTCGCCGCGCGGACACGTGCCGCGCCGGCCAGCGCGTGGACGTACCCGTCTATGCGCTGGCCGGCGCGCTCGTACGCCCGCTGCGCCTCTGGCAGGTTACCCTGGGCGAAGAGGAGGTGGCCCAGCTGGACCTCGGCCCACGCCGTGGCCTCACTGTGCGGAGCCCCGGCTGCGACGGCTTGCCGCATCGCCTCCGTCGCTCCGGCCAGGTCGCCGTGTAGCTCCCGCAGATAGGACACGCGCGACAGGGATGGCTGGTCTGGTCGGAGGTCCACCATACGCTGCGCCGACCGGACCGCCTCCTCGTACCGTCCCAGCTCGACCAGCGCGTCGGTGACGACGCCCTGTGCGGCCGCCCGAAACGGCGCGAGGCGCAAAGCCCGCTCGCCCAGCTCTAACGCCCGCTCGAACTCGTGCTGAGACAACGCCAGCGAGCCCGCGGCGACGACCGCGTCGACCTCCTCGGGATCGGCCGCGAGTGCGCGGTCCAGCAGCGCTCCCGCACGCCCCAGATAGCCGGGGTCGCCCGTCTCGCGGACGCGCACGAGATACGCGCTCGCCAGCAGAGTAAGGGACCGAGCGTCCCCGGGGGCCCGCTGGAGCCGTTGCTGGGCCGCCTCCACCGCGCGCTCCCCAGCCGGCCGGCTGTCCAGCGTGGGCTCCCGCGCTGGGGGGCTGTTCGACAGATGGAGTTGGTCCGCGATCAGGGCCATGCAAAGGGCCGACACCACAGCGCAGATGGCGGCAAGCGCGTGCTTTCCAGACGCGGGGGCAACTCTAAGCGCGATCATGAGCGTTGGCACTCCGGCTGAGTTTCCTGCATCGAGGGCAAACACGCCGCGCAAGACCGGCCGGCGCGGGCGGAAAAGGCCGCCTCGCGCCGACCGGCTCGCTCGACAAAGTCAGTTCGACGGATGCGCCGCGGACTGCGAAGCGTACGGGGGAAGCTCGAAGCCCGCGTACGGCGCCGCCACATACGGGAACGTAGCCAGAAATGGCTTATCGTTCGCGTCCACGCCGTCGCCGAGCTGATTGTTGGGGGCTTTGTTGAAGGCCGGTGTGAAGGGCGTTCCGCCGGCCACCGCTTGCAGGGAGATGTCGACCACGTCGTCGCCCAGGCGTCGGCCGTTCGGGTATCCCTGGTTGTCGCCACCCAGGACGCCCATGCGGTTAGGCTGCGCGGAGACGGGCACCGCGAGATTCAGGTGAGCGATCTCGGCGCCCTGGACGTTGGGCGGTTGATTCAGGCCCGGGATGCCGGTCAGGAAAATCGTGACGAGGTCATTCCGGGGCGCCGGGGGAACGTCCAGGCCGTACAGGGCTTGCAGGAGGCGCGCCGCCTCCGGGTCGGTGACAACGGGTACGAAGCGAGGGGCGTCGTTCTTCGGCTCCGACGCGTTGAAGACGTCCTTGAACGCCAGCGGAACGACGACCTCGTTCACGAGCGCTGCGCTCAGCCGCGAGATCTGGACCCAGTCGCCGCTGGTGGTCGGCGCCTCTTCGCCTCGAAGGACGCGGGTGCTCGGGCGGCTCGTGGTCACCCACATGCCGACAACGCAGTTCATGTCAGACGAGTTGCTCAGGGTGCACGCGGGCCGGACCACGGCCGAGATCGGCAGCTGTACCGCGATCGAGAGCACGTTATAGCCGCTGAGGGCGTCAACACCACCACCCGTGTTGCCCGGGGCGCCAGGGCGAATCGTGAGCAGGTCGAAGGTCGCCCCCAGGTCCACGAAGAATGGATCATCGCGAGGCCCGGCGAACACCTTTCCACCGGGGATCGCGGGAATGGGGGTAATCGCCTGATTGGCTACGAGATCGTAGTCGGGAAAGGACTTGGGCCCAACGTTGGGCGGCGCCACGGGGATGTTCTCTCCGAGCCTGGTGGTCCGGCCGCCCGCCACCAGGTCTACGGAGTAGAACTGGCGCACGTTGAGGTTCGGGTCATCGAGCGACATCACCGGGCCCGTGTTCAGCAGGAAAGTGTTTCCGTTCCGGACGTCAGTGCGAAAACGGAAGTCGAGACGAAGGTCCTCCTCGTTGCCACCGTCCTGCGTGACGTTCATGGAATACCGGACGTTTTCGTCGAAGCGGTACCAGTTGGGACCGCCGTTGGGCTGGGCATAGGGCCACACGTTCATGATCGCCGTAACGGTCTCGGGCGCGTCCGGGCTGCGAAACACGTACATGTCGGTGATATCCGCCGCCGGGTCCTGGCTGATCAGCGGGGCCTCCCGGTGGCTGGATGCGCCGACGAGCTGCCCCACGAGAGGCACAGCGAGGATTGCCGCCAGTGCGAGAACGCGAAATATGCCGCCTGCCGGATGGATCGAAGATGGACGCATGACTCCTCCCTGCGAAAACTTGGGTGTGGGATGCGCACCTAGTTTTCTTTAGGCGGGCGGTCGTCCTCCAGACCAATCCTTGTTCAATTTGTGCTCACTTAGCCCGGCGCCCCGATCTCCCGGCTCCACAGATAGTCGGTAATCCGAGCGATGCCGTACCGCAGATGGCGGCGGTACGTGCTGAACGGCAGGTCGAGCAGCTCAGCGGCGGCCTCCTGGGTCGGCGCCGGGTGAAGGTACGTGTGGTCCACAGCCCTGTACAACTTCGCGTCGCGCGCTGGCTCTCGCAGGCTGTCGGCCGCCTCCAGGATGAGCTCGCGCAGAAGGGTTGGCCGCTCCGCGGATGTTGCGTCGGATCGGCTGGTGCGCTGCAGCACGATGCGAGAGCGGACCAACGGGTTCGACCGAAGCGCCTCAAGTCGGTCGTACGAGCGGAGCGCATCGCGAACCGCTTCCGCGAAATCGGGCTCGCTGAGAACCACGAGCGGCTCGGACGAGGACTCCGGGCGGCACTCGAGCGGCGCCGCGGCGACCTCGCGTTTGGCAAGCGAGTCGAGCCAGACCATCGGAGGGACGGAGCGCCAGTCATGCGCGAACACGCCGTAGCGACGGCCGCCGATCTCGAAATCAGCCTCCGGGACCCTGGGAATGTCGGCGTAGGCGAACATCGGCGCCCAGAAGTCGGGGTCCGCACAGGGGAAGAAGCTCACGGCGAGGCCGGGCGTGGTCAGGTAATGACGCACGGCCTCGACGAACACGAGGCCCTGGACCGACGAAACCGACTGGTAGCTCTCGCTGGCCATCCAGAAACGGAAAAACGTCGCGCGTTCCCCCGCTCGCAGGGCCCCCCGGCGCTGCAGGTAGTCCCACGCCGCCTTCGCGGCGGGATCGGCGTCGATATCCTCGCCGCCGGCCCGGTCCAGGGCGAGCATGAGTACGAACCCCGCGATGCTGTCGTCGCTTTCGCGAAAGACCAGCGTATGTTGGGGCTGCTGGACGAGCCAGCGCTCCGCCAGCTTCGCGGAATCATCCCCCTCGTGGCGCGCCACCATCCCTATGAGTGTCGACATGTCCCCTGGTCGGGCCAGGTCGGTAGATGCCGCCCCGCTCTCGGCCGTTTCACCTGCGCCGCCGCGGGCGCGGAGGAGCTCGAAAAACGGCCGCACCGCCTGATTGTCACGGTGAAGGAAGATCAGATCGATGAGCGCCGCCTGTTGCTCCACATCGTGGGTCTCCTGTACACGCCTGATGTGGTAGGCACGTGCGCGCCCGTGCAGCTCTGCGAACCAGTCAGGGTTCCGCCAGCGGAGGTCCGTCGCCAGCGCCTCGCGAGCGAGATCGTGGGGGAAGAGCCCGCCCTGCCCGGACTCGATGAACGAGAGGCCACGTAGCCATTCGAACAGCTCGTTCACGTCCGGCATTGCCAGCATCTGGCCCAGGAGCCCTTCGGTGGTTAGGCGCACCAGAGCGCATGCCTCCAGCGCCGTGCGGTGCGCTGGCCCGGGGACCCTCTGCACGAAGTGGTGGAGCAACGTTGCTACAAGGTCCGGCGCTTCCTCTGCGTGGAACTGGGTCGCCGGGTCCTGGGCGAAGAGGTCTGCCACCAGAGACAGCGCCAGCGGGTGGCCGTTCGCAAAGTTCAACACCGCGGTGTGCTGGCCGGCCGGAACGTTGCGTTGGACGAGATACGCGCCAGCGTCATCCCGGCTGAGGTTGCGCAGGGGCACCACGCGCACCAGGCTCTGCCAACCCGGGTCTGAGCGCCAGGGTGTTGATGGCGGATCGCGGCCCGCCAGAACGACGAGCACGTCCTCCGGCAATTGGGGCAGGAATGCGTCACGCAGCCATCCATCGAGGGAGCCCATCGCCTCATACGTGTCAACGGTCAGCACGTGGCGCTCCGGTCGCGAAGCAAGCCGCTCCAGCGGGTCGTCCCGCGGGGCGATACCCATCGCGCTCCGTACGGCGGCGAGAAAGGATTCAGGGGACGGGTCGATGTCCCGCCCGTCCAGGTAGATGCTGGAGGTCGCCGTCCGCCTGCAGAGCCGGGCGAATTCGCCAAGCAGCGCGGTCTTACCGACGCCCCCGGGACCGAATACGTAGAGGACGTGGAACGGTAGGTCCTGCACCGCCAGGGCGTCGCCGAACAGCGCGATCTCGGCCGCGCGGCCGACGAAATTCCGGTGGCGCGCGGCGGTGAGCCGGTCGCCCAGTCGGCGATGACTCCCGCGGCTCATGCCATTACCCCTCGAGGACCTGCGTCGCGTTGTGCCTCGCCATCTGCTGGATCTCCGTCTCGCGAAAACCGGCGTCTAGCAGCTTGCCAACGAACATTCCCAGGCCCTCGTCCACGAATGGGTTGTTGGATTGTCCCAGGTCCGTTGAGAGGATCGTCGTGCTCGACCCAATGGTGCGGATGTTGTCGAACACCTGCTCCCAGGCAATCTTCCCGGTGTGCGGGGTCGTAAAGCAACGCTCGAAGAAAACGTCGAACCGTGTCAACGCGCGCTGCTCCTCGATTGTCAAACACGTAGTGGGGAACTCCGGGTGCGTGATGACGATCCGCTTGACGCCTTGCTCGACTGCCGCTTTGACGACCGCCGGCATCTCGCTGGGGCCGATGTGGCCGGTCGCGAGGATCATGTCGTGCTTGGCGATCAAGTCGAGACAGTCGTGGGTGGCTTTGCTGACCTTGCCGTCCTCATCGGTCACCTTCAGCCACTCGCCGGCGATGCCCAGCGCGCGCATCTCTCGGGCGATGCCCATCCAGTAGGGGAGCTTGCTCTCGTCCTTCTGGCCGGCCACGTTCTCCAACTCGTTCGCCGAGTCCACGGTGGGCAGCCAGACCACTCTGGCGCCCAGTCGACCGGCGATGTCGACGGCGATGGGATTCAGCCCGCCGACGGCATTGTTCAACACGATGCCGCCATAGGCTCTCACGTCCGGATAGACCTGGCGGATGAGGGCGGCCCGATCAGCCGTGCAGACATAGTGCGACTTCAGGACGAAGCCCGCCATGCCGGACTCCCGCGTGCGCTCGGCGAGCAGGATGTCGTCGAACTTTCTCGGCAAGACGTCGGGGCCGCTGTGAACGTGCATGTCGAATGCGCCTGCGAGCAGACCGCGCGTCGTCTCCTGGTCCGCCATCGTGTCCCCCCACGTGTGGTGCCCAGAAGCATACACTAGCCGCTCGAAACCAAGCATCCTGAGGAAGCTGGTTCGTAGGCTCTGACAGTCGCCCTGGCCGGTCCGCGCCACCCGTAGGGGCGAAGCATGGTAGAATGGCGCGAGCAGCCCCTCGGGGGGTGCGAGGCACGGAGGAGACCGCTTCGATGATCACCGTTAGCGAGCGAGCCACGAGCGAGCTGAAGCGCATCATCACCGAGCAGGAAGGGCCCGATCTGGCGATCCGCGTCTTCGTCGCCGGCTCGTGTGGATGCGGCGCGGCCCACTACGGCATGGGTGTCGAAAACGAGTTTACCGAGGCTGAGAGCGTGTTCGAGGCCGAGGGGATAAAGCTCGTGGTCGACATGGAGTCCGCCCCGCATCTCGAGGGTGCCGAGATCGATTTCCGCGACAGCCTGATGGGCCGCGGGTTTACTATCGTGAACCCGTCCAGACCGGGAGGCGGAGGCGGCGGCTGCGGCTGCGGCCACTGATCCGCGAGGACTGAGGAACCCGAGAGGTTAGCCTCAGTCCTTGCCTCGCTGTTGTAGCCAGCCCCCTTCAGCGGGCTTCGCCGGGGCCCCTCGACTCCTGAGCTTCCCTCGCAGAGTGCCACGCCCTCACCCGTCCTCGGTCGCCTAAAGGCGACCTTCGGCCGGCCTCTCCCAGAGGGAGAGGCGATGCGCTACCGCCTCCCTGGGAGAGGGGGGTGAGGGCGTGCCCGGTGGCGTTGAGCGCAAAACCCGGTGCGCACGCACGCTTCCCGCCGAATTTGCCTCCTCACAGGCTCATCGCGTAGCATCTTCCCATGACTAACCCCCCCTCCCCCAGGGGGTGGGAGGAGCGCCCATGCAGGCCGGCCGGAAGGACGCGCTCTTGCGCCTGGCCTCCATCGAGGGTCACCTCAAGGGGATCCGCAAGATGGTCGAAGACGACGCCTACTGCGTCGACATTCTCAGGCAGACGTACGCGGTGCAGCGCGCCATCGACAAGCTGGAGGACGTGCTCCTGAAGGGACACCTCAACTCCTGCGTCCCAGGGAGCTTCGCCGAGGGGCGGGACGAGGAAGTGATTGCGGAGCTGGCGGAGTTGTTCCAGCTGGCGCGCCGCTAGCATCGCCATGACAGTTAGCGACGAGCCCAGAAGCGCCACTCGCGAGGTCATTGTTCCTGTTACGGGCATGACGTGCGCTAGCTGTGTACGCCGTGTCGAACGAGCCCTGACGAAAGTCGAGGGCGTCCGGGACGCCGCGGTCAACCTCGCCACCGAGAAGGCGAAGGTCGTCTATGACCCGGCCCTCGCCGACTTTCCGGCTCTGAAGCATGCGATCGAGCGCGCCGGCTATGGCGTCGGTTCCGAGTTACGGGTTCCGAGTTCCGGGTCAGTCCCGTGGGCTGGCGGGAATAAGACGCCGGCGGAACTCGGAACTAGGAAGTCGGAACTGGACGGGCTGAGACTTCGCTTCCTGGTAGCCCTTCCGGTGGGCGTCGCCATGATGGCGGCTATGTATCTGCCGCTCCCGTTTGACCACACCGTGCTCTACCTCCCCATGCTGCTGCTGGCCACCCCCATCCAGTTCTGGGCCGGCGCCGGGTTCTACCGGACCGCGTGGGCGGCCGCGCGCCACGGCACCACCGACATGAACACCCTCGTGGCGGTGGGCACGTCCGCCGCCTACCTGTACTCCGCTTTCGTGACGCTGTGGCCTGGCCTTGCCAACGCCTGGGCTTTGCCCATCCACGTCTACTACGAGACGGCAGTGATCATCATCGCGCTGATTCTCATGGGGCGCTGGCTCGAAGCCCGGGCTCGCAGTCAAACGTCGGCGGCAATCGTGGCCCTCATGGGGTTACGGCCCAAGACCGCACGAGTCATCCGCGACGGCGGCGAACAGGACATCCCCATTGACGATCTCGTGGCCGGGGACCGCGTGCGGGTGCGGCCCGGCGAGAAGCTTCCCGTGGACGGCGTCGTCGAGGAGGGCTCGTCTGCCGTGGACGAGTCGATGCTCACCGGTGAGTCGGCGCCGGTCGAAAAGCTCCCAGGGTCCGTCGTCGTGGGCGGTAGCCTCAATCGCACGGGAACCCTCGTCTTCCGCGCCACGCGCGTCGGGGCGGACACCACGCTTGCGCAGATCGTTCGGCTGGTGGAGGAGGCGCAGGGCTCCAAGGCGCCTATACAGCGCCTCGCGGACCTGGTGGCCAGCTACTTCGTGCCGGCGGTCATTATCCTGGCCGTAGTCGCCGCGGGTGCGTGGCTGGCCTTCGGCCCGGAGCCGCGGGCAACCATGGCCCTGCAGACGTTCATCGCCGTCCTCATCATCGCCTGTCCCTGCGCGATGGGGCTGGCGACGCCGACGGCGATCATGGTGGGCACGGGTAAGGGCGCGGAGAACGGTGTCCTCATCCGTGGAGGGGAGGCGCTGGAGAACGCCCACAAGATCGATGCCGTCGTCCTGGACAAAACGGGCACGCTCACACTCGGCAAGCCGGCGGTGATCGACGTGCTCCGGGTGGGAGGCGTCGGCGAGCGCGAGCTTCTTCGGCTAGCGGCGGCCGCCGAGCTGGGCTCCGAGCATCCCTTTGGCGAGGCGATCGTGGCGCGCGCCAAGGATCTGGCGCTCGACCTACCGGCCGCGGATAGCTTCGTTGCACTGGCCGGTCACGGAGTCCGGGCCCGCGTCGAGGGGGGTGAGGTGCTCCTCGGAAATCGGGCGCTTATGGAGTCGGCGGGGGTGGGGCTCGACGGTCTGGTCGAGAGGGCGGAGGCGCTGGCCGCGAAAGGCGCCACTCCGATGTATGTGGCGGTCGATGGCTCGCCCTTGGGAGTCATCGCTGTCGCCGATCGAGCGCGCCCGGAGGCGGCCGACGCTGTGCGCCAGCTCGAGGCCCTCGGCCTCGAGGTCTGGATGGTGACGGGGGACAACGAGCGCACCGCCAACGCCGTCGCGGCCGAGCTGGGCATCCGCAGAGTTCTGGCAGAAGTGTTGCCCGAGCAGAAGGCCGAGCGCGTCAAGGAGCTGCAGCGGCAGGGCAAGCGGGTGGCGATGGTGGGCGATGGCA
Organism: uncultured Chloroflexota bacterium; assembly: GCA_964417895.1. Taxonomy (GTDB): domain Bacteria; phylum Chloroflexota; class UBA6077; order UBA6077; family SHYK01; genus CAYQJS01. The sequence continues at coordinate 12,162 of CAYQJS010000009.1, read as the reverse complement.
TCAATGATGCGCCGGCCCTCGCCCAGGCTGACCTGGGCATCGCCATCGGAGCCGGCACGGACGTAGCGCTGGCGGCATCGGACGTCACCCTGGTGGGCAACGACCTCCGCGGTGTCATTACCGCCATCGCGCTTTCACGGCGCACCGTGGCAACAATTCGGCAGAACCTGTTCTGGGCGTTCGCATACAACGTGGTGCTGATCCCCGTGGCGGCGGGTGCGATCTACCCATTCTTGAGGGTCCTGTTGAGCCCGGCGCTGGCGGCCGCCGCCATGGCCATGTCCAGTGTCAGCGTAGTGACCAACTCACTGCGCCTCCGCGGGTTCCGGCGCCCCTCCGGCCTTGCCGAGATCACTCGGCGTTCCGTCGGAGACCGCCTCGGTGACTGGGGGTATCTCGGCGGGGTAGCCCTGTTGGCGCTAGGCGTCGGCGCGGCCGCGCTGCTCCTCGCTCGCGCCGACGGTGAGCCCGCGGGCGCCGATGGCGTAGACCACGGGCACGCCGTCGAGGCGGCGCCCCGGCTCAGCGCGGCGGAGCTGGCTGGCGCTCGCATTGTGACGATAGCGGCTGGCCGCGACCTGCGGTTCAGCCCGTCGGCGATTACCGCCCACGCGGGCGAGGTCCTCCGCGTGCAGCTGCGCAACACCGACAGCGACGTTCACGATTGGTCCGTGGCGGGAGTCGCGGGGGCCCACGTGGCGGCCGGTGGCGGCGCGACGGACGAGGTGGTATTTCGCGCACCGTCCCCCGGGACCTACACCGTGGTCTGCAACGTCGCCGGCCACAAAGAGGGCGGCATGGTCGGCCAGCTCATGGTTCATTGAAACGCAACAAAAGCACTACTTACACAGTCCGAGAGAGAGGGAGGCATCAATGTCGCGAGTGACCCTGAACGTACCCGACATCTCGTGCGAGCACTGCGAGCACGCCATCACGGAGGCGCTGACGCCCGTCGCGGGCGTGCGGGCCGTCCGGGTGGACATTCCTGGCAGGCAGGTCCAGCTCGACTACGACGAGGGGACGATCACCATCGAGCGGGTGAAGGAGATCCTGCGGGAAGAGGAGTACCCGGTCGAGTCTGTCGCCGCCTCGGTGGGCGCCTAGCGGCAGGCTGCTGAGAAGCCCGCTCACCCTGAGCTTGTCGAAGGGACGGGTGGTTCGACAGGCTCACCACGAGCGGAACCCAACCTTTGTCAGCAGCCTGTCAGCGGCGATGCGGTCGGGGGCCGGCGGCCAGGAGCAGACTGACGCCCATCGCCAGCCCCACCAGCTCGCCGACGAAAAAAGTCCAGGGCACCTCGCCGACGATCAGGCGGTACAGCACAGCCACCGTGACGCCAAGGAGCGCCGTCGCCAGCAGCGCTTCGAGGAAGTCACCCACGGTGGTCTAGGCCGAAAGGCCCACGGCGATGCGTGTATTCCATCCGACGATAGCCGGGGCGAACACCAGTTGCTCGGGCCGCTGGTTCGCGGCCATTTCGAAATAGAGCACGCTCTGCAAGCGCTGGCCTGGCGCGACGCTCGTCTGCTTCAAGCCGCGGTCGGTCGGAATGCCGGGGACGGCCGGGTTGTCGATGCCGCCGGTGTCGCGCAGCGTGAAGTGAGCGGCCGCCACTGGAAGGTGCTGCGAGCCGAGATTCTCGATGAGCACGTCGAGCTTGACGAAACGATTGCCCGCCTTGGGATTCGTGAACCGATCGGGTGGCTGAGCGGGATTTTCCAGGTCGGTTGCCGTGAGCTGGTAATCGCCCGCGGCGACGCGCTGGCCGATCGCCCCCGATCCCTGTCCGCCGCCGCACCCGGCCATCACCACGGCCGCGAGGAGGATCGTAGACCAGGCTAGCGAGCGAACGAGGGCTCGGGATGCAGGGCTGCGAACAGACTGCGCTGGAGGGCGCGTCATCCTGAGCACGTCCATCGAAATGCTTCGTAGAAATGAGCCCGGACTACCCCCCTCCCTAACCCTCCCCCGCAAGGGGGGAGGGGACAGCCGCACTCCCTCCCCCTCGACGAGGGAGGTTCGGGTGGGGGTGAATCCACGCAGTGAGAACTGCGAAACATTTGCTTCGGCCCGTTCAGGATGCCCGCCTCAAGGTGGAGAGGGCGCCTCTCGTGAGGAATATACTACCCCAACGCTCGCGCGGAGCCCGGATGCCTCCCACATCCAAGCACGACGCGCTCCTCGATTTCGTGCTGCGGACCCAGCAAGCGAAGCTGGGGGCTGGTCAGATGTACGCTGCCCTCAGCCAGCGCACGCTCACACGGGATGCACGCCTGGCGCTGGCCGCGCTGGCCGCGGATGAAATGGCTCAGGCGATGGAGCTGAGTAACGTGATGCGCCATGGTGCTGCGACGCTCCCCCATGTGGCGGCGCCGTCGGCGCCGGGTTGTGGCCCGCCCGGCCGTTGCCCTAACGATCAGTCCTGGCCGTCGGCGCTCATGGCGGTGTTCGCGCTGGATCAAGCTGCCACCGGCGCCCTTGTCGCCCTGGTACATGCGCCTGAAGCGGCGCTGGCAGAGGCCGCTGCCAGGCTCGTGGAGCAGGAGCGCCAGCACCAGGCGTTCGCTCTGGGCAGCTTCCGCACTATTGCCAACCCAGACCCGGCGCTCGGCCGGCGCCTGGCGCTCGAGATGATCGAGGCGCGGGACTGGATCAAGCAGATCTACCCGCGGCACGGCGCCCTGCAAGCACTCGCCGACGCAGGGGTCCTGCCTGCCGAAGCGCCGAAAGCCCACGACAGCTTCCTGGCCAGTCTCGGCGACCGCGTGCAGGATGCGCTGGGTGTATTAGGGGAACTGTAAAGCAGGATCCCCTCTCCCCCGCGCCCGGGGGAGAGGGTGAGGGTGAGGGGGCCCCCCGGGCACGAGTTCGCGCGATGCCCGTTTCGGCTGCACGGGGCAACTTGAACCGTGTACCCTAGCCCCATGCGGCTGAATGGCAAGGTCGCCCTGATCGTGGGCGCGGGCGGTGGCATGGGGAGCGCCGTGCCCTGGCTCTTCGCCCGCGAAGGAGCCAACGTAGTGCTGGGCGCGCGCCGGCTGGAGCCCCTCGATGAGCTGGCCACGCGCATCCGAGCGCACCTTTCGGAGGGCGCCGGCGAGATCGCGTGCGCCACGGGCGACGCGCTCACGTCCGACGGGTGCGCCGCGCTCGTGGCGGGGGCGATCCAGCACTTCGGGAAGCTGGACGTGCTCTACTGCAACGTCGGAGACAATGCCTTTTCCCGTCGCCCGCCCGACGAGCTGGACGACGAGGCCTGGGGCTACCTGGTAGGAGTCAACCTCACCAGCAACTTCCTGCCTGTTCGCCAGGCGCTCCCCGAGCTGCGCAAGACTGGCGGGAGCGCGATCCTCGTCGCCGCGGCGCCGGCGGTGCGCCGCCGCTCGTCGGCGGGCTACGCGGCCTCGAAGGCGGGCGTCATCGCGCTCACGGAGAGCCTCGCGCGCAGCCTCAAGGCGGATGGCGTCCGCGTGAATTGCATCTGCCCGGGAGGCATGGGCGGCTCGGGCGGAGACGAGCCCTTCACGGACCCGCCAGCGGGCATCGACCGGCCCCCGCACCCGGGGGACGTCGCCTACGCGGCGCTCTATTTCGCCTCGAACGAGTCCGCCTGGATCACCGGCCAGTTCCTCGACGTCGAGGGCGGCACGGGCCTTTAACGCGCCAAGTCAGGTCCCAAGTCCCAGCTCCGGGCGCGTTTGGCACCGTTCACCACGGAGACACAGAGGTACGGTGAGGAACCCAGGTCCGGGCGCTTAGCACCCAACTTTGGGACTTGAGACTTGGGACTTGAGACTTGGGACATGGGACTATCGCAAAGAGGGGAGGAGCGGCATGGGAGAGATCATCCAGCCGGCGCAGCTACCGAAACCCGAGCCTTACTCGCTGGGATACAAGGTCGGGAACCTGCTGTGGGTCGCGGGGCAGACCGCCGTGGGCAACGACGGCACGATCGTGGGCCTCGGCGACCCACGGGCGCAAGCAGCCTGCATTTTCCGTCGCATCGGCATCATCCTTAAGGAGGCCGGCGCGACACCGCAGGACATCACGATGGTCCACACCTACGTGACGGACATGCGGTACCAGCCCATCGTGCGCGAGGAGCGCGCAAAGTTCCTGGAGGGCCACAAGCCTGCCAGCACGGCGGTTCAAGTGGTGGCCCTCGCACACCCCGAGTACCTCATCGAGATCGAGGTGATGGCCGTCATCGGCCAGAGTGCCGGGGGGACGGCTACTTAAGTCCCGCAAGCTGCATATGGTGACTCGGCTGTGGCTTGGGGATGATCATAGCGTCCCTGCACCAGTTCGTCGAGACTTACGACGATAACAACCTGCTGGACTGCCGGCACTACGCAGCGGTAAGGCCGGGGCGCCTCCACGATCAGGTCGCGGTGCGAGAGGAGCGGTCCACGCCGTGCGCGCTTGCTCTGCGTGCCCAGATGCCCTCACGAAAAACCGGCTGCGGCAAAGGGGAGTCAGTCGCATCGTGGTCAGTTAGCGGTCAAGGTGATGGCCGGCATCGGCCAGAGTGCCTGCCGTGCGGGTGTCTTTTAAAGTAAGACTCGGGCCAGCGGCCCTCGAAGGGACGCCATGGCTCGAAAACGTCGTGATATCTCCGCTCGTCGCGACGCGCAGAACGTCCAGCCTTCAGGCGAGTGTGTTGTTCCTCCTCAGATGCCCCCGGCTGTTGCTGGTCAATATGTGTTGAACCGCGTCGAGCACGAGGAGCGTGCGGTCCGCGAGTACATTGAGTTAGAAGCCCGTGATGAGATCGTCATGCACGCCGAGAAGCTTCATAGCGAAACCGTCTTAGGCCGCCGGGTCGACGTGTGGGATGTCCACACGGACAAGGGGCGATGGTGGGTCCTCACGAACCCAACCAACCTCTACTCGCAAGACCACTTTCCTAGCATGGACTACCTGGTTTCATTCCATGTCGGCCTGATGGCTCGTGTCGCCGAGCGTCAGGATCGAGCGGTTCCGCCGGCCTGGGGGGAGCGCGCCGCTGGTGCCTGGCGTCGCTGGACGCAGGCCGTGGAGGCACTCGACGATGCACAAGAGGCGGAAGACTTCCAAGCGGTCGGCATGCGCTGTAGGGAGTGCCTCCTGGATTTCATCCGTGCCATTGCAGACGAGTCGATGATCCCAGCTGGAAATGAGGTCCCCAAGCTCGGCGACTTCCTCCACTGGTCTGAGTACGTCGCAGACACCATTGCTCATGGCTCGAGCGCCGAACGCGTACGTGGCTATCTCAGGGCGAACGCCAAGGCGACCTGGGAGCTCGTGAATTGGGTTACCCACGCGACGAACGCTGTCCTGCATGATGCGAGGCTCGCGGTGGACGCCACCGAATCGGTGCTAGCGGCGTTCACAGAGACCCTCCTGCGTCACGAAACGAATACGCCCGAGCGCTGCCCACGATGCGGGTCGTATCGGATGGTTGCCGACTTTCGACCTGAGCTGGGTACAGAGACCGGATACGTAGCCCTCTGTTCCAGCTGTGGCTGGACCGAGGAAAACTTGACGTCCCTGCCCCCGTAGATCCTCAGACTTCGAGCACCACTACCTCCAAGCCTATTTCCGGCCGAAGGACGAGATCGAGGGGGAGCTGGCGAGCTATCGAAAGCCCACCCCTACTGCCAGCCCGTGACCCGAACGAGGACGGTATTCAAGGGGGAGGGGTAGCGGCGCTGCTACCCTCCTGATCTTTAGAACACGAGTGCTATACTTTCTCCCAGAAAATAGAGGGGGCGCCTCTGGGGGCTCCTTTTTTTGTGGTCAGGAGGCACTATGGCGGACCTACCACCCAACCGCAGGGAGACGTGGACCCCATCCGGGACGAACGTAGACCTTATCGCCGCTGCAAAGAATGTGCGGGAACAGCACCTTTCTGCTTTCCAGCCGGAAGTGCAGCTGACTATCGAGCTCTTGAACTTCTACATCGACGCCTTCAACTCCATTAGCACATACACGGCAACCGAAACACACGATGCCAAGCTCATGATGCTTGCTCTGTGTTCTCGATCTTTCAACACGGCTCTCAGCGCCCGCGAGTTGATTCTTGATGGCTACTACCCACAAGCCATCATGCTTCTCAGACACCTAGCCGAGGATTGGCTCACAGCTCACCAAATCGCATTTGATCCCACAGTACGAAAGGAACTGGCCTCAGGCTGCCGGGTTAAGACCTTCCAGCAAATGGCCAATGATCGGGGTCCGTCCACTGGGCAGTGGTGGCGCGAGACATACGGCATGGATAGCGAAATTTCTCACCCGAGGATGAAAGCACTGGCCATACAGCTGACCGGGGACTACGTTCGGGTCGGACCGGTGTTCGACAAAGAACTCGCTCTGTACACCTTTGTACGTCTGCTACTGGGCGCGGCCCGAATGGCGGAGCCGCTAGCGCAAACCATTGACCAAATCCACGAACGTCAGCCGATAGGCAAGGGTAAGTCGTATCAAGCCCATTGCGGACGCAATAGGAAGGTGGTACGACCAGATTTCCCAAGAGGTCGGTGAAGTTCCCGAAGCGAACGCACCCAATTCGTAGGAAGCTGGCCCTAGCGGCTCGTCGGGGGCAAGATGCACGATCCACGAATTCGCGACATTCCTTCCATCAAGCAGTTGCTCGATGGTAGTGCAGCTCTTGAGCTCGCGGGTCGGGCTTTTCCGGTGGCTAAGCCGCTGCTGAAGCTGCTCGGAATAAAAGTGGACCAGATGGAGACCGCTCTAAGTGAGGTGAGCGATTTGGCTCACCGAGCACGGGAGCTGGCGGCGATCCCAGATCGCTTCAACCAGCACTTCGCCTCACGCGGCTGGATTTCGTACGACAGCATGAACGTCGAGGTGGCCCAAGCCGTGGTCGCGAAAGCAGAGGCCGGCGACATTGACGGCGCGGAGGAAAACCTCGTCGGCTATTACACCCCCTCTAGGATAGAAGAGCACCTTCGGCTGATGAACGGGGTGATGGCCTTCCGTCCACGGCTGGAACTCGCCCACAAGGCGCTCACAGATTACGCCGAGGGGCGCTACTACGCCTGCGTACCAGTCACCTTGGCGCTGCTTGACGGCTTGGTCAACGAGCTGGGACCTCGCGGCTTCTTCGCGGAGGGCGTCAACCTTGAGGCGTGGAACTCAATCGCGGCGCACAGTAGCGGTCTCCAAGAGCTCTCCGAGATCCTGGGTGCGGGGCGGTACCAGACCAATCTCGATCCTATCAGGGTTCCCTATCGTCATGGCATCCTTCACGGTCTGGATCTCCACTACGATAACCGACTCGTGGCAGCCAAAGCGTGGGCCGCACTCTTTGCGGCGCGCGACTGGGCATTGAAGGTCGAGCGTGGAACAGTAACCGCGCCACCACCGGAGCCGAAGCCGAGCTGGCGCAGCCTAATTCACCAGATCCTAAACAATGCTGATGACAAAGCTCGGCTAGAAAAGTGGGCGCCACGGAGCCTGACACCGGGTGTAGACACACCTCGCTCGGGAAAGCCTGAGGACTACGACGAGGGCACACCGGAACGCAGACTCGCGGAGTTCCTGGCTGCCTGGGAAGCACGCAACTATGGAAGGATGGCGCAGTGGGTACTTCGGAATCCCTACGCGGAGAACTGGACCATAAACAAAGTCGCCGGGCAACTGCGAGCCCACTACGAGGGGAAGCGGCTGGCAGGGTTTCAGCTTCAGGCTATCGACGATCAAGCTGCCGCTGTAACCATGCTTACCACTGAAATCCGCTACGAGCTGCAGGGGCTACTGCGGACGGACACCATAGGCTTCCGCCTGATCTACAGTGACCCCGAGGGGGACGTGATGGTCCGTGGGAAGCGTGGTGGTGCTTGGATCTTGGTCAACCATCTCGTTTAGGAGCGCGGCCCCGGTGTATTTACCGGTGAATGGAATACATTGTTACGGGTGACACGAGGACATTGCACGCTGACCGTGGCTCGGCGTGCGGGGATCAAAATCTCACCCGTGGAGCAGCTCGGCGTCAGGCGCTAAGTTGGCTACCGAAGCCCGTCTTTTCCTGTGGGTGTCCAACGGCATCAGCCAGCAGTGAGGTAGTTGTGTACCTCGAAGAACTGGATCTCGGGCGGGGCCGGGACGCCGACTTCCCGGGTAATGGGGACGATTTTCTCCTGGGAGAACTTGTCGAACGCCTCGCGCGACTGCCATACGTCGATGACCCGGATACCGTCGGACGTCTTTGTGACCCAGTGGAATAGACCCCCGGGGCCGCCGGACCCACCGGGCCGGAAACCCATCTTCTGAACCACCTGATCGTACTGATCAAGCGTGGTGCCCTTGAAATCGAGCTGCACGCCTACTGCCATCCTGGCCTCCCATCGTCACTTGGATGTCACCAGTATCGCACGTCAATGGGGCGCTCTGCCCCCGCGTCACGTCGTGTGTTCCCATAACCCCGATTCCCAGTACGCCCCCGAGAGATTGTGTGCCTCTCTCCTCGGATGCGCGGCTCCGAAATGACTGGCCATTGACTGCGTTATCGGAGCCCGTCGGAGCGTTTCCGCTCTGATCGCCCTCATACAACCGCCGAAACCCCCGTCGTAGCCTCGACCGCCGCTGGCTCGGGCCGCGCTCCGACCGGCCAGGGGTCCGGAGCCGGAGGCACGCTCGGGCGCAGGCAGCTGCCATCGATATCGGCCACGGTCTTGACTCCGATGTTGGTCATCACGATGGTCATCTCCGTCCGGAGCAGCTCGATGGCGCGCTGCAGCCCGCGCTCGCCGCCCGCGGCGAGGCCCCACGTCATGAGCTTGCCGATCAGCACGGCTCGGGCGCCCAGCGCCAGCGCCTTGATCACGTCGGTCCCTCGCATGAAGCCGCTGTCTACGATCACGTCGGCGCGACCGCGCACGGCCTGTACGATCTCCGGGAGCACCTCGATGGTCCCCGGCCCGTGGTCCAACTGCCGGCCGCCGTGATTCGAGACGTAGACAACGTCGACGCCGTGCTCCACGGCCAGCTCGGCATCCTCAGGGCTCATCACCCCCTTCAGGATCAATGGGAGGCGTGTGATGCCGCGGAGCCACGCGAGGTCCTCCCAGGTGAGAGCAGCCTGGTGATCATCCCGTGCGCGGCCATCCGAGCCGGAGGGCAGCCCTTCGAGGTTGGGCCGCCCGGCGCGCTCGCGCGGGAAGAAGCGGTTGTGGAGGTCGCGCTCGCGCCGGCCGTACGCTCCCGAGTCCGCCGTCAGGCAGATGGCCGAGTAGCCAGCCCGCTCGACTCGGCGCACCATCGCTTCGATCCAATCCCGTCCGCCGCGAACGTAGAGCTGGAAGAACAGCGGCCCCTGCGCGCCCGCGCGCACCTCCTCCATGCTCGGCGAAGATAGCGTGCCGACGAAGGTGCCCGTGTCCGCCAGCTCGGCGGCGCGGGCGCTCGCCAGCGCGCCGTCAGGATCGAAATGGATGATCGAGCCCACCGGGGCAAGCATCACGGGGAGCGATAGCCGGAAGCCCAGGAACGTAGTGGAGGTGTCCGGCCGGGCCGCGCCGCGCAGTATCCGCGTGCGAAAGGCCATCGAATCGAAGGAGGAGCGATTGCGCCGCAGCGTCGTCTCGCTCTCCGCGCCACCGCACGAGTAGTCCCAGATGTTGGTGTCCAATCGGGCGTGGGCTGCCTGCACGATCTCCGGGATTGTCAGCAAGTCGTCGACGTTGTTTGCCAAGATTCCTCCACGCTTCCGACATCCGCCCCGTGACGCTCCTGGAGAGCATCGACCAAGGAGCCTATGCAAAGAGCAGGCGGCCCCTCGGCGCCGGAATAGGGCGGCCCAGTTCGCGTGCCGTCTCGATCCACTCATGAGCGACCACGTTGAGGTTTGCCAGCGCTACCTCATGCGTCTCTCCATCCGCGGCGCAACCCGGGAGCTCCGGGATCTCGCCGATGAAGGACTGGTCCTCTTCGCTCCAGTAAATGATGACCTCGTATTTCAGCGGTTGGTCGCTCATTCCTTACTGCCCTGACGCTCGGTTGTACTTGACGAGGACGGCCCGTACTTGACGAACTTGATACGGTTTGGCCATCCCCCCTCGTCGTGGTTGGAGATTCAGAATCTCGTCGACTCCGGTCTTGCTGAAGATATAGTGGCTTCCCCGAATCCGTTCGTCAAACCCCAAGTAGAGTATCCCGGAGGCTGGTCACCGGGTCACCCGCGCCGCCGCCTGTCGGCGGCCCGGCTGGCGGATTACACCATACAATGCTCCCGGGTTTGAGCTGCATGGAGCGCCCGTGAGGCTGACGGGCCACAGAAAGGAGTGAGCCGATGATCGGGGAACGCGTCGCAACTGTGGACGAGCGTTGGGGTGAGTACGCCGCCGAGGAGTGGGCCGATGCCATCGTGGCGTCGATGAAGCTCGGCGGGGTGGATAACCTCTTCTTCGTGTCGGGCTCGGAGATTGCCTTCTACCAGGAGAGCATCGCCAAGGCCCACCATCGCGGTTGGCCCGCGCCGAGGCTGCTGACCGTCACTCACGAGGGCGTCGCCCTGAACGCGGCCCTCGGCAGCGCTATGGTCTCGGGCCAGCCGGCCGCTACGGCGGTCCACGTCGACGTGGGCACGTTCAACTATGGCGGCGCGCTCCACACCGCGTGGCGCGGCGGTTACCCCGTGCTCATCACCGCCGGCACCGGGCCGCGCGCGTATCCCGATACGATGCCCGGCGCGCGCAACAACACCGTGCAGTGGGTCCAGGAGCCGAGGGACCAGGGCGAGATCGTGCGGCAGTACACCAAGCTGGACCATCGCATGGAGCACCAGGACAACCCCGGGTTCATGGTCAGCCGACTGCTGCAGGTGGCCATGAGTGAGCCGAAAGGCCCGGTGTACCTGTCAATTCCCCGCGAGACGGCCATGCAACCCATATCGGGCGGGGCCCGTTTCCCCACCCGCGATGAGCTGGGCATCGCGCGCCCCGCGTGGCCGGACCCCGCCGACGCTCGGCGGATCGCCGAGTGGCTCGTGAAGGCGGACAACCCGAGCATCTACACCGGCAAGTCCGGCCGCAATCCCGAGTCTGTGCAGGAGCTGGTGCGGTTGGCGGAGCTGCTGGCCATGCCGGTCATGGACATCGGGCGGTTCGACCGAGTGAACTTCCCCACCACGCATCCGCTGTACGGAACCGGCCCGAGGCCCAGCGATGCCGACGTATCGCTGTTCTTCGAGTGCGTGGCTCCGTACATGTACGCGCACGATATGCCGCGGCGCGGCAGCAAGATCGCCATGGTCGACGTTGACCCTGTCCTCTCTCGCTACAAGACGATGGAGGTGCGGGCCGACCTCCATCTGCCCGTTGACGCGGCGAGCGCCGCCCGGGCGATCTACGAGGCGGTGACGAGCATGCTCTCGACGTCGGACATGAGCCGGATCGCGGAGCGGCGGGCTCGCCTGGAAGCGCGAAAGGAGGAGCAGGCGCGCGCTGCGGAGCAGCGCGCTCAGGATGCGGCCGGGAGGAGGCCGATCCACCCGCGCTGGGTCGGCTATCAGATCGGGCAGATCCTGGAGCCGAACGCGCTCCTCCTCGACGACTCGCTCAGCAACCGCGTGCACGTGGCGGCGTACCACCGCCGCAACCAGGCGGGCACCTATTTCGAGAGCGGCGGCTCTTCCGGCGGCTGGGGAGCGGGCGCCGCGTTTGGCGCCAAGCTCGCCCGGCCCGACGTCGACGTGGTGCTGGCGACGGGCGATGGGTACTTGATGTTCGGGACGCCGCTGGCAGCCCTGTGGGCCGCGGCGCACTATAAGGCGGCGTTCCTCACGGTGGTGTTCGTGAACCGCTCTTACTCCACGGGCACGACGGGTCTCAGGGGCACGTACCCGGAGGGCGTCGCCGTCGAGATCGGCGACTACGAAGGAGGCATCTTCGATCCGCCCCCAGACTTCGCCAAGCTAGCGGAGGCCGCGAACTGCTACGGCGAGACGGTGCGAGAATCGGAAGAGGTTGGTCCGGCGCTGCGCCGCGGCCTCGAGCAGACGCGGCGCGGGACCCCGGCCCTGGTCGCGGTGATGCTGCCCACCCTCGTCGAGGAGATGACCTTGGCGTAGGCGCTTGCTGCGAGAATGTCTCTGAACGGGGGGACACCCCCTCCCTAACCCTCCCCCTCAAGGGACGCTTGATGCAAATCATGCGAGGGGA
>CAYQJS010000008.1:46596-127238 GCA_964417895.1 uncultured Chloroflexota bacterium | reverse complement strand
GCCTGTCCTTCGACAAGCTCAGGATGAGCGGGGTTTCGCTCGTGGTGAGCCTGTCGAACCACAAGCTCAGGGTGAGCGGGTTTTTCAGCAGCCTGCTAGCCCGTACCACGCTCTCGCCTTCGACTACGACGGGACGCTGGCCTTTGAGGGACGTGTAGAGGACGGGCCCCTCGGGGGGCTCGAGCGGCTGCGCGCCTCGGGGCGTCGTCTGATCCTGGTGACGGGGCGCCAGCTTCCTGACCTGCTCGGCACTTTTCCACAGGTTGGCGTTTGCGATCGTGTCGTGGCGGAGAACGGGGGCCTGCTCTACCGCCCGATGACGGCGGAGTTGCAGCTTCTTACGGAGCCGCCGTCGATCAGACTTCTAGAGGCTCTCCGCGCGCGCGTCGACCCGCTCTTCGTGGGCCACACAGTGGTCGCCACCGTCCGCCCGCACGACGTCACGGTGCGGGGCGTGATCCGTGAGTTGGACCTGGATCTCGGCATCACGTTCAACCGGGAGTCTGTGATGGTGCTTCCGAATGGCGTCGACAAGGGCACGGGGCTCGCCGCCGCGCTGCGAGAGCTAGGGCTGTCCCTGGAGCAGACGGTCGGGATCGGCGACGCCGAGAACGACGAGGCTTTCCTAGAGCGTTGTGGGTTCTCAGCGGCTGTAGCGAACGCCGTTCCCACGCTCAAAGATCGGGTCGATCTCGTGACGAGCGCGGCCTACGGGGCAGGCGTAGCCGAGCTAGTGGACAAGCTCATCGGCGATAACCTGGGCCCGCCCAGGACCAGCTCAGCCAAACCGTCCGGGGAATAACTCGCGCATCGTCGGGTTGTGCCGATCGCGCTCCGAGATGATTGGCTCAGCGATGGGCCACGGAACGGCCAGGTCGGGGTCATTCCAGGCCACCCCCTGCGCGTCGGACCCATCCCAGTACTCCGTCACCAGGTACACGTAGTCCGCCGCTTCGCTGAGCACGCAGAACCCGTGCCCTACCGCGCGGGGGAGAAATAGGCTCAGGCGATTGCTGTCGCCAAGAGTGAACGTCTCCACGCACCCGAAGGTCCGAGACTGCGCGCGCACGTCGGCAACGGCTGTGAACACCTCACCGTGCGCCACGTAGACGAGTTTCTCCCAGTTCTCGGCGTGGAGGCCGCGCAGCACACCACGTCGGCTCCGCGAGTGGTTGGCCTGGACGAACAGTGTGCTGGCCCCACGCGCCTCCTCGATTTCGTCGAGCCGGAACGGCTCCCGAAAGAACCCGCGCTCATCCCCGTAGGTCGGTCGCTCGATAATGAACAGGCCGTCGATTCGGCCCGGCCGCACCGTCACCCGGCGCTCGTCCTTTCTTGATAACGCATCTCGCTCTGGCTGTTCTTGCCAGTTGTCACCCTGGACGAAGCCAAGGGTCTCCCGGGAGATGCTTCGCCCGCCGTTCTGCATGACGATTGCAGGTGTCCGTCACGCCCCCAGCGCGCTGGACAAGAGTCAGAACGACGGATACCGGCGGTGGTTATACCCGCTACACCTCGTCGTTCGCTTCGAAGGACCAAGCGGCTCCCCTGCTAGAATCCCTACGATGAAGCCAGAGGCTCCGGCAGCGACCGCCGATCTCGTGGGCCACGGATGGGCCCTCGACCTGCTGGCGCGCAGCATCGAGCGGGGAGGCCCGAGCCACGCCTACTTGATTACGGGGCTGCCGCACGTCGGCAAGTTCGCGACCGCGCTGGCCATGGCGCAGCAATTGCTCTGCACCGCGGTTCCTGCCTGCGGCCATTGCCGGCACTGTGGCCTCGCAGCCCGCCTCGTGCACCCAGATCTGAGGGTGCTGGAGCTGCCGCCGGAGCGCAGGAACATCCCCCTACGCGACGTGCACGAATTCATACAGGGCATCGCACTTCGCCCGCTGGAGGCGGCCCGTAAGGTCTACGTGGTGCGGGGGGCCGAGGACCTGGCTGAGGAGGGCGCCAACGCTCTGCTGAAAACCCTCGAGGAGCCCCCGCCGGCGGTCACCATCATCCTCACGGCGCCGGACCCGGCGGCCCTGCTGCCGACCGTCGTGTCTCGCTGCCAGCGGATCGCTCTCCATCCTGTCCCGCCGAATGAGATCGCCGCCCATCTGGTCGGCCGGTACGGGATCGAAGATGGCAGAGCGGATGCAATCGCTCGGGCGAGTGGAGGGAGGCCCGGCTGGGCCATTCTGGCCGCGCAGCATCCGGGCCTGATGGACGAGCGCCAGACACATGCGCGCCAGCTCCTCGATCTACTGGGCGCTGATCGCCTCCAACGACTCCAGGCGGCGGACTCGCTCGCCGACCGCTGGACCGCACACCAGGACGAAGTGCGGGACGTGCTCGAGGCGTGGACGGATGTGTGGCGGGATGCGCTCTTCGTGCAGGAGGGCGTGGCTGACCGGGTCCGGAGCAGCGAGCTGCTGCCCGAGCTGCACCGCGCAGCCGCACAGTTGTCGGCCGCCCGAGTCCAGCGCGCCCTGGCCCTCACCCTGGAGACCGCCGACTCTCTGGAGCGAAACGCACACCCTCGGCTCGCTCTGGAGGCCTACACGCTACTTCTGCCCCGCCTGGCGGCAGGTCGTGGCTAGTGGTGGGTGACGGGCTCCAGGGCAGGCTCGACCTGTGCGGCGTCCGGCTCACGCGCGGGAGCCCCGTCGTTTTTGTCGACCCTTGCGGCCTCACGCTCAATCCCGGCCAGCTCGTGGTCGTAGCGCTCCCAGAGGGTGAGACGCTAGCGAGCGTAATCGTCGCACCGGGACAGCTCGTAGAGAATGAGGCGCTGATGGAGGCGCGAGGGCGGGTCGTGCGAGTGGCATCGGCCGAGGACATCGTCGCCTTCGATCTGCAGCACGGGGCTGAGCCTGACGCCATCGCGCCGATGCATGCTGACCTGGAAGCGGCCGGTCTGCCGCCCGGCTGGAGCGATTGGCTGGTCCCACCCGGGGCTGAACCATCGGTGCTGAGGACGCCCGAAACCAACGCGGAGCCGCGCTCCGCCCGCGCATTCATCGACCGGTTGTTCCCAGAGCCCACCGGCAGGGAGAGCTAGCGGGTCAGGTGGTACGAATGTTGCCATGCCGAAGGTGGTCGGTCTGGTAGGGGCGCGGCACGCCGCGCCGCGGGCGACGCCTGCGTCGCCCCTACGAACCCTGCATCAAATGGCCATCGAAAGACATCTGACTCACTAGCACAGCGTCGCGCAAATTCGTGACCCCTGGGTCGGCGGGCATATCACCCCCTCCCTCGCCGTCCCCGTCGAGGGGGAGGAAGAAAAACCCCCTCCCCCCTTGCGGGGGAGGGGTTGGGGTGGGGGTCACGAACCTCTGCGATTCTGTATTAGCCCAACTTCCGGGTTAGCCCCCGAGGCCTCCGGCTCGCAGGAGTGCGTCGGTCGCGACAAACGTCGCGATTCCTACGACCACTAGGACCGCCTGGACCCTCTCCAGGGGCCCTTTGAAGCCGGGGATGCGCTGGGAAGCCACCAGGTGTAGGAGCAGGCCGCCCGCGAACGCTTGAATCGAGGCGCGCAGCGCTGGCGCGACGGCCATCTGGACCGCCAGCCCGCCCAGCAAGCTCGCCGCCGCCAATACGACGACGAGTGTCCAGACGGCGCCGCGGGACAGCCCGGCACGCAGCATGATGAGGGCGATGCCGGCGCCTTCGAGGAAGTTATGTGGGAAAAGGCCGGCCAGGAGCAGCCAGCCGGAAAGGTCGGCCGAATCGCCCGCTTCCGTTCCCATCGCGGCTCCCGTCGCCGCACCCAGTGCGCCCACGGCGGAGGCCACGGTCAGACCGTCGAAGAAGTCGCATATGGCTACGCCGCAGATGGTGAGCCCGACTCCGGACATCATCCCTCGAGCCGGGGCCGCGGCCTCACCGTTGCTCCCTTCGAGGACCTTGTCTACCAGGTAGAGCGTGGAGAAACCCGCGAGCACCCACAGCGAGTTCTGCGCACCGGCTTCCAGGCCCGAGGGAATCAGGTCGGCGACGGCGATGGCGAGGACGAACCCGGCTCCGAAAGCAAGGAGGTAGTCGAACCACGTGTTGAACAGGCGGCGGCCGGCCAGCACCACCGCCGAGCCGATCAGGTCGGACGCGCCTGCGAGCGCCGCCAGGAGGACGCCAACGGGTAGCGCAGCGGGCACGGGAGCCTCCATTTTGGGGGATTGGGGTTCGAATCCGCTGCGGCGAAGCGCTAGGCTGAGAGCTCGGGGTTGCAGCAAGGACTGACGCAGGCGTAGCTGCCCTCGGAGGCAGCGACAACGACCTCTTCCGCGGCATCCAATAGCGTACCGACCGACGGATGGGCGAGCCCAAACCAGACCTGCCTGCCCTCCGGCCTTCGCGCCACCAGGCCCGCGCCGTGCAGGGCCGACAGATGGGTGGAGACCGTGGATTGGGAGAGATGCGTGGTCTGGACGAGATCGCTCACCCGCTGCTCCGTGGGAACGAGCGTCTCCACGATTGCCAGTCTGCCCTCGTCGCCGAGAGATCGGAAGAGGCGTGCTTCGAGAGGAACCAGCTGAATGGGCCGAATCATCGAGCCTCCAAAGGATCGAGAGTTTTTAGTATCTGGATATCGAGTTTGTCAAGGCGAACGGCCGCGGCCATACGTCTGCAAGGCCCGGTACACCGGCCGGGGCGTGAAGTCGGGGTCCAGCAGACGGAAACCCGCAAACACTGTGCCCATCTCTCGGTCGTCGGCGCGTTTCAGGTACCAGACGTTCATCACTCCCATCCACGGCCATTCCTGGCGCGCCCGTTCGAAGGCGCGGACCGTGTAGCGGGCCTGCTGCTCGTCGCTCACTCTGCCCCACGGGAACGGGCCCTGCGCGCTGGGCGGTGGAGCGTTCCAGCCCACCTCGGACGCCCAGATGGGCTTGGCCGCGTCCCCGTTGCGGACCATGACTTCGCGGAACAGGATGGCGCGCGAGAAGTTGACGTCGCCGGCTCCCAGGCGGCGGTCGTCGGGACCGCTGCGCAGCCCGTACGCCTGGACCGACCCGATGTCGAAGTACGCCGCCGCGCCCGTCTCGTACATGCGCTGCAAGAAGGCCAGCTCGTTGAGAGCGTCGGGGCCTTCAGCGATGGTGGGCGCCAGCGCCGGCGCCAGGATCACTGCCGCCGGGTCAGCATTCTTGACTCGGCGGTATCCGACGCGCAGTAGCTCCGTGGCTGCAACGGGGTCAACCGGTTCGTTGCCCCATTCCACCCCGAGGTTGGGCTCGTTCCAGATCTGGTAGTAGCGGATACGGCCGCGGTAGCGGGCGACAACGGCCTCCACAAAGTCGCCGTAGTCGTTCAGGTTCGCGGGCGGGGTGGCCACGTGCGGATTCCCCGGCCGAGCCCAGCGTGGAGACGTATCAAGGCGAGCGATCAGCTCCAGTCCCAGCTCCTCGGTAAGGGCCACGATGTCGTCATACACTTCCCAGGTGCTCTCCCCGAACTGGCCGATGAAGCGATCTTTCGCGTCGGGCTCAATCCCTGCCCAGGCGAATTGCTGTCTGATCCAATGGAACCCGGCGTCCCTCGCTGCCTCCAGGCTTCGCCGACGCCTGGATGGCTCGACCTCCTGCTCCAGGAAGGTGTTGACGCCCATCGGGTTCGCGACGCGGTATCGAAGGTCGGCATGGTCAGCAGTGTCGTGAGGTCGCTCCTGGATTCGCGACCAGACGGCGATGAGCGAATGGCGTAGCTCGCTGCCCTCGAAGCTGCCGAGATACGCGACCACCGCCAGGCCAGCCGCCAGCGCGAAGACGCCGACGATTGTCACCAGGCCCGTCACCCGCCAGCCGCTTACGTCGTTCCCCGGCAATGGGCAGCTATCATGCCACAAGCGGAGAGCGTGGCATCGATCCGGCGCAGCAGGGGGAACGATTGAAGGGGTTCTGGGGCGAGGCAGCCGGGCTTAAATACGTCCAGGTGGAGGCGGAGGATGCACCGCAAGACTTACCCCTGATCGTGGCCATCCATGGTCGTGGCGCGGATGCGACCGACCTGGCGGGTCTCGCGCCGGAGATCGACGCCCTTGGCTATCGCTGGATCCTGCCCCAGGGCTCCCGCCCCGTGGCTCTCGGTCCGGGCTACACCGGCTGGGCCTGGTACGAGCTGGGGGAAGCGCAGGCCGGGACAACGCTGGCGAGCGGCGACGCGCTGGCGACGTTCATCGACCATATGCTGATCCAGCTCGGAGTCGCTCGAGATCGTGCTCTTCTGATGGGTTTCTCCCAGGGCGCCGTCATGGCGCTGTACGCGGGCCTCGCTTCGCCGGAGCCCTTTGCCGGCATCGTGGCCATGAGCGGCTACCTTCCGAGGGCGGAGGCTCTGGAAGCAGTGCTGCCCGAGCGTCGAGACCGCAAGGTGCTCATGGTCCACGGCACCGAGGACCAGACCCTGGGCGTCGAGCTGGGCCGACGAGCGCGTGACTCTCTGGTGGCCGCCGGCCTGACTCCGGAGTACGTCGAGTTTGAGATGGGTCACCAGATCACGGAGGAATCACTGGCCGTAGTGCGGCAGTTCATTCATCGGGTCCTGCCGCCAGGGGCCCAACTGGATTTAGCCTGCCATGGATAAGATTCGTCTCGCCTACCGCGACAATGACCGGACGCCCGTGATCTTCTGCATTCGCGAGATGGCGCGGCGCCACTACGACGTCGACGTCGAGGTGCTCCGCATTCAGCCGACGGACGAGTACGAGGCAGCGCTGTTCGACGGCGCCGCCGACGTGATCATCGAGCACACCGAGTACCTGGTCGGCGAGCCGTTCCGCGGTAGGAACGTCGCGATGTTTTGCGCCCCGTGCGTCGCCACGGAGTCACACCTCGTGGCGCGAGCCGAGGTCACGCGGATCGATCAGCTCGCCGGAGGCACCGTGGCGATCCGGTCGAGCGGCCGGCCCCATAGCTCCATCATCGCGCTGCGCGAGATGGGGTTGGAAGGCCGAGTCGGCACCGTTATCGTCGCCGACTCCGAAGTTGGCCGCTGGGGCCAGTGGAAGAAGGTCGTTGGCGGCGAGTGCGTTGCCACCTTCATGTCGTCCCTCTACCTGTCAGACGCGCTCGCGGCCGGGCTCCACGAGCTGCCAACCCCCGGGTTGGAGGTTATCGGCCAGTTCGCGCAGGCGTGCCTGACCTCGTTCGCGGCCACCCACGACGACACGATGGGCCGCTACGTCAAGGGCGTCATCCACGCGGTCTGCCTTATGAAGCTGCAGCGACAGGCGGCCCTTGACATCGTCTCGGAGGAGCCGATGCGCCTCATGAAGATCGGCGATCGAGGCGGGATGGAGCGCGCGTTCGACGCCATCGTGAGGCCGCTGCAGCTCAAGCCCTACCCCACGGCGCGCGCGATCGCCAACAGCTATGAGATCGCCATGGCCGAGTATCCCGGCGGAGCGGGGCTGAACCCGCTCGCCATGTGGGACATCCACTGGGTGAAGCTGGCAGACGATAGCGGGTTCATCGACGACCTCATCGCGACGATGGCCCGGTAGGCGGGAGGCAAGTGCTCGTACGTCCGGTGCCTGGATTCACCCCCACCCCAACCCTCCAACCTTCGAGGGGGAGGAGTGTGGCTGGCCCTTCCCCCTTTGCAGCGGAGAGTTAGGGAGTACGGCCGTCCCCTCCCCCCTTGCGGGGGAGGGTTAGGGAGGGGGGTAGCCCCGGCTCATTTCCACGAAACTCTTCTATGGACGTGCTTACAGCGGGTGGTTCCGCAGCCAGGTGATGTAGTCGGCCACGCCGCGGTCAATGGGGTAGCTCGGCGTGAAGCCGAGGTCGTCCTTCGCACGCGTTAGATCGAGGTAGTTGCCGGGAGGGTTGCCGCGCGGGTTCGCACCCGGCTTCACCTCGATCTTCGCGTCGGGCACCATCTCCTTCACGGCGTCGACCAGCTCCTGCATCGTGAAGGCGCGGCCGCCGCCGACGTTGTACACCCGATGCTGGAGCTGCTCCGCGCTATTCACGCGCTTCAGCACCTCGGCACAGTCCTTCACGTAGGTGAAATCGCTGGTGTCCTCGGCGAATGGCGGTCCCGATGGGCCGTAGTTCGGCTCCGTGCCCTCGACGGCCGCGTGGCACAGGCGGCTCGGCAAATTCATCAGCGAGTAGTACATCGGGCCATAGACCAGCCGCGGGCGGACCGATGCAACGCTCAGCTCAACCCGATCCGCGTAGTGCAAGAGCAGCGTCTCGCAGGCTTTCTTGAAGGCCTCGGTCGCGGTGCGAGAGTCGAGCGGGACCAGCGCGTCCTCGCGGTACGGGCCCGCGTTCAGCCCCGAGTAGACGGTGGAGGAGCCGGCAAAAGTCACGCGACGCGCGCCCACGAGGCGGGCCGCCTCCAGCACGTTGAGCAGGCCGTACATGTTGATCATGTAGTCCTGCGATGGCGTGGCGGTCCCCACGACCGGCGTGGCGAGGTGGATGATGCTCTCCACGTTGTGCTTCTTCGCGACGGAGAGCAGGTCGTGGGGGTAGGTGACGTCCACCCGTTCGGCGATCACGCGCTTGCCCAGTTGGTCCTCCCAGAACTCAGGCACGCGCCAGGAATGGTTCCACGTAACGACGACGTTCTCGCCTGCGTCGAGCAGGCTCTTGACGACGTGCAAGCCGATGAATCCCATGCCGCCGGTCACCAGGATCATAGACACGCCCCATCCTTGTCTGTCATTCCAAAGTTGTCTTAGCTTTCACGGCGCGCCACTCAGGCATGAAAACTGTCATGCTGAGCCGCAGGCGAAGCATCTGGGGTCGGCATCGAGCTTCCAGCCTCCGACCCATGTTTTGGGCGCGCCCCCAGACCCTTCGCTGTCGCTCAGGGGTGACAATTACGAGCTTGCTTTTACTCGTCGATCAGGCAGCGCTCCGCCTCGGCGTCATCCAGCTCCAACCCCAGGCCCGGGCCCTCAGGTGGCAGGAGGAAGACGCCGTCCTCCTGTCGGACCTCCCGGATGCGCGGGCCCTTGAACAGCTTGACCTGGAAGTCGAACAGCTCGTTGTCCGCCATGAAGTACTCGATCCACTTGACGTTCGGAAGCGCCGCGGCCATGTGGATGTGGATCCATTGCAGCGCGTGGGGCGACACGACGACGTTGAAGGCCGTCGCCAGGTTGTAGATCTTCATCCAGTCGGTGATGCCGCCGGTCACGTTGGCGTCGGGCTGCACGATGTCGACCGCGCCGTGCTCGATCAGCTGGCGGAACTCGTGAACCCCGGCGTGCTGCTCGCCGCCGACGATGTACGTGTCGCCCGACCGGGCCCGCACGTGGACGTAGCCGGCAACGTCCTCGGGCGGCACGGGCTCCTCGAGCCAGTAGACGTCGTACGGCTCCCAGACGTGAAGCTGTTGGATCGCCGTGTCGGCGTCCCACGTCCCGTTCACGTCGACCATGAGCTTGACATCGGGGCCCACCGCCTCACGGACCGCGATCACCCGCTCGGTGGCCTCCTTGAGGGAAACGTACATGGCATTACCGCGGATTTTGAGGGCGGTGTGGCCCATGCCGACGTACTCCGTCGCCTTCTGGGCCAGCTTGTCGGGCGGCAGGTGTTGCGCGTTATTCGCGTAGGTCGGGATGCGCTCGCGCCGCCCACCGAGCAGGTCCGAGACGGGGACGTTCAACAGCTTGCCCTTGATGTCCCAGAGGGCGCAGTCGATGGCCGAGATGCAGTTGAGGACGAGCCCTCGCCTTCCAAGCTTCGAGGCGGGCGCGTACATGCGCTGCCAGACGCGTTCGGTCAACAACGGGTCCTCGCCGACGATGAGGTTCTTGAGATTGCGCCTTAAGAAGGCGGCGTGGATGTCGCCCGACGGGCCGACGCCCGCGCTGCGCAGGCTGACGTAGCCCATTCCGGTGACGCCTTCGTCCGTATGGACCGTGACGGTCTGGACCTCGCGGCCCCCGGGAACGTCCTTGCCGTCAACTCGCTCGGCGAATCGCTTGACGATGACATCGGTGATTTTCATGAAGCCCCTCCGTGCGTCGATTGTAAGCGCGGACGGCGTGGAATGCCGCCGCCACATCCCCCGAACCTCTGGGCCAACGCGGGAGCCGCGGCCGTGAGGGACGAGGCAGCTCGGCCCAGCCTGTCGACGTTCGAGGTAACGCTCACGATCGGCGAGGAGACGCAACGCATCACCGGCCGAGCCGCCCAGATCCTAGCGTCGGTCGCATTGCACGCCGAGGCTGTTAACGGCATGCGGGTGGGCAAGGCGATCATCGCCTTCGCAGAAGGCCAGGCTCGCCTCGAGCTGCGCGACAGCTTCCCGCCGATACGATTCGACCCTCTAGGCTCCTCCCGCGTTGCGGGCTGCATGGCCAGCCCTACGCCCACTCGCCGCTCTCGAAGGGGGGCGACAACACGGCTTCAGAAGCCACCCCTGCAACTCCATCGGCATAATGAGTTGGTTGTATTCCTTGAGCCCGAATGGAGGTGGCCCGTGGCTTTTAGCTCTGAGCCCTCCCCGACTGACCGAGAGTTGTGGGACCGTGTCGAGAACGAGCCGCCAGGTACGTTTAAGATATTGACCGCCGTTGGGGCTGGCGTTGAAGAGCATATTCAGCAACATTTGAAGAATTACGCTGAGCTCCAGTCCAGAATCACGCATGGTGCGAATGCCGGATGCTTCATTGAGGTTATTTCGATCCGCTTGCAGGTCATCGATTTTTGGCTCCGCATTTACTTCGCAAATCAGCGCGCTACAAATTATGACCGGAGGCGCGAGTTTGGTGCGCTGGTCAGCCAGTGTCACGCGCTAGGGTTATCGGATGACATTACTTCCCGGCTCTTGGCTTTCAATAGAACCAGAATTGACGCGATACACGGATATGTTGTCGGGACTACCGACTATCAGAAGCTGGAGCAAGCATCCGCTGTGGCCGATAGCCTCTTGCGGGATGTCGTCGTATTTGTCGTTTCAAATTCCGGCACCGTGGTGACGGACAGAGCACAACTCTTTGCCGCTCCGGGCGCTATGGTGGTTCACGTTGAGAGATTCTGTAGAGACGTGCGCAGTGGTGTGAGATACTGATCGGACGTCGTGCTGAGCCAATGCGCTGTCGTTAAAGTGCGGCACATGTCGCAAGGAAAATGTTCGAAGCCGCCAACAATGAAAATCTGCCGTGTCACGGTGTTCGGAGCATGGGCGAGAGCGCGGCTTCATGCCCACAGTTCTAGAACAGAATCAGCTAGGCGCCAGCCCTATGACCGAATAGGGCTTGCTCGGCGAGCCCCCCCGGTGTATGCTGCCGCCCAAGTACTTAGCTCGCTGGTTAGGGGCATCTGATCGGGCAACTCTCTACGAGGGACGGGAGAACAGGATGGGTGAGTCACGTCGGCGCGAGTTGTTCCGCTTATCCACGCCAACTCTTTGCGCATGGCTGGCCGCCACTCTAGTTAGCTGTGGGCCAGCGCAGCCGGCGCCATCCGGTGATAGAGCGGAGCCCGCGCGGACGGTTCGGACCCTGATCATGCTGGCGCGTGACGAACCGGTCCAGCTCGGGTCCAAGCCTCTGGATGCGGGAGCCCAAAATGGGGACCGCATGAATCTCCGGATGTTCAACGCCGGGCTGGTCGAGGGAGATGATCGCGATGCCCACCACCCGGGGCTGGCGGAGGCTCTCCCCCAGTTGGGGACCGACAGCTGGCGCGTGTTCCCAGACGGCCAGATGGAGACAATGTACCGGCTCAAGCCCAACTTGACCTGGCACGATGGGGCCTCGCTTTCCGCGGATGACTTCGCTTTCGCCTTCCAGCTCTATGGCGGCCCGGAGGTGGGCCAGGCAATGGCCGAGCCCCAGGCCAGCATGTCGGAGGTGGTCGCTGCTGATTCACGGACGGTGGTGATCCGCTGGCGGCGCCCCGTCGCCGATGCCGATGCGCTCGTCGCAACCTCAGGCGGGGGCGGGAAGCCCATTTTTCCGGCTCTGCCCCGGCACATCCTCGAGGAGCCGCTCCAGCGGAGTAGCCCCGACGCCTTCGTCGCCCACCCCTTCTGGACGACAGAGTATGTGGGCCTTGGCCCATTCCGCCTGGCGAACTGGGAGCGAGGTGCTTTCATGGAGGCGCGCGCGTTTGACGGCTACGTCTTCGGGCGTCCGAGGATCGATCTCATCCGGGTCCTCTTCACGCACAATCCAAACGCCGCCGTGGCCAGTCTCCTGGCGGGAACAGCGGATATCGCTTCTGACTATGTCCTGAGCTACAAGGAGGGGCTGGTCCTGCGCCAACAGTTCGAAGCGACCGGCGCTGGCGTTGCGGCGTTCTTTCCCAAAGGGGGAGTGCGGGTCGATGTGCAGTTCCATCCCGCGCGAGTCAATCCCGCAGCCCTTCTTGACATTCGCCTCCGCCAGGCGCTGGCGCACGCCATCGACAAGCAAGAACTGACCCAAGCAATGACGGACGGGCTCGGAGGAGTGTCCGACACCTGGGTATACCCATACTTTGAGTACTTCCCTGAGGCCCAGCAGGCCGTTAAGAAATATCCTTACGATCTGCGGCTCGCAGCGCAACGGCTGGCCGAGATGGGTTACATCAAGGGCCCGGATGGTTTCTACGCGAGTCCGGCGGGTGGCAGGCTGGCGATGCAAATGCAGTACCGGGATGGCTTCGACCACGAGGCTGCCATCATGCAGGATGGCCTGGGCCGGTTTGGTATCGATATCTCGACCCAGGTGCTGCCGTCGGCCCAGGCGAAAGCTAACCCGGCCTCTCGGGTAGCCTATCCCGCCCTTTTCATCAATGGCGGCCAGGCCCTGGAAGACATGTATGGCACCGTGAACCTTTCGACGCCTGAGAACCGCTTCGCCGGCGGCAACCGCGGTTCGTGGGTCAACGAGGAATACGACCGCCTGCTGGAAGCGTTTAGCAGATCTATGGATCGATCCCAGCGCAACGGATACTTGGTGCAGATGGCCCGCATCGCCAGCGAGGAACTTCCCGCGATTCCCCTTTATTCCCAAGTGGTCGTGATCGCCCACATAGCCGGTTTGCAGGGCCTTACCCCGTCAGGAGCAGACGGGAGGTGGTGGAACATGCACCTCTGGGAGCTTCGCTGAGCACCGCCGGGGGTGAGGCCCGCTTGGCGCCCAGTAGCGAGACCGAAAACCCCATCTTCCAAAACCGAGCCCCCGTGGCGTCGCTGCGGAGAAGGCGGAGGTGAGGACAATAACTTACGACCTATCACGCGAACGACGCACATTCGGGTTGCCAAAAGACACAGCGGTATCGCCGCTATCGGCGCAACCTGAGAAGGAGGTTAGGTCAGTGGCACGCGCATATCGGGTGATCTCAGCCGACTCGCATTTGGAGGTTCCCCCTGACCGTTGGGTGCACCGCGTGCCGAAGGAGTACCGTGACCTTGCGCCGAAGGTGATCCAATTGGAGGGCGGGGGCGAGGCTCTATTCATCGAGGGTCAGCCGCTACGAATGGTGCACCGGCGGGCACTTGGCCTTGCGGAACGCCAGATTGGGAGCGTAGGTGGGAGTTATGAGAGCAACGACGGGGCAGGTTCGCCGGAACAGCGCTTGCGGGAGCAGGATTTGGACGGCGTTGACGCCGAGGTTCTGTACGCCGGGGTCGACGGCGGGCTGAACTTCATACGTGCCGGGATTAAGGACGATGAAGCGTACGCAGGCGTGATCCGGGGCTACAACGACTGGCTAGCGGAGGAATACTGCGCAGCCGCACCGGACCGTCTTATTCCATTGGGGGTTCTCCCGGAGGTGGACGCGCCGACGGCTGTCGCGGAGATGGAGCACTGCGCCCGACTCGGGATGAAAGGTGTGCAACTGAACACCTTTCCCGCGGGAAAAATGCTCCCTACACCGGAGGACAACCTGTTCTGGGCGGCTGCGGTTGAGATGGACATGCCGTTGTCGATCCATGATTGCCTCCAGTTTGAATCAGGTGTCACGTATAACGGCCCGCTGCTGCAGTACACGAAGACGCCTGGGGGGGCCGTGCCAGCTACCACGCGTGGGGACCCCATTCGGAGGGTGACCACGAGCTATGGGTACAGGCCATCGGAAAGCGTGATGCAATTCATCTTTGCTGGCGTGCTTGACCAATTCCCGACACTGCAGATCTACATTGCGGAAACTCAGATCGGTTGGCTGCCGATGTGGTTGCAGCAAGTGGACTTAGCGTACGAGCGGTCCCACTGGTCGATGCATGAGCATTACGGCCTCCCCCAGCTCGAGCGCACGCCGAGCGAGTACATCAAAGACCACTTCCTATGGGGTTTCATGAAAGACCCCTTTGGGGTACGCCAGCGCCATGAGATCGGGGTGGATAAAGTGATGTGGGAAACGGACTTCCCGCACACGGGGACCGACTGGCCCCACTCCCAAGACACGATTGAGATGAACTTCGCCGGGGTCCCGGAGGACGAACGATACAAGATGCTCGCAGGGAATGCGGTCAAGTTCTTCCACCTGGACGAAGCATAAGCCCCCACCTGGGCCTTGCGGAAGTTCCTCACGATTTTGCGCCCACGAAGCGCCCACGATGTTCGGATCGTGAGGGGGGCGGCAGCGACCGGTCCACCGGATTGGGCGAAGCCAGCAGGCGGACGAGCAATCGGATTGCTGGCCGCTTCAGTCGACGGGCTCCAATGGGCCGCTCGGTAACAAGCGCCGCGGCTGGGCAATGCTCCCGCGAGCCGCGTCGCGCTGCACCTAGGCAAGTGTGGGAGGGTACGATTCGGAGCACAAGATACCCCAAGGGAGCGTGAGCCGAGCATGTCCCATCTCGAAGACCTTCTCGTGGAGTATTACGACTGGCAAGGCTATATCGTCAGGCGCAACATCAAGGTGGGGCGGCTCGCGCACGGCGGCTGGGAGGGCGAACTCGACCTGGTGGCGTACAAGCCGGGTGTCGAGGAGGTGCTACACCTGGAGCCTTCGCTCGACGCTCACCCGTGGGCCGTGCGGGAAAGACGCTTCACGAAGAAATTCGAGGCGGGTCGAAAGCACATCGCCACGGAGGTGTTCCCGTGGCTCGGCCAAGATCTCAGACTGCGGCAAGTTGCCATCCTGGTTGGTCGGGGAACCCGCACGGAACTTGCGGGTGGGGAAGTAAGAACGGTTGACGAGTGTCTGGCGGTAATCAAGGCGGAGGTTGCGAAGAGGGGAATAGGGGCAAGGGCGGCCATTTCGGAGCGCTATCCTCTGCTGCGAACGATCCAGCTCGTGGTCTGCGGGTACTATCGCCAGCAGGCGACTCCGGGTGATCCCGCAACGATATAATCCTCAATAACGAAGCCACCCGAATGAGGACGCTTCGCCCCGAGAGGGCGGGCGTCTTTTTCATGCCCTCCGAGGGGATCAGGAGGGCGAATGGCTCTGGCACCGATCCCGACTGATCTCCAGATCATCCAAGTTCCGAATCGACGAACTGCACCCCGACCCCGCCAACCCCCGCAAGATCAGCGACTCCGAACTGGACGCTTGGATCGGTCAGCGCCGCCCACAGGTCTCGTGGAGGCGCGCGGTCTGGTTGCCTTCGGTATTGCTGCTGCTCTTCTTGCGACCGATGTCGTCGACGAGCCCTTCAGGCGGTTCGGGGTGGTTGCTTGAAACTTAGAGAATCCGGCCCACTGGCGAATCACACGGATCAGGCGTTGCGGCTGTGAAGTTTCCACGTGCCCCTCCGAACCGCCCATAGAATGTTTCAGGCGACTCGCCGAAAGCGGTGGCAAAAGCCGAACGCCACGTTGCCTCTGTTGGTACCTGCTCCCAATAGCTTCGAAACACTGATATCCCGGACCTTGCTGCGAGTGCGTCCGCTGCAAGAGCTGCCAAGAAGTATGTCGGCCCGCGAGCCTCGTTAAAGGCCTGCCGGCTTTCCAGGGCATCGAGAGCCGGGAACGTCGGACTTCTCGCGACCGACGATCTGAAGCAAGCAAGGGTTGCCTCCAGCGTCGGGCCGCCAGCGTTGACCGAGACGTGGAACCCCATCCAGTACGCACTGCCTTCGATGAGCCAAGCGGGTCCTCCAATGTTTCGACTCCCCCACTCCGCCTGAGCAACGTGAAAGTACTCGTGGGCGACCGTCTGAACTCGCCGCCAGGGTGGCACTTCAGTCCAGTACTGACTCGCGGCGTTGATGTTGAGAAAGCGATAGCCCGCCTGCGTTTGGAAGCCGGTCGGATCGGATGCCCGAACGGTGATGGTTACCACGCCAGGAATGCTCGTTCCGAATGACTGAGCTAGAAAACGCTTGGTGCGCTCAATGCCCGCGGCCACCTCCATACGAGTTTGCACGGACACTGAGTCTTCAAAGACGTAGCGTTCTGAGGGCTCCGGCACAGACGTCGACGTGGGGCTCGGGAGCGGGCCCGGTGTTGGGTCCTCTACGGCAACGGTGGGCGCTTCATCATCGTTCGGTTGAGGTTCATCCTGGGCAAGAATTCGCCCTATGGGACTCACCAGGCAAGTCAGAAGTACGAGAACCATCAGAGCATTTCGCATTCAGAGTGACTCCTGGCCGCTTTCGGTGACACCGGCGGAGTCAACCCTCTCCCCGGGGTGTCCTCCGCTGCGGGCGTTAGTATAATCTGGTGCCAGAACCATCCGAATGAGGACGTTCTGCCCGAAGGGGCGGCGTCCTATTTTCACGCCCTCCGAGGGAACCAGGAGGGCGAATGACCGAGACAACGACCCGCACCGGGCTTCAGATCGTCCAGGTACCGATCGACGATCTACATCCCGACCCGGCCAACCCCCGCAAGATCAGCGCTTCCGAGCTGGAAGCCCTCACTCGCAGTCTCCGTGAGTGGGGCTTCGTTCAGCCGGTTAGCGCCAGGCACGATGACCACATAGTCGTCGGCGGCCACCAGCGCCTCGTCGCCGCCAGGCGCCTCGGCCTCAAGACGGTCCCTGTCATCTTCGTGGACCTCTCTGCCGAGCAGAGCCATCTCCTCAACCTGGCGCTCACCAAGATCAGCGGCGACTGGGACGGAACTGCTGGCCAGGATGCTGGCGGAGCGCAGGTGAACGCGGTGGACCTCTCGATCTCGGGCTTCGGCGCCGACGAGATCAATGCGCTCCTCAAGGGACTCGACGCGCAGGAGAACCGCGACCGCCTGGAGAGCTTCGACCTCGAGGCCGCCCTCGGGGAAGCAGAACGCACGCCCCTCACGCAGCCGGGCGATCTGTGGCATCTCGGTGACCACCGCCTTCTCTGTGGCGATTCCACCAGTGAGGCGGACGTCGCGCGGCTCATGGACGGGAAGCAGGCGTCGCTCATGGCCACGGACCCACCCTACTTGGTGGACTACAAGGGCGGTGAGTGGCCCGCGAGCAAGAGCCGCCCCGAGGCCATCAGTGGGTCGAGGCGCTCCTCTCGCCGGGCGACGCAGCGGAACGCGCAACTGGGACGCATACCACGACCCGGAGACCTCCGTCGAGTTCTACGTCCTCTTCCTGACGGAGGCGCTCAAGCACTCAAACCCCACTCTGCCGTCTACCAGTGGCATGCCTCGCGTCGGCAGGCGCTGGTCGAGCAGGCTTGGGCCCCGCGTCAGGTGCCGTGCAGGCGGGAGCTTAGCCCGTGGAACGAGTCCCATCTCACGCGGGTCGTTCTTAGTTCACCCAGCCGCGAAGGACCCCGGGCAGATCCCAAAGAGAGTCGATTTCAGCGTCCGGCGGGCGGTCGCAAGGACCGCCGTAGCGAGACGTGCGCCGCCAGATTGCCCGGAGGCCCATGGCTTGGGCACCGGCGACGTCGCGGTCCGGGCGGTCCCCGATCATCGCAGCCTCGTCGGCCGCAACGCCAAGCGCAAGCAGTCCCGCCTCGAACATGGCCGGGTGGGGCTTTGCGAAGCCCACGTCCAGCGAGGTGATATACGCCTCAAAGCAACCGTCGAGCCCCAGTTGCTTCATGTCCCGTCGATAGTCCTCGCCTGTACGAACAACAGTGTTTGAGCAGATGGCCAGGCGAAGACCCAGCAGCCTCGCTGCGACCATTGCTTCCCGCACGCCAGGTTCAAGGGCGGCAAGACCCTTCAGGGGAGGAGCCAGGGCACCACAGAATTGGCGGAAGGCAGTGTCGGTGAGCGCCAAACCAGAGTTGGCCAGGCATTCCCCGAGGACCTCGCGCGTCCGCTGCTTCCACTCCGGTGGCTGCGTCTCCAGCGCGAATAGCCGAGAGAGGCTGCTGAACCAGTCCTGATTGGCGCCAAAGGAATCGGCCAGGCGGCTTAACACCAAGCCACGGAAATCCTCGTCTGCCCAAGTGGGCCAATTGCCCTCGTCGACCAGCACTCCACCAACGTCCACCAGGAGAGCTCTCAGCGGTTTCATAGCGCAGATGATACCGAAGCGTTCCGGATCGGCGTGCGGACCGCCATCCGGCTGTTCTATCAGCCGTCGTGCAGGAACCCTGTAGACTCTTCCTACTATGCGCCTGGCCTTCCTGTCCGACATCCATGGCAACCCAATCGCCCTGGATGCCGTTCTTGCCGATATCGAGTCTCAGGGCAGTGCTGACGAATACTGGGCCCTGGGCGATCTTGTCGCGATCGGCTATGACCCCGTTGGCGTGTTAGAACGGCTCTGTGCGCTACCGAAGCTGCGGGTGCTGCAAGGGAACACGGAGCGCTACGTGCTGACCGGTGACCGGCCTCCACCCACGGAAGCGGACGTGCTCAATGACCGCCGTCTGATGCCGCGGCTCGTCGAGATTGCACGAAGCTTCGCCTGGACCGACGGCTATCTAATGGCGGCCGGGTGGCTGAACTGGTTGGCGAGCCTGCCGGCCCAACTGCGGGTCCAACTTCCCGACGGGACACGTCTGTTGGCAGTCCATTCGACACCTCGGGCTGACGATGGTGCCGGGCTCAACCCGGGAATGTCCGACGAGGACCTGGGAACCGCCGTCGGCGACTGCCAGGCGGACCTGGTGCTAGCCGGTCACACGCACCGCCCGTTCGCCCGCTTCGTGAACGGCGCCCGCTTCGTGAACGGCGTCCACGTCGTGAACCTGGGGAGCGTCAGCAACCCACAAACCGAGGATCGGCGTGCGAGCTACGTGATGGTGACGGCCGATGCGGCAGGCTATCGTCTCGAACATCGACGTGTCGCATACGACTACCAGGCCGTGATCGAGGCCATCAGGCGATCGCACCATCCTTGCCAGGCCTTCCTGGCCCACCACTTCCGGCAGCGCCTAGGAGCTAGTGAGCAAGCCCGCGATCTTCTGGCCGAGGAGCACGTAGGTTGAGAGAACAGCTGGTGCGGCGCCCAGGAGGATGGCGAGCGCGAGTAGGGCCTCGAGGCGCGAACGGCGACTTCTCCCGCTCCTCGACAGGAACCGTTCGGCACCGGCCGTGGCCAGCGAGAGGGCAGGCCCAGAGAGAACGAAGATAGTCCCGAACAGGACGAGGCCCAGCGCAGGTGCGACGCGCAGTTCGTCTACCTGGTCGGCGATGAGAAGCGGAAGCCCATAGAGAAGCCACGCTAGCATTCCGAAGACCCAGCCCTTGCCCACACCAGAACCAGGGAGTCGTCCGCGAAGGCCTACAAACACGAGACTGCCCAGAATCCCGTAAAGGGCTCCGACCACGATGACAGTGAGCGTGCCTGGCACAGTGAACCCTGGCGCTACACCACCGGCGACCGCTACGAGACGCATCGCAACCCTGGCAGAGACGCCGGCGGTAAGGCCGACGACCAAGCCCGACAAAAGCCAGACGCTCGCCGCCGGAATGCTCGACTCCTCTAGGCAGCAGCCCTCGATAGCTCTGGGGAGCGGTCCGCTGCCGGGCGAGTGTACTCCGTCGACTATCTGCACGGGCCTTGCCTCTGCATGTCCCGCGGTCCGTAGAGTGTCGCGACGCTTATCATCCGTGACACACAGATTTCGGTTAGCGTCACTCGGGGAGCGTGCATTCCCGTGGGCCAACGAGAAGGCGTGCAGCACTACGACGACATCGGCCGCGGCTATGCCCCTCGTCGCCGCGCTGACCCCCGAATCCAGGACATTATTGACCAGGCCCTCGGTAGTTCAGACCGGGTCCTGAACGTGGGCGCTGGCACGGGCTCGTACGAGCCCAACGATCGGCACGTGACCGCCGTGGAGCCGTCCATGGTGATGATCGCTCAGCGGCCGCCGGGGGCAGCAGCGGTCATCCGAGCTGTCGCCGAATTCCTTCCGTTCAGGGACGCGGTGTTCGATGCCGCGATGGCCGTCTTGGCTGTCCACCACTTTGCCGACATCCCACTCGGTCTGAGCGAGATGCGGAGAGTGGCGAAGCGCGTGGTGCTTCTCACCTACAGCCCAGACTTCGATCTGTTCTGGTTGACCCGGGAGTACTTTCCCGAGGTAGCAGACTGGGATAGGCGAAGGCTTCCCTTCAACCAGGAGCTCACAGAATGGCTTGGCGGAGCGGAGGAATGGATTGTCCCGATCCCGAACGACTGCGCCGACGGCTTTCTCGGTGCGTTCTGGGGAAGACCCGAGGCGTACCTTGATCCAGCGATTCGTGGTGGGATATCGACACTCGCACTCATCGATCCGACAACGGTCGAAGCGCGGCTACGCCGACTTGCGGATGACCTGCAGTCTGGCGCCTGGGACGCGAAGCACCGTGAGCTTCGGCGGTTGGACTCTCTCGATGTCGGCTACCGGCTGCTCGTGGCCAACGGAACTGGATGATGACGGTCGAACCGTATCGCGGCCCTTTTCACGGGAGCAAGACCACGCACATCTTCTGTTTGCCAACCTGTCGCTACGACCGACGGGTACTTGAAAGGAACCGCGTCGTGTTCGAGTCGCTAGCGGCCGCGAGAGCAGCAGGCTACCGGCCGTGCAAAGTGTGCCGCCCCGCGCCACTGGATCAAGCTACGCATTGAAGTACTTCGCCTCCGGGTGGTGGCAGATGATGGCGGTTGTGGACTGTTCAGGCTCGATCTGCCAGTTCTCCGTGAGATGGCACCCGATTCGCTCCGGCCCGAGGAGTCGGAAGAGCCTCTCCTCATCTTCGAGGTTCGGACAGGCGGGGTAGCCGAAACTGTAACGCCCGCCGTGGAACCGCTGCGCGAACAGCCCGCGGAGCGTCGGCGCGTCCTCGCCGTCGATGCCCATCTCCTGCCGCATCCGCTGGTGCCACAGCTCCGCGAGCGCCTCAGCGCACTGCACGCTGAGGCCATGCAGGTACAGGTAGTCGGTGTACCGGTTGGCCTCGAACAACTCGCGGGTGCGTCTCGTCGCCTCAGCGCCCATGGTGACACAAAAAGCGCCGAGCACGTCCCGCTCGCCGCACTCGACGGGCCGAAAGAAATCGGTGATGCAGAGGTGCCGCCTGCCCTGCTGTCGAGGGAACGTGAAGCGCTCGATCTCACGCTCCGGCTCCTCCGGGTCGAAGACGACCAGGTCGTCCCCCGCGCTGTTGACGGGGAAGTAGCCATACACGAGCTTTGGCTGGAGCACGGCCTCAGCCTTCGCCTGCTGGCTGACCCGCTCGAGGATCGGTTCTACCTCCTCGGCGATCTGCCGGTTGTACGTCTCCTCGTCCCGCGCTCCCTGCCTGAACTGCCACTGGCCACGAAAGAGAGCGATTTTGTCGATGTACTGATAGATGCGGTCGAGAGGGACGCTGTCGACGACGCGGGTGCCGTAGAAGGGCGGCCGGGGAATAGCCACGTCGCGGGCCACGTTTGACCTGTCCCCTCCCCCCTCGAGGGGGAGGGTTAGGGTGGGGGGAAAGTCTTCGGCATTGGAGCGCACGGGCGCCGTGGCCACGCCCTCACCCCCTCCCTCTCCCAGAGGGAGAGGGAATTCACCCCCTCCCCCCTCTGTGGGGGAGAGTTGGGGGGCGGCGGCGCCCGCCGGTCCCCTGTCCCCTGTAACCTGTAACCTTCGCGCCGCCTCGCGGCGCTTGCCCACGCGCTCGTCGATCTGGGCGTCGATGTCCGCCAAACGCTTCTCGTTGAGCGCCTGCATCACGGCGAGCCCCTCGAACGCGTCCTTCCCGTAGTACAGACGACCCTCGTAGGTATCGCGCAACTCCGTCTCCGCGTAGGGACGCGTCAGGGCGGCGCCGCCCACCAGAACCGGCGCGGTGATTCCCAGCGCGTTCAGCTCCGCCAGATTCTCTTTCATGACGCCGACGGATTTAACCAGCAGGCCGGACATACCGATGGCGTCTGCGTTGTGCTCGCGCCATGCCTCAACGATCGTGCTCAGCGGCTGCTTGATGCCGAGGTTGACGACCTCGAACCCATTGTTGGTGAGGATGATGTCAACCAGGTTCTTCCCGATGTCGTGCACGTCCCCCCTGACCGTGGCGAGCACGAGCTTCCCTCGGCTCTGCCCTTTAACCCGCTCCATGTACGGTTCGAGATAAGCGACCGACTGCTTCATTACCTCGGCGCTCTGGAGAACGAAGGGAAGCTGCATCTGGCCCGATCCAAAGAGATCGCCAACCACCTTCATGCCCGCGAGCAGGTGATCGTTGATGATCGCGAGCGCGGGGTATTTCCGAAGCGCCTCCTCGAGGTGCTGCTCGAGGTCGCGCTTCTCCCCGTCAACGATGTGGTCTTGCAGCATCTCTTCGAGCGTCCGATCGGCCCCCTGATGGCTGATGGCTGATGGCTGACCGTCTACATCAAACAGTCCGAGGAAGTAGAGCAGCGGGTCGTAACTCTCGCGGCGGCGGTCGTAGATGAGGTCGAGCGCCACGTCCCACTGCTCCTTCGGGATGCGATGTTCTGGCAAGATGCGAGACGGGTGCAGGATCGCCGCGGTGAGCCCGCGCTGCTCTGCCTCGTGCAAGTACACGCTGTTGAGCACTTGGCGCGCAGCCGGCTTGAGGCCGAAGCTGACGTTCGAGAGGCCGAGGAGCACGCCACAGTTGGGAAAGCGCTGGGCGATCAGCGCGATGCCCTCCAGCGTCTCCAGGCCGAGGCGCCGGTCGTCTTCATTGCCGGTGCAGATGGTGAATGTGAGCGGATCGAACAGGATGTTCCGCTCGTCGATGCCGTACCGCTCGGTGCACGTGCGATGTAGTCGCTCGGCGACAGCCAGCTTGCGGTCCGCCGTCTTGGCCATCCCCTCCTCGTCGATGGTCAGGGCGATCACAGCGGCGCCGTATTGTTTGAGCATCGGGCATACCGCCTCCAGACGTCGCTCGCCGTCCTCGAAGTTGATGGAGTTGACGATGCACTTGCCGCCGGCGACCTTGAGGCCGGCCTCAATGACGTCTGCCTGTGTCGAGTCAAGCGTGATGGGCGCGGAGACCTGCCGGACGTAGCGTTTGGCAACCTCCTCCATGTCCGTGGCGCCGTCCCTGCCGACGTAATCCACGCAGACGTCAAGGACGTGGGCGCCGCCGCGCACTTCTTCCCGCGCCAGGCTCACAAGGCCGTCCCAGTCCTCGTCCGCCAGCAACTGCTTGAAGCGCGCCGAGCCGTTGGCATTGGTGCGCTCCCCGATCATCAGTACGCTGTTCTCCTGCCGGAGGTCCACCGCGGAGTACAGGCTCGACACTTGCGCCGGATGCTCCGGCTGTCGCTGCCCTGGGGGGCGCTCGCCGATGGCTTCCACGACGGCGCGCAGGTGCTCGGGCGTCGTCCCGCAGCAC
This sequence comes from uncultured Chloroflexota bacterium, assembly GCA_964417895.1. Lineage (GTDB taxonomy): Bacteria > Chloroflexota > UBA6077 > UBA6077 > SHYK01 > CAYQJS01. The sequence goes on along the minus strand of CAYQJS010000008.1, from coordinate 103,657 downwards.
CCGCCGACGATGCTTACGCCATCGTTCTCGACGAACTGTTTGAGCGCTGCTGCCAGCGCCTCCGGCTGGAGCGGGAATACCGGCTTGCCGTCCTGGAGGATGGGAAGCCCGGCATTGGGCAGGATGGAGATCGGCTTCGAGCTAGCCCGCGCGAGATAGCGCACGTTCTCCGCCATCTCTCTCGGGCCGGTCGCGCAGTTCATGCCGATGCCGTCGATTGGCAGCTCCTCGAGGGCGCAGACGGCCGCCGAGATGTCGGACCCCAGCAGGAGCGTGCCCGTCGTTTCGACCGTCACCTGGACGAAGATGGGGACGCGCTCGTCCGTGTCCCAGATCCCCATGGCTCGCTCCACGTCCACGGCCGCGTTCACGGCGCACTTGCATTGGAGCAAATCCTGGGCGGTTTCGATCAGCAACACATCGGACCGATGACCTGGCGGGCCGTCGAGCAGCCCCCGCACCTGCTCGGCATAGCTGTCGTGCATGGTGTCCCAGTCGATCTGGCCGAGGGTGATGAGCTTGGTACCGGGCCCGATTGAGCCAACTACGAAACGGGGCTTAGCGGGAGTGGTGTGACGGTCGCAAGCCCGGCGGGCAATCGCCACGGCGGCGCGGTTGATCTCCCGACATCTGCCGTCCAGGCCGAACTCGGCCAGCACGTGCTTCATCCCGCCGAACGTGTTCGTCTCGACGGCATCGCAGCCGACGGCCAGGAATGACTCGTGAATTTCCTCGATCACGTCCGGCCGAGTCAGGACGAGAACCTCCGAGCAATTCTCGAGGCCCAGGTAGTCGCTGAGGGGCAGGTTGTAGGAATGGATCGCCGTCCCGATGGCCCCGTCGAGGATGAGGACGCGCCGCTTCAACGCTTCGAGAAAGGCGCTCATGATCGAAGTACTGAGGACTGAGGACTGAGGACTGAGGACTGAGCCAGGCTGCGGAGGTGACTCCTCAGTCCTCAGTCCTCGGCGCTCAGTCCTCGTGAGTCCTCGGCGCTCAGTCCTTACGTCAGTCCTTGCGAGGCGGACGAGCTGGCGGCGCGCAGCGTAGCCGCCGGAGGCCTGGATGCAGACGCCCTGGATGTGCGGTCGCGCGAGCTCCAGGAATTCGGCTGCTATCTGCAGGCCCACGTCCCGGCCATGGTCGCCAGCCTGGCGCATCTGCTGGCGGATCCAGGCGGGCACGATCATCCCGGCCATCTCGTTGTGGAGGAACTCGGCCTGCCGGCTCGAATACAGCGGCAGGATCTCCATGATGACCGGGACCGGCAGCACGCCGACGTTCTCGAAGAAGGCCTCCAATTGCTCCATGTCGAAAAGGGGCGCCGCCACCAGGTACGCGGCGCCGGCGTCGATCTTGCGCCGCATGCGGTCGCGCTCGGCGGCCCAATCGTCGATGGCCGGCGTGACGTCGCCGCCGATGTGGAAGCCCGTCGGCCGGCCCATGCCGGCGCCGGCCCAGTCGACCCCGTCATTGAGCCGGGCAAGCACCCTGATGAGGCCGATGCTATCGACCTCTGGCACGCCTCCGCGATGCGCGTGGTGCCCAGGCTCGCTCGGACCGCCGACCGCCGCCACGACGTTGCGTACGTTGAGGGCGTGCCCCCCCAGCACATCCTCCTGGAGGGCGAGCAGGCTCCTCTCGCGAGCAGATAAACGCACGATGGTCTCGGCCTGGAGCCGCTGCTGGACGAGAGCCGCGATGGCGATGGGACTCGCCTGCGCACGCGCCAGGGGTGAAAGCCCGACGGCTATGCAGTCGGCCCCGGCCTCGAGCAGCTGCTGCGCGGCATCGATAGCCCGCCAGGCAGTCGAGCCCTGCGGGGCCTCGACCTCGGCGGCAACGACGAACCTCCGCTGCTTCAGCTGGGTCGCGAGGCCGGTGGGCTCGAGGACCTCGGGGCGGGCCTCCCGTCCGTCCGCGCCATCAGCCGCGGCGGATGGCAACGGAAACAATCGCCGCGACCGACCCGGCCCGGCCAGCGCGTCGCGCATCGCAGCCGTGTGCGAGGGAGTTGTGCCGCAGCAGCCGCCGACGACGCTTACTCCGGCGTCCGCGAAGCGGCGCGCATATTCCGCGAAATAGGCCGGCGTTGACAGGTAGAAGACGCGCCCTCCGGCACGGCCGGGAAGACCCGCGTTCGGCTGCACACTGATGGGAAGCCGCGTCGAGCGCCGCATGGCCTGCGCTACGTCGAGCGCAACCTGCGGACCCACCCCGCAGTTCATGCCCACAACGTCGATGCCGAGGGCCTCAAGCTCCGTGGCGACAGCCTCCGGGCTTTCGCCCGCGGGCGTCCGTCCGTCGGCAGTGAAGGTCAGCTGGGCAATGATTGGGATGTCGGCCACTGCCTTGGCGGCGGCAACAGCTTCGCTCAGCTCGCCAAGCCCCGAGAACGTCTCGAAGAGGAGAAGATCGGGTCCCGCTTCGAGCAACGCCGAGATCTGTTCCGCGAACGCGGCTCGAGCGTCACCGAGAGCAACGCTGCCCACGGGCTCGAGCTCCTGGCCGATGGGGCCGACGGCCGCGGCGATCAGCACGGACTCACCCGTCGACCGGGCGGCATCGCGGGCGATGCGCACACCCTGGAAGTTGATGTCCGCCACGCGGTCGAAGCCATAGCGAGCGAGCTTGATCCGGTTGGCGCCGAAGGTATTGGTCTCGATGAGCTCGGCGCCCGCCGCGATGTAACTGCAATGGATGTCCTCGATCAGCGCAGGAGCGGACAGGTTCAGCTCGTCGAAGCAGCGCTCAAAGTGAATCTGGGCGACGGCCAACTCAGTACCCGTGGCCCCATCCGCCAGAAGCGGGCGACCAGCGAGCCGTTCCTGTAGCTCCGCGTGCCTCAAGGCGTGAGCCCGCGGCGCTGAGGCGGAGAGACGCGGCGAAGGGGGGACGCGGGGAGGGCCGGGCCGGTCGCCGCGTCCGCGTGTCGCCGCGTCCCCGCGTCATTAGAACTCTGCAAGTTGAGAAAAATCGTGCGGGTGGCCCGGGAACGGTTAAGCGTATAGAAGTGGATACCCGGCGCGCCTCCTGCCAGCAGTGCCCGGCACTGCTCCGTCGCCCACGCGATCCCGGCGGCTATCACGGCCTCCTCGTCGTCTCGGGCCGCATCCAGCTGCTCCTGCAACGCGGGTGGGATGGTGGCGCCGCACATCTGGGTGAAGCGCTCGATCTGCGCCACGTTCGTCACCGGCATGATGCCCGGCACGATGGGCTGTTCGATACCGGCAGCACGCGCGCGCCCGACGAATCGGAAGTAGTCCTGGGGGTCGAAGAACAGCTGCGTGATCATAAAGTCGACCCCCGATCTGGCCTTCTCCGTGAGGTGCCGCAGGTCTTCATCCTTGTCGGGACACTCGAGGTGGCCTTCGGGATAGCAGGCGCCCGCCAGGCAGAAGTCGTAGCGAGGTCGAACGAATCGGACGAGCTCCTGGGCGTAGGCGAAGCCATCCGCCGCAGGGATGAAGCGTGCCTCGCCCCGCGGCGGGTCGCCGCGTAAGGGGAGCACATTCTCGATGCCGCGAGCCTGAAGCTCGTCGAGGATGCAGCCGAGCTCGACGGCGCTGTGGCCGACACATGTGAGGTGCGCCATGGCCTCCAAGGCCGTCTCCCGCTTGATGCGCGCGACGAGGTCAACCGTTACTGCCCGCGTGCTCCCCCCGGCCCCGTAGGTGACGGATACGAACGATGGGTGCAGCTCGGCTAGCTCCTCAATGGTCGCGAACAGACTTCGGACGCCGTCCTCGGTCTTCGGTGGGAAGAACTCGAACGAATAGACCGGACGACTGGAGCCGAAGCAATCGATGATGCGCATGACGTTTCCCGATGGCGCCATCCCGCCATCCTGAGTTTCTGTCCCCTTTGGTCGCCTGGGCAAATGACCCACTGTCATGCTGAGCCGCAGGCGAAGCATCTCGCGGGAGACCCCTTTGGCAGCTCAGGGCGTGGTGGCCGCCGTTAGCATAGCGCGCGGGGATGGCGAATGTCGAATATTATTTCACATCGGATTAGACTATGATTTACTTATGGATGATACCGGAATAAGCCTCCAGAAGCTCCGGGTGCTGTGCGAAGTGGTGGAGTGCCAGAGCTTCACGGCCGCCGCGGAGCGTCTGTACACGACGCAGCCTGCACTCAGCGCCCACATGCGCGGCCTCGAGCGCTTCTTCGGCGCCAGACTCGTGCGGCAGGAGGGACGTCGGACGCTGCCCACGGAGGCCGGCGCCGCGGCCTACCGCTACGCGAAGGAGGTGCTGCGCGAGACGACCACGATCCGCGAGTTCGTGCGCGACGTCGCTGGAGGACAGGCGGGGCAGGTAGCTGTCGGGGCCAGCGACTCTGTGGGGAGCTACGTGTTGCCTCGCCAGCTCGTCCGCTTCAAGGAACAGCATCCCCGCGTCGGCGTCGCGCTGAACACCTCGTCGACAGCCCAGGTGGCCGCCGACACGCTCGGGGGCCTGAACGACTTTGGGGTCCTGGAGACGGGCCCGGGCATTCCGGATGGCCTTGCCATCGAGCCGCTCTTCGACGAAGAGCTGGCGATCATCGCGGCCCCGCACCATCGGCTTGCTGGTGCGACGGTGGAGCCCACCCGGCTGGCCGGAGAGGCTGTTGTGGCCCGTGCTGCGTCCAACCAGGCGCGCACCCAGCTGGAATGGCGCCTCCGCGAGCTGGGAGTCGAGCCGCGGCCACCTGCCCTGGAGCTCTCCAGCGCGGAGGCAGTGAAGCGGGCCGTCGCCACGGGCATCGGGCTCGGTGCGCTCTACCGGTGCGAGGTTGCCGACGAGCTGGAGCGGGGAGCGCTAGCGGAGATCCACGTGCCCGAGCTCCGAGTCGCCCAGAGCTTCGCGCTGGTGTTTCGGCGCAACAAGCGTTTCTCCCCCATGGCGCGCCGCCTGATGGCGCAGCTCAGACAGGAGCTATCCTAGCTTCAGGAGAGGTGCCTGACAGTTGATTGTCGGCGGCCGTTCCGCACCTGTACCATGGTGAAAGAGCGATCCACTGGGAGCGACAGGATGGCCGTCACTCACGATGGGGTAGAGACTCACGAGTTGACCCCGGAAGAAGCGCGCGCCATTTTCGAGAAGGTCGCCAATGAATACCTGGGCATCTCCGGCCAAGAGTTCATCCGCCGCTGGGACGCCGGCGAGTTTGACGGCGACGAGCGTTACGAAGTCCAGCGCGTCTCCTTCCTTCTCCCCCTAGCTCATTAGCTGCCGCGTCTGAGGTGGCCGGCAGAACTCCAGCCGAGGCGGTGAACGCGTTCATTGAGTCGTTTGGCAAAGCCGTCTCGTCGCTCACGAGTGCTGTGGTCAACGTCGGCGGCGGCGGCTACCACCCTTCCCCTGAGCCGCACGTTCTCATCCTGAACGATGGTTCGGCGATCCGCTTGAGCGGCGATCTTTTCATGTTCGTTTCGCAGCGCTACCGCATCGTGGAAGACGTGGAGCCGCGAGGCCCTTGGAAGGTAGCCGTGGTCGGATACGTCTACTCGCTGGAGAATGCAGCCCGCCAGGAGCTGATCTCGTACCAGTGGCATCCGGCTGGGCGGTCGCCGGTTACTTTCCCGCACTTCCATCTCGGGCCAGCTTCTCGGGTCGGCGAGGAGAGGGTCGGGCGGGCGCATCTCCCGACCGGGCGGATTGCTCCTCAATCATTTTTCCGTCTTGTCCTCACGGAATTCGACATAACGCCCCGGCGAGCTGACTGGGAGGCGGTGCTCGACGACACACAAACAGCGTTTGCTGAGTGGGGCTGGCCCTGAGCATGAGAGACACCGATTTCTCGTCGCCTCACGAATCCGCCGCAAGGGCGATCTCCGAGGAAGACAATTTCTAGCCCCGGAAGCGCGCACAGGAAGCGAACGCTGGAAGGTGCTTCGAGCCTCCACCCAGCCGCCTTCAACCCTGCTACTGTCGGATCAGGAGGGAGGAGCGAGCAGGGGTTGGATACAGTAGCGCGCGCCACGGCTATTCTCGCGGCCGCCTTGCTGGGGCTGGTCCTTCTGGCGAGTCTGGGCTTCTTCTACTCCATCCGTCCCATGCGCTTCACCGCCAACCGCACGCCCGCCGACTTCGGGTGGGCATTCGAAGCCATTGCCCTCCACACCCGGGATGGCCTGAGGCTGAGCGCCTGGCACATCCCGCAGCGAGGTGGCGGCAGTGGCGAGCGGGCCGTCATCGTCCTGCACGGATACCCGTTCTCCAAAGCGGACATCCTGGGCGTCACCCACTTCCTGCACGACCACTACGACTTGCTCCTGTTCGATCTCCGCTACTTTGGCGAGAGCGAGGGGTCACTGACCACCCTGGGGCACCGCGAGTGGCAGGACGTGCTCGCCGCCGTGGAGTATCTGCGGGCGAGAGGCGCGCGCTCGATCGCCCTCTGGGGCTTCTCCGTCGGCGCGTCGGTCGCCCTTCTCGCGCTGCCGCATACCGACGCCGTTGATGCCGTGGTCGCGGACTCCCCGTTCTCAGACCTCGGCGCGATGGCCATGGACTACTACCGGTTTCTCCCGCTGGCCAATCGCCTCCTGGCGTTTTGCACGGAGCTCCTCTCTCGGGCCTACCTGGGAGTGTCCCCCGGTGACGTGTCTCCACTGCGGGCCGTCGCCGCGTCGCAGGTGCCCATCCTCTTGATCCACGGCGAGGCGGACTCCACGATCCCGCTTGCCCACTTCGAAAGGATCCGAGCAGCGTTAGGCGATCGCCCGGGTACAGAGACGTGGGTCATCAAGGGCGCTGAGCACGGCCTCACGTATTCCATGGAGCGGGAACGATACGAGGCACGCGTCTTGGCATTCCTGGCGCGCCATCTGCCTTGGTTGGAGCCGCTTTAGCAGGAGCCGCCCGCGCCACAAGCTCTTGTTGCCCGCGGCGGCCCGTACAATCTCTTAAGCATTCGCCTAAGCCCATCCCGGCTCTAGGACATCAGTCTTCGGGGAAGTCCGTCTGCAGACGCCTGATCCCCAGCGGAGCCCAGCGGCGCTAGAGCCGTTCCAAGGCCGTCCGGGTGACACCGATCGCGGCCGTGTGGGCCGCGTCCACGAGATCGAACCGAGCCCCCCGCGCGGCGGTGTGCTCGCCTCCCTTCACTATCGGGACTTCCGCCTTCTGTGGACTGGAACGGTCTTCATGAGCGCCGGGCAGTGGATCCAACAGGTGACGCTCGGCTGGCTTACGTATGACCTGACGGGCTCCTCGATCTTGCTGGGAGTGCTGAACGGCGTCCGAGCCTTGCCATTTCTGATCGTAGGTCCCAGCGCTGGCGTGGCGGCAGACCGCATGGACCGGCGACGGCTGCTTCTTGGCATTCAGGCGTTGCTCCTCATCAGCGCCGTGATGATGGGGGTGATCGTCTCCTCAGGAGGCATAGAGCTCTGGCACATCTTCGCATTCTCCGTGGTCACCGCGACTGTGTGGTCATTCAACCAACCCCTGCGGCAAGCTCTTGTGGCCAACGTCGTTCCCAGACACGATCTCATGAACGCCGTGGCGCTGAACTCGCTCGGGTTCAATATGACCAAGGTGGTCGGACCGGCACTGGGCGGGGTATTGATCGCCACGTTCGGGCCCGGGGGCAACTTCTTCGTTCAGGCTCTGGCGTACGTCGGCGTCCTGGCCGCGATCTTCGCCATGCGGCCGCCGCCCCAGAGTGTGCCCTTGGGGCAGTCTTCCGCGTTTGCCGATCTCAAGGAAGGGCTTGTCTACGTTCGCTCCACTCCCGTTGTGCTGGCACTGATGGTCTCTGCTCTGGTGCCAAACATCTTCGCCATGCCTTACCAGGCGCTGATGCCCGTCTTTCAGAAAGACGTCCTGCGAGTAGGCCCCGAAGCGCTCGGGCTGATGCTCGCCGCCCCAGGTGTAGGGGCGGTGGCAGCGGCACTGATCCTTGCTTCGGTCGCGGCACAAGTCAGGCGAAAGGGGATACTGCTGCTCATCGCGCTCAACCTGTTGGGAGTATGTCTGATCTGGTTTTCACAGATGACCGCGCTGCCTCTGGCGCTGGTTGCGCTGGCTGGATTGGGTGGATGCCAGATCTTGTACGCCGCCACCACGAACACGATGCTCCAGATCATCGTGCCCGACGAGCTCCGTGGGCGGGTCACCAGCATCTACATGCTGGACCATGGGCTCTCGCCCATTGGGGCCCTGATGGCCGGCGTGAGCACGCAGTTCGTGGGTGCCCCCACGACCGTCGCGATGATGGGCGCGGCAGTCATCGTGCTCGCCGCGGTTGTAGCCTGGCGGATACCACAGCTTCGGTCGGTCGAGACCTGATTCGGGCCCAGGTTCGAATCGGCGCCGCCGGGCTTCGCGCCCGCTTACCTGCTGGATTCGTACGCAGGGCGCTCCAGGATCTGCGCGCGGCACTTCACGCTCATGACAGATCCTTCGCTTCGCTCAGGATCACACACCAGCTTTCGCGGCCGCGTCCCTACACTGCCGCTGTCTGTCGCTCGCGGCTCTCCGCCTCACTGATGTCCATCTCGTAGGCGGGGATAACGATCATCTCGTTCGCCCGCTCGTCGCGGATCGTGCCCTTGGGGTCGCGGCCGGCCATCACGTCGTGCGCTGCATCGAGGTACATGGTGCGCAAGGCCACGATGCCGTAGTCCCCGTGGGGCAGCAGGTTCTCGTTCTCCCGATCGACGATCGGGCCCATGCTCTGAATGATGGTCGCGTCCTCCGTTGCGATGACCGACGGCATAGCGTAGCCAAGCGTTGGAGGCGTGTCGCCCGGCGTCTCCAGGTACTCCCTATAGGGCTCGAGCGTTACGGCCCGCCAGGCGCGCGCGATCGGATCCCCCCTGAAGCGTCCCGGATTGTCGGCCGACTTCCAGACGAGTCGAATGATCAGCGTCCGCTCGTCGTCAATGGGCACGCTCCAGCGACAGGAGACTGGCGGCGTGCCGGACGCGCCTTCAAGATTTCGGCCCTGGCTGCCCCCGCAGCTGATGCCGGGCATCAGAAGGTGGTGCTCGCGGTAGTTGATGATGCCCGGCTTCTCAGTCGGACGGTACGCCTTGTGGACCAGCCCGTACTCGGTCGCTTCGAACCCCATCTCGGGCTCGATCTCCAGGTCCTCCCACACGTCGCCGTGAAGGAAACTCACGTGGAGGGGGTCGATACCGTTCTCGACGCACTGGAGCCAATTGCAGCCGGCGATTCCGGTGATCTTGGCATGCCGCTCGCCGTCGGCGGCGAGGAAGTCGAAGCGGGGAAGGAGTGGCGCCGGCCGCGGTCCGAGGTAGGCGAACACGAGGCCGCCCAGCTCCTCCACAGGGTAGCACAGATGCTCGACCTGGTCTTTGGGGCTCGTTTCGGGCGGCTCACCCGGGGTGTGCACCACGCGCCCGGCCGTATCGTAGGTCCAGCCGTGGTAGCGGCACTGGAGGCCTCGCCCCGTGCACGTGCCCAGCGCGAGGTTCGCGCGACGGTGCGAGCACAACGCGCCAAGCAGGCCCACCTTGCCCGTGCCGTCGCGGAACAGGACGAGGTCCTCCCCCAGCACACGAATGAGCGTTGGTTTGTTCGTAAGGTCGGCGGATACGCCGATGGGGAGCCAGTAGCGCCGAAATAGCTCCCCCATGGGGGTGCCGGGCCCCACGTGCGTGAGAAGCTGGTTCTCATCCCGAGTTGTCATGGAGAGTCCTCCGTGTGTCTGAGCACGTCCATCGAAGTGTTTCGCAAAAATGCGCCCAGGCTACCCCCCTCCCTAACCCTCCCCCTCAAGGAGGGAGGGGACAGGCGCACTCCCTCCTCTCGACAGGGGAGGGGAAAGGTTTAAGGCGGCTATGCCGTTCCATGCGCGGGCGCGGCGTCGACCTCCATCGTCGGATCCCACACGCGCAGCAGGCCAAGCTCGTCTATCGCCTCGCGAAGGAAGCGGAAGTCGTAATAGGCCTCGACTGGACGCGGCGGCAGCCGCCATTCGCGCGTGTAGATCTCCACCTTCCTCTGGTGAGCATCCATGTCCAGCACTGGGCCCCAGTCTTCATGGTCCTGGTCCCAGGCGAGGTTGGCCAGGTCGCGCGTGATATGCAGGTTGTGCCGGAGGATGCAATCGATGGTCTCCTCCCGATTCATGCGGGCGAACTCGGCGCCGCGGACAGCCGCGCGCACCATCCCCTTCACCAGGTCGGGTTTCTCCTCGATGACGACGGGACTCGTGCACAGCCCGGCCTCTGGCAGGACGAACAGGTCGCGCGCGGACGTGAGTCGGTGCCCACCCATGTTCACCGCGATATTCCAGTGCGGTGGATCGCAGCAGACTGCATCCAACTCCCCCTTCTCGAACAGCGCGAGCCGGTAGCGCTCGGTGTCCGGCGGCTGCCCCCGGCTATCGACGTAGGTGACCTCTTCCTCGGGATCGACACCGTAGTAGCGCAGCACGATGCGGGCGTCCATGTTGGATCCGCCCTTGCTGTCCACACCGAGCCGCTTGCCACGGAGCTCCGACGGGTCCGCGATCTCCGGTCGCGCGACGAACACATGCGCCGTCCGATTTGCGATGGAGATCACGTTGATCTCCATGTCGTCGCGCTCGCGGTTCTCGCGCACCGACCGGAATGGGGGTGATCCCGCGGGCGACTGGAAGACGACCATCCCCTCGCGGCGCCACTGGAACCGCGGGTGCTGGTTGTCGGGGATCCCCGGCGTCGGACGCAGCTCGACGTCCAGCCCCTCCTCGGCGAAGAACCCTTTGTCGTTCGCCACCCAGATCGGTGTGAGATTGAGCGGGTACGCTGGTCCAAAGATGACCACTTTGTCATCGAACTGTGGCATTTTGCGCTCTCCTATGTCCGCGATACGTGTCGAAATAGCGATAGTGATGCGCTCTTGTTCGGAAATGTGGGGCCGCCCGCGATATTTCCGGCGAGTTATACTAGGGCTCACTTCGGGGGCGCGTCAACCGAGCGACGCGATCCGGCTTAGACACGGAGGACGCAATGCGAATCGGACGGGTTCGAGGTTTCCCGCGGCTGTGCGCCGCACTTGGCGCGCTCGTTCTCGCGGCGGGCTGCGCAGGATCGCCGCCTGGCACCGGCCCTGGACCGGCCGGGGGCGGGCAAGCGATGGCGCTGGCCAAGCCGCTCGTCATCGCCGTGGCTACCGAGCCATCCACCCTGGACTTGCAGGCCGTCATCGACCGCAATGCGCGTGTGCCCGCCGGCAACATCTTCGACAGCCTCCTGGACCGCGACCGAAATGCCCGCATCGTGCCTTCGCTGGCGGAGCGGTACGAGGCAGTCGATGACTCGACGTGGCGGTTCACGCTTCGTCGCGGCGTCAGCTTTCACAATGGTGAGCCCTTCAACGCCGCGGCCGCCGCGGCCAGCGTGAACCGAATCCTCGATAAGGACTACCGAACCCAGCGGACCTCGTACATCCAGGAGATCAGCGGCGCCGAGGTCGTGGACGAATACACGGTGGACGTCAAGACCGACGGACTCAACGCCGTGCTCCCAGTGCAGATGACGCAGCTCGCCATGGTACCGCCCGTCGCGGCGGCGGAGCGCGACTTTGGCCAGAAGCCGGTCGGCACCGGCCCCTACCAGTTCGTGAGCTGGGAGCGCGGCCGGGAGATCAAGCTGGCCGCATTCGACGGATACTGGGGCGAGAAGCCGGCAGTTCGCGAAGTCATCGTCCGCATCATTCCCGATGCACAGACGCAGATCTCGGCGCTTCAGGCCGGCGAGGTAGATCTGGTCCTGGACCTGCTGCCGGAGCAGGCGAGGCTCGCGCCAAAGGCGCTCTCGATCCCGGCCGCGGAGTTCAGCTACATCCAGTTCAACGCGCACAAGCGCGAGATGGCGAACCCACGCGTCCGGGTCGCCATGAATCTGGCCGTCGACAAGGAGACGCTGGCGAAGACCATCTACCTCGGGCATGGCAAGCCGAATGACGCGCAGCACACCTCGGAAGGGATGCTCGGATACGCGCCGAACGTCAAGCCGTTTCCCTTCGATCCCGCGCGGGCCCGGGCGCTGCTCCAGGAGGCCGGCTACGGCGCAGGCTTCGCGCTCGCTCTCCACGCACCCATCGGTCGCTATTTGAAAGGGGAGGAAACCTCGGAATACGTCGCCGCGCAGCTCGGCGAGGTCGGCATCCGGACGCAGGTCGAGCTGATGGAGTGGAATGCGTACCGCGACGCCGGACGCATCGCGGGAACCAGACCCGGCGCCTTCGACCTCAAGTACGGCTGGAACTCCAATGAGTGGTTCGATGCCTCCCGCATCGTCTCGCACATCACGTGCGACGGCACGTCGAGCAAGATGTGTAACCCACGGATTGACGACCTCATGGATCGTGGGGTCAAGACGCTGGACCAGCGGTCGCGCGACCAGATGTACCAGCAGGTCTGGGCGACGCTCCACGAGGACCCCCACTCCATCTATCTGCTTCAGCAGAACCTGATCTACGGGGTCGCTGAACGCGTGGAGTGGCAGCCGCGTCCCGACGACGAGTACCGCGCAGCCGAGATGCGCCTGACGCGCTAGGGGAGCTGTTTCGTAGAAAACGCCTCACCCCCTCCCTCGCCCTCCCCCGTCGAGGGGCAGCGGACGACTCCCTCCCCCGTGAGGGGCAGGAGACGGTTCCCTCTCCTTTCTGAGGGGCACGGTTAGGCGTGGGTATTTGCCGCAGCACCTAGGCCTAATAAGCCTGAGCAGGTTCATCGAAATGTTTCCTGGAGAAGAGCGACGAGTCCCCCTCTCCCTCACCCTCCCCCGCCAGGGGGGAGGGGATGCTCTTACTCCCTCCCCCTCGACGGGGGAGGGCTGGGGAGAGGGTGAACCACGGCTGAAAAACTTGCGAAACATCTGCCTCTTAACTACTTAGCCGATGGACGCCCGACGCCTGGTTCTCTTCGCACTGACTCGACTGCGAGACGGGCTCGGCGTCCTACTGCTGGTCACAGGGGTGATCTTCGTGTTGGGCCACGTTGTGGGGAATCCCGCACAGGTGATGGCGCCTGTCGATGCAACGCCCGAGCAAATCGCCCGGCTCGCACGGCAGCTCGGCCTCGATAGGCCTCTCCACGAGCAGTTCGTAGACTACTTCGGGGCGTTGCTTCGGGGTGACTTCGGCGAGTCCCTCTGGCAGCAGCGCCCAGCGCTGATCATTGTTCTCGAAGCTCTCCCGGCTACGATCATCCTCACCATCGCGGGCCTTGCCCTTGCAGGCACTCTCGGGTCGATGCTGGGCATTCTGGCCGGTGCGTGGCCCGGATCGGCGCTCGACCGTATCGGCAATTTCCTGTCCGTCGTTGCGTTGTCGGTGCCCAACTTCTGGCTCGGCCTACTCCTTATCATCTTGTTCGCCGTGCAGCTCCGCGCCGTTCCTACGTCGGGCTTCACCTCCTGGCAGAGCCTGATCCTTCCGGCGGTCACCCTCGGGCTCGTGCACGGAGGGCGGATCTTCCAGCTCGTTCGTTCAGCCACGTTCGAGGAGATGACAAAGCCGTACGCGACGGTCGCGCGGAGCAAAGGATTGCCCGAGCGCGTCATCCTGTTCAAGCACGTGGCTCGGAACGCAGCCGTGACGATCGTGACCACGGTGGGCTGGGAGTACGTGCGCATGATGGGTGGGGCGGCGTTCGCCATCGAGGTGGTCTTCGCCTGGCCGGGCATCGGCCAGCTCATGATCAATGCGGCTTTGCGCCAGGACTTTCCTGTCCTTCAGGCGGCCGTCATCGTGGCCGGCGCGTTCGTGATCCTTGCCAACGCGGTCGTCGATCTCGTGTACGCGACGCTGGACGCGCGGCTCCGGGTAGCGTGATCCGGTGATGTCATCCTCACAGGCGGATGCGGCGATTCAGGCTGCCGGGTTTGACTTCACCCACGAGGCACGCAACCCGCTGGGGGAGCGGATTTCGCGTGGCGTCGTCTACCTGTGGGCCGCGTTCCTGGTGATCATCGTGGGTTTGGCCGTAGGGGGCGCCGCGCTCGCACCCTACGAACCGACGGCGCAGGATGTGATCTCCCGCCTGCTCCCGCCGCTCGAGGCCTCGAGGCGGGGCTTTCACCTGCTGGGCACCGACCCCCTCGGCCGCGACCTGCTCTCAGCGGTCATCGCGGGGACGAGGCTGACATTGTTCATCGGAGTCGTGGGCACGGCGATCGGGCTCGTGATCGGCGTCGCGGTCGGGCTGGCTGCGGGCTACTACGGCGGGCTCGTCGACCGCCTCGCGATGCGACTGACCGAGGGCCAGACCGCGATGCCTATGTTCCTGGTGGCCATCTTCCTTCTTACGGTCTTTGGGCCGACGGTTTTCAACGTCATCATCATTCTTCCCACTCTGGTCTGGCCGGTGTTCGCGCGGCTCGTCCGCGCCGAGACGCTGCGACTGAGAGGTAGCACCTTCGTGGAAGCGGCGGTTGCCACGGGGTGCACCGATCGGTCGATCCTCTGGTCACACATTCTGCCGAACGTCGCGCCGAGGATCGCGGTCCTTACTGTGATTGAGATCGGCCACGTCATGCTGGCGGAGGCGGGGCTGAGCTTTCTCGGCATCGGCGTCCAGCCCCCCGACACAACGTGGGGCCTGCTCATCGCCCGAGGCCGCCAGTACCTTCAAGTGGCCTGGTGGCTGGCGATCATGCCGGGTGTGTTTTTGGGGCTGACCGTACTGGCCCTCAACATGCTCTCTCGCCGCTTCGCCGACGTGAGTGGGGCTGCGGCGTGAGCGTGTTGCCTCTCCTCGAGGTCCGCGACCTGCACGTGACATTCCAAACACCCCACGGACCGTTGCGCGCCGTGGATGGCGTGTCGTTCTCCATCGAGCCCGAGCGTGCGCTCGGCATCGTCGGGGAGAGCGGCAGCGGCAAGAGCGTCACCGCGCTCGCGATGCTTCGGCTGTTCGGCCCGCTGGCACGGCCGCGCGTTGTTGGCGAGGTCCTCTTCGACGGCCGCGATCTGCTCACACTACCCCGGTCGGACCTGCAGCGCGTGCGGGGCGCAAAGATCGGCATGGTCTTTCAGGACCCGCTCACGTCGTTGAACCCATCGCTGCCGGTGGGGGAACAGATCGCGGAGAGCCTGCGCTACCATCGTGGCCTCCGACCACCTCTGGCGCGACGGCGAGCGATAGAGCTGATGGACCTCGTTGGGATACCGGACCCGCACCTGCGCCTCGATGATCTGCCCTACCGGTTCAGCGGCGGCATGCGGCAGCGCATTCTGATCGCGATCGCCATCGCCTGCGAGCCGCGGCTGCTCATCGCGGACGAGCCGACCTCGGCGCTCGACGTGACGGTCCAGGCCCAGGTGCTCTTGCTGCTGGATCGGCTGCGGCGGGATCTGGGCATGGCGTTGATGCTGATCACCCACGACTTCGGCGTGGTGGCGGCCACCTGTGATGCAGTCCAGGTGATGTACGGCGGACGCGTGGTCGAGCGCGGGGCCGTCGAGCAGATCCTCGAACGGCCGAACCACCCGTACACCGAAGCGCTCCTGCGACTGGTGCCTCGCCTGGATGCCGCGGAGGGCCGCCCACAGCCCATCCCCGGCCAACCTGCCGTCGGCACCACTCGCTTTGTCGGGTGTCGTTTCGCGCCCCGCTGCGATCTCGCGGTGGAGCGGTGTCGGCACGAGGACCCGCCGGCATTCACGCTCGGTGATGGGCACGCCAGCGCGTGCTGGTTCGCCGCAGAGAGGGCTGTCTCTCTCTCATCCCCGTGGCAGAGGAGCAATTGACCTCGCCGTTCGGTGCGGCCGCCACCCCCCTCCCTACCCCTCCCCCTCAAAGGGGGAGGGAACCAGCAGGCTTCCCCCTCCCCCTCGAGCGGAGGGAAGCGGCAGTCTTCCCAACCCTCCCCCTTGGCGGGGGAGAGCTTGTCCCCGCCCCCGCCAGCCGGGGAGGGATTGTCCCCTCCCCCCTTGAGGGGGAGGGTTAGGGAGGGGGGTAAACGTCCCCATCCACGCGAACTGACCCTCCCGTGGGCCATCCCGCTCCAGTCCTCACCGTTGAAAGCCTCACGGTCAGCTTCCCGGCGGCCAGAGGGCAGCGCGTCACCGTCCTGGACGGCGTCTCGTTCGACGTTGGGGAGCGGGAGACCGTTGGCCTCGTTGGTGAGAGCGGCTGCGGAAAGACGACGCTGGCGCGCGCGGTCCTGCGGCTCGTCCATTCGGACGCTGGGAGCGTGCGATTCCGTGGTGAGGAGATCACACGGCTCTCCGCGCGGGCGATGCGGTCGATGCGCCGACACATGCAAATGGTGTTTCAGGACCCGCGCGGGTCGCTCGACCCGCGCATGCGAATCCGTGCCATCGTCGAGGAGCCCCTGCGCGTGCATCGGATCGGGAGCCGCCACGAGCGGCCGCGGCTGGCCCGGGAGATGCTGGCCCAGGTCGGACTCGATGCGAGCTACGAGCAACAGCGACCGGCTCAGCTGAGCGGCGGGCAGCAACAGCGCGTCGGCATCGCCCGGGCGCTCGTCACGAGGCCGGCGCTCGTGGTGTGCGACGAGCCGGTCTCGTCGCTCGACGTGTCGATCCAGGCGCAGGTACTCAACCTGCTGCGAGATCTCAAGGACGACCTGGGCGTCGCCTACCTCTTCATCTCCCACAACCTGGCGGTGGTCCGCGCGCTGAGCGACCGCGTGGCCGTGATGTACCTCGGCCAGATCGTTGAGATCGGGCCAGCGCAACGGCTCTTCGAGCATCCGCGCCACCCGTATACGCGAGGGCTCATCGCCTCCGCACTGCGGCCGGATGCCAGCGCGCGGGCTCAGCTAGCCGCCGCCAACCGACTGGCTCCGGGCGACATCCCGAGCCTTGCCGACCCTCCATCCGGCTGTCGCTATCACACCCGCTGCCCGTTCGCAGAGGAGCGCTGCCGATCCGAGCGCCCGACGCTCGACCACACGGACGCAAGCGGGCATCTGGTCGCGTGCCACTTCTGGCGGGAGATCGAGGCGCGGCGCGATCAGGTCTGACCTCGCCCACGTCGAGCGGGGCGGACTTCCCCCTAACCAAAGGGAGCCTCTGCTCGCGTACTTGCCTACAATAGGCCAAACGGCCGGAAGAGAAGACCATAAATGGGAATTAGCGTGGACGGAAAGTGTCATCCTGAGGCCGTAGGCCGAAGGATCTGGGGAAGATACCGAGCACGCCTGGTCACTAGTCACCGATGGCAGGCCCTTCGCTTCGCTCAGGGTGACAATGCGGCCAGACTCCTGGCTTGGTGAAATGACGGAAGAACTCCGTTTTACCCATATCAGCCTTGAAAATTGGCGCAACTTTGTTCGTGCTGACGTCGACTTGCAGGGCCGCGTTTTTCTTGTGGGGCCGAACGCCTCGGGCAAGTCAAACCTCCTCGACGTATTCAGGTTCGTCCACCACGTGGCCTCGGTTGGAGGCGGTTTGCAAGCAGCTGTTGCGACCCACCGCGGTGGCGTTTCTCGGATTCGGGCTCTGGCTGCGCGCCGCAATCCTGAAATCGCGGTCTGGGTTCGGGTCGGCAACGATGACGATGAGAGCGCGTGGGAGTACGAGCTTCGGTTCGGCCAGGATCATCGTCACCGACCCGTCATTACGAAGGAGCGAGTCGCCCGTCAGGGCCGGGACCTGTTCCTCCGTCCTGACGAGCAAGATGATCGGGACCCGGAGCGCCTTACCCAGACCTACCTGGAACAAGTCAACGTTAACCGTGAATATCGGGATCTCAGCACTTTCTTTGCTTCGATACGTTACTTGCATGTCGTGCCGCAATTGATCCGGGAACCCGACCGATCAGTCGGTCGGCATAACGACCCGTTTGGAGGGGACTTCCTGGAACAGGTTGCGGGCACCCCCAAGAGGACGCTCGATGCCCGACTAAGGAGAATCCGCGACGCCCTGAAGGTGGCCGTACCCCAACTCCGCGAACTGGAACTATGGCGGGCCGAGAGAGGAACCCCACATTTGCGAGGTAAGTACGAGCACTGGCGTGGTTATGGGGCATGGCAGACCGAAGATCAATTCTCCGACGGAACGTTGAGGCTCATCGGGCTCCTATGGGCTCTCTTGGACGGAACAGGTCCACTGCTCTTGGAGGAGCCAGAACTTTCGCTGCATCCGGAGGTTATCAGATACCTGCCCCAGATGTTCGCGCGCATACAGCGGCATAGTGGCCGGCAGGTCGTTGTCAGTACGCATTCCTCGGATCTGCTTCAGGACGAGGGCATCGGGCTGGATGAAGTCCTGCTATTGATCCCTGAGGCGGAAGGAACGAGCGTACGCTCGGCCGGGGACTTTCACGAAATCAGGGTACTGCTGGAAGGTGGGCTTAGTCTTGCTGAGGCGGTAATTCCGCGAACCCGGCCCTCGCGCGCTTCGCAGCTCTCTTTCTTCGGCGGCTGATGGCAGAGATACACGTTGCCATCAGCGTCGCGGTCGAGGGACTTCTAGACGAGGCGGTTCTACTTCGGGTCATTGAGCACTGCGGCTTTACCGTGGGTCCCGTTCACGGCAAGGGAGGCAAGCAGCACTTGCTCCAGCGCCTGTCCGGATACAACCGTGCAGCTTCCGTTGCTCCGTGGTGCGTTCTCATCGACCTCGATCAGGATCCGCGGTGTCCAGCCGACTGTCGGGAGGCCTGGTTGCCGGAGCCAGCGCCGCTGATGCGCTGCAGGATCGTCGTTCGAGAGATAGAAGCCTGGCTCTTTGGGGATCGGGAGCGACTCGCATCTCATCTCGGCGTGGCGCGGTCGAGGTTGCCGTCGGTCCCAGAAAGTGTCCCTCAGCCGAAGGAGGCGATGGTCGAGTTGTCGCGACGTTCTCGACGAGCGGACGTCCGGGAGGACATGGTCCCAAGACCCGGCAGCGGCCGCAAGGTCGGTCCCGCGTACGTGTCCAGGCTCATTGAGTTCGCCAGCGATCAGGGCGATGGTTGGCGACCCGAGGTGGCATCATCGAATGTGGATAGCCTTCGCCGGTGCATGGCCCGCCTGGCGGAATTCGGAAGTCACACGGCTTAAGCACTGAGTAGAACGACGACCTACGGTCACCGCTCCAGGGTGGCCTCGATCCGGAGCAGCCGAGCCGCGTTGCCTCCCAGGATGGCCTCCCGATCGGCGAGCGAGAGCGGCAGATTGACCACGAGGTCCACCGTTCGCTTCAGCGGCACGTGCACTGGTGGGAAATCGCTCCCCATCACCACGTGGTCCGCCCCGACGGTCCCCACGCAGCACAGCACCGCGGGTGGATGAAAGCCCATCGTGTCCAGGAACAGCCGGCCGATGTAGGCGGAGGGAGGCGCTCGGAGCACGTCCGGCTCCCACGGGCCGAACGCGGCATCGTCCCGGAGCTCGTATCCGAAGTCGAGCCGGCCGGGCAACAGTGAGATAGCGCCCCCCATGTGGGCGCACACGAGCTTCAGCGTCGGGAACCGGTCCAGCCCCCCCATGAGGATGAAGCGCGTGAGGGTCAGCGTCGTGTCGAACGGCCGCCCGACCATCTCCGGCAGGCGGAACATCTCCATCTTCTCGTCGCCGACGGTCGCGCGCGGCGGGTGAATGAAGACGGGAACGTCCAGCGCGACGACCAGCTCGAAGAAGGGCACGGCGCGGGCTGAATCCAGGTATTCCCCGCTCGTGCTGGAGTTCACCATGATGCCCCTGAGCCCGAGCTGCCGAATGGCCCGCTCGAGCTCCCTCAGGTACTCATCACCTCCGTACGGCACGGCGGAGGCCAGCCCGAGGAGGCGACCGCCGTAACGGGCGGTTAGCTCCCCAGCGAAGTCGTTGTAGCGCCGCATCGCGTCGATCTCGGACATCGACCCGGGGGTGCGGATCCAGTTATTACCGAACACGGAGACGTCGACCCCGGCCCGCTCCTGCTCCTCGAGCACGCCCTCGACGTCGAACATGCAGGCGGGCGCTGTGGCAGTCTGCCATTCCAGGGGCCCCAGGTGGCAGTGACAGTCGATGACGCGAACCTGGCGGCCGCCGAGCAGAACGGACATGGAGGGAAGTGTACCAGCGGCACCCTCACTTATCGTTGACAAGATCGTTCATTACGCCTAGGCTTGCTGGTACCATCATGGACCAGCTTCCACCGCCCTATCCGATGATCCGGCAGCTCCTGGAGCGAGGGGACGTCATCCCGTTCCTGGGGGCGGGCGCGTCGCTGGTCTCCCCGCCCACCCGTGGCGCAAGCGAGCACGAGCAGGCGCAGAAGAGTGGGCCTGAGCTTCCAACCGGGCGGAAGCTGGCGCTGACTCTGGCGGAAAAGACGGCCCTCCCCGGTGGAGAGTTGCTAGCGCTGGCCGAGGTGGCACAGTACTTCGAGCTGGTAATGAGCAGGGATGACCTGAACGAGGAACTGCACGGGGTTTTCGCGAAGGACTACCCGCTCCCACCCCTGCATCGCTATCTCGCCGACGTTGAGACGACGCTGTTGATCGTGACGACGAACTATGACGATCTCATGGAACGGGCGTTCCGAGACGGCGGCCGGCCGTTCGACCTCGTGATCCACACAACCGACCGTGACCTGGGGGATCGCCTGCTCTGGTGGCCCTATGGGGCAGCGGATCCCGAGGAGGTCGTGTCCAACAAGCTCGCGATCGACCTCAGTACCGTGTCAGTGATCTATAAGATGCACGGGGCGGTCGACCGCCGCGATCCAGGGCGGGACCAGTACGTGATCACGGAGAACGACTACGTCGAATTTCTGACTCGCGACGCGAGGCAGAGGGCAATTCCGTCGGTGTTTGCCGAGCCGTTTCAAAAACGGCACTTCCTGTTCCTCGGCTATAGCCTCAGTGACTGGAACTTGCGAGTGGTCTTGAACCGAGCCGTGAAACAGCTAGGGAAGGAGCACAAGAACAAGTCCTGGGCCATCCGAACCCAGGTTACACCCCTGGAGAAACGACTCTGGCAGGAGCGCGGGGTGGAAACGTACGACATGTCCATCGATCAGTTCGTCGAGCAGCTCAAGTCCGCAAAGGCGTAGCCCACCCATGGCGTTAGCTCGCCCGCCATCCCCTTATCGGGGTCTGATCCCCTATGGGGAGGACGACGCGGACTTCTTCTTCGGGCGCGAAACCGAGACGCGCCTCGTGATCGCAAATCTGTTCGCGGCTCCGCTCACGCTCCTCTACGGCGCCAGCGGCGTCGGAAAATCATCCGTCCTCCACGCCGGAGCCGCGCGTCAGCTGCGAGAGCGCGACGATGTCCTGGTGGTCGTATTCGACCGCTGGCAGACTGACGCGCTCGGCCAGCTCAAGAGCTCGGTTGCGGCCGCGGCGGAACGCGCCGTGGGATCAGCCCCGGCCATAA
Source organism: uncultured Chloroflexota bacterium (assembly GCA_964417895.1). Lineage (GTDB taxonomy): Bacteria > Chloroflexota > UBA6077 > UBA6077 > SHYK01 > CAYQJS01. The sequence goes on along the minus strand of CAYQJS010000008.1, from coordinate 82,389 downwards.
CGAGAGACGACTCTCTCGGCGATTATCTCCATGAATGCGCCAAGCTTCTCGATCGGCGCCTGATACTGATCCTCGATCAGTTCGAGGAATACTTCACGTATCACCCGCAGGACGACGCTTTGGGCGCCCAGCTCCCCGGGGCGCTGGCACGCGGCGCCGAGGGACTTGGGATGCTCATCTCTCTCCGGGAAGACTCCCTCGCCAGGCTGGACCGCTTCGAGGGGCGCATCCCCACTCTGTTCGACAACTACCTCCGCATCGAGCATCTCGGCCGTGACGCCGCGAGGGCGGCAATCGAGAAACCGGTGGACGCCTACAACCGGCTGCGAACGTCCCCCGGGGGCGACGTGAGCATCGGTGAGGGGCTGGTCGAGCGGGTGCTCGATCAGGTCAGATCCGGCCAGATCGAAGAGTTTGGGGCTGGACGAGGGGCCGTAAGAGACGAGGCTGCCGAGGACCGCGTCGAAACGCCTTTCCTTCAGCTCGTCATGACGCGCCTCTGGGACGAGGAGATGACCGCCGGGTCGAGCGAGCTGCGCGTAGCAACGCTGAACCGCCTCGGGGGAGCGGAGCGGATCGTACGGACCCACCTCGACCAGGCTATGGATGCACTGGCACCCAACGAGCAGTTGGCCGCGGCGGGCGTGTTCCATTACCTGGTTACGCCGTCGGGAACGAAGATCGCGCACGCCGCGTCGGACCTCGCGGAGTATTCGGGGCTGCCTCAGGCCCAGCTCGAGCCCATGCTGGGCAAGCTCTCGGGGGACGTGCGCATCCTGCGGGCGGCAGCGCCGGCGTCAGACCAAGCGGGCGGGTCAATCCGCTACGAGATCTACCACGACGTGTTGGCCCCGGCGATTCTCGACTGGCGCGGGCGCTATCAGCAGGACAGGGACCAGCGGGAGCGCGAAGCACGACTCGCCGCCGAGGCGGCGCAGCGTGAGAAAGAGCTGCGGGCAGAAGCGGAGGCGCAGCGACAGCGGGCGGAAGCGGAGGCACAGCACCAGCGGGAGCTTGCGGCAGCACGACAGCGGGAGCTGGAGGCAGCGCAACGGCTCGCCCAGGAGGCGAGGGCGGGGGAGAGCCGGCAGCGTGAGGCGGCGGCACGGTTCCGTAGGCTTGCCGGGGCGCTGGCCGTGGTGGGCGCTATCGCCGTGCTTCTGGCCGTCGGGGCGGCGGTCGCCTGGGCCACTGCTGAGGAGCAGCGCGGCCGGGCCGAGTCCCAGGAAAAAGCGGCCGTGACGGCCAGGGCCACGGCTGAGACCGCCAGAGCCGAGGCTGTCGATCAGCGCAGCATTGCCGTCTCCCGCCAGTTAGCCACGCAGGCACGCAGCAATCTCGACGATCGGCCGGATCTCGCCGCCCTCTTTGCCGTAGCCGCGGTGCGGGAACGAGACACGGCCGAGGCGCGCAGCAGCCTGCTCGCTTCGGTCCTTCACAATCCGTGGCTACGAGCCCTACTTCCGGGCCATGCGGGCCCTGCGTACGGCGTAGCGTTCACCCCGGATGGGCAGCGCCTCGCCTCCGCCGGCGACGACAGGACGGTAAGGCTCTGGAATGCCGCGACCGGCCAACTCATGGGGGAGCCACTCCACGGCCATCCGGAAACCGTGTTTGGCGTGGCGTTCAGCCGGGACGGGCTGCGGCTCGCCTCGGCCGGCGCCGACGGCACGGTCCGGCTTTGGGATGGCGCCACAGGCCAACCCCTGGGGAAACCGCTCGTCGGCCATACTAGCTGGGTGTTGGGCGTAGCGTTCAGCCCGGATGGGCAGCGGGTCGCCTCGGCCGGCGCCGACAGCACGGTGCGGCTTTGGGATGCCGCCACAGGCCAACCCCTGGGAGAGCCCCTCCGTGGCCACACGAGCGAGGTGTGGGGCGTGGCGTTCAGCCCGGATGGGCAGCGGTTCGCCTCGGCCGGCGCCGACAACACGGTGCGGCTCTGGGATGCCGCCAGCGGCCAACCCGTGGGGGAGTCACTCCACGGCCATACGAGAGCCGTGCGGGGCGTGGCGTTCAGCCCGGACGGGTTGCGGCTCGCCTCGGCCAGCGTCGACAGCACGGTGCGGCTCTGGAATGCCGCCACCGGCCAACCCGTGGGGGAGCCGCTCCGCGGCCATGCGAGCGGGGTGTTGGGCGTGGCGTTCAGCCCGGATGGGCAGCGGCTCGCCACGGCCGGCGCCGACAGCACAGTGCGGCTCTGGAATGCCGACGGCCGACCCCTGGGAGAGCCACTCGTCGGCCACAAAAGCGGGGTGTTCGGCGTGGCGTTCAGCCCAGACGGGCTCGCCTCGGCCGGTGCGGACGGCACGGTGCGGCTCTGGCATGCGGCCGCCGTCCAACCCCTGGGTGGACCACTCCGCGCTCATGCGGGCGCGGTGTACGGCGTGGCGTTCAGTCCGGATGGGCTGCGGCGCGCCTCGGCCGGCGCCGACAGTACGGTGCGGCTGTGGGATGCCGCCACGGGCCAGCCCCTGGGGGAGCCCCTCCGTGGCCATGCGGGCACGGTGTACGGCCTGGCGTTCAGTCCGGATGGGCTGAAGCTGGCCTCGGCCAGCGCCGACAGCACCGTGCGGCTCTGGGATGCCGCCACCGGCCAACCCCTGGGGGAGCCATTTCTCGGCCATACCAACCCGGTGTCTAGCGTGGCATTCAGTCCGGATGGGCAGCGGCTCGCCTCAGCCAGCCAGGACAACACCGTGCGGCTCTGGGATGCCGCCACCGGCCAACCCTTGGGAGAGCCACTCCGCATCCATACGAATTGGGTGATCAGCGTGGTCTTCAGCCCGAATGGGCTGCGGCTCGCCTCGGCTAGCTTCGACAGCACGGTGCAGCTGTGGGATGCCGCCACCGGCCAACCCGTGGGGGAGCCGCTCCGCGGCCATGCGAGCGGGGTGTTGGGCGTGGCGTTCAGCCCGGATGGGCAGCGGCTCGCCTCCGCCGGCGACGACAGCACGGTTCGGCTGTGGGATGCCGCCACCGGCCAACCCGTGGGGGAGCCGCTCCGTGGCCATGCGAGCGGGGTGTGGGGCGTGGCGTTCAGCCCGGATGGGCAGCGGCTCGCCTCGGCCAGCGCCGACAGCACGGTTCGGCTGTGGGATGCCGCCACCGGCCAACCCGTGGGGGAGCCACTGCGCGGTCATACTGGCTCCGTGCGGGGAGTGGCGCTCAGCCCGGATGGGCAGCGGCTCGCTTCGGCCGGCGACGACGGCGCGGTGTGGCTTTGGGACGTCGACGTGCAATCGTGGCGGGCACATGCCTGCCAACGCGCGAGCGGCAACTTCACGCTCGCGGAATGGCGACAGATATTCGGCGACCGGCGCTACGAGAAGGCGTGCCCCCAACTGGCTGGGCCTCAGGGGTTCTGACCCTGGATTCCCTCTCCCGCGGAACTGTGCGCGACATCGACCTGGGGTGCGCCAGCAGTTCTTTCCGAACGGTGTACCCTTTGCTGCTGCGTCAATTGTCGTGAATATTGGGGTGGACGGTCACCACCCCATCCCTCCCCCGTCGGGGGGGCGGGAGAACACCTTGCCCCTCAGTCCGTCTTTGTGGGGGGAGGCGCACGAGTCTGAAGAAGGAGTTGGCAATGGCGGAGGACGTTTCAGATTCCGATGCGACGCGGCCCGCGCCCCAGGGCCCCGGCGGAAGCCTCGTCGGTCCCGTGGGCATCATCCTTCTGCTCGTGTACCTCGTCGCGATGTCTCTCGTCCTGGTATACGGGCTGGTGGTGTTCTGGCCTCTCCCGCCGCCGGCGGAGGGCCAGGGTCGAGCGCCTAGCCTGTTTCCCGCCTTCGACTGGGCGGTGTCGGTCAACCCCGAGGTTCGCCTGCTCCTCATGGTGGCGTTGAGCGGCGCCCTGGGTGGCCTCGTGCATGCGCTTCGTTCCGTGTATTGGTATGTTGGGAACCGGTCGCTGGTCCGAAGCTGGTTGGCTATGTACGTCCTGCTGCCACTCGTCGGCGCTACACTTGCTGTCGTCTTCTATCTCGTCATTCGCGGCGGGTTCTTCTCGCCGCAGGCCACGGTCCAGGAGACGAGCCCGTTCGGCTTCGCGGCTCTCGCCGTCCTGGTGGGAATGTTCTCGACCCAGGCGGCTCTCAAGCTCAAGCAAGTGGCCGGGACTGTTTTCGCGGAACCAGAGGCCGGCCGAGACCCGGCCCCGGCGGAGGGCCAAAGCACCCTAGGTGACCGTGGTCGCGAACGGAGGTCTGAATGAACCATCGACTTACGCCGATTCTCTACCATCGCTTCCTCGTTCCGCTCGCACTCGTGGCGCTGGTGGGGGTGAGCTGCGCGCCACCGCCGCGCGCACAGGACGCCGGGAACGACGCCACCGGCGGGAGCGGACAGGCCCAGCGCAAGGTCCTCAACATGGGCCTACGCACGATCCTGGACGCGTTCTCCGTCGCCGGCAGCAGCACGACCTCGGGGGGCGGCCTCGCCTACATCGAGATTCACTCGCAGGCGCTCTTCACGTCGGACAAGACGACCGGCCGCCCGATCCCTCGGCTGCTCGCGGAGCACCCCTCTCTCGACAACGGCGGGCTCAGGATCACCGACGACGGCCGGATGGTGGCGACCTACCGGCTGCGCCATGACGTCCGCTGGGCCGACGGCGCTCCGCTGACCACCAGGGACCTCCTGTTCACCTATCGGCTGGTCCAGAACCCCGCGATTCCCATCATCGATCGCGGGCCATCGAGCCTGATGGACACGGCCTCCGCCCCTGACGACCATACGTTCGTCATCACCTGGAAGCAGCCCTACTACATGGCAGACGCCATCGGGCTGCGAGCATTCTGGCCGCTCCCCGCCCACCTGCTGGAGGCGGACTACGTTGCCATTGTGGAGGAGCAACGAGACAGCCTGGCCTTCCTGGCCCGGCCATACTGGACGAGCGAGTACGTCCACGTGGGGCCCTTCAAACTGGTGGAGTTCACCCACGGCGTCGAGGCCGTTTTCGACGCTGTGGACGGCTATTTCCTGGGGCGCCCGCGGGTCGATCGCATCGTGGTAAAGCAGTTCGCCGACCCCAACACGGCGCTGGCCAACGCCCTCTCGGGCGCCATCGACCTGGCGTCCGACGGTGTGCTCGAGGTGGAGAATGCCATCGATTTGAAGGCCAGGTGGGATCGCGAGGCCGGCGGCAAAGTGTATTTCGGCACGGGTACCACCCAGTTCGTCAGTATCCAGTTCGACGCCACGGTGCCGGATTACCAGAGCGTCGTGCAGGATAAGCGCGTGCGCCAGGCCCTTTACCACGCCATCGACCGTGACGCCTATGCAGAAGTCATCTCCGGCGGCATCCCGGACAAAGGGGCGCATGCGCTCCTGCCACCGGACAACCCGCTCTACGCGTCCGTGCGCGATGGGTGGAAGCAGCGCTACCCGTACGACAGCAGCCGCTCCGCGGCGCTCCTCGAGCAAGCGGGCTGGCGCCGCGGCGCCGACGGCCTGCTCGCCAACGCCACGGGTGATCGTTTGCGCGTCGAGGCGCGCAACACCGCCGGCAACGAGGAACGCTCGGCCATCATCGCCGACATGTGGCGTAAGGTTGGGGTCGACGCCGAGATCTCCATCGTGCCGGCAGCCCGCGTCCGAGACACGCAGTTCCGCCAGCAGTTCCCCGGCGGCGAGATCACTGCGCGCGGCAGCCAGGACTCGATCCTGACGCGCCTCGAGTGCGCGGAGCAGCCGACGCCCCAAAACCGTTTCTCCGGCAACAACCGCGGCCACTGGTGCAACCAGGACTACGAGCGGCTCGTCAACGGGTACCGCACAAACCTGCGCGAGGAGGGCCGCGGCCAAGCGATCAAGACGATCCAGGATCTGGTGCTGGAGGAGCTGCCCATCTTGCTCCTGAACTACCAGGTGTCCGTGGTGTTCGCGCGCAAGAGCGTGACGGCGTTCGAGGACGACTTCGCGGGCGGCTCCGAAGCGGGCCGCATCTACGGGACGTACAGCCGCAACGCCCACGAATGGGATCTGACGAGGTAGGCGCGAGGCGCGAGGCTAAAGGCGTGAGGGACAAGGCAAGAGGCATAGGCAAGAGGCAGCAGAGAGACGGTCCATATGTCATGCTGAGCCGCAGGCGAAGCATCTGGGGTCGGCATCGAGTTGCGAGCCTCGACCCGTGTTTTCGGCGCCCGCAGACCCTTCGCTGTCGCTCAGGGTGACAATTCAGAGGAGCGGAGCGAAGCATCGGCGCGTCGGGGGTAGACGAGGCTCTGGCCTTCACCTTGCGATGACGTTGCGGTACCATCGTTCATAACCAGAAAACGGAGGAAACTCATGGCACAGACGCTGGAGCAAACCGGTACGACGACGGAGACGAGCCCGGTCAACATCCGCAAGCTGGGGCACGTTGTGTTCCGCGTGCGCGACGTGGAGCGATCGACCCGCTTCTACACCGAGATCCTCAACTTCCGCGTCTCGGACGTCAACGAGAACGGCATGGTGTTCATGAACACGTGCGGCGACCACCACACCATCGCCATTGCGCCCGCCGCGGCCGGCGAGGCAGCCGCGCAGGCGTCGCGCGATCAGCTCGGCCTCTCCCACTTCGCCATGCAGGTCGGGAGCCTGGAGGAGCTGTTCGAGATTCGCGACTTCCTGACCCGCAAGGGCATCGAGGTCAGGGGCGAGGGCCGCAAGGGAGCGGGCTGCAACATCGACGTGTCGTTCGACGACCCGGACGGGTACCACATCGAGCTGTACTGGAACATGGACCAGGTCGGCCCCGACAACCGAACGCGGCCGCCAGAGCAGTTCCGTCGCGTCAGCACCCTCGAGGAGGCCCGCGATAACCCAGTTCCGCCGACCTGGTAGCCGCGGGTGGTCCTGATGTCACCCCGAGCCAGGCGAGAGGTTCTCCCGGGGAGATGCCGCGCCGTCGGGTCAGCACGACAGTTCCATCCATCCGTGCGCGTTCCGGGCGCATGACAATGTAGACGACAGCCCTAGGTGGGTCAGTTAGCACGAGCACGGCTATTTCGTCCGGTAGGGGAGGGGCTTGTCCCCTCCCGCCTGCGCCCGCGTTGAGAGCCGCGGCGGGGGGCAAGCCCCCGCCCTACCGGAACGACGGGACTGGCGCAATGGCGATGTCCAAGACAAATGACCCACTAGCGCGTCCCGCGCAGGTCGAACGAACATAACACGGGAATCAAAGGGAGGTTTGGCAATGCCTGACGAACAAGTTACCACGGGTTCTGCCGGGCCGGCGCGCCGTCGGCCACCCCGGAGGCGTGGTCCGGCCGCCGCGGCGGAAGTAGCGGCCGCACAGCCCGACCTCGACGAACGCGAGCGCAACATCAGTCCGCGGCGCAAGGCAATGGGACCGGCAGTCCCTCCCGAGAGCGCACCGCCGGCCCTGGCTTTCGATCAGCCACCCCTGCCGGAGGAGCCGCCCACTGAGCCTCGGTGAGGGGCGGGCAAAGGAGATTTGTGATGGTCACCATCTATCGGAACGTGGGTCTGGATGACGCTGCCACTTCGACGCAGACGTCAAGCGTCGATGAGCCGAGTGTGGCTGCCGCGGGGCGACAGGTCTTCGTGACCGGAAACTGGTTCGCGAGCCGGTCGGGAACATCCGGCAATTCGTGGACTCACATTGACCCCTTCACAGCCTTGCCTTCCGCTGCCGGCGGATTCTGCTGCGACCAGCTGGCGCTGTATGAACCCGGCCGTAAGATCTGGGTCTGGCTTCTGCAATATATCGAGTCCGGCGGTGGCAACGTTTTTCGCATTGCCGTCGCCCGCAACTCCAACGGACCTTGGGCTTGGTGGGACTTCGCTCCAGCCGGTCTCGACCCTCAATGGACAAACATGTGGTTCGACTATCCGGACGCCACCTTCAGCGCGAATCACCTTTATGTCACGTTCAACGCCTTCGATTCGGGAGGCAACTGGCTGCGCGCCTTCGCCTTCCGGATGCCGCTGGCAGACCTCGCCGCGCGCGGTAACCTGGGATTCCAATGGTGGACCACAACGAGTCACGGTTCGCTCCGGTTGACGCAAGGAGCCACCACGGACATGTATTTCGCCAGCCACAACGGCGGCCGCACGCTGCGGGTGTTCCGCTGGCCGCCCGCAGGCAATATCACATCGTTCGATGTGCGAACGTCCGCCTGGAGCGCCGGACCGTACAACGCGGCCGGGCCCGGCGGCAACAACTGGCTGGCGCGGGCGGACTCGCGCATTACCGGCGCCTGGCTCGTTGGGAGCCGAGCCGGGTTCATGTGGATGGCTTCTCCGCAGGCGGGCCGGCCGCGACCGTACGTCAAGGTGGCCGTGGTAGACGTACAGGCGCGCACCATCGTCGAGGAGCCGGACATCTGGAGCCAGGTGGGCACGTGGGGCTATCCCGCGGCCGGCGTGAGTGGCTCGGGCCGGGTTGGCATCTCCGTGTTCTCCGGCACCAGCCAGCAGCATCCGGCTCACGTCGTGGGTTGGAGGAATGCCAACTCCTGGGACACTCAGATCACTGCAACCTCGAGTCACGGACCACCGACCGGCACCTGGGGCGACTATCTCTCTTGCCGTGCACATCCTTCGCGCGCCGACAGTTGGGCGGCGTCGGGCTATACGCTGCAGGGCGGCACGGGCCGCGCGAATGTCCAGCCGCGTTACGTGCATTTCGGGCCCTGAGCTGTCACGACCAGGGGAGCCAACAACCGATCGCGCTGACTGGAACTCGTCCGCCAGTGGCTTTCCAGAATGTCTTCGATGACTCCCCTTCTTAGGAACTGGTGGTCACCACTTGGTGGCGCCTGTTACCCAGCCGGCGGGCCAGGCGTCGGCTGCGGCCTGCCGGGCCCGAAGCTGACCTGGATGTAGTTCAGCACGTGCCAGCGGTCCTCGACGGTGAGATCGTTCCGGAAAGCCGGCATCGCGGTTCCTGGGAAGCCGTTGCTGAGCCAGTCGAAGAGCTGGGCCTCTGTATGCCCGGCCGCGAGGTGGACGCGGAAGTCGGCCGGCCGTGGCTGGAGCGTGACAGCCGCGGGGCCATCGCCCCGGCCGCCGGCCCCATGGCACACGGCGCAGCGATCGACGTAGATCTCTCTCCCGTGTTGGACCGACTCCCGGGTCGGTGGGATCGGATTGCGCACCGTCGCGGACAGGGCCGCGGCGCCGCTCCCCGCTATCAGACTGCCCGCCACGATCGCCACAACGCCGATGGGCACTGCCACGGGGAGGGCGCCTCGACGGCGCGGCGCCGCCCAGAGGGCGAAGGCCAGCGCTCCGACGCCGACGACCAGGAGCTCGACACCGACGAGCAGCCTGCCCTCCCCAATGGGAGGCGCACCCGGGGCCGTGCCGGCGAGCGCGGAGGCCACGGGCACGTCGAAGGCCGGCCGCGCATCCTCACGGCCGGCACGGCGCACTACGGCCTCGACGCGCCATGACCCCTCCATGATGAGCGGCCCGCCTTGTGCCACATAGTGGCCATCGCCACGGTGGTAGGCCACCAGCTCGCTCTCGCCCATGTCCATGGTGGCCATGGTGAACCGCAGCGCCACCTTCTCGGCGTCGACAATGGGGTCGCCCCGGCGATCCGTGAGATGGGCGTCGAAGCGATTGGCGCCGGCCACGCCGGGCTGCACGCGCAAGCTGGCCTGAAGGTCCTCAGCAGCCGCTGTCCTCTCGATGCCCTGAGCCAGGACGGCGACGCGCCCGGGCTCGGCATTGGCCAGAATACCCACGATGGTCAGAACGGCCAACGCGAGCCCAACCTCGCCCGCCACCGTCTGCCCAAGGCGTCGAGCCACCGTCGCCTGGGCTCCCCGGTGCACGGCGCCCTCGAGCCGACGGCGCAACACCAGAAGGTTGATCGTGCCCAGGCCGACGAGCGGCGCCACCAGAATGAGCTTCGCGAGGAGCGCCCGGCCGTACTCGGTGGTCAGCAAGGCGGCGACGCTGCCGACGTGGAGCCACGACTGGTACGCGCCGGTCAGCACGAGCGCCGCTACGCTGATAATCGCGATGGCCGAGAAGCGCGGGACAAGGCGCGCTGCGACGCGTGCGCCCTCGCTCGCGTCGGGACCACGGACCAGCCCCCAGAGCGCGATCAGGAGATGGCCGAGGCCGCCGACCCAGGCGGCCACGGCCACCAGATGGACCAGGTCGAACGCCACGGCGAGGGCCGCCGCGTCCGCGGCGGCCGCGCCGTGGCTTCCCAGCGCGTGGATCAGGAGCACACCCACGGCGAGCAGGCAACCGCCACCGAGTATGGGCGCCGACCAGCCGCGTCGGCGCCCGAGCACGAGGAGCGCGCCCAGGCCCAGGAGCAGCGCCACCCTCGCCCACCACAGCAGGCCAAAACGCGTATCGAAGGCGATCGCCAGGGCTCGACCGGCTGCAGCCTCGGCGAGCGAAACGCCATACGCCTCGGCGGCATGCAGGATGAGGGCGCCCACGGCGGCGAGCGCCGCCATCAGCCAGCCCGCGGCCGCGACCGCCGTCAGGTGGCGCAGGAGCCGCGCGGCGCTCATGCCGCGCGCGCCTCCCGCCCCCAGCGCTGGCAGGAGCACCCACCAGACGAAGGGGAAGAAGCCTAGAAGGGCAGCGAGCCCGATGTAGGTGAGCAGTCGGACGGCGACTCGCTCCGGCGTCGCGCTCGACCCACTGCCCGATTCCACGCCAAGCGCGAGCCCGGTGGGGGTCTGGTCGAGCCCAACGGTGAAGGCAAAAGCGCCGCGGGTCACGTGCCCGTCGACCTTCGAGAGCACCTTCCAGAGCACCGTGTAGGTGCCCGGAGCCGTCTCCGCCATGCCAATCGCCAACGCGAGCCGGTCCACGGGGTCGGTCCGAAGGTCGCCGCGGTCGACCCGCCTCAGATTGCGATCCAGCACCTGGATCTCGCTGAACCGCAGCTCAGGCTCCTCGGTGAACCAGAGGGTGACTCGCGTGGGCGAGGCCTCCACGATGCCGTCCCCGGCGGGTTCCGCGCGGGCCAGCTCGGCGTGAGCGCCAGCTATCCCCGGCTGAGCGAGCCCGACGATGAGCATCGCGCCGAGCAGGGCGCCGGCAATTGGCAGCCGCCGCCGACGCCCGCGCCCGGGATTAGCAGGCTGCTGAAAAAGGTTGGGTCCGCTCGTGGTGAGCCTGTCGAACCACCTGGGGCCCTTCGACAAGCTCAGGGCGAGCGGGGCTTTCAGCAGCCTGCGAGGTATAGGAAGTTGATGACCCCCCTCCCCAACCCTCCCCCTCAAAGGGTGAGGGGGCTTTCTTCCCTCCCCCTCGACGGGGGAGGGCGAGGGTGAGGGTGAAGTCCTCCTCCGTGAAGGGGTCACGAATCTACGCGACGCCCGACTAACGTGCACTCGGCGCCGGACCCGCGGGCCTTCGACCTATAATGACCGCGGCTATTGCGACCAGGATGCCGAGCATGCCCACAGCTAGCCCCGCTATCGCGAGGCCACGGGCGCCCTCCGCGGCGGCTTCCGCGGCCGCGGCGCGTTCGCTTGCGCCACGCGCCACCCGCGCCACCTCGTTCCCGGGGGGCACAGTCTCCGGGAACTGCATTGCTTCTACCGCCTTCACCTCATCGAATCGGGCCGGGCCGGACTCGAAGCGCTCACTGAGCGCGGTCCCCTCGATCGACCCTGAGAAGCTGAAGATGTACGCGCCGGGGCGCGTGGGAATGAAGTCGGCCACGTAGCGGCCGGGCTGGCCGAAGACGGCGCGCAGCGGGAAGTCTCGCGGCTGGCCCCCGCCCGCCGCCACGCCGACCTTCAGCGACTCAGCGAGGCCCTCCACCCGGCGATCTCCCTCCGACGGCACTGAGACGGTGATCTGCGCCCCGTTGGGCTCGCCCTGCAGGGCCGGCTCGTCGTTGAAGCCGACCACCAGGACGTACTTTCCAACTTCGCGGCGCTCGTGAGCGAGCGCCGGCGCGGGCACGAGCGCAACGGCCGCGACGAGCACCGCGACAACGCGTGCCAGGGCGCCAGTTGTCACGGATGGCGCCATTGGGTCCATTCCGCCGCTCCGGTAGGGCGGGGGCTTGTCCCCCGCCGTGTCGCTGGCTCTCGTGTCGCCGGGCGGGAGGGGACAAGCCCCTCCCCTACCGGACGAATGGCCATGCACACACAAATACCCCACTAGGGAACGCCAACAGGTAGCAACGGAACCCATGGGCTCCTCCTCTCTCCTTTCAGCTCGGCCCCACCGAGGCCGAGTCAGCCGGCTACGGCAGCGCAGCGAGAGGAGGGCGGACGCGTCGGCGGGGCGAAGGTCGCCTGGTTGGCCAGCGCGCTCCGCCTGGTGACCACGGTACTCCTGAAGATCGACAAGGCCAGAATGGCGACGACGAGCGGGAGCGCGATCGTCGATGGCGAGGACGATGCCGGCAACGGGGCTAAGGGGTTCCCGCGCACCAGGGCTGGCGCGATCCCGTCGGCCAACGGAGGGCCATTCTCGTGGGTATGGGCGCGCTCGAAACCGTGGCTGTGGTTCTGGTCGATCGAGCGCGAGGGCGCCACGTGCTCGTGCGAGCCGATGCGCTCGGCCCCGTGGTGGTCGACGGCAATCAGAAAACCGGGAAAAACTATAGCCACGGCTACGAGGCAGCACACCGCCCACGCGCCCGCTACCCAGCACCCTGAGACGCGTCGAGCGGCCCGGCCGCGCGAGCCACGGCACACCGAACTCACCTTAGGAGCCACCCCCTTGGCGCCCCGCCTCTGCTTAACGAGAGCGTACCCACGATGATACCCAGCCGCCTGCGCGCAGGGCTCGGGGCGTAGGCCCTGTAGAACGTGCTTGACCGGGCCGCGCGCTGCCCCGACACTAGCGGGCGCCGACGATGATGGGCCATCCTGAATTGGGAGTGACCGTATGTGTGCGCTTCGAACATCTCTGGTGCCTTCGCCGCTGACGAAGGACGTGATCGACGGCACCGCTCGGCCTCGGGGCATCGAGCTGGATATCGAGGACAACAGCCGGAAGACCACTTCGCAGATCATCGAAGAGAACTCGAAGCGCATGGTTGCCCTCGACCTGGACGTCGCCGAGATGTCCTTCGGCACCTTTACGCGCGCCCGCGATCTTGGGGTCCCGATCCTGGCGCTGCCGACTTTCCCCGGCCGCCGTTTTCTGCAGCCCGCGATCGTTGTACACGAGGACTCGCCGATCCAGGAGCCCAAAGACCTCCGGGGCACGCGCGGGGCCATCGGTCAGTTCTGGATGACCGCCTTCATCTGGCATCGGGTCATTCTGAATAGCCAGTATGGCGTCAAGCAGACCGAGATAAGCTGGGTTACTACCCAGCCCGAGCGATGGGATCGCTTGCCGAAGCCCCAGGCCGAGGTGCAGCTCGACACGAGCGGGCGCGACGCGCTCGTCCTCCTGAAGGCACGAGAGGTCGACGTGGCGTTTCTGACCAACGGCAACGGGCTGAGCGGCGACGGCCACGAGGAGGGTGTGCGGCGCCTATTCTCGGACCCGGCCAGGGTTCAGCTGCAGTACTACCGTAGAACCAGCATCTTCCCCATCATCCACCTGGTCGTGTTGAAAGAGGAGATCGCACAAGATCGGTACACGTACGACGAGCTATCCGAGGCCTTTCGCGATTCGAAGCAGGCCGGCCTGAATGAGATGATCGAGAGCCCGACGGACCGGCCGGTCTTTGGTGGCAAGCCCGAGGAGATCCGCGCGACCTTCGGCTTCGATCCGTACCCGTATGGCGTCGAGCCGAATCGGCAGGTGATCGAGCTGCTCCTGGGTGACGTGTTCAACCATCAGCACCTGACCGATCGGCAGCTGATGGTGGAGGATTTGTTCCCGGCTCATCTGCTGATCCGTTAGGCGCGCCTTGGGAGAGTGCATCCCGCACGCCTGGTCCCACGGCGCAGCCGGCGATTGACCGAGCCCAACCTACGGCATATACTCGCCGATGGCGAGCGCACCAATACGACTCCTGAAGGGGGCGAGCAGTGTACACACCCGACGATCTCCACGGTCTCAACGCCATGGTACCGGCCTTTGCAACACCCGACGCAACGCGCCTGGACTCGACGGACACCGTCGACGTCGACAACTTGCGCGACGGCCTCAACAAACTGATCAGAGACGGCGTCAACGTCGTCTCCATGATGGGAAGCTACGGCGAGTGCCACACGCTGTTGTGGGAAGAGTTCCAGACTCTGACCAAGGCGACGGTCGAGATCGTGAACAAGCGCGTGCCGGTGATGATCGGTGTCACCAGCCTCAACAGCCGCGAGGTCGTAAGGAAGATCCGCTTCGCCCGCGACGTGGGGGCCGAGGGCATCTTCACCGGGGTGCCGTTCTACTACCCGCCCACGGTGGACAACGCGGTCCAGTTCTACCATGACATCGCGGGCATGTTCTCCGACATGTCAATCCAGATCTACCACAATCCGCCCTTGCACAACATCCACATCCCTGTCGCTGCGTTCAACCGTCTGGTCGAGAAGCGACAGATCGTCAGCATGAAGGACAGCCATCGCAGCCCGCTGGAGTTCATTCGCCTCATGGACGTGGTCCAAAGGAAGATCAGCGTCTTCGTGAACCAGATGCAGTACTACCCGTACGGAGAGCTGGGTGCGCGCGGCCTCTGGTCGACCGACGTTTCCATGGGCCCGTGGCCCCTCATCCGCCTGCGTGACGCGGTGGACGAGGGAGACGCGGAGGCCGCCAAGCAGGTCCTGCGCGAGATCCAGGCGCTGAGCAGCGGCGCCAACGACTTCGGCGGACCGCAGGACAACGCGCGCAAGCTGGGAGCTACCCACGCGGGCTATATGAACCTGGGCCCGAACCGCCCGCCGTTCGTTGTGGTAAAGCCCGACTCGCTGGAGAAGGCGATCCAGCGGTCGAAGGGCTGGGCCCAGCTGTGCGAGAAGTACCGCCCGCCGGTGGAGGCGCTCGCCGCGGTCGGAGCCCGGTAGCCGTCACAACGCCATCGGACACCAGAGGGCCCGGCCGCCGCGCGGCCGGGCCCCTCGTTTCTCCCCACCATGACTCCATCTGTTCGGCCAAGTTCAACCTGGCTGTAAGTCGTCCAGGAGGAGGTTCGTTAGCTCCGGCAACGACGGCAGACGCCTGTCGTTGGTTAAAAAGAATCCCGCTCCACCTACCTTCGCCGTCGCCAGCTGAATCGCGTCCGGCGGCCGAAGGCGCGTGTAGACTGCTCGGAGCCGGGCCGCTTCCTCCAACACTTCGCCGGACGCAGCGATCGCGGACAGGCCTCGCGAGTTGAGCAGGAGGTCGCGGTACTCTTGAGCGAGCGGCTCATTCTGCTCACGGAAAGGTTTGACCAACACTTCCATCAAGGTAAGCATCGACGTGATCGCGGTGAGTTCCCCGCGATCCACAGCTTCGAAAAAGGGATTTACGAGTTCGAGGTACCTTGGCGACTCTTGTTCGATGAAGTAGATGAACGGTGGGCTATCGACTCCGACGATCTGGCCTCGAAGTTCATCTACCCACCCCAGGACGCGCGCTCCTCGTCGATGTACTCTTGGGGGTCGACGCCGCCCCAGATTTCCTTGCCGAGCCCCTTAAGCTCCAGGATGCTGCGTCTGGGCGTCGCCGCCCTCCTCGGACGCGGGGCCCGTCCGTTCGTCTTCGCCTCACCGCCCGGTGTTCCTCCAACCAATGCCAGGTCGAGCACTTCTTCCACGCGCTCGACCTGGACGATCTCCATCTCGCGCACCTTCTCGGGGAGCTCGACCAGGTCCTTCGCGTTCTTCTTCGGGAGCAAGAAGGTGGTAATGCCCGCGCGGTGCGCCGCCAGCATTTTTTCCTTGAGCCCCCCGATGGGGAGCACGCGCCCGCGCAGCGTCACCTCGCCAGTCATCGCCACATCCTTTCGCACCGGGCGCGACGTGAGAGCGGAGATCAGGGCGGTCGTCAGCGCGATCCCGGCGGAGGGGCCATCCTTGGGCACCGCGCCCGCGGGTACGTGGACGTGCAGCATGTGGGTGTCGAAAAACGCCGGGTCGATGCCGAATCGCCGCGCGTTAGCGCGCGCATAGGTTAGGCCCGCCCGAGCCGACTCCTGCATGACCTGTCCCAGGCTGCCCGTGAGAACCGGCTCACCCTTGCCCTCCATGATGCTCACCTCGATCGACAGCAGCTCACCACCCGTTTCCGTCCACGCCACGCCGGTGGCGACTCCGATCTGGTCTAGCTCTTCGGCCAGGTTGAAGCTGAACTTCTCGGGCCCCAGATACTCGACGAGATCGTCTGGCCGCAGTGTCGCCGTCTCGATCTCCTCGCCCACGATCTTGCGTGCCACCTTTCGACATAGATTGGCGATTTCGCGCTCCAGGTTTCGCACGCCGGCCTCACGCGTGTACGCCGTGACGATCGAGTGAAGCGTGTCCTCCTCGAAAGCGAACTGCTCGGGCACGAGCCCATGCGCTTCGATTTGCTTGGGAACGAGGAAGCGCCGCGCGATCTGGATCTTCTCGTCGTCGGTGTAGCCTGTGATCGCGATGACCTCCATGCGGTCGCGGAGCGCGGGTGGCACCGTGTCCAGCAAATTGGCGGTCAGGATGAAAATGACGTTGGAGAGGTCGAAGGCGACCTCCAGATAATGATCGCTGAAGGCGTGGTTCTGTTCAGGGTCCAGAACCTCCAGGAGAGCCGCCGATGGGTCGCCGCGAAAGTCGGCGCCCACCTTGTCGATCTCGTCCAACATGAATACCGGGTTGCTGCTCTTTGCGTTGCGGATCCCCTGGATGATGCGCCCCGGCAGCGCGCCAACGTAGGTGCGGCGATGGCCTCGGATTTCTGCCTCGTCGCGCACGCCGCCGAGACTGGTGCGCCAGAAGTTGCGCCCCAGAGCGCGTGCGATGGATCGGCCGAGGGACGTCTTGCCGACGCCGGGCGGCCCGACGAAGCAGAGGATCGGGCTCCGCATCTTGGTGCCGGCCAGCCCCCGGACCGCGATGTACTCGAGGATGCGCTCCTTCACCTTCTCCAACCCGTAATGGTCCTCGTCCAGGACCCGGGCGGCCCCGGCGATGTCCAGGTGGTCCTCAGTCGCGGCCGACCACGGCAGCTCGGTGAGCCATTCGAGATACGTCCGAATGACACCCTGCTCGGCCGAATGCATGCCCACGATCTTCAGGCGGTCCAGCTCCCCCAGCGCCTTCTCTTTCGCCGCCGGCGGCATGCCGGCGGCCTCGATCTTCGCCCGGAGCTCATCCGCCACCGCTGACTCGGCGTCGCTCTCGCCCAGCTCCCGCTGAATGGCCCGAAGCTGCTCACGCAGGAAGAACTCCCGCTGCGCCTTGTCGACGCCCGCCTTCACGTCCTCCCGGATCTTGCTTCGGAGCTGCGCGATCTCCAGGTGGCCTCGTGTGAATTCGAAAGCGACTCGCAAGCGCTCCACAGGGTCCAGAGTCTCCAGAATGCGAAGGCGCTGCTCGAAGGTGTACTCGGGGGAGTAGGCCGCGTGGTCGGCCAGCACCCCCGGATCCTGAATGCCACGAACGTAGCGCAGCACTTCGGAGGGCACGTTGGGGTTCAGCTCCACCAGGTTCTCGATGACCGCCAGGAGCTGGTGCATGAGCTCCTGGACCTCCGCCCCATCGAACGCCGGGTCCGGGCACGGCTCGCACGTTACCTGGAGGTAGGGCTCCTCATGGACAATAGAATTCAGCTCGCTACGCTGAATGCCCCGCACGACGACGCGCTGGCCCCCGCGCCGCGAGGGCCGCGACTCCTCCACCATAGCGGTCACGCCGATGCGACCCAGCGATTCCGGGCTGGTTCCCTCCTCGTGGCTGCGGCGCGGCACGAGAAAGATCCGCCTGTCCGCGAGCATGGCGACCTCGACGGCGCGCGTATAAGCCCACGTCTCGAGGTGGAGCGGGACGATCATCCCCGGCAGCACCACCGCCTCCGGCAGCGGGATCGCAGGAAGCGATTCCTCCATGCCCGTCGGCGGACCTGGCTGAGGCTTGGGTACGCCCAACTGATCGTCGTCCAAAACGGCCTCCGTCGACGAACGCCCGCGGCGGGCCACGCCGTGTGACGCAGGATGCGCAGGCAATACCCGGCGCTGCCTTTCGCCACCACCCTAATGGTACTCCGGTCGCGCGGCGGACCGCCGGGCCGTACAATAGCCGCCGCTGCCCCCAGGAAACGACGGATCAGGGAGGGACTAGTGACGCTCACGCGGGCGACGGCCATGGGCCTCAACGGCGCCATCTCCACACCCCACTACCTGGCTTCAGCCGCTGGCTTGCGGATCCTGCAAGATGGCGGCAATGCGCTGGACGCGTGCGTCACTGCGTGCGCAGTGCTGGGCGTGGTGTGGCCGCAGATGTGTGGCGTCGGCGGCGACCTCTTCACCGTCATCTATCCCAAAGACGGAGAGCGTCCGATTGTCCTCAACGCCAGCGGGCGGGCGGGTTCCAAGGCGACACACGAGTTCGTGCGAGCCGCCGGGTATAGCCAGTTGCCGGAGAAAGGCCCGTTGAGCGTCGTAACGCCCGGCTGCGTTAACGGATGGCATATGGCCCTGGAGCGCTTCGGCACCCGAGACCTGAGAGCACTGCTCCAACCTGCCATCGGCTTCGCCCAGGAGGGCTTCCCCGCAGGCCGCCACCTCACGAACGCGATCCGCTCCGGACTACGGCACCTGAATGAGCCCGCGCGCGACACGTTCGCCCCGGGCGGCGTGCTCCCCGCGCCCGGCAACGTGGTGCGTCAGCCCGCTCTGGCGGCGACGCTCCGGCAGATAGCGGAGAGTGGCCCTGACGTGATGTACGACGGCGCAATCGGCCAGCGCATAGGGCGCTTCCTGGAGTCCGTCGGCGGCCACCATACTCCGGAGGACATCGCGGCACACTCCAGCGAATGGGTAGAGCCCGCCAGGGTGGAGTTCAACGGCTACGAGGTCTGCGCCGTACCCCCGAACAGCCAGGCGCTGCTCCATCTCATGGCTCTCGCGGTCCTCGACACCCTGGAGTTGGGCGAAGCACAGGGCGCACGGGCCACACATCTGCAAGTGGAGGCCATGAAGTACGCATTCCGCGAGCGCCACTCCATAGCCGATCCCGCTTTTGTCGAGGTGCCGGTGCCTCGGCTCACCTCGCGCGAGCACGCCGCGGCAGGGCGTGCCCAATTGCAGCTCGATCGCGCCACCGCCCCCGCGGTAGGAGTCGCCGCTGGTGACACGGTGTACCTGTGCGCCGCCGACCGGGACGGCAACGCCGTCTCCATGATCCAAAGCCTGAGACAGGGTTTCGGCTCCGGCCTCATGGTGCCGGAGGCAGGCATCATGCTGAACGACCGCGGGCGCGACTTCGGCATTGAGGACGGCGATCCGAACCAGATCGCACCGGGCAAGCGACCCCGCCACACGCTCTCGCCGGCGATGGCCTTGCGGGATGGCAGGCCAGCGTATGTCTACGGGACCCGCGGGGGCGACGGCCAGCCGTTCACCATGCTGCAGCTGGGGTGCAACCTGCTGGAGTTCGGTATGGACCCACAAGAGGCGCTCGACGCTCCGCGCTGGTCGGTGGAGCCACAGGCGGTAGGCCCGGCCGACGGTAAACTGGCCCTTGAGAGCCGGTTCTCGGAAGAGACGCGAGCACGGCTGGAATCGATGGGCCATCCTGTCGTGCCCGCCGATGACTTCGACTTCGCGCTCGGAACGGCGTGCATCGTTCAGATCGACCGGGAGCGCGGCGTGTTTCTAGCGGGTGCCGACCCACGCGGCGATGGGGTGGCGCTAGCACTGTGATCAAGGGGCCGCGCCAAGTCCCGACATTGCTTGCCTAATACCAAACGTCGAAGGTAGCGAAGTCGAGGTGGGGCCCCTCTGGTATCCACACGGCGAGATTCGGCGGGTCGCCCTCCCAGCGCCCGAGCGTCCAACCGTCTTCGCGCCGGATCACCTCATACCACTCGCCGGGCGAGGCGACCCACAGGGGGGCAAGCGTCAATGAGTAGGTCCGCACCTCGCCGAAGATGAGCACCCACAGCGCGCGCGCGTCCGGGGGTGGCCGACGGTTGAGGGTTATGAGCTCAACTCCATCCGCCCGGATCCAGACCGCCCACACACACGTGTCGCCCTCCCACACAGCGAGGATCCAACTGCCCTCCTGGCGCATAACCCAGTAGAACTCCCCGGGCTGCGCGATCCAAAGGGGAGCGTCGCTGGTGGAGTACGCCTGTACAGGGAACAGGATGCGAGCCCAGATGTTGTCGGGGGGCTGCGGTTGCGCCACCGGCGGTTGCACCACGGGTGGTAGCGGCAGGGCCGGGATTGGCGGCTCCGAGGGGACGAAGGGCATCGCGGTCGCGGGGGGAGCCGGCGTGCTGGTGGCAGGTGGTCCAACGATGAGCGTGGTCACACCCGCCGAATTGTTGGTCTCATTCAGCTCGATCACCAGATTGACGGGCTCATCGACGCGCGCGACGTTCGTGATGCTGGTGCCGCTGATCCCCGTGACCTGAACAACGATGGCATAGACCTGGATCTGCCCTGGCGCTAGCGGAGGCACCGAACAGCTCACCAGATTCCCCACTGTCGTACACCCCAGCCCGCTAACGCTGCCGAAGACGGTACCGGCTGGAATCTCGTCCGTCATGGTGGTGGCATTGGAGCTCGGGCCGGACGCGATGCCGTTCGTCACGGTGATGGTGTAGGTAAGCAGGTCTCCCGTCAGGGCCACTGGTGAGTCGACCTGCGTTATCGTGAGGTCTGGCAAAACAGCTGGCGTTGACATCGCCGTGGGTGGCGCCGTCACGGTCGGCGTGCTGGTCGGCGAGGGAGTCGCGGTCAGTGTGCCCGTGACCGCGGGGGTCGCTATCGATGTTGGCGTGCTACTCCACGTCGGAGTCATGGTCGCGGTCACCACCCCGGTGGGAGTCACGGTCGGAGTGGCCAAAACCGTGGGGGTAAGCGTCCGCACACCTGCCGTCTGCGTGAGGGCCACCGCCGTCTGCGTCGCCGACGCCTGATAAGGTGGCGCATCCAAGGGAGCCGCCATCAGTCCGCCGACCGAGGCGATCAGGCCTCCGATAGCGAACACCAGAGTGATCAGAAGGCGACGTGTGATTGCGTCGGTCCTTTCCAGCCAGCACCTCGCCAGGCGGCAAGTGGCCTCGTACAGTGCGGGCATTGGCGGATTCCGCACCCTCACACTACATATAACGCAGCAGCGGCCGCTGACGCATGGAGGAAGCCCTGTGACAGCGGCGGCAAGGAAACTAGGGTCGGGCCGGATGGACCCACAGACGGAGGCTCAGCTTGGAGATCGAGGGAGAATGCAGTCGGTGGGCCGCCTGCATCTGTCAGATCGACCAGGAGCGCGGCGTCTTTTTTCGCCGGCTCCGATCCCGAGGCGATAGGTGTCGGCCTGGCGCTGTAGGAGCACCAAGGCCGACACCTATCGCCGCCCAGCTCACCTAATGCGGTAGGTCGAAGGTAGCGAACTCCATTTGAGGCCCCTCCGGCATCCACACGGCGAGCTCGGGCGGGTCGCCCTCCCAGCGGCCGAGCACCCAGCCGCCCTCGCGGAGCAGGACCTGGTACCACTCGCCGGGCATGGCGACCCACAACGGAGTCATAGTCAACGAGTAGGTCTGCACTGGTTGGAAGATCACCAGCCAAAGCTGGCCGGCCTCCGGGGGCGGAACTCGATCGAGGGTTAAGAGATCGACTCCATCAGCCCGGAACCAAACGGCCCACGCGCGTGTATCCCCTTCCCACACACCCAGGATCCAGCCGCCCTCTTGGCGCATGACCCAGTAGAGCTCACCGGGCTGCGCGATCCACAACGGATCGTCCGTCGTGGAGTAGGTCTGCATCGGGGACAGGATGCGGGCCCACACGGTACCGGTGGGCGGCGGCACCACCGTCGGTGCTGGTGGGACCGGCTCCGGAGGTGGCACTACCGTCGGGGCGGGGGGAACCGGCGTGTTGGTGGGCCCAGGCCCAACGATAGGCGTGAAGGCAGCCGCGGAGTTGTTGGCCTCGTTCAGCTCGACCACCAGATTGGTGGGCTCGTCGACGCGCGCGAGGTTCGTTATAGTGGTGCCGCTGAACCCCGTGACCTCGACAACGATGGTGTAGACCTGGCTCTGGCCCGGCGCCAGCGGAGGCACCGCGCAGCTCACCACGTTCCCAAACGTCGTGCACCCCAGCCCGCTCAAGTTGACGAGGGCCGTGCCGGCCGGAATCTCGTCCGTCATAGTGGTGGCGTTGGACGTCGGTCCGGACGCGATGGAGTTCGTGACGGTGATGGTATAGGTCAGCAAGTCCCCCGTCAGGACGAAATCGGTTGACTCGACCTTCGTTATCGTGAGGTCCGGCAAGACTGCCGGTATCAGCGTCCCGGTGGGCGACGCCGTAGCGGTCGGCGTTGCCGTGACCGTCGCCCCGACTGTCGGCGTGCTCGTGGACGTCGCAGCCACGGTGGGTGTGGGCGTGTCGGTCGGGGTGGCGGTCTGCGCCGCCGCCGTCCCGAGCGAGGCGATCAGGCCTCCAATCGTGAATAGCAGAGTCAGCAAGAGGCGATGTGTCATACGTCCGTCCTTTCCGGCAAGCACCCGAGCGGCGGCGGGTGGTCGCATATATTGGTCGCCTGTGAAGGATTCCGCACCCGCTGTGTGGGTTTAACGGGCGGCGTGTCAATGGCCACTGAGAACTGTACGCCGGCGGCCACCAAACCTGCACGGGGGTGGCCAGGGGAACTGTACGCCGGCGGCCATGAAACCTGCATGGGTCTTCAGGTGAGAGCGACCACCCCCTTCACTGCTGGCGCGTCTGCAACCTGGACGAACGCCGCTTGGGCCAAGCCGACGGGGCGCACGTCGTGCGCCGTGAACGAGCGCCCGCACGAAAAGCAGGTGACCCATCCTTTGTCGTCGAGGTCATCGTGCAAGCTGCCACGACAGATCGGGCACCGCTCCGTGTACCAGTTCATTGCGAGTTCCATCTGGCTCGCCACGCCGCGGGCCCTCGACCCCGAGCGGACCGAGGGGGCGTAACAGAACTCTAGCCGCTTTCGTTTCTCATGTCATGAGCGATCCGTCATGAGGGAATCTTCATGACTGCGTGGTAGAATAGCCCTCCGGAGCTGAGAAAAGCAGATGAACGCCCCTCCCAGCCTCCCAAAACGCGGACCTGCCCGCGTCCTGGTCATGCTTGATCAGCCTCTGGTTGCCGAGGTCCTCGTGTTCACCCTGAACCACGGCGTGTACGAGACGCGCACCGCGCTCGACGTCCAGGAGGCGGCGTCCCTCCTTCAGAAATGGCATCC
Source organism: uncultured Chloroflexota bacterium (assembly GCA_964417895.1). Taxonomy (GTDB): domain Bacteria; phylum Chloroflexota; class UBA6077; order UBA6077; family SHYK01; genus CAYQJS01. The sequence continues at coordinate 59,143 of CAYQJS010000008.1, read as the reverse complement.
GCACATTGCCATCATCGATATGGACATCGGGGGCGGTCGGATCGTGGAGCAGACGCAGGGAGCCAGCGGCCCCCACATCCCTGTGCTCGCGCTCACCCGCCGGGGCGATCTGCAGACCAAGCTGGTGGCCTTCGACCAGGGCGTTGATGACATCATGACCGTCCCGTTCTCGCCCGAAGAATTGCTTGCGCGGGTGCTTGCCATCACGCGACGAACCTATGGCCGGTCGATGGCCTTCACGCCAGTGATCAAGCTGGGAGAGATCGAGATTGACATTCTCAACCGGAAAATCCGGGCCGGAACCTCGGATCTGCACCTCACGCCGCTAGAGCAGAGCTTGCTCTACCTCCTGGCAGCCAACGCAGGCCGGGTGCTGACACGGGATGAGATCATGGATGCCATCTGGGGCGTCGACTACGTCGCCGAGAGCAACACGGTCGACCGCCACATCCGGAACCTGCGCGCTAAATTGCAGAACGATTGGCGGAAGCCCAGATTCATCGCCACGGAGCCCGGACGAGGCTACCGGTTCGTTCCCGTTTTCTCTGAGGAACGACCCCAGTCCTGACGGCCTCTGGGAAAGAAGCGCCATGGCACTCCCGGTTGGCCAAGAGCGGTACATCCTCATGCTGTCTGTGAGCGGCGGCTGGCCGGACCAGTCTCTCGTACCTCGGCCTGATGACATGGCGCGCGAGTTGAGGTCAATTTTCGGGGCAACGATCCCCGTGCAGGCTGCTCGTAGCGAACAGAATCCAGGTGCCAACGTCAGGCGGTATTACGAGCTGCAAGCGGACTCCGCTTTGACGCCGATCCAGATCAAAGACATGCTTGTCGTGGCCATCGAACGGATCGGAGCCGGGAATTTCTCCGGGCAGGAGGTCCAGGTCGCCCTCGCTACAGAAGAGGGCGCTAACCTGGCAGAAGGTACCGCCAAGCCGCAGCCGCGATAGGACCCCATTCAGAGGTGACCACCCATCCACCGATCATGAGGGGATGAGGGTCTTATCGTTCACCCAGCGGGTTCGCCACCAACAGATTCTTCACCACGAGGAATCGCCAGAGCACCTGAAGGCTCCGAGTGCGCCCGGCCAGCGCGAAATGAAGGAATGATTATGGGCGGTCGGGCGCAAGCAAGATTTGATGAAGAGTTTAGCGCTCTGTCGCGGTGGGGCACCCAGCTCGCGGCTCCAAACCCTTAAGTAGGCGTGGGCGTCTTCTCCGTGCGCCGGTTCTTTCGGCGGCTACCTCCGCGGGCCAGCCGAAGTGCGAGCATGGACTCGCCGCAAGGCACGGACGGCGGGGCCAGTTGGGGTTTGCCCCGTCTGGACTGGGCCGAGCTACTCGTCATCGAGCTCTGCGTGCTGGTCGGCCTCGTCCTGCTCTTCAACCTGCGCGGCCAGATGATTCTGGGCCTGTTTCTCGGCGTGGTCGCGGGCATCGGGAGTGCGTTTCTGGGACTTCCATATCCCGTAGTGATTGGTGTCCTGGCCGGCGTGTTCGAGTCAGTGCCCATGTTCGGATCGTTGCTCGGAGCAGTACCGGCAATCGTCGTCGCACTGTTCCAACCGTTTCCGACAGTACTCTGGGTTCTGCTCTTCTTCTTTGCTGTAAACCAGGCGGAGAGCTACCTCCTCGCTCCGCGCATCAGCGGTGAGTCTCTGGGACTGTCGCCCCTCTATACCCTGGTGGCATTGCTCCTGGGAATCGAACTCGCGGGCTTTCTCGGCGCGCTGGTTGCCGTGCCCATCGCCGCGCTGTTGGTCGACTTAACGAAGCCGAGCCCCGAGCCCAGCGGCGGGCTGGAGGCGATCCTCGCAGAGAAGAACCCCAGTGGGGGCTAGGCGCTCGCAGACGAAAGCGTCGGGAGTGGGCGGACACGTTCGCCGATCCCTTCTCGAGTGAGAGCTCAGCGAGCTTCGTAGTCCACGATCCGCTGAATCGCGCCCCGTCTTGCCTGAGGGGATGCGAGCGCTGGGATGGCTGAGCCCGGCATCTCAAGGGGGGAGTTAGTCTCTGCTCTGCGCGGAGGATTCTCCCCGATGCCACCGATACCCGACCAGCCACAGGGTGAGAACAAGCCCTAACAGGGCGACGGTGTGGGCACCGACGACCGCATAGTCGGCCGATCGCGTAGGTGCGCCGCTCAGCAGGGGGAGGACCACCCCAAGCAGCATGAGAAGCGCGCCAAGTCCTCCAACGGCCCATAGCAGAAGGAGCGCGGCCCGGGTGAGCCAGCGCACCGGCTGCCTGAAGGGCACCAGCAGCGCCAGAGCGAATACTGCGGCAACGGCCAGAAGCAGAGCGCCGACCATTGCAATCCACAGGTAGGCGTTGTCCGACGGGTTCAAGACGAGAACCTTAAGGAATACGCCCCCAAGGCCCCCCACCACGAGCGCGCTCAGCAAGGCCGACCGACGCGAGAATGACCCACCGGTCCGGAGGGGTGGGGTACGGGTAGCCGCGAGCACCGACCCGACGAGCATGAGCGCGGCGAGTGGTCCGATAAAGAATCCCAAAGCCAGTGACGCCGGCACGCTCAGGGCGAGTGTAGCAGCGATGCAGATCAGGAGGGCACGCGGGGTAATCACGGGAACAGTCCAATCCTCCGGCTTGTTCGCTCTTCCTGGTCGAGGCGGATTTTTGACCTTTCTCTCATCCGGGCGTTACAGCCGTTTCGATACTCGTTCGGCAGGCGTATTATACGACAAATAAAGCGGTAGTGATGGGTGTTATGTTGGTCAGTACAAACAATATTAGACGGCGCTGGCACTCGCATCCCAGCACATTACATCTTTTCTCGGAAAGAGAAGGAGTCAACCATGTCAGGTGCCAACATCGTTGCCAACAACGCGCCCTCTTCCATAAGCGCACGCTACGCGGCATCTGCGCTCTCATGGTGGCCGGTCCTCGTGTTCTTGCCTGCGCGGCTTTTCTTGGCCTTTCTCGCCCAAAGCGTAGTAGCTGCCCTAGTTGGACTCTCAGGCGCAACTGATCCCTGGAAGGAGGCGGCTGCCTGGTGGCCTGTCTACAGTACCATCACGGACATACTCTGCTTGCTATCGCTTAGCTGGTTGACGCGTCGGGAGGGGATTAAGCTCCTCGACCTGGTAGGCGTGAGAGGGAGAGCCGTTCTAAGAGAGCTGGCTTGGACTCCCGCGTATCTTCTTGCAATCGCGCCTGCCGCAGCACTTGCGAGCCTGGTCACTCAGCTTTTCTATGGCCCTGTCCTTCCCCCCATGATCGTTATCGTGGATCTCCCCCTCGCTGGCGCCTTGTATAGTGTGGTGATCTGGCCTGTCATCTGGGTCGTTGCTGAAGAGCTTGTGTACTTGGGATACCTATTTCCTCGCGTTGAAGCTCTATCGGGCAAGAGCTGGCTGGCCGTTCTCATCGTGACGTTCTTCTGGGGACTTCAGCACCTTGCGATTCCATTCATTGGGGATGGCACTTACCTGCTTTCACGCGTATTGGCTGCCTCGGTCGCGGTGGGCGGCATCACGCTCGTATACGTACTGTGGCGTCGCCGCCTCGTTCCAATCATTGGGGCACACTATCTCTTCGATCTTTCCACCGGCTTCCTAGTTGGGCTATTCCCCCTCCTGCGCGGCTAGAAGCATGCCAATCGCCCCGCCGCCTAACAACTCGCTGGATCCGCCCGGCCAGCTAGGTCGGCTCCGTTTGCGCGATACTAGGTTTCGGCTTGGCCCGTAAATGCGCCACTATTGGCCTGGCGGACATTCTGAGCATCGAGCGCGACAGCCGATGACCGGAGAAAGTTACATACAGCGCACCAGCGCGGATCATGTTTCGAGGACTTCCTGTGGCAGCCGTGGCAAGGACAGCTTGGACAAGCGGTGCGAGGAAATGGCTCGGCTCAGAGATCAGGCGGACGGAGCCGGCGCCAATGGGCGCACAGCCCACAATAGTCGGCGCTCAATGATTCGATGAGCGAGCCCGGGACCAGGATAACCTTTCGTCGTTACGCCGTGACCATGGCGCGGATCCGGTCGACGTTCAGCGAGGTGCGGAGGAGGCTCGCCAGCCGGTCGTAGGGGTCGCGTTCCCGGGGCGCTGGCGGGAGCGCAACTCCTCGAGCCCGCGCCAGGCCCTGCACGACGGCCTCGAGGAACCCCGGGTTCCCGAACAGCCCGTGCAGATAGGTTCCGGCGACAGTCCCGTCCTCCGAAACCGCACCCTCCTTCCCTTCGGCGCCATCCCGTCCAACGATGGAGAACGCGGGCGCCGCGCCGGTCTCCGTCCGCCCCATGTGGATCTGGTACGCCGAGACGTCGAGCCCCTGCGCAGCACCGAGGAGCCCGCGCTCGCCCACGACGCGTCCTCGAACTTGGATCGTCGTCTTTTCGCGCGCGTATCGGGTTCTGGCAGGCAGGAGCCCGAGCCCAGCAACGACCCCCGGCGGCCCCTCAACGCCTTCGACGTCGTCGATCCAATCGCCAAGCATTTGATAACCACCGCAGATGCCCAGAACCGGGCATCCGCGCTGCGCGTTGGCGACGATAGCCTCGGCGATGCCTCGTCCGCGCACGAAATGGAGGTCCGCCCGCGTCGTCTTGGTGCCCGGGAGGATCACCAGGTCCGGTACCCCCATTTCGGAGTCTTTGTCGACGTAGCGCAGGCGCACTCCCGGCCTCGCGGCCAGCGCATCGAAGTCGTCGAAGTTGGCGATGTGGGGGAGCTTGACGACAGCGATATCCAGTTCGGAGCTCCGAGCTCCTGGTTCCGAGTGGAATCGCTCCAGTGCCTCACACTCGGAACTCGGAACTCCGAGGCTGTCTTCTTCGGCCAACCCGAGGTCCTCGATCCATGGCACAACCCCGAGGACCGGGCGGTGCAGGCGCTTCTCAATGATGGCCACGCCGGGCGCGAACAATGTCGGGTCTCCACGAAACTTGTTGACGACGAACCCGGCGACGCGGCGCTGCTCGGCGGGCGTTAGGAGCCGCATCGTGCCCACCAGCGCGGCGAAGACCCCACCGCGCTCGATGTCGGCAACCAGGAGTACCGGCGCACCAGCCGCGCGAGCTACGCGCATGTTGACGATGTCGCGGTCCTTGAGATTCATCTCGACGGGGCTACCTGCGCCCTCGATCACCACGACGTCGTACCGCTCCATGAGACGCCCGAGACTCGCCTGAACCAGCGGCCACAGCTCAAGCTTCCGCTCGTGGTACGCCGCGGCATCGAGGGTCCCCCACACCTTGCCTGCGACGACGAGCTGCGATCTCGACTCTCCCTCGGGCTTGAGCAGGATCGGGTTCATGTCGACGCAGGGCACAGAGCGGGCCGCCTCTGCCTGTACGGCCTGCGCCCGTCCGATCTCCCCGCCGTCCGGCGTTGCGAACGAGTTCAGGGCCATGTTCTGTGCCTTGAATGGCGCCACCCGGAAGCCATCCTGGTGAAAGATGCGGCACAGGCCCGCAACGAGGACACTCTTGCCCACGTGCGACGCTGTGCCCTGGACCATGAGGGCTTTACCCACCAAGCGCCTCCGCTAGCGCCCGGAGAAGCCGCTCCTGGTGCGGAATCGGGCGAACCCCGATACGAATGCAGGCCGGTAGGCCGAATGAGGAGCAGTCTCGAACGGCGAAGCCTCGGCTCAGCAGGGCGCACGTCATCGCCTTGGCGTCGCCCACTCGAACTAGAATGAAATTGGCCACGCTCGGGTACGGCGCCAGTCGGAGAGCGTTCAGGCCCGCGGTGAGGTGCGCACGCGCCGAGGCTACCGCTTGTCTGGCTCGCTCCAGATGACCGCGGTCGCTGAGAGCGGCCAGCGCTGCTGCCTGGGCGAGGGCGTTCACGCTCCACGGCGGTATCACCCGCCGGACCGCGTCCACCAGGCTGGGCGTGGCGATGGCGTACCCGACCCGAAGCCCCGCAAGCGCATAGTCCTTGGTCATGGACCGCACCACCAGGGCGTGCCCGCCTGCGCTGAGGGGAAGCGCTGAGGTCACCCCTTCGCACAAGGGGAAGTAGGCCTCGTCGACGACGAAAAGCGACTCGGGGGCGACCGCCATTAGCCGCGGCAACGACTCGACGGGAAAGGCGCGACCGGTGGGATTGTTGGGATGGCACAACCACACGACTCGGGGTGCTGCCCGCGCAAGCTGCCCAGCGATCTCGGCGACGTCCGGCTCGAAGAGCGGAGCGCTGGCACGTACGTTCGCGATCCGTGCGCCGCACGCGCGGGCCGCGACGGCGTACTCGCCGTAGGTGGGCCCAACAATGAGCGCTTCGTCGCCGTTTCCGAGAAAGGCCCGCGCTATCGCCCAGACAACCTCAGTGGAACCGTTGCCCACGACGACTGCGCGTTCCGGGACACGGTGGTGCTCCGCCAGCGCTCGTCGGAGCGCCGTCGCCTCGCGATCGGGATACGCTGCGACGTCGACGCCGGCGATGGCATCCGCCACACCAACTGGCGGTCCGATCACGTTGGAGCTGGCACTGAAGTCGAGGACGCCGGCCGGCGAGCGCCCCAAACCGGCTGCCGTGGACGCGTCGAAGGAGCCGTGGATGGCGGGCTCCAACCCAGCGATCCACGGGAGCGGCTGTGGCGCATCGCCCTTCCGGCTCACGAGAGGAGCCCGGACCACAGGCTTCCAGAACCCGAGGCGCCCAGAGCCGCGGCGACCGCGAACCCGGCAGCCAGCACGGCGCCCCAGCGAGCAACGCGAACAGCGTCGCGGATGGTCAGCGGCGTGCAGTCGCCATCGGCTGCTCCGAGTCGGTAATGGCCGACCTTCTCGATCCGCGCGTGTACCGCGCCAGCCATGGCGCTCATGGGCCAGCCTGCGTTGGGGCTCGCAGTGCGCCGGTGATCCCGGAGGGCGACGGCCGCCGCCCCGCGGGCGTCGGAACCCGCCAGCGCCGCCGCCAGCACTATCAGGCCAGCGGTCAGTCGGGCGGGAATGAAGTTGACCACGTCGTCCATCTTTGCCGCCACTCGGCCCAGGTACTCGAAGCGGCCGTGATAACCGATCATCGCGTCGAGCGTGTTCACAGCGCGGTAGGCGAGCGCCCCCGGGACTCCCAGCAGGACGCAGTAGAACAGGGGGGCAACGAACGAGTCGCTCAGGTTCTCCGCCACGGACTCCACCGCCGCGGAGGCGGCCAGACTGGGCGCGAGCCCCCCGGTCTCGCGCGCTACCAGCGCCCGCAGAGCAAGGCGAGCTTCAGTGAGCCTTTCCGTCTCGATCAGGTCGGCCACCTCCACGGCTTCCCGCTCCAGCTGCCGATAGGACAGGCTAACTTTCAGCAGCACGCCGCCCAGAATCATCGCGGCTATCCCGCTGGACCCGGCGATCCATTGGAGCGCCGTCGCGCTGCCCGCGGCCACCAGCCCGACGCCCAGTGCGACGACCGCCGTTCCGAAGGCGAGCTGTCGGACCGGCCCTTCGGCCGGCGCGAAGGCCATGAATCGATTCATGAATGCGCCAAAGATAGCTACGGGATGCCAGCGAGTGACGGGATCGCCGAATGCCACCTCGAGGGTTAGCGCGAGCGCCAGCACGAGAGCCAGATCGGACATTGCGAGCATTGTATGCCAGCAGCCGTAGCTTCCTTTTGCGCGCTCGTCCGGCTGCGCCTATACTCGTGCCTCGTGTGAGGAGGGCCTGCCCCTGCCACTCGGTATCGCGACTGTTCCCCCGCGGAACGAGGCTTCTGGGGAACAGACACCTGCCCTGGTGTCGCCCGGCGGCCGGCATGGGATTCGCGCGCGTCGCGCGGAGCCCTTCGCCGCCTGCATCAGCACGGCCGGTGATCGCGCTTCCACCGAGCAGTTGCTCGCGGAGCTCGAGTCGGTCTTCCGAGACTCCGTCCGTTATTCCGTGACCACCAGCTTGAGCCGTGCCCTTCTGGCCGTGCATGCTATCCTGGCGAAGGAGAATCGGCTCTCCCTGCCGGAGCACCGCCAATACGCTTCGGCCGTTGTCGTCGCGGCTCGGTCGAATGGTGTGTACGTGGCCCGGACCGGCAAGGCGGTTATCGCATGGGGGCGCGGCGGAGCCTGGGGTCGCACCACCGAGGCCGCGGGGGGATCTTCCAATGAGCCAGCGGAGCTCGGAGCCGATGCCACCCCGCACGTCACGACGGAATTCTTCCCGCTTGAGCTCGGGGACGTCGTTCTCCTGCTACCCGGATTCCGGCCCTCGGACGCTGCCGACGCCACGCTCCGGTCCACGCTGCGCGGCGGAGCCGACCTGGATGCGCTCTCGGCGCTCGTGGCGGGCGGAGATGGGAGCTCGGCGGCCCTCGTCGTGCGGCGGACGGCTGAAGAAGACGACTACGAGACCGACGAGCGGTGGTCGGTCTGGAGCGACGTTGCCGCGCCTTCGGCGTCCGCTACTGAGGAGCCGCCCGGAGCCGGGGCGGGCGACGTGGTGTCGACAAGACGAACGATTTCATGGCCCACCCCGGGCTGGACGCGCTCGCTACCGCTCGTGGCCCTCGGCCTCGTGCTATTCCTGGCTCTCTTGCTGTTGCGCGACGCCCTCCCTCTTCCGGGGGCTGACGACCGATCGGTGGCCGAAGCCGGTCGCATGATTCAAGACGCGGCTGCCTCAAGCGAACAGACGGACAGGGCGGGCTTGCTCTCGGACGCGATCGCGCTGCTGGAACCGCGAGCGCCGCACGACCAGGCGGCGCGTGCGTTGCTCGCCGAAGCCCAGTTGGCCCTGGACCGCACGCTCAATATCGTACGGGTCCGTCCTATCCGCATTGGACTCCAGGTGAGAGACGACTTCCGACCTGCCGGGGCGTGGAAGAGTGATGGCTACCTGCTGATCCTGGACCTGGGCGGGCAGGTTCTTCACCGCATCGATGCGGCCGCCCCGCAAGCGGCGATCGCACTCCGCCCCGGCGACGACTACGACAACCAGCTGGTGGGACGCCTGGTCACTGCTGCGTGGTCGCCGCCGCGGGGCGTCAACACTGAGGGACAGTTGCTGGTCGTGGATTCCCAACGGAGCTTCATAGCACTGAATCAGGAAGGAGCGCCCATCCGCCGCTGGTGGCCGCCGGACAACGGCGAGTGGCAGCGGATCGGGCCGGCCGCTGCCACGTTCGACGATCTCTTCCTGTTGGACACGATGCGCGCGGAGATCCGCCGATATCCTGCCCGGCTCCCGGGTGCCGTGGGCACGGTAGCCGCGCGCGCCTCCGACGAGCCACGTCTAGCGTCTGCCATCGACCTGGCGACGGATGGCAGCCTCTACGTGCTTCTGCCAAACGGTGAGATCCGCAAGCTTGCGCCAGGCGGCGGCTCACTTCCATTCGATGGGGCCGTGCCCGCCCGTCCGTTGGAAGCGCCGACGGCCCTTTTTGCACACCAGGATCTGGATCGCGTGTGGGTGCTCGACCCCGGCCAGGCGCGCGTCGTTGAACTGACGGTGACCGGCGCGTACGTACGTCAGTTTGCCTTTCCGGCGGACGTCTTGCGCGGCGCCGTCAGCTTACACGTGGATGGAAGCGTGGGCGAGATGCGCGTACTGACTCCCCAGCATCTCGTTCTGGTACAAATGGAATAGAAGCGATGTCCCCTCCTGCTGGAGGCGGGACCCAAACACGGACGCTTGGCCGACGCGACGCCGGTCGGGCCGAGGAGACACCACCCTTGCGGGTGCTGGCAATCGAGAGCTCATGCGACGAGACAGCGGCGGCCGTCGTGCGCGACGGGCGATGGATCGAGGCGAGCACCGTCGCTAGCCAGATCCCTCTCCATCAGCAATATGGTGGTATCGTCCCTGAGGTGGCCTCTCGCGCCCACGTGCACGCCCTCGTACCGGTGGTCCGAGACGCAATCGAGCAAGCCGAGGTCGGCTGGGACGGCATCGACCTGGTGGCGGGGACCCGAGGCCCTGGACTCGCCGGCTCGCTGCTCATCGGCCTCAATGCAGCCAAGGCCCTGGCCTACGCTCGGGACCTGCCATTCTTGGGCGTCAACCACCTGGAGGGGCACATCTACGCGAACTGGCTCACGCCAGCCGAGGAGGACACCGCCCCCGCGGAGCCGGCGTTCCCCCTCCTGTGCCTGGTCGTGTCGGGGGGCCACACAGACCTGGTCTTGATGCGGGGTCATCGGGATTTCACACGCCTTGGGAGCACGCGGGACGATGCGGCGGGCGAGGCCTTCGACAAGGTAGCCCGTATCCTGGGGCTCGGGTTCCCCGGGGGACCCATCATCCAGAGGGTGGCTGAAAGTGGCGACGCGTCCCACTTCCCACTCCCCCGAGCGTGGCTCAAGGGGACGTACGACTTCAGCTTTAGCGGGGTAAAGACCGCGGTGCTGCGGCTGGTCCAGGGATTCCCCGAGGGTGAGGTCCCCGTTGCCGATGTGGCCGCCGCCTTCCAGGAATCCGTCGCCGACGTGCTCTCGGCCAAGACAGCTCAGGCGGCCGTCGACCATGGGGCTCGCCAGGTGGCGGTGGCCGGAGGCGTCGCCGCCAATTCCGTTCTGCGGGCGATGGTGCAGGCGCGATCTCCCGTCCCCGTCCGCCTCCCAGCGTTGAAGTACTGCACGGACAACGCCGCGATGATCGCGAGCGCTGCCTTCTATGAATTTCGGGCCGGGGGGCGAGGCAACTTTGGCGAGGACGTAGCCCCCAACGAAGCAATCGGCACACCCCGGTAGCCGCCCTATTGCCTCTCGGCCGACGCCTCTATTAAGATAGCGCCGGCGTTAGCACTCCCCTGCTCCGAGTGCTAAAATCCGTTAGTTCAGGTCAGCGATGCCAGGGCCAAAGGCGTGCTTGCGCGGCGCCTTTTAGCCGGCCGCGTCCCGAAACGTCTGAACCGTCCTCGCACGGAGCGCAAATAACTGTCTCGATGGAGGAAAGTGCGACATGGCCAAAGAGCTGCAACCACTCGGCGATCGCGTAGTCGTCAAGCCGGTCACCCGGGAAGAGATGACCAAGAGCGGCATCGTGCTCCCTGACACCGCGCAGGAGAAACCCCAGGAGGGAGAAGTCCTGGCGGTGGGGCCGGGCCGCGTCCTGGACAGCGGCGAGCGCCAGAAAGTCGAGTTGAACAAGGGCGACCGCGTGCTCTACGCCAAGTACGCCGGCACTGAGTTCAAGCTGGACGACGAGGAGCTCCTGGTTCTCTCAGAACGAGACGTTCTGGCAGTGGTGTCGCGCTAGGCGGCCGACGAGCACGAATCCCGAAAAGGAGGAGGCATGACAGCCAAACAGCTGGTGTACGATGAGCAGGCACGCGCATCCCTGAAGAAAGGCATGGACACCCTCGCGGACGCGGTGAAGATCACGTTGGGGCCCCGCGGCCGTAATGTTGTCCTCGACAAGAAGTTCGGGCCCCCCACGATCACCAACGACGGAGTGACCATCGCCAAGGAGATCGAGCTGGAGGACCCCTTCGAGGACATGGGCGCGCAGCTCTTGAAGGAGGCCGCTACCAAGACCAACGACGTCGCCGGCGACGGCACGACGACCGCGACGGTGCTGGCTCAGGCCATCATCAGCGAGGGCTTCAAAAACGTCGCCGCTGGCGCGAACCCGATGTACCTCAAGCTGGGGATCGAGAAGGGCGTTGCCGCGGTGGTCGCGGCCCTCAAGGACATGAGCCTGCCGGTTCAGGGACGGACGGAGATCTCCCAGGTGGCGGCGATCTCTGCCGCCGACCAGGAGATCGGCGACCTCATCGCCGAGGTCATGGACAAGGTCGGCAAGGACGGCGTCATTACTGTCGAAGAGTCCAAGACCCTCAAGTTCGAGACCGAGTACGTCGAAGGGATGCAGTTCGATCGTGGCTACATCAGCCCGCATCTGGTGACCAACAGCGAGCGCATGGAAGTGGAGCTTGACAATCCCCGGATTTTGATTACCGATAAGAAGATCAGCGCCATCACGGACATCCTGCCGATCCTGGAGAAGTTTCTCCAGTCGGGCAATCGCAATCTGGTGATCATCGCCGAGGACGTAGATGGCGAGGCGCTCGCCACGCTGGTCGTGAACAAGCTGCGGGGCACCCTCAATGTCCTCGCCGCCAAGGCCCCGGGCTTTGGCGATCGCCGTAAGGCTATGCTCGAGGACATCGCGATTCTCACCAGCGGTATCTTGATCACCGAGGAGACAGGTCGGAAGCTCGATACGGCCAGCCTCGATGACCTGGGGTCGGCACGAAAGGTGACCGCCAACAAGGACAACACCACGGTCGTGGAGGGCAAGGGCGACCCCAAGGCCATCGAAGGCCGCATCAACCAGATCAAGGCCCAGATCGAAGAGACCACCACGACCGTGGTGTCGGCACGAAAGGTGACCGCCAACAAGGACAACACCACGATCATCGAGGGCGCCGGCACGGATGAGCGGATCCAGGGTCGCATCCAGCAGATCCGAGCCCAGATCGAGACAACGACGTCCGAGTTCGACAAAGAGAAGCTCCAGGAACGGCTGGCGAAGCTGGCCGGCGGTGTGGCGGTCATTCGCGTCGGTGGCGCCACTGAGGTCGAGCTGAAAGAAAAGAAGCACCGCGTCGAGGACGCGCTCTCAGCCACAAGGGCGGCCGTCGAAGA
>CAYQJS010000008.1:0-46586 GCA_964417895.1 uncultured Chloroflexota bacterium | reverse complement strand
GGCGGCCGTGAAGAGGGCATCGTGCCGGGCGGCGGTGTGGCCTTCGTGAACGCCATCAAGGCGCTCGATGACATCAAGACCGACCACCCGGATGTGCTGACGGGCGTCAATATCCTGCGCAGAGCGCTGCAGGAGCCTTTAAGACGGATCGCCTTCAACGCCGGGCAGGAGGGATCCGTCGTCGTCGAGGAGGTTCGGCGGCGCGCGTCACCGCGGCTGGGCTACGACGCGGCGCGCAACGAGTACGTGGACATGGTGGAGCGGGGCATCATCGATCCACTCAAGGTGACCCGTTCGGGTCTCGAGAATGCCGCGTCGGCCGCGTCCATGATCCTGACGACACAGACGCTGGTCACGGAGGTTCCTGAGAAGGAGCCGTCGATGCCCATGGGCGGCCACAGCCACGACATGGACTTCTAGCAAGCCAGTACAGAAAAAAGGGGGGCAGCCAATTGGCTGCCCCCCTTTTTTCTGTACAGAGGGGCAACGCGCTGGCGGAGCCAGGCCTCGAATCGGTCCGTGGCTTCGGCGAGGCTGCTGGTTCGCTCGCCGACCGCCTCGATCTGCCTCGCGAGCTCGAGCGGCTTCCCCATGAATCGGAGACCATTGACTCGCAGGAACACGCGCACGGCGCCGTACGCCGCTCGCTTGTTGCCGTCCACGAAAGCCTGCGCTTGAGCGATGCCGATCGACAGCAGGGTGGCCTGCCGAACGAGGTCGGCACCGTCGTAGTAAGCCGCCATTCGAGGGCGCGTGACAGCAGACTCGAGCGCGCCCTCGTCCCGCAGGGGCGCCGAGTCGCCCATACGTTCCATGATGAACCCGTGGATAGCGACCACATCCGCCAGGCTCAGGTAACGCGGTTCCGCCGAAAACGCCATCCGACGGTTCAGTGCCCGCCCAGGTACCTGTAGGCCGGTTCGTCTTCAGTCCAGGTCTCTTCGAGCGCCTCGCGGAGGTCCTGAGCCAGGATTGGGCGGACTTCCAACGGCTGGATTGCCACTGCGACGAGCTGGCCCTCGACCAGCTTCTGGCGCTCCACCTCGGCCTTGGGGATGGTCACCACGTAGCTGTTGCCGACTTTTCGCAGTTTCTGTGTGATCACAGCGTGGCCCCTAATGATGGTATATGAAACCGATACAGTATATACCTTTACTCCGCTGCCGAACCAATGGGACTCAGCGTCGTGTCCGGCGCAGCCTCGACAGTAGCGCCAGGTACCTCGGTGTGATCCGCGCCCAGTCGTGGCTGTCGACCACGAGGCGTCGCGCTGCCGCCGCCAGCCGCTTGGCCAGCTCCCGATCCCTGAGCACTCGAACGGTCGCCGACGCGAACTCCTCGGCGGTCCGCGCCACCAGGACGTGGCGCTCGTGCTCCGCCGCAACGCCTTGGAGCCCGAGCGGCGTCGACACGACCGGCACCCCAGCGGCCATCGCCTCCAGCACCTTGAAGCGCACCCCGCCCCCCATACGCATCGGCACCACCATCACGTCGGCTCGACGGAGCTCAGCGCCAAATTCTTCCACGTATCCGACCGCGTCGACGCCCTCCCCCCGCGCCCGCTCGCTGCCGGCGCCCACCACGCGAAGCCGAGCGGGCGCGCTGGCGCGAATTCTCGGCAGTACCTGTCGCGCGAACCAGCCGACGGCATCCGCGTTGGGCCGGTAGTCCAGCGGCCCAACGAAAAGCAGCGTTCCCTCCGCTTCGGGCGGCGGCTCCCGGTACTCGACGGCAGAGGTGTCCACACCGTTGGCCACAAGCTCCGGCTGCACGTGGCGGCCGCGCAGCTTGCCAGCATCCGCCTCCGAGACCACAAGGACCATGTCGGCCTGGTTCATCATGATTCGCTCATAGGTGCCGAGCTTGGACCACTGGGCCATCGAGTACAGCGCGCCGTGCCATCGCCGGGGATCGCGCAGCTCCGCCTGGAACATGGTCCGCTGCAGCGCCATCTCCGCGTTGTGCGCGTCGTAGACGATGGCGGACTCAGGGCGCGCGGAGCGTACAGCGGCGAGGTAGGGCATCATCTCCAGCCCCTCGATCTGGACCACGTGATAGCGCTCGCCCTCCAGGAGGTCCCAGAGGGCAGCGCGATAACCGTTCGATTCCAGCCGATGCGCAATGTCCGGCATCGGGTCGAAGAACAGGCTCGCCGCGCGGCGGAGGGCGGCGCGCTGGGGCGGCCGCTCGACGATCTGGACCCGCTGGCACAATCGCTTCAGCTCATGCAGACTCGGCGAGTGGGGCGCCGGCTGCTGCGCTCCCCCCCAGGCCCCTTCATTTGCCGCCAACGAGAGTAGGTGCACTTCGTGATGTGCGGCGGCTGCACGGATGAGTGCGGAAGCTCGAAGTTTGGCGCCACGGTCCGCGGGGAGGGGCAAGTCTGGCGTGAGGAAGAGAATCCTCACGCAGCGGCCACTCGTTCGTATACCGCCAATGTCTCCCGGGCCGCCCGTTCCCAGGAGAACGTTGCCGCGCGCGCCAGCCCGCGCTCGACCATCGTCCTGCGATACGGAGCGTTCGCGATAACCCAGGCCAGCGCGTTGGCGATATCGTTGGGATCCTCCGCCCGCACCAGGATTCCAGCGTCGCCCACGATCTCGGGGAGCGATCCTGCGCTGGAGACGACCACCGGAGTCCCGCACGCCATAGCTTCGAGCGGGGGCAGGCCGAAGCCTTCGTAGAGTGATGGGAGCGCGAGCGCCTCCGCTGCGCAGTACAGGGGCCGGAGCTCGGCGGGCGGCACAGCGCCCAGAAAGGCGACGCCATCCCGGGCCGCCAGGTCGCGTAGAGTAGCGAACGCAGGTTGCGACAGCCAGCCGGGGGCGCCGGCCGCCACGAGGCGAATCGGAAACTCGCGGCGGAGCAGCGCAACGGCCTGCACGAGCGTAAGGAGGTTCTTCCGGGGCTCGATCGTCCCCACGAACAGGACAAACGGGCCCTGTATGCCGTAGCGGTCATGCACGAGCTTTTCAGCCTCCGCGCGCGGCATAGGCGCCAGCGCGGGATCCGCTGCCTCGTAGATCACGTGCAGCTTTTCGCTCGGCGCGTCCACGAGGTCGACCAGGTCCCGCGCTGTTGCCTCCGACACGGCGATGACAGCGTCCGCCTCAGCGACGGCGCGCCGGATGCTGCCGTAGTAACGGCGGCTCTGGGCCGTGAGCAGCCACGGCATGCGAAGGTATGCGAGGTCGTGCACGGTTATCACCTTTCGCCATCGACCCTTCGGCGCGATGAAGTCCGGGCTGTGCAGCACGTTGAGGTGCGCGCGCCCCAGCTCCCAGGGCAGGGTATACCGCTCGAGCCGATGGTGTGGGGGCGTGCGCACCGACAGCGTCTCTGGAAGGGGAATGTCTGGCGGCTCGACCCGCGGTCGCTTGCTCCGGATCGCGACCAGGTCGTGCTCAGTTCCCAGTTCACGCAAGGCGAAAGCCAACTGGACGGTGTAGCGCGCGATCCCGCCCAGGGTGTAGTCGGCGAGGCGCGCGTCAATGCCGATGCGCACCGCAAAACCTCGGGTGCATAGGCTCGATGGCGATGGGGGACCCGCTCATGATACCAGCGCGAGCATCGCGGCCCACTCACCCACCCCCGCGTCTCAGAGGGTGTTCCCCGGTTCGCCCTCACCCCAACCCTCTCCCAGAGGGAGGGGGGCGAACTACGAGCGTCCGCCCATATTGCCGGGGGCGCGCCGACGGACCGGCCCTCCGCGCAGCGGAGCGCCCGGACGGCGGTAGTCCGGCGCGCAGATCTCGTACCTCTTGCTGAGACTCACGTCGCTCAGCCGCGAGCCGAGCCGCTGGTCCAGCTCGTCCAGCGACAGATTCGTCGTCACGACGGTTGGAAGCCGAGCGTTGTAGCGATAGTTGAACAGCTGGTAGAGCTTCTCTTGCGCCCAGGCCGTGCTGCTCTGCGTTCCCAGGTCATCCAGGATCAGGAGTGGGGCCGTCCGGATTGTCTCGAAAAGCTCGTCGTATGTCACCTTGCTGTCGGGCGCGAAGGTTGACCTCAGGTGGTCCAGGAGATCGGGCACGGAAACGTAAGGGGCTGCTCGGTTCTGGGCCAGCAATGCGCTGGCGATCGCGGCAGCCAGGTGGGTTTTGCCACACCCGAAGGTCCCCAGAAGTACGAGCCAGCCCTCGGGCTGCGCCGCGAAGTCTTGGGCCGCCTCGTACGCGGCGCGGAGGCTCGACTTCTGGTCCGCGTCCACGCAACGCCCCTCCGGCTCGAAGTCGTCGAAGCTCAACGGAGGAGCCGCCCCCAGACGCTCGAGCACGGAGCTGGGGGGCTGGACGTGGCACACGCGGCTGAACTCCGGGTCGCTGATGCGCACGCGAACCCGTTCGTCCAGATCGTCCAGCGCGCAGTTGGTCGTCACGATCGTGGGCAGACGCGCGTTATAGCGGGCGTTCAGCAGCTGAAAGAGCTTCTCTCCGGCCCAGGGTGTGCTGCTCTGCGTGCCGAGGTCGTCGAGGATCAAGAGCGGCACCGACCGGACGTTCTCGAATAGCTCGTCGTACGACACGTCGCTGGTCGGGCCAAAGGCGGCGCGCAGGTGGTCGAGGAGATCCGGGACGACGACGAACAGGGCCGGCTCGCCTCGCGCGATTCGGGCGTTCGCGACGGCGGCCGCGAGGTGCGTCTTCCCGCAGCCAGGCGGTCCCACGAAGACCAGCCAGCCCGCCGGCTCCGCCGCGAACTTCTGCGCCGCCGCCAGCGCCTGCCGGAAATGACGCCGATGCTCGGCCGTCTCGGGTGTTCGGCCGTCGGGGATCAGGCTGTCGGTTGCGAAGGTAAGCCGAGTCAGCGGCCCGAGATTGGACAGGCGCTCCAGCCTGGCGCGGCGGCGTTCCGCCAGCTCTGCCTCCGTACAGCGGCAGGGAAACGCTCGGCCGAAATCTGGATGATCGAGCGGTACCTCTCTGCGCACCCATCCAGTCCCGCCGCAGGTGGGGCAGCCCTCGCCCTTCCTTTCCTCGTCCGGCTCTTCCGCTGTAGGAGTTGTGGGAATGCCAAGTCGGAGCAATATGTCGCCCACCTGCTCCATCATTTGCTTCTTCCTAGCTCGGCTCTCGCGCCAGATCAACGAACTTGGTGCTGCGCTCCATGAAGAGCAGCGATACCATGCCCGTAGGCCCGTTACGGTGCTTCGAAATGTAGAGGTCGGTGATCCCCTTACGCTCACTATCGTGGTCGTAAACGTCCTCACGGTAGATGAAGATCACGACGTCCGAGTCCTGCTCAATGCTGCCGCTGTCGCGCAGGTCGGACAGCATAGGGATGTGGGGAGAACGGGACTCGACCGCCCGGGACAACTGGGAGAGCGCCAGCACGGGAAGGTTCAACTCGCGGGCTAGCGCCTTGAGCGAGCGCGAGACCTCTGAGATTTCCTGGACGCGGTTCTGGGGCACGCCCCCGCCCACTAGCTGCAGATAGTCAACGATCACCAGATCCAGGGGGTGCTCGGCGTGCAGGCGCCGCGCCTTGGCGCGCAGCTCGTTGACGCCGATTGAGGGCGTGTCGTCGATGTAGATCGGGGCCGCCGACAGCACCTCAAGAGCTTCGCTGAGCCTGCGGATCTCCGTCTCGCCGAGCCGGCCCTCCCGGATGCGCGCAGAGTCGACGCCAGATTCGGTGGCCAGGAAGCGCTGCGCGACCTGATAGCGACTCATCTCGACGCTGAAAATGGCCGTCGTGAGGTTGAAGCGAACACCCGCGTTTCGAGCGATGTTCATGGCGAGAGCAGTCTTCCCCAGAGAGGGCCGCGCTGCCAGGACCAGGAGGTCCGAGGGCTGGAAACCGCCCAAGATGCGGTCGAGGTCGATGAACCCGCTGGGCACGCCGGGGCGGACCGCCTGGTCTCCTGCGCCAAGCTGAATTCCCTCGAGATACTCCGCGAGAACGTCGCGGATGTGCTCGAAATCGCGTGCCGCGCGGACCTGGGTGACTCCGAACAGCTCCTGCTCGGCGCGTCCCAACGCCGACGACATGTCCGCCTGGTCCTCGTAGCCGATGGCGGCGATCCGTCCGGCGGCCGCGATCAGCCGGCGCATAACAGCCGTCCGCTCGACGACGCGCGCATAATGCTCGACGTGAATCGAAGTGGGGACGATGGTCAGGAGTCGAGACACGTAGGTCATGCCGCCGACCGCGTCCAGCAGCCCGGCACGGTCCAGCTCGTCGCACACCATCACGAAATCAGTCGGCTGCCGCCGCTCCGACAGATGCAACATGGCCGTATAGATGTCGCGGTTCCGCGGGTGGTAGAAGTCACTGATGTGAAGGAACGAGGCGACCGCCTCGATGGCCTCGGGATCGATGAGCAGGCTTCCCAGAACCGATTCCTCGGCCTCGGTGTTGTGCGGGGGAAGCGGCTCGAAGCCGCGCTCCAGGGCAAGCGATTCGATGGCCATCAGGGTAGTCTCGAGCTCACTCCGGCTCGACCTGTATGCTGAGGGTCACCGTGACGCGTGGCGCGAGGTGGACTCGCGCCGAGTGCGCCCCGAGGTGCCGAATCGCATCAGCCAGCTCGACGTGGCGCTTATCGATGGGAGTCTCCAGTGCGCTCGAAAGGGCTTCGGCGATGTCGGCGGACGTCACGGAGCCGTACAGGCGGCCGCCCTCCCCGGTGCGGGCCCGGATGACGAGCGGCGTCTCCTCAATGCGTTTCGCCAGCGTCTGCTGCTCCACATCAAGGCGCACCCGTTGGCGCGCCTCAGCCGCCCGCTGGGCGCCCACGTTCTGGAGGGCCGTTCGCGTGGCGGGCGCAGCGAGTCCACGCGGGATGAGGTAGTTGCGCCCGTAGCCGTCGGCCACGTCTTTCACCTCGCCGGCCTTCCCCAGCGTCGGAACATCCTTGCTCAGCACGACCTTCATAGCTCCGCCTCCCTCAGTCCATCGGTCTTTCGCGGAAGGGCCACTCTCTTCCCACAGCCCAGGTGGAAGAGCCACCGCGCGCGAGACCTCCCTCGCACAACCATAGCATATAGAACGCATGATCCATAAGTCCAGCCGGGTCTCGCGAGGAGAACCTGGGCCATGCGAGCCGATTTTAGCGGCGTCGTAAACGGGCGGCGCGCTACGCCTTTAGTGGGCTGGCCGCGGCCGCGTGTGCCTGTGGGCCGGCGATTTCCACCGGCCGTGTGGATTGCCTGGGGACGGGACGGTGGAAAACGGGCGAAGATCGCACTACCGTCGATCACAAGGTGATAGGGCCCTGTGACGGTCGCGAGAAGCGTCATCCCGACGAGCCAGGAACCTGTCCGGGGTGCTGTCATTCTGAGCATCAGTTGTGAGGAAAGCGAAGAGATCGCCCTGAGCCTGTCGAAGGGATCCGTGGCCGCACGGAATGCGCACGCGGCTGTTGGGGTCGTGGATTCTTCGGGCAGGCCCTCAGAATATCAGAATGATATTGACGGAGGCGCGAAGCGCCTCAGGCTCCTCGCCAGCACCAACTGCCCTACGGCCACCGGACTCCAATGGCGTGAGGATCTGCGTCGGAGTCCGGGGTCTGGGGCCCAATCGGGATGAATGCCACGAGCCTGCCCGCCGCGCCACCCTGCTCGACCGCTAGCACGGCCAGCCCGGGCGTCTCGCCGATGGCCGGCGGCCCGCCGGTGAGCGCTTTGGGTCCGCGGAGGGTGACGAAGACTCGATCCCCTGTTGGGCTGATATCTGCGAGATCCGGCGCCGCGCCGACCCCCTCAATCGTGCCCACAATCTGCTTTGTGCGAGCGTCGAAAATCACGATGTTGTCACCGTCCCCTCGGTTGGCCGCCCAGATGTATCGGTTGTTGACAACGACTGCACCGTGGAGATCAGTTCCCAGCGCCGTGGTATCGAACGACATCAGGAGATCATCGGTCCCGGCATCGAAAACATAGATGTGGCCGCTCGTGGCGGCTCCAGAGGTCAGGTACACGTGACTGCCGATGGCGACGCCGCCGCAGCCATTAGCCACAACCTCGTCCTTGCTAAAGCTGCGCATGACTCGCATGGGGGTCGCTAACGCATCGATGACATACATCCCACCGCCGCGCACGGTGACGTAGGCTTTCCCAGCAGCCCCAACGTACAAGAAGGGGCAGATCGGCGCGTTGTCGGGGTGGTCAGCATCCTCGATGGCTGCGAGGTCCAGGTCGGCCTGCGGCTGATAGGTGAAGACTTCGTTCACGAAATCGGCCTGGATCCGCGCGACTCGCTTGCCCGCCTGGTTAGCGACCAAGATCCACCGATCGTCTGGGGAAGCCATCGCACTGTGGGCCTGCGTGCCTACGTCAATACTGGCCACGATGGTACGGTCCGACCCGCGGATGATGTACACGTGCCCAGACGCGACGTTGGCGAGGATGCCGTGGGTGTGGGTGCTGTTGAAAAGAAGAAGGTGGGGCCGAACGCCCGCGCCATCGCCTCGGCCCGCTGCCCGCTCTCCCAGCGCGACGACCTCCACGAGCCGGAGGCCCTCGCCATCCGGCCTGTAGATGTACAGCCGGTCACCGCCCTTTTCCGCGTCGGCCTGATCCACGGACCAGACCTCGTAGTCCTGAGCCGCCACGTTAGTCAAATAGCCGAGGCCCAACAAGGACAGCAGTGCCAGACCGAGGAGGACGCGGGGCATAGCAACCTCCCAAACCGCGAATTTCGGCTGAGAAACGCGGCACTCTAACCTTCTCAGTAGCCGGCAGTCACGGGCGGTGGTATAGTCGCGGGCGGCCGCGCGGGTGTGGCGAGCGGCGTTGCGGCCGCCGGCCTCCTCCTGTCCGGGGAACTCGATCCGACCGAGCGGCAGGCGTTCGAAGTAGCAGGCGCCCGAAACCCGGCCCGGGCTCGGTGCGCCCCGCTTGGGGTCGCTCGGTTTGACGAAGTAGTGCTCGCCTGCCCGGGGGTATCAATGCGGTGGCTGCCGCCTCTCGCTCTGGGGCTGCTGGCCGCGGCGATTGTCGGCGGGCAGGGGCTTGCCCGGCAGGATCCGCCCTTGGACCGGCTGGTCATCTCCCCGGATGGCATCCTGTGGCTGGTTCGCGATGGCCAGCGGCACGCGCTTATCCCTGAGGAGGTGGCTCAGGACGAGCTCACGGGCTGGTCCGAGGGCCCTGCCTTCGGTTCCGAAATCCCGCCGCGGGTCAGCGAAGTCGTAGTGGAGCGCGTGCTTCCACCGCTAGCGACGACAGCTCCGTCTTCGCAGGCGCCCGAAGCGCTCCCTACGGCCCAGGTGCTCGCATCGCCGGCCCCGACAGCGCCGCAGGAATGGCGGCGTATCGCGCGCTGGCAGGGCAATGGCGACAAGAACACAGAACCCTTCGTGATTCGGGGAAGCCCCTGGCGCATCGTCTTCACGGTTCGAGACCCGCGGTCGAGCACACCGCGGCTATGCATCACGGTCAGGACGCCTGATGGCGGGCGTGCGGATGGGGGCTGCTATCGGCGAGACGATACCACGTACATCTACCGGGGAACTGGTACGTACTACCTGGATATCATGAGCGCCGACCAGTGGACGGTGGCAGTGGAGGACTTCTACTGAGGCGAGTGATTTGGCCATTCGGGACGAAGTAGCCTTCGGCGCAATTCAAATAAATGTGCCGTGGTGGCACTTTCAATTGGATATCTACACCGTTGCAGATTGCTGACATACAGACACAGTATGTTTACCGGCATCTTCTTGATAGCAAGTATTACTTTCCGTTAGTTTCCCACAAACGGGGCAAGGGCTATAACGCGTGCCGATGCGTGTGGAACTGGCCTTCCTTCGCGGAATCCTGACCCGCTCGGAGGTTCACCATGACGTAGCATTGCTGCCTCCTTTCCCGGATAGTTGGACACACAATCGAACGAGGCTGTGATCTCCAACGCACCGAGTTTTCAAGACGATAGGAGTCATACCGATGTACACGCAACGGATCATTCACTTCCCAGCTGTCGGAAAGAATTCAGAGCTCCGCGCTGCGCTCGAAGAGCGCAACACTACCGGCAACGCAGACGCGCCGCACGCGCTCGGCGTGCTCATGTTTTCGCCGCAGCCAGCTTTTGTTCATTCCATTCGGTTCGAGAACCTCGCCGCGATCGAGGCATACCAGGCGCGGCCCCTGGATGCCACTTTCCAGGCCCAGGGCCGCAAGATCGACCAATGCCTCGCTCGGGAACGCGCCACGCTCCTCTACGAGGAGTTGGTGGGGACCGGGGCGGTCGCCACTCCCAAGTTCCTGATCCGCTTTCGACATTGCCCGGCGCCGGGCGCGGGGCAAGAGCTCCGTGCCGTGCTGGAAGAGCGGGTGCGCAAGACGGCGACCGGCGTGGCGGGGGCCAGGTTGAGTCGACAGGTGGTGCCACCTGATGGCCCGGCCTTCTCGGTAACCCTGCTCTTCTACAGCATGGCCGACATAGACCAGTCTCGGTCGGCCAATGACCAAGACCCGACGTTCCGGCCTTACCTCAACAAGGTCGCCTCGCTCAGCCGAACACCCGTCCAGCAGCGGATGCAGCGCATCCTGGCGAACTTCCCGACTTAAAAGGAAATGGTCGGCCGTTGGCCGGGGGCTTGTGAGCAGGCTATCGGGGCGATGACCGCATATAGATGGAAATAGGAGCGGCAGCGGAGTTGTAAGAGGAGCCGGCGGGGGGATTCGAACCCTCGGCCTGCTGTTTACGAAACAGCTGCTCTACCACTGAGCTACGCCGGCCTCAGGCCGAAAGTATACCAGCGAGGTGCCGGCGGGCTGCGCACAGCCCGGCCGCTCAGGGCTCCGCTGCGCTATAACAGCACTAGCCCCGAACCCCCCAGGTTCGGCCGCCGCCCAGGCGAGAACGGAGGCGCACGATGGCGCGGGCCTATGTGCTGATCAAGACTCGGGTTGGCGAAACGGGAACTGTCCGTGACACCCTCGCGCAGAACGAGCACATCAAGGTCGCTGACATCATCATCGGCCCCTACGATGTCGTCGCACTTGTCGAGGCCGACGATCTCAACGCCATAGGCACCGTCGTGATGCGCTTCGTCCACGAAGTTGGCGGTGTCGAAAACACCATTACCTGCCCGATCATCGACGCGTAGCGCTGGGGGCTCCGGCCCCAGGCCCCCCAGGCACGGAGGCCGCGAGCTATATCGGTCGCCGCCGGGCCAGCGGTCCCAAGCCAGCGGCAGAGAAGCCCCGCAGGGGCGCAGGCGCCCTTACTCCAGGTCTAACTCGAAGGCCGCGTGCAGCGCCCGGACAGCCTCCGGCACGGCGCTTTCATCCACAATGCAGGTGATCCGGATGTCCGACGTGGTGATGGTATCGATATTGATACCGTGGTCGGCCAGCGTGCCGAACATCTTCGCCGCGTAGCCGGGCGCGCTCTGAAGACCCGTCCCGACGATTGAGACCTTCGCCAGGTTCGCTGTGCTGTCCACCTGGGCGCCGATGCTGCTCCCCACCTCCTCGCTCAGCTGGAGGGCTCGATTGAGGTCCGCCCGGGCCACTGTGAAGGAGATTTCCGCGTTGCCGGCCTTGCTCGTCGTCTGCACAATCACGTCGACGCTAATTCCGGCATCCGCCAGGGGAGCAAAGATGGCGCGCGCGATACCCGGCCGGTCCGGCACGCCGGCGATGGTGATCTTCGCCACGTCCATATCGTGGGCGATACCGCGTACGCGCTTGCGCACTTCCACTTGGTGTCCTCCAAAGATCAGCGTTCCCGGGCGCTCGTGGAAGCTGGACCTGACCTCGATGGGCAAGGAGTACAGCTCGGCGAGCTCGACGGCGCGCGGATGCATCACCCGGGCGCCCATCTGCGCCATCTCAAGCATCTCCTCGTATGAGATCTCCCGCAGGAGCCGCGCTTCGGGAACGACCCGAGGGTCAGCCGTATAGACGCCGTCAACGTCGGTGTAAATCTCACAGCTGGGGGCCCCAAGCGCGCAGCCGAGGGCCACCGCCGAGGTGTCCGAGCCACCCCGCCCGAGCGTGGTGACGTCTCCCTCCTCGGTGACCCCCTGGAATCCGGTGACGATCACACACCGCCCCTGCCCCAGCTCGCTGAGGACACGATCGGTGCTGACATCCACGATCCGTGCCCGCGAGTGGACGCGATCGGTCTGGATACCCAGCTGGGCGCCGGTGAGCGACACGACCGGGCAGCCCATAGATTCGAGGGCCATGGCCATGAGCGTTGCCGATACTGTCTCTCCCGTGGAGAGCAGCAGGTCCAGCTCCCTCTTGTCGGGCTCGTCGCTTACCGAATGGGCAAGGCGAATGAGCTCGTCCGTCGTATCGCCCATGGCGCTCACCACCACGACCACCTCGACGCCACCTGCGCGCGTGCGCCTAATGCGGTCGGCGACTGTGCGGATGCGCTCCGCGGTGGCCAGCGAGCTACCGCCGTATTTTTGAACGACGAGTGGCACCGATCAGTCCTCTGTGAGGATGGGGCCCTGACTCCGCATCGCGGTGACCAGCGGGCGGCCCGGAACGCCATCCCGCGCCGCGGCCTCCGCCATGGCGCGGGCTACGGCCCAGCCGTCGTCCTCTGCGAACGCTGCCACCGTAGATCCCGCCCCGCTCAAGTACACGCCCAGCGCACCTGCTTCGAGGGCAGCGTGGAACAGGATGGGCATCGCTGGGAACAGCCGCATCCGCGCCGGCTGGTGCAGCATGTCCTGGGTGCCGGTGCGGAGCGCCGCGGTCTCGCCCGACGCAAGAGCCGCGACGAGGAGGCAGGCGCGGCTTATGTTGTAAACGGCGTCGTGCAGCTCGACCCGGCGCGGCACGACCCCGCGGGCCTCGCGCGTGGGCATCGGCACGTCCGGCACAAAGAGGGCCACGGCGAGCGCCCGCCCGAGCGGCACGCGGACGTGAGTCACCCGCCCGTCGGCGAGCGCGCAAGCCTGAACGCCACCCAGCAGCGCCGGCGCCACGTTGTCGGGGTGGCCCTCGAGCTCTGAGGCCAGCTGCAGCAGATCGTCCATGGGCCGCTCCTGGCGGCTCAGGTGTTGTGCGATCACCAGGCCGCCTACGATAGCGGCACTGCTGCTTCCGAGCCCACGCGACAGCGGGATCGCATTCGAGCAGCTGAGGCGCGCCGTGGGAAGCTGCCATCCGAAGCGACGGGCGGCTGTGGTTATGGAGCGGAGCATCAGGTTGCGCTCCCCAACGGGAAGCCGGTCGGCGCCCTCCCCGGTGAAGCTGATCTCCCAGCGGTCCGATGGCTCGGCGCGCACGCGATTGACGATCTCGAGCGCCATTCCGAGCGTGTCGAACCCTGGCCCGAGGTTCGCGCTGGTTCCGGGCACGTCCACTGTGAACGGAGCGAACGTCACGGGATTGCTGATTGCTGACTGATAATTGATGATTGCTGATCGTGGACTGTGGAGCGCGGAAGGCTGAACGCCGAGGGCTGCACGCGGAGCGCAGAATGCCCCCGCTTCGTCCCCTCAATCCGCAATCCGCAATCCGCAATCCGCATTCGTCAGGTCCATCCGAGCGCGCGTTCGACCGCGGAGAGATCAGCGTCTACACGGGCGGCTTCGCCGGAGAGCGCCACGGCGCGGTCGGGGTCCTTGAGTCCGTTGCCCGTCAGGATGCAGACGAGGGTGCGGCCAGTGAGGTCGAGGCTGCCGGCCCGGACGAGCTTGCGTACGCCCGCCACGGCCGCCGCCGACGCGGGCTCCACGAACAGGCCCTCGCGGCGGGCGAGCGTCTGATACGCATCCAGAATCTCGTCGTCGGTGACACAGTCGATGACGCCCCCGGATTCGTCGCGCGCCTCAACTGCCAGCTCCCAGCTCGCCGGATTGCCGATGCGGATCGCCGTCGCCACCGTCTCCGGGTTGGGCACGACGGCATTTCGCACGATGGGGGCAGCGCCGGCGGCCTCGAAGCCCAGCATTCGTGGAGCCCGGGTCGCGCGGCCGGCCGCTCGATACTGCCGGAACCCTGCCCAGTACGCGGAGATGTTGCCGGCGTTGCCCACCGGTATCGAGAGGAAGTCCGGCGCATCGCCGAGGCAGTCGCAGATCTCGAAGGCGCCACTCTTCTGGCCTTCGATGCGATAGCGGTTAATGGAATTGACCACCGTGACCGGATGGGATTCTCCGAGGGCACGCACCAGGGCGAGCGCCTGGTCGAAGTTCCCGCGCACCATGACCACCCGCGCCCCGTAGATCATGGCCTGGGCAAGCTTGCCGAGCGCGACATACCCATCGGGCACAATGACGACCGCGCTGAGGCCCGCGCGCGCGGCGTAGGCGGCCGCCGAGGCGGACGTGTTGCCGGTCGATGCGCAGATGACGGCCCGGCTGCCCTCCTCCAGCGCCTTAGCCATCGTAAGCACCATCCCACGGTCTTTGAATGAGCCGGTCGGATTGGCGCCCTCGAGCTTGAAGTACACACTGCCAGCGCCCAGCTCGCGCTCGATCACGATGGAGCGCACCAGCGGCGTGTCGCCCTCCCCCAGAGTGAGGGAGGGAGTCCGGTCCGTCACGGGAAGAAACTGGCGATAGCGCTGAAGAATGCCCGGGTGTGACGCGGCGGGCGCCTCCATGGCCTTCACCTAGCCCTCGACCCGGATGAGGCTGCCTACCCTGTAAACAACGGGCAGCGCAGCTATCGCGCGCACCGCTTGCTGCATCGGCGCCTCTATGGCCTCGTGCGTCATCAAGACGATCTCCGCATACTCTTGAGGCGGATCCCCCACTACCACGTTCTGCTTCTGGATGACGGACGCGATGCTGATGTGCGCCTCCCCCAGCGCGTGGGTGATCTGAGCGAAAACGCCCGGTCGGTCCTGCGCGAGCAGGCGAAGATAGTAGCGCGTGCACACCTCGTCCATGGGCCGGAAGCGATAGCGGTCGTCGTAGCTGGGCGGCGGAACGCGCGCCTGGCCAGCCCCGAGGCGCTGAGCGAGGTCGATGATGTCGGCGACGATCGCGCTCGAGGTCGGGCCCGCTCCAGCCCCCTTTCCAACGAAGAGGATTCGACCAACGAGGTCGCCCTCGACGGCCACCGCGTTGAACACGCCATCCACTTTGGCCAGCATCTCCGACTCCGGCACGAGCGCGGGATGGACTCTGAGCTCCACGGCGCCATCGCGGGCGCGTGCGATGGCGAGCAGCTTGATGGTGTAGCCGAGCTCGCGCGAGTAACGGAAATCAGCCGGGGTGAGCCCAGTGATCCCCTCATAGTAAACGTCTGAGGGCCGGGCGATGGTGTGGAACGCGAGGCTCCCCAGAATGGCCAGCTTGTAGGCCGAGTCGATCCCCTCGACGTCGTTCCTCGGGTCGGGCTCCGCGTAGCCGAGCTGCTGCGCCTCCTCCAGAGCCGTGGCGAACTCTGCTCCATCCGCCGCCATCCGGGTCAGGATGTAGTTGGTCGTGCCATTGATGATGGCTCGGACTTCCTGGATCTCGTTGGCCATCAGGTCCAGCTTAAATGGACCTATGACGGGGATCCCACCGCCCACGCTGGCCTCGAAGGAGCAATGCACGCCCCGCTCAGCAGCAATAGCGAGGATTTCCGGCCCGTGCTTGGCCATCACCTCTTTGTTGGCGGTGACGACGTGCTTGCCAGCGCGGAGCGCGCGCACGATGTAGTCGTGGGCGGGATTCTCGCCGCCAATGACCTCGACGACGAGGTCGATCGCGGGATCGTCGAGGACGTCCTCAGGGCTGAACGAGAGCAGGCTCGGATCGACAGAGCGCGGCTTGCGCGGATCGCGCACGAGCACTCGGCGGAGCTCGAGGGGACGGCCGATGCGTCGTGCGAGCAAGTCGGCCTTTTCGATGAGCGCGTGGGCAACGGCGGAGCCCACCACGCCCATGCCCAGGAAGCCGATGCGGAGTGGCGCCACGTCAGAAGCGGGCATAGGAGGTGATCGATTATAAGCGGTACCCCAACTCGGCCAGCAGCTCGGCGGCGACTCCGGCGTCGCTCCACGGCTCGATCCGGTCCGCCAGCATCTGACGCTCCTCGTGACCTTTGGCCGCTAACAGCACGATGTCTCCCGGCCTCGCGCGCTGGAGCAGCATAGCGATGGCCGCGCGGCGATCCAGCTCGACCACGAAGTCAGGCCCCTCAGTCGCCCCGGCGCTCAGCGCGCCCGCAGCAATCTCCGATGCGATTACGGCGGGATCCTCGTATAGGGGATCGTCGGTCGATAGGATGAAGAAGTCCGCGTGCCGCGCGGCTAGCTCGCCCATCCTCGGCCGGTTCCCTTGATACCTTCCGCCAGGCATCCCGAAGGCAACGTAGAGCCGGCCCTCGCGAAGAGGCTCCAAGGCTGCCAGTGTCGCCGCGAACGCCTGGGGCGTATGCGCGAAGTCCACGATCACCTCGAAGGGCTGCCCGCACCGCACCCGCTGGATACGGCCCGGCGGCGCTTCCACACTCGCGGCTGCTTCGACGACGGCGTCGAGATCGATCCCCCACCCGAGGGCTACCGCCGCGGCCGCGAGCCAGTTCGAAACGTTGTGCCGGCCGAGGAGCCTGGTCTGAACGTCGACTTCCTCCAGCGGCGTGATGAGCTTGAAGCGAGAGCCGGCCCTATCCAACTCGAGATGCTCGGCCATGACGTCCGCGGCGTTATCCAGCCCGTAGCTAACGATAGCCGCCGGGCTGGAGGTGGCCATGATCACGCTCGCGGGATCGTCCACGTTCACCACACCCATTCGGCTCCAGGGCTTGGAGGAGGGACTGTCGAGCATCCCAAAGAGGCGCGCTTTGGTGGTGGCGTATTCGTCCATCGAGCTGTGAAAGTTGAGGTGCTCGGGGCTCAGGTTCGTGAAGACCGCCGCGTCGAACGAGCAGCCCTGGACGCGCTCCAACGCGAGGGCGTGTGAGCTGACCTCGATGACAGCGTCATCGACCCCCGCAGCGACCATCTGAGCGAGCAGCTCCTGGATCTGCGGGGCCTCCGGCGTCGTGTAGCCGTAGGGGTTGGGGAAGACCTCGTCGCCGAGACGGATGTCGACGGTGGTCAGCCACCCCACCTTTCGGCCGGCGGCGGCGAGCACGTGGGCGATGAGCTGGCAGGTCGTGGTCTTGCCATCGGTCCCAGTAACGCCCACAAGGCGCAGGCGCTCCGAGGGCCAGCCAGCGAGAGCGGCCGCGGCATGGCCCATGGCCCGCCGCGCATTCGGCGCGAGGACGAGGCCCGCGCCGCTGGGCAGGTCCATGGCGTGCTCGGCGAGCACCGCGGCCGCGCCCCGCTCCACTGCGTCGGCCGCGAAGGCTGTTCCGTCCACCCGAACCCCCGGGATGGCGACGAACAGGTCGCCTGGCTGGACCTGGCGTGAGTCGAACGCCACGCGCCGGACGTCGACGTCAGGGCCAACGACAACCTGCAATCCCGGAACGGCTGAGGCCAATTCGTGGAGGCGCATACCTGGCGTCCTGAATCAGGCGAGTGTTTCGATGGCTCTGGCGTAATAGGTCTCGTCACCGAAACGATGGGGACCCGCGGGCCCGCGCAGCATGCCGAGGTCGCGGCGCATCTGCATCATCTCGCGCAGGCCCTCCCAGTCGAACGGGGGCGGAGTGCCCGTACCGCCGGGCTCAGCAGCGCGCGAGCGGCTCCGGATCGTGGCTCGGAGATATCGGACGAGCAACTCGCCGTGTTCGTCAGCCCAGCGGCGGCGTACGGCCGTGCAGCCGGCGTAGTGCGTAAAGAGACGGTTGATGGAGTCCAGGATGCGGAAGCCCTCCGCGGGCAATGAGGCTGCCTGGCTGCTTCCGATCATGGCGCCGGACGCGCGCCCATCGCGAAGCGCATCGATCCGTTGCTGCGTGGCGCCCACCTCGAGGAAGGTGAAGTCGCGCCCCTCCTGCACCAGCCCGGCCTCGCGCAGCAGCACGCGGAGGGGCGTGGCGTAGCCGCTCTCGGCCGCATCGACTGCGAGCGGCTTGCCGCGCAGGTCCTCGTACCGAATGATTTCGGGTCGGACGACGAAGTCCTGGCCCGGCGTCCCGGGCGTCGCCTCCACGATGACCAGGGCCGCACCGTTGTCCTCGTTCCACCAGAACACGTTGTCGGCGTTGGTGTTGACGACATCCCACACGCCGTCGACCAGCTCCCGCATCTGCGCCTTGGACGATTGAGTGGCGGCGTGCTCCACCTTCAGATCCTCCGCCTCGTAAAGCCCCTCCTTGACGGCTAAGTCGTGTGCCGCGGAGCGCCCAAAGCTGTTGACGCGCAATCTGTCCATCGATCCCCCTCTGTGCAGCGAATCATACCCGTGGAAGGATCTCGGAACTCCACGTCGGTGCTACACTTGCGCACCATGGGCGGCTCAGAACTCGAAACTCCGAACTCGGAACTCGTGGGGCCACTCAGCGTCGGCTTCATCGGCTACGGCACTGCCGCTCGCCAGGTGCACGAGGGCATCTGCCAGGGGCTGGCCGGGAATTGCCGGCTCGCCGCCGTGCTTGTGCGGCGTGCGGATGCGGCCACGCCGGATGGGGCTCTCTGCACGACCGAGCGCGCCCGCTTCGTCGCGGAGCCCCTCGATCTCGTCGTCGAGCTGGCGGGGCAGGAGGCCGTGCGCGAGCACGCGGAAGCCGTGCTGCTGGCCGGTAAGGACCTGCTGGTCCTCAGCATCGGTGCGCTCGCGGACGAGGCGCTGCACGAGCGGCTCTGTCAGGCAGCGCGTGCCACGGGTTCCCGACTACTGCTGCCCTCGGGGGCCATCGGCGGATTGGATGCCATCGCCTCAGCTGCCATAGGTGGGCTCGATGAGGTGACCCTCACGACGCGGAAGCCACCGGATGCTCTCCAGACGGGCACCGACCAGGATCGGCTGCTCGGCGCAGCGATCACCGAGCCCCTGCTGCTCTACGAGGGCCCGGCGCGTGAGGCCGTTCGCCAGTTCCCGGCCAACGTCAACGTAGCCGCGGCGCTCAGCCTGGCGGGCGTGGGATTCGACCGTACGCAGGTTCGAATCTACGCCGATCCGTCCGTCACCCGGAACACGCACGAAGTGCGCGCCCGAGGCTGGTTCGGCGAGCTGACCTTCACCATCCAGAACGTCCCGACGTCCAATCCGAAAACGGGTCGCATCACGGCGCTCAGCGTGCTCAAAGCGATCCGGGACCTGCAGGCGCCAGCCAGACTCGTCGGGTAGATCGAAGGATGGCGGTCGCGGGCCTCAAGGATCTGAGAAGCGCCGAGATCAACGCGGCGCTCGACGACATCGACCCCGAGTTCGTGCTCCAGCTCCCCAGCAGTACGCTCTCGGCCATCATCAGCCATTGTGAGGCCCGCCGGGGAACGAGGACGTTCCCGATCACGCGCGAAGAAGAGGGGGTGGGCATCGCGGCCGGCCTCGCCCTCGCGGGCCGACGCGTCGTAATGGTCGTCCAGGACAACGGCCTGGGCAACGCGCTCACCGCGCTCACGACGTTCCCGCTCGCCTACCACATCCCGATGCTCCTCCTCGTCTCCCGGAGAGGCGGCCTCGGCGAGTACAACTCGATGATCCATGCGTTCTGCGAACGGGTCGAGGCCATCGCCGCCGCCGCCGATCTGCGCTCCTTCACACTCGACGGCCGAACGGCCCTCGAGTTCTGGCGGCCCACCGTGGCAAAGGCGTACGAGTTTGCCTCGATCACGCATCGGCCGGTCATCGTGTTCTGCAACCTGATGGGTGGCTAGCCCATGGCCATGACGCGAAGTGAGGCGCTCGAGCGTATCCTTCAGGCTTTCCCCGATGACCCGATCGTCGTCACGCTCGGCACCACCTCCCGCGAGATGATCGCGCTGTCTCAGGCGCCGCTGCATCTGCACGTGCTCGATTCGATGGGCCTGGCGCCGGCCATCGGCCTTGGGATTGCGCTCGGCGTCGGCGAGAACGCCCCGGGCAAGGTCGTCGTCCTCGAGGGCGATGGGGGCATGCTGATGGGCCTCTCGACTCTTGCGACCATCGGGCTCCTTCGCCCGAAGAACCTGGTGCTGCTGATCCTGGACAACGGCACGTACGGCGCCACTGGAGGGCAGCCCACTGCCAGCGAAGCCGTCGACCTCTGCGCTGTCGCCCGGGGCTGCGGCATCGCTGCCAGTAATGTCGAGGACCTCGACGGCCTGGACGACGCGCTGGCCGACGCCCGCACTGCCGATGGCCCGCGGTTGCTGCGCATCGCCATCGACCAGACAACGCGCAAGCTACCGTTCTACTTGGCGGACCCCGTTCTGCTCGCCGCGCGGTTTGCCGAGTCCCTGAGGCGTTAGCGGGCCAAATGCCATCCGCCGTGCTCTTGTTGCCGTGGTTGGCCCCCTCCCAACCCCTCCCCCAATTCTGGGGGAGGGGCTCCCGAATTCTGGGGGAGGGGCGCCCGCAGTCGAGCGTGCGGTTATTGGCCATGGCCCAGGTCTTCTGGCCTCCGTCCCCTGACCCCTGACCCCTGGCCCCCGACAAGGCCGAGCAGCAGTCCAATGGGCCCCGCCAGGAGCAGCCACATGGCGGTCTGGAGGCCGAATCTCTGCGCGACGGCTCCGATCACCAGCGGGATGACGCCCCCGACCGCGTCGGACACACTGCTGACAGCCACCGCCGTACCGCTTCGGCCCGGCAAGGCCGCGTAGAGCTGAGCCACCAGGATTGCATACCAGCCTGAGTTGAAGAAGCCCAGGAGGCCGAGCAGGACGAGCTTGGCGCCTATCCAGGGAGCGACCAGGAAGGCAGGGAATAGCACCAGCTCCGCGACCACCGCGGCTCGCAGGTAGACGAGCCCTGGAACCCGCGCGAGGATCGGAATCAGCAGGAAATCGCCGACGAGGCCAACGCCCGACCAGACGGCGACGGCCAGCGCTGCCCCTTCGGCGGTCTCACCGACGACGTCGACGAAGTACAGGGCCAGGAAGCCGAGGAGGACGTCAAGCATAGAGTCCGCAAGCTCGATGAGCACCAGCCAGCGGAGCACCTCGCCGCGGCGGAGGGCGCGCAGGGCAGACAGCGCGCCCGAACCGAAAGCGGTTGGATGGGGGTCGCCACTCGATGCCGCGGCAATGGGCCCTGGCGGGAGGCGCCAGGCCATGGCCACGAGCGCGGCCGCCAGCAGGCTGAAGCCCAGGAACAACCCACGCCACCCGGCTCCCAGTCCGAGGGCGGCTGCGAGTGCCAGTGGGCCGAGGAACGTACCGAGCGATCCCGCGAACGTCCAGCGGGCCATATTGTGCTCGCGGCGTGCGGGTTGAAGGTCCATCAGGATGGTCTGCGAAAGGCCGACGAAAGCGGAGGATGCGGCGGTGAACAGTACGAGGACCGCCAGGAGCATGACGAACGTGGAGCTGGCCGCCGTGAGCGCCAACTCCACCGCGAAGAGGACGCCGCCACCCAGGATGAGGGCACGCCGCTTCCCGATGTCGGCGAGGACGCCGAGGATGGGCTCGACAAGGGTGTTGAGTACCAACGGCGCGCTGATGAGGATGCCGACTTCCACGTAGCTCAGGTCGAGGTCGTCTCGAATCAACGGCCAGGCGGCCTCGCGCGCCCCAAACACGAGCTCGTCCAGGAGCTCGATGAGTAACAGCGTAGCAACCTGGAAGGAGGCACCGACCCGAGGTAGCGGACGCGGTCAGGTCACGAGTAAGACCTCCCGGGGCAGGCGGCCGCTGGCAATCGCCATTAGAGCATGTGAAGCAGCGCAGGAATCTGCAAATCTTGAGTCTACAGGTGTCGGTGGGCGTCTGCAACGATGCAGGCGCGATCGGCGAACGCGCTAGACTGTCCCATGGCGGACCTGGTCGTAACACAACATCCCACCCCTGGGAATTTCTGGGAGCGGGCGGGCGACTGGCTGGGCGAGGCGGAAGTCGACAACGCCCTCATGCTCGGGATCTGCTGCTACCTGATCGCCCATCCGGAGCGCGTCTCCAGGAAGCCGTACCTGGCCACGGTCGAGCGCGGTGGATCCATCGCTATGGCCGCGGTCCAGACACCTCCGCACAACGTCGTCCTCGCTCGGTCGCATGATCCTGACGCGGTCGAGGCTATTGCGAGGGACCTCCACAAAAAGGAGATCGCCTTGCCCGGAGTTGTCGGGCCCGCCGACCAGGTGGCGATGTTCGCACGCGCGTGGGCCGGGCTGACCGGTGCAGATCCGCGTCCCGGGATGGCCCAGGGCCTTTATGTCCTGACCGAGGTCACCCATCCGCGCTACAGCCACGGGCTTCTGAGGCTCGCCATCGCCGACGACCGCGAGCTCGTGACCGACTGGGGCGGAGAGTTCGCGATTGAGGCCCAGGTCCAGACGGTGGAGGAGGGGCGACTGGCCATCCGGGCGCCTCTCGACGACGGCGCAGTCTACCTCTGGGAGGACGGCGGCGCCGTGTCTATGGCCGTCGCCGCCAACCCCACCCCCCACGGCATCCGTATCAGCTGGGTGTACACGCCGCCGCTGGATCGGAGCCGGGGCTATGCCACGTCGTGCGTCGCCGCGCTGAGCCAGGGCATGCTGGATAGCGGCCGCGCGTTCTGCTGTCTCTACACCGACGTGCGCAACCCGACCGCGAATCGCATCTACCAGCGCATCGGCTATCGGCACCTATGCGACTGGGACGAGCTCCTGTTCGGGTGATGCAGACGCTTGGTGCACGTTTCTCCGGTGCCAGCGCGTGTGTAGCGGAGCGTCGCGTAGCAGGGAGAGGCTGCTCGCCAGGGGGTTACGGCCCCGTGGCTGCGCGAAACGGGTTGCGCACGGTTACCCCATCGTATTGCTGCCCGTCGTTCAGGTCTTCGGACCAGATGAGGTTAGCACCGGCTTTGCGGGCCGCGGTTACTAGCATCGCATCCCAGAAGGAAATTTGCCATCGAGCCGTTCCGTCGATCGCTTCCAGTACGTCGGCAGAGTCGGGGGCGAACACAGGCCATGTCGCCAGATCACTGACTAACTGCCGGGCCTGGGGCAGCGGCAGGGGCTGAGCGACTTTCCTCGTAAGCGTGACGAATAGCTCCTGAAGGACCTGGACGCTCAGGATACCGGCGCTTGTTTCCCACAGCCGATTCATCAGACGCATGGCCTGCTCTCGCTTCGCGCCCGCCGACGAATCGTAGGCATAGACGATAACGTTGGTGTCGCAGAATTCACCGCTCATGGACCTCGTCACGTTTCCAGGTTATTTGGCCGTGGGTTCCTAAGGGTAGACCTGTCGCCAGCAAGAACTGCTGTTGTTCCTTGGCCTGGCCGTAGCGACGAAGAGTCTCCACCCGCGCGGCGAGGATCAGAGCGACAAACTTCGAGAGGGAAACCCCCTGGTCAACGGCAAGGTGCCTTGCTTCTCGTAGGAGGTCTGCAGGCAGAGCCAACGTCACGTTCTGGGTCATCGCCCTCACCTATTCTGTGATGCACAGACCTAGTGTACGTCAGGCGGCCCCAACCGGACAAAGTCAGCTATCCCGGTCGATGGCTGTGCTCGGCGGCGCGGTGGACCACCGTGCGCCCCTATAATCGCGCCGGCCCAGGAGGGCGGCGAATGGCCGCGCGCCGAATCGGTTCCTCGAATCTCGGCCCTCGCCCATGTAGACGTCCCAACACGGCGCGATCTGGTCCCAGATGGCTCGCGACTCTGCTCGCAATGCGCTCAGGTCACGGGCCATGGACGTGCGCTACGACGGGATTGACTCGAGCGTGATTCTGGTCGCCTGTACGCTGAAGAACCTTGTCTCAGTGACGTTGCCGTCGTGGTCAAAGTCTCTTGCGACGCCACCGCCGACGTAGGCGTCGAGGGTCTCGTCGACACGGGCGTGTGCTCGCGCCTTGTTGATCCCGATGTGGTTGCCCTCCGAGTCGAAGATGAGCCGCACCCACCAGTGGTCGTATTCACGATCCCCAGTCTTGACCCACGCCCCGTGGGCGGTCCCATACAGGGGGAACAGGCTGCTGTTCAGCATCATCCCACCGCTGGCATCGAAGGTGAGGAGGGCGCTGGTGCCCGGCAAAGGGTCGCGTTGCGAGGCGAGCATCCAGGAGCCTTCCAGCGCTTCGCCCTTCGCCGCCGCGCCCACGGGGCGGGCCCGCGCGGCTTCCGCGCCCAGCAGCGCAGAAGCGCCGCCGAACCAGCCAGCCGCCCTCAGCAGTGCTCGCCGAGAGAACGATAGAGCGCCTGTTTCGCCAGGACGGAGTAGTCGCTCGGCAAGGTGCGCCATGAGAATTCCCCCTTTTCGCACGCGATTTCTGGTGGCACCGACGAATCGAAGCGGCCCCGGTGGAGTATAAGGCCGCTTTTTGGGAAGCGATATCCGGCGAGCCCCCCTATAATCGCGCCGGCCCAGGAGGGCGTAACGAATGGAGGGCGCATGAGCACCACGCTTGAAGATGTGAAGTACCAGGTGGCCATCGCGAACCGAGTACTGGCGGAGCTCGGACTGGCGACGGGCGCGCTCGCGTCCCTCGGCCATGCGAGTTGGCGCGTCCCCTCGCAACCCGACACCTTCGTCGTGAAGGGACGCGGCTACGAGATCGACGCCCTCGCCACCATGCGGCCCGAAGACATGGTGGTATGCAACCTCGAAGGCTACAAGATCGGCGGCCCGCCGGGCTCGACCCAGTGCCGCGAGGTCAAGATGCACTCGTGCATCTACAAGGCGAGGCCCGACGTGCAATCTGTCGTGCACGTCCATCCGCGCTACGTCGTCGTGATGAGCGTGTTGCAGGCCACCCTCGTGCCCATGTGCCAGGAGGGGATTCAGCTGGTGCGAACGCCTCTGCCCGTGTACCCCCACGTCAAGACCGTGTGGTCGGATGAGGAGGGCATGGAGGTCGCACGCCTGCTGGGGAACAACCGCGCCATCATCCTCCAGGGGCATGGCGCCAGCACCGTGGGCGATGGCCTCGAGCAGTCAGTGACCACGATGCTTCAGCTCGAAGAGCAAGCCAAGATGAACTGGTACGCGTACTGCGCGGCTGGTCCCGACCATGCCCGCATCCCCGACGCGATGATCGACGAGATGACGAACCGCACGCCGGTCCGACAGCTGCCCCATTTTCAGGAGTCGGCCGCCCAGGAACGGCAGGGCCTCGAAGGCGGCGTCTGGGCATACTACGCCTGGAAGGTCTCCAGGGACCTGTAGTCGTTCCGCGAGGAGCCAGGATTCCCGAAAACGCAGCGATGGAGAAAGAGCAATGATCCTCATCATCGGCGGCATGGGCTTTATCGGTCTCCACACGGCCAGGAGGTTCCTGGACGGCGGCGAGAACGTGGTCATCACCCAGTTCCAGACCAGGCGCGAGCCCGACTTCATCAAGGATGAGATCGGCAAGCGTGTCATCGTCGAGCGGCTCGACGTGACCAGCGCGCACGAGCTGATGGACATCGTCCGTAAGCATAAGGTGACCGGGATCGTGGACCTGGTCGCCCCCGCCCTGGGGGCGCTTTCCCCGGGCGAGGACTTCCGCGTGAACATGCTCGGGCTCATTAACGTGCTGGAAGCTGCCCGCATGTTCGACGTGCGCCGGGTGACCCTGGGCAGCTCCATCGGCGTGTACTCGGGGTTGCGCGAGGGACCATTCAAGGAGGACGCACCCTTGCCCATGACCTCGGGCAACCCCACGGAGACCTGGAAGAAAGCGTGGGAGATCACCGGCCTCCACTATGCCGACCGCTCCGGCCTCGACGTGATCTCGGCGCGTTTGTCGGGCATCTACGGCCCCCTCTATCACACCCTTGCCAACCTTCCCAGCCGCTTCTGCCATGCCGCGGCGAAGGGCGTGGCGGCGGATTATTCGGGCGCGCGCGGCGGCGCACCGTTCGCCGAGGACGTCGGCGATTTCTGCTACGTAAAAGACTGCGCGGCCGGCATCTACGTCCTGCATACAGCCGAGCGACTGGCCCACCGCATCTACAACATCGCGGCCGGGGAGGGGAAGACGAACCAGCAGCTGGCGGACGCGGTGAAGTCAGTGGTGCCGACGGCGGAGCTGGCGCTACAGCCCGGCAAGGGCCCGCGCTCTCGGCCGGACCCGTGGCTCGACACGACCAGAGCGCGCGAGGACGTGGGTTACAAGCCCGCGTTCACGCTCGAGCAGGCGGTGGCGGACTATATCGGCTGGCTCCGAGACCACCCCGTCTAAGCTAGTGGGTCAGTTCGCTCGTGCATGCCCATTGGATGCTGGGATCGTAGGGGCGACGCATGCGTCGCCCACGGGCGCGGCGTGCCGCGCCCCTACCCGACCGACCACCTTCGGCATGGCAACATTCGTAGGAACTGACCCACTGGTGGGTCAGATGTCACGAATGGCGCCATTCGCAAACTGCCCTCTCCCACCGAAGTGGGAGAGGCTGGGTGCAGGCCACCTCGTTTGGCGCAGACTACTTGGCACCCCTGGCGAAAGCGCGGAGCCTCGCCGCCGTAGGGGGCCCAACCACGTCAGGGCTGCCCTCACTCCTCACTCTCATCGCGGTGGGAGAGGGGGAAGCCCAAACAATGGCGACCATCACGGACACTGACCCATTAGGCTGCTTCGTAAAGCGCAGTCACGCAGCGCGTCGGCGTAGCGCAGGCTCCGAATCCCTCTCCCGTCGCACGGGGAGCGCCGTAGGACGCCAGAATGGCTCGCGGTGTGAGACGGCCGGGCTGGTGCCGAAGTGAGATTCGGGGGCATACTGGCGCGTCGCCAAGAAAAAACGCTTGGAGGAATTGACATGGGACAGGCCATGCGGGTACTCGCCCTGAGCACAGGCACGTGCGTCTCGCTTGTTCTGCTCATCTGGGTCGCCGCCGGGACGACCGCGTTTGACACTGGCGCCGCGAGCGCCTCCGCGGCGCAGGAGCCCCGAACCATAACGGCGCTGGTGGGCGGCGGCCAGGACACCAACCAGCTTCTGGCGTTCTTCCCGATGAACCTGCGGGTACGCCAGGGTGACACCGTGACGTGGCGACTCGTAGGAGATGAGATCCACACGGTGGCGTTCACGGCCGGAACCAACGCCGACCCAAGGGCCGGGGGCATCCAGTTCCCGCTTGGCGTGCCGGGGGAGATCATCCCCGGGTTTGCCGTCCCGGTCCCCGGGGGCGGCGCCACGGACGTCATGCTGCACCCCCAGATGGCCTTTCCCACACGCGCGCCAGGCGCCCCCGTCGAGAGGTACAGCGGCAGCGGATTCTTTAACTCCGGCATCCTCTCGAAGCAATCCGACGCGCCCGGCGAGCCCCCCAACGACCGATTTTCGCTGACCTTCGACACCCCGGGTACGTATCCGTTCCTGTGCCTCATCCACGGCGATCGCATGCTGGGCACGGTCCAGGTCGTTGCGGGCGATGCTGACGTTCCCGACCAGGCCGCCATCGACGTGCAGGCTAACACGGAGATGGCCCCCCTGCTCACGTTGCTGGAACAGGCGCGCGCCCAGGGTCGGCTGCCGCGCAACGAGCCAGGGCCGGGCGGCACGACGCTCTGGTTCGTCCGCGCCGGCAACTCAGACCTCTTCTCCGGCGACATCCGGCACCACGTCATGGACTTTCTTCCCAAGGACCTCACCGTGCGACCGGGTGATACCGTGATCTGGGGCTCCACGTACTTCCATAGCGTGACCTTTAACCCATCTCCACCTCTCCCTCCATTCGTGATCCCCAGGCCCTTGCCCGACGGCCCGCCGCTCCTCGTCCTGAACCCCCAGGCGATTCTCCCGGCGAAGCCCGCGGCCGTTTTCGACCCGGCACGTTACTTCAACTCCGGGGACATCGGCCCGTTCAGCCTGGGCGGGTTCACTTGGGCGCTGACCTTCGAGCGGCCCGGCACGTTCGAGTACGTCTGCCTGTTCCACGCCGACCTAGGCATGAAGGGAACGATTACCGTCCAGCCACGCTGACGTCGCGACCAGCAGGGCCACGGCGGGAAGACGGTCCGTAACCGCGTCGAGAATGTGCAAGCTGGAGTTGGACGTTGAATCATCGTCGTTCTCGGGCGGGTCGGCGTATCCTGCTCCTCTACGTCCTCCTCCCGCTGATCGCTAGCTCGCTCGGTTCGCTGGTATGGGCGGGCGTCCTCCAGGGCCTGGAGAACGACGGCTGGCAACCCCCAGCGCCGGCCGGCGAGCCTGCCGATGGGCCCAGCCTCTCTAGCGGGATATCTGGACACGAGGCCGGCGACGGCCTGGCCCTGGCGGCTGATCTCAGCCAGGAGACGGTGACCGCCGGTCCGGCCTGCCCGGCGGGGGCACCGGTGCGCGCCTACGCGGTGGCCGCCATCAACGTGGAGATGACCCTCAACCGCTACCTGGACTACGACCCGCAGGGCCGGATGTACGCGCTAGAGGAAGACGTCCAGCGCGTCAGGGATGAGGAGGCCCAGAACCGAGAGGCGCGCTTCGGCCGGGCAGAGCCTGCGGTCTCCTCCGGGCTCCAGGGCGACGCGATTCAGCCGCTGACGCTCCGCGCTAACCAAGGCGAGTGCCTCCGCGTCGACCTGCGGAACGACCTCCAGGGCAATGAGGCAGCCAGCCTCCACCTCCACGGATCGGCACTTCGGATCGCTCCGACCGGCGCGCCCGCCATCGCCACCAACCCGAACACCATGGTCCGGCCGGGCGAGGCGGTGGCCTATTCGTGGTGGGTGCCTGACGACGAGCCCGAGGGGACCCACTATTTCCACAGCCACGGCGACGCCCGAAGCCAGACCAACCACGGGCTGTTCGGCGCCGTCATCGTCGAGCCCAGGGGCTCCACCTACCTCGACCCCATCAGCGGCAGCGCGCTCCGGAGCGGATGGGCCGCCATCATCCAGGACCCGTCCGGCAGCGACTTTCGGGAGTTTGCCCTCTACTACCACGAGGTCGGGAACGAGCGGTATCGGCACCTCGACAAGAATGGTCGGCTGGTGGTCCAGGTCGACCCGTTCACCAACTCGTACCGGCCCGGCGACCGAGCGCTCAACTACCGCAGCGAGCCGTTCATGAATAGGCTCGCGCTCCAGCAGCAGACGATCGGGCGCTTCGACAAGTCCATGGCCTACAGCTCCTACACGTTCGGCGACCCGGCCACGCCCGTTGCGCGCAGCTACCTGGGCGATCCGGCGAAGCAACGCATCATCCATGGCGGATCCGAAGTCTTCCACGTGCACCATCTGCACGGTGGGGCGGTCCGCTGGCGCCGGCAGCCTGGCGTGGAACCGTCCGCGTTCGATCGAGGGCTCGACAAGCGCCCGCCGCTGGTGCCCCAGGCATCCGAGCGGGTGGATTCTCAGGCCATCGGCCCTTCGGAGAGCTACGACGTGGCCAACGAATGCGGCAGCGGGGGCTGCCAGCAGAGCGCCGGCGATTTCCTCATCCACTGCCACGTGGCGCACCACTACCTGTCGGGCATGTGGGGGTTCTGGCGCGTCTACAACACGCGGCAGTCAGGGGGCGAGGCGGCGCAGGACGCACTGCCGCCGCTCGCCGAGCTTCCCGACCGCCCCGGCCAGATGCAACCGGCCGTGACCTCCAGAGACCTGGTCGGGCGCACGGCGGACTGGAAGGGCCAGAACTTCCAGATCACCCGCGACAATCTCGCTGAATGGGTCGAGCGTCAGCTCCCGCCGCCGGGCGTGCCGAAAGGCTACGATGCCGCGGTGCTCGACTGGCGCAGGGAGGGCGACCTTTACGTCGGCGAGCCCGAGAGCGACCAGGCCTGGCCGGGCTATCGCTCGGCGGATCCGGGCGCCCGGCGCGCATTGCGGTTCGACCCTATCACCGGGAAGCTCGCCTACCCGTTCCTGAGTCCCCATCTGGGCAAGCGGCCCCCGTTCGCCCCGAATCACGGGCCGGCCCCCTACCTCGATCCTATCCACACCGCGACCGAGCTGCCACGCCCCGGCGAGAACGGGCCCTGGAGCCTGTGCCCCACGGGGACGCGGTCCCGGGAGTTCACCGTCCACGCCATCACGCTGCCCATCACGCTGAGCCCACGCTCCAACGTGATCGACCCGGTAGGGCAGCTGTTCGTGCTCAAAGAAGAGGAGGACGCGATTCGCGGCAACAACGCGCTCCGGACGCCGCTGGCCATACGCGCCAACGCCGGCGAGGACTGCGTCGACATCCTCTTCAAGAGCGAGCTGGAGGACACCCGGGAGACCGGATTCCTCAGCAAGGTCAACATGCACATCCATTTCGTGCAGTTCGACGTGCAGGCCAGCGATGGAGTGAGCACGGGATTCGGCTACGAGCAGTCCGTGCGCCCGTTCGCCGTCGAGGGCGAGCCGCTGTCGGCCGACACCCCGGCCGGCGCGATGAGCGCGCGCCTCCGGAGCGCGGAGCGCTTCCAGCCGGGAGTGCTGGTGGGCGTGGGCATGGACCAGGATCGGACGTTCGAGATCAAACGCGTCCGCGAGATCAACGGCGACACTATCGAGTTCGACGAGCCCCTGCGCCATAGCCATGGTGTCGGAGAGATCGTGAGCAGCGAGTTCGTCCGCTATCGGTGGTATCCCGACGTCCAATTCGGTACGGCGTACTTTCACGACCACGTCGATGCGCTCAACTCCTGGCGACACGGGCTTTTCGGCGCTCTGATTGCTGAGCCGCCCGGCTCTAGCTACCACCACCCGCACACCGGAGCCGAGGTCAGGAGCGGCCCCATCGCGGACATCCACACGGCCTCAGTGGTGTCGGCCGACGTCACCGGCAGCTTCCGCGAGATGGTCATGTTCATTCAGGACGACAACAGGCTCACCAAGGCGGGGGACTCCACTGGCAGCTCGCTCAACTTGCGAGTCGAGCCCCTGGCCGCGCGCGGCGGAGCCGCGTCGCGCCTCTTCAGCAGCCAGGCCCACGGCGATCCAGCCACGCCGCTGGTCGAGGCGTTTCCCGGGGACCCGGTCGTGATCCGCACGCTGGTGGCTGGCACCAACGACGTCCACACGTGGCACGTGGACGGCCACTGGTTCCGCGTCGAACCCTTCAGTCTGACGTCTCCCCCTGTCAGCACGATCCACGTGGGCATCTCGGAACGCTTCGACCTCGTGGTCCCCGCCGCCGGAGGACCGCAGCGCAGGGCGGGCGACTACCTGTACTACAGCGGCCGGGCCTTCAAGCTGCGGGAAGGGAGCTGGGGACTGTTGCGGGTCCACGGCGAGTCCGCCACCTCGCCGCGGAGGCTCCCTGGCCGCGAGGGCGACCCACGTCCACCGCCCCCCGTCTGTCCGGCCGATGCGCCCAGGAGGGAGTTCGCCATCGCCGCGATCGACACGCCCCTGCCCATGCTGGCCGCGTCGACGGGGAGTATCTACGTGCTCCAAGGTGACAAGCCGGCCGTGCAATCCGGCGAACGGGACGCCGAGCCGCTGGTGCTGCGCTTGAACGTGGGCGATTGTCTTCTCGTCCATCTCACCAACGAGACGGCCACAGACGATGTCTCCTTTCATGTGGACATGCTGGCGTACGACCCGATGGACTCCCAGGGCGTGGAGGCCGGCCTCAACCCGCCGCAGGCGGTCGCCCCGGGCGAGCGCCGCACCTATACGTTTTACGCGCATCCTGAAATCGGGGAGACTGTCGCCCTGGTGCGGGACTGGGGCAACGTGCTGGAGAACCCGGGCCGCGGGCTGTACGGCGCCATCGTCGTCGGGCCGCGCGGGGCGCGCTACACCCACCCCGCCACCGGCGAGGATATGGCAACGCGATCGGCCTGGCGGGTGGACGTCCACCCTCCCACCGGGCCCGACTACAGGGACTTCACGCTCTTCATCCAGGACCAGGACCCCATCATCGGGACGGCGGTCATGCCCTACACGGAGCAGGTCCAGGGGGTCGTCGGCCTGAACTATCGGGCAGAGCCGCTGGCGCGGCGGCTGGCGGCCAGCGGAGACGCGTCGGCCGCCTTCATGAGCGCGGTGCACGGAGACCCGACCACGCCGCTCCTCGAAGCCTACGCGGGCGACGCGGTGCGAATCCACGTGCTGGCCCCCTTCAGCGAGCAGGCCCACGTCTTCAGTGTTGAGGGCCACCGTTGGCCGTTCGAGCCGGGCCGGCCGGGCACCAACCTGCTCGATTCCGTCCAGGTTGGTGG
The DNA here is from genome assembly GCA_964417895.1 of uncultured Chloroflexota bacterium. GTDB lineage: Bacteria > Chloroflexota > UBA6077 > UBA6077 > SHYK01 > CAYQJS01. The sequence goes on along the minus strand of CAYQJS010000008.1, from coordinate 14,641 downwards.
GCTGGCGGCCATCACGATCGCGCCGTCCGACGGCGCCGGCGGGCGGGACCGTCTGGCGGGCGACTACCTGTACGGCGACCACCGGGAGCCGTACCGGGACGCGGGCCTTTGGGGGATCTTCCGGGTCCACCCGGCGGACGCGGTTGTGGACGCGCTGCGACGGCTGCCGGGGCAGTAGGTTCCGCTTTAGCCACCGTCGAACTCGGCTCGCGAGACTCCGAGTTGCTCGAGAATTCGGTGCAGCATGCCCGCGGAGAGTTCCTGCTGGTTCAACTCACCGCAATTCACGGCAGGACGACAGCAAGTTCCACCTGTATGGCTCCCATGTCGTCTCCCACCAGCTGGTGAATGCCACCGGGTAGGTCCTCGCCATGCTTCACGCGCGAGGCGATGGACATTCCGATGCCGTCCTGGATGTCCATGATGGCCTGCTCAAGGGTCGGAGCAACCACCCAGCAGCCTTGTAGAGCCGGCACATCGGCAACAAAGCCCCCCTCCGGCCAGGGGCGAACCTCTACGGTGACCTTCCAGGCTCTCACGAGTCAGCTCCAGCACGGGATGGTCATTGACACCACAGGAGAAGATAGTACAGCGGCGGCGACCCTACTATGTCTTTGAGAACGCGTGGCCCACAGCCGGTGCCGTGCCGGAACGTCTGGCAAAACGTGGTCGAGATTACGACGGGAGCTGTGCTCGGAATCGTCGCCCGCATCTGAGTCGGACCTCTAAAAGCGCGCAACGGCCCATCGTCGATCAGCTGCGCACGTCCCACTCGTGGGCGTTCCAGGCCGGGTTCGTGCCAACGAGACCTCGCGACCGGGTGCTGACGTTGACGAGACGGTTGGCGAAGGCGTCTGGCGTTCCGCTGTAGTAGAGGCCCATCACCGGGAGCTGCTCCGCCACGTGCCGGATAAACCCGCCCAGCAGGGAGATGCGCTCCGGCACCGGGATGGTTCGGAGATAGGCGTCGATGAGGCCGTCCAGCTCCGCGTTCATATACCGGCTGAAATTGACGGGGTTCGGCATTTGAAAGCTGTTCTCGGGCAGCCGAGCGCGCGAGCTGTGCAGGGACCGGAGGTTGATATCCTTAGGCGCGGTAACAATGAAGACGCCCGGGAAGGCGGCCTGCGCCTCCGGGTCCTGGGCCAGTCGCGGCGTCTCGCGCACGGCCGACCCCCCGATGCCGACGCGTTGCCAGGAGTCGGCGACGGCGGCGGCGGCGTTGGCCGACGTGTCCTGCGGCGCGCTCCGGATCTCCACCTCTAGCCGCTGGCCCGTCTGATCGCGAAATGAGCTGTCTGCCCCGCGGCTGTAGCCCAAACCTGACAGCAGCTGCACCGCCCGTCGGGGATCGTACTCATAGCGCGGGAGCTGAGCCTCGATCTCTCGATACTCGGACTGGCCCGGGTTCATATAGCTGTGCGCCACCGGACCCACACCGCCCCCCAGGGTGTCCGCGATGTTCTGGCGGTCGATGGCGTGCAGCAGGGCGCGGCGAAACTGCACGTCGGCGATCACCGCGGGGCGGGGATTCACGAATTGGGGATGCAGCCATGGCCCCCCGCCCTCATCGAACTGGAACACCACCTGCCCGTCCCGCCACCCGTCCCGCACGGCGATGGCCCGGTCGACGGAGCCCAGGTTGACAACGATGTCGATGCCCCCGGCCAGGACGCTGGCGGTAAGGGTGTTGCCGTCGAGAATGAAGCGGACCTCGATCTGGTCGATCTTCGGTCGCCCCAGGACGTAGTCGGGGTTGGCTTCTAGCACGGCGAGGTTGCTCGGGTCCCACGATCGCACGCGAGAGGGGCCCGTCCCCACGTAGTCGTACAGCCAGAAGGTCAGGCGGGGGAAGTCCGCCTTGCTCTCCAGGTACTGGGGCTCGAGCCGGTGTCGCGGGAGCGGCAGCGTGCTCCCGTGGGAGAAGACCCGGTCGGCGCCGATGTACAGCTCCCTCCAGCGGACCGTGATGGTGCGCTCGTCCAGCGCGGTGACCTCCTCGACCTGTGCCCATTCGGCGCTGTTCAGAATGGCGACCTCTCGATCACGTCCGACCGTCGCGGTGAAGAGGAGATCGTCGGTTGTGAAAGGTGTCCCGTCGTGCCAGCGCGCGCCCTCCCGGATGGTCCAGGTGGTCTCCATCCGCCCATCAGGAAAGGTCTTCCAGAGGCCGTTCTCGAGGGTGGGGACGCTCTCCGCTAGGGCAGGCCGGCGGACGTTACGCTCGTCGACGACGCTGAGCCCCGGATTCACCAGCGTGCGCAGGAACGGCCTACCCTGCCCCAGGTGGTGGGCGAGATCCATCTCGCGGGGGAAGGCCATCGTGATGCGCTTGACGCCAGCCGCCCGCTGCACCGCGTCGGGGCCGGTCCCGCCGGGGCCGGTCGGACCACAACCGGATAGCACGACGAACATGGCGACGAGGGCCACGAGTCTGCGGCGCATTCCACTCTCCTCCTATTTGTGCGGCCCGTCGGCGAGTCGCTGCCTGCGCAGTATAGCTATGAGCGTCCATAGCTGGTAGCTGCACAGGAACCGGCCGTGGACGCGCGCCCGCCTATTGCCACGGACGGTAAGGGGCCGTGGTCTCCGGCCACCGTGCGGACGTATGCTTAACCGTGGTCATACCAGAAAAAAAGGAATTTTGGCTGCCCGCTGGTAAGATAGAATGCGATTCTGGCCGATTGCTATGAGGAGGTGCTGGAGTGACTACCCGAGTGGCCGAAGTTGAAAAGGTAACGGTCTCGTTGCCTCGCCGCCTGGTGCGATATGCCGACCTGCGGGCGGCTGCACTTGGAACCAGTCGGAGCCAGATCATCGGTCGCGCGCTGTCTGAGCTCGAGGCCCGGGAACGCGACGAGCTGGCCAGAGAGGGGTACGCCTTCTACGCCGCGGAGTCGGAGGAGTTTGCGGCAGCGAGCGGAAAGGCAGTCTCCGAGGCGCTCGCCGATGCCGGTTAGGCGCGGCGATATCTACTGGGTCGAGTTCGACCCGGTCAAAGGCAGTGAGCAGGGGGGCCTTCGCCCAGCGCTCGTCGTTCAGCACGACGTGGGTAACCAGTACAGTCCGACGACCGTCGTGGCGGCTATCACCCGCACGGTACCGCCGCGCTCTTACCCGTTCGTCGTCGTGCTGGAGCCATCAGACAGCGGCCTGCCCGAGCGAAGTGCGGTGAACTGTGCCCGGCTAGCGACGATCCACCAACAAGGGCCCGAGTCCCGATTACGGCCGTCCCGGGGCCAGCAGGAGGTACGGCCTATTGGCCAGCTGAGCCTGACAAGCATGGTGGAGGTCGATGCGGCGCTGAAGTACAACCTCGGACTTACCTGAGACGCGTCTCCTCCGTGCTCCTATTGGGGGCGTTGCCTTTCAGGCCAACTGGTCCGCCGACCCCTTGCTCCGGCTACCAGGGCTGCGGATCGCCATCCCGCCTGCAACCTTGCTGCAAACTGCACCGAGCATCGCACCTCGACGACGAGCTGGGGTGCGCCCCAATAGAGAGCCAATTCCAGCATTGGCCGCGCGATCGAGGGTCCAGGTATGAGCAACTCCTCGGAGCAAACTTGACCGTTCCCGGCCTTTTCGGTGACGCGACCAAGGGCGGTCCGCCTCAGCTGCGCACGTCCCACTCGTGGGCGTTCCAGGCCGGGTTCGTGCCGCCTACCGCCCACCGGGGACTGACGTTGACGAGACGGTTGGCGAAGGCATCTGGCCTTCCCAGGTAGTAGAGGCCCATCACCGGGAGCTGCTCCGCCACGTGCCGGATGATCCCACCCAGCACGGAGATGCGCTCCGGCACCGGAATGGTTCGGAAATAGGCAGCCACGAGCCCGTCCAGCTCGGCGTTCATATACCGGCTGAGATTGGCGCCGCCCCCCACTTGAAAGCTGTTCTCGGGCAGCCGAGCGCGGGAGCTGTGCAGCCGCACGAGCCCGGGGAGGTCCTTAGGCTGGGGAGTAACGTAGAAGCCCGGGAAGGCGGCCTGCGCCTCCGGGTCCTGGGCCAGTCGCGGCGTCTCGCGCACGGCGGACCCCGCGATGCCGACCCGTTGCCAGTAGTCGGCGACGGCGGCGGCGGCGTTGGCCGACGTGTCCGCCGGCGCGCTCCGGATCTCCACCTCTAGCCGCTGGCCCGACTGGTCGCGAAATGAGCCATCTGCCCCGCGGCTGTAGCCCAAACCCTCGATCAGCTGCGACGCCCGTCGGGGGTCGTACTCATAGCGCGGGAGCTGCGCCTCGATCTCTCGATACTGGGGTTGGTCCGGGTTCAGAAAGCTGTGCGCCACCGGAGCTATACCGCCCCCGAGCGTGTCCGCCATGGCCTGCCGGTCGATGGCGTGCAGCAGCGCCCGGCGAAACGACAGCTCGGCGATGGCCGCGGGGCGAGGATTCACGAACTGAGGATGCAGCCATGGCGCCCCGCTTGAATCGAACTGGAACACCACCTGCCCATCCCGCCAGCCGTCGCGCACGGCGAGAGCCCGATCGACGGAGCCCAGGCCGGTGACCAGGTCGATGCCCCCGGCCAGGACGCTGGCGGTGAGGGTGTTGCCATCGAGGATAAAGCGGACCTCGATCTCGTCGATCCGCGGTCGACCCAGGACGTAGTCGGCATTGGCGTCCAGCACCGCGAGGTTGCTCGGGTCCCAGGAGCGCACGCGATAGGGGCCTGTCCCCAGGTAGTCGTACAGCCAGAAGGTCAGGCGGGGAAAGTCTGCCTTGCTCTCCAGGTACTGGGGCTCGAGCCGATGCCGCGGGAGCGGCAGCGTGCTCCCGTGGGAGAAGACCCGGTCGGCGCCGATGTACAGCTCCCTCCAGCGGACCGTGATGGTGCGCTCGTCCAGCGCGGTGACCTCCTCGACCTGTGCCCATTCGGCGCTGTTCAGAATGGCGACCTCTCGATCACGTCCGACCGTCGCGGTGAAGATGAGATCGTCGGTCGTGAAGGGCGCCCCGTCGTGCCAGCGCGCGCCCTCGCGGATGGTCCAACTGGTCTCCATGCGCCCGTCGGGAAAGGTCTTCCAGAGGCCGTTCTCGAGAGTGGGGACGCTCTCCGCTAGGGCGGGCCGGCGGACGTCGTGTTCGTCGGGCACGCTGAGCCCTGGATTCACGAGCGTGCGCAGGATCGGTCTAAGCTGTCCGAGGTGGTGGGCGAGGTCCATCTCGCGGGGGAAGGCCATGGTAATGCGCTTGGCGCCACCCGACCGCTGCGCCGCGTCGGGGCCGGTCCCGGCGGAACCGGCCGGACCACAACCCGCACGACGAGCACGGCGACGAGGGCTACAGCCGCACTGCGCATCCTGATCTCCTCTTGGTGGTGCAACTCGCACGTGAGCCGCTGCCCGATCGCGGAAGGGTGCCGGCGGTCAGTCGAACAGGGTATCCAGGTCAATCGTTACGTTGGGAAGCGGGACAGGTTGCACCGTGCCGCCCGTGTAATGCGACTCGACATAGGTGCCGTCTGGCTGCCGGCGCCAGGCGGTCAGCGTGCGGTCGAAGGGATGGATGCGCCAGATCTCCAGATCCCCGCGTCGCTGGTACTCGCTCAGCTTGATGTCCACGTCGTAGTCACCCGTTGAGGGGGACCAGACCTCGACCACGAGCGGCAGCGGGGCATCGTAGGCTTCGAGGACGTCACGCCGTCCTCGCAATGGTGGTGTGAGTTCTATCGGAATGACGAACACATCGGGGATATAGTAATTCTCCGCGGAGCGCCTCACGTGCCCCATGCCGAGCCGCACGTCGAATTGCTCTCCGTCGAGCTGTTGCCTGAGGCGAAAGAACAGCGTACTGGCGACCCGATTATGTTCATAAGTCATGCCTGGCTTCCTGCGCAGGTGTCCACAGTGCAACTCCCATTGCCCCGGGTCCTCCAATGCCAGCTGTAGGTACGTCTGCTCACTGACAGGCATGGGCCGCTCCCGGCTACGCGGAATGGACCGTTGCATTGTAATGCCGATCCACGAGGATGGCGAACGAAAGAAGACCCTACCCACGACGAAACGAGGCCCACCCGAGCCGAATTGACCCTCGGAATCTAGGTTACCGCCAGGGCCCTCAGGCACACGGATGCAGTGCTAAACTGACTCAGGCCAGATCGATATGGCGGTAGATGATGGGTAAAGTGGAAACGCTCCAACAACACGTTCAGGCTCTCGCCCCGGCGGAGCTTGCGGAGTTTCGGTCCTGGTTTCTCGATTTCGACTGGGCGGAGTGGGACCGACAGATCGAGCGGGATGTTCACACCGGCAAGCTTGACGCATGGGCGCAGAAGGCCCTTGGCGACCACGCATCTGGCCAGACCACGCCTCTTTGACCCACTATGCGTCGGCGAATTTCTGGACGTGCTATCGATCTTTGTCCCAGGACTTCCCGAGGTTCGCCGACGAAGCCTTCGAGCGTCTGAAACAAGATCCGCGCCATCCGGGCCTCCGTTTCACGAAGGATTGGGCGTTTCTGGTCGGCGCGGGTGGGCAGTCATCATCGTGCACTGGCCGTCGAAGTTACTGATGGGCTCGTATGGTTCTGGATCGGCACCCATGCCGATTACGACAAGCTGCTCGGCTAGCCCTCGTTGTGCTCGAGATCCCCCTTGTCGCAGCTCATTACCCGAAGAGGCAATCTCGTGGAAGCGCGGGGCTGACGTTGACCAGGCGATTGGCGTATGCACTCGGCAACGGGTTGTAGTAGATCCCCATCACCGGGAGCTGCTCGGCGACGTGCCCACCCAGGACTCGGCCACCAGGCTCCGAGCTCACGTGGTCGAAGGCTACAATAGGCTGAACAGGACTGTCCATACGGGGAGCATGCCATGCCGGTAAGCGAGGAGACGTACCGCCAACTCGCGCTGGAGGACCCGGATGCGCATTGGGAGTTGCACTGCGGCCGCTTGCGTGAGAAGCCGAACATGACCGTGGAGCACAATTACATCATGACCCGGTTGTTCAGATTCCTCATCCAGCAGCTGGACGAGCGCGAATTCGATGTGCGGTCCAACAGTGGCCGTGTGCGCCAGTCGGCCGAAAACTACTACATTCCCGACGTGTATGTCGTCCCCATGGATCTGATTCGGCCACTACGCCGGCGGCGCGACATTCTCGAGGCCTACGAGGTGCCCCTGCCGCTGGTCGTGGAGGTCTGGTCTCCGTCCACTGGCGACTACGACGTCGATACCAAGCTGCCGGAGTACCAGCGCCGGGGTGATCTCGAGATCTGGCGCCTTCATCCCTACGAGCGCACCCTCACTGCCTGGTGCCGCCAGCCTGACGGAAGCTATCTCGAAACGCGGTACACCGGCGGCATAGTGCACCCGGTCGCGCTCCCCGGTGTCGCGATCGACCTGGATGCCCTTTTCGCCTGAGCGTGGACAGTTCCGCCCACCATTCTTGGTTCTCCCCCTAAGCGTTGTCAGTTGGAGCGGACGAACCTCCCGATTTGTACCCACTGAGTCCTGAGTCCAGCGACGTCGGCCACGCTCTCTCAGCACTCAGCACTCAGAACTTCACGTCCCACTCGTGGGCGTTCCAGGCCGGGTTCGTGCCAAGAATACCTTTCGACTGGGGGCTGACATTGACGAGACGGTTGGCGAAGGCATCCGGCTGTCCGTCGTAGTAGAGGCCCATCTCCGGGAGCTGCTCCGCCACGTGCCGGATGATCCGACCCAGCACGGAGATGCGCTCCGGCACCGGAATTGTTCGGAAATAGGCCTCGATGAGCCCGTCCAACTCCGCGTTCATATACCGGCTGCGATTGGGGGTGCCCGACGCTTGAAAGCTGTTTTCGGGCAGCCGAGCGCGCGAGCTGTGTAAGCCCCAGAGCCCTCCGATATCCTTACTCCCCATGCCAAGTAAGAAGCCTGGGAAGGCCGCCCGCGCCTCCGGGTCCTGGGCCAGTCGCGGCGTCTCGCGCACGATGGACGTCCCGATGCCGACTCGTTGCCAGGAGTCGCCGATGGCAGCGGCGGCGTTGAATGCCGAGTCCGCTGGGTTACTCAGGATCTCTACCTCCAGCCGCTGGCCCGTCTGATCGCGCAATGACCCGTCGGGCCCGCGGCTGTAGCCTAAACCCTCGATCAGCTGCGCTGCTCGTCGGGGGTCGTACTCATAGCGCGGGAGCTGGGCCTCGATCTCGCGATACGCGGGCTGGTCCGGGTGCAGATAGCTGTGCGCCACCGGAGCCACACCGCCCCCCAGCGTGTCCGCCATGCTTTGGCGGTCGACGGCGTGCAGCAGGGCCCGCCGAAACTGCAACTCCGCGATCACCGCGGGGCGGGGGTTGAGCAATTGGGGATGCAGCCACGGCGAGCCAACCGACTCGAACTGGAACACCACCTGGCCGTCCCGCCACTGGTCGCGCACGGCGAGGGCCCGGTCCACGGAGCCCAGATTGGTGATGATGTCGATGCCTCCGGCCAGGACGCTGGCGGTGAGCGTGTTGCCGTCGAGAATGAACCGGACCTCGATCTCGTCAATCTTCGGCCGCCCGAGCACGTAGTCGGGGTTGGCCTCCAGCACCGCAAGGTTGCTGGGGTCCCAGGACCGCACGCGGTAGGGGCCTGTCCCCACGTAGTCGTACAGCCAGAAGGTCAGCCGGGGGAAGTCCGCCTTGCTCTCCAGGTACTGGGCTTCGAGCTTGTGCCTTGGGAGCGGCAGTGTGGTCCCGCCGGAGAAGACGCCGTCGGCGTAGATGTACGGCTCCCGCCAGCGGACCGTGAGGGTGCGCTCGTCAAGCGCCGTGACCTCCTCGACCGACGGCCACGCGGCGTTGTTCAAGATCGCCACCTCGCGGTCGCGTCCCACCGTCGCGGTGAAGAGGAGATCGTCGGTGGTGAAGGGCGCGCCATCGTGCCAGCGCGCGCCCTCGCGGATGGTCCAGGTGGTCTCCATCCGCCCATCGGGCGTGGTCTTCCAGAGGCCGTTCTCGAGGGTGGGTACGGCTTCCGCCAGGGCAGGACGCCGGACCAGGCGATCGTCGACCACGCTGAGCCCCGGATTGACCAGCGTGCGGAGCCACGACCTACCTTGCGAGAGATGGTGGGCGAGGTCCATCTCGCGAGGGAAAGCCATGGTGATGCGCTTGGAGCCAGCCGAGCGTTGCGCGGCACCGGAGGCCGACTCGCCGGGACCGGACGGACCGCAACCCGATAGCACGACGAGCACGGCGGCGAGGGCTACAAACGCACTGCGCATCCTGATCTCCTCCTGGTGGGTCAGTTATCATGAATATCGCCATTCCACAGGTCGGGGCGCGGCAGGTGCTGCGCCCGCGGGCGACGCATGCGTCGCCCCTACGAACCCGCGCGTCGAATGGCCATGTCCGGGGTAATTGACCCCCTAATGGTGCAACTCGCCGGCGAGCCGCTGCTCGTTAGCGGAAGGGCGCCGACGGTCAGTCGAACAGTGCGTCGAGGTCGATCGTCACGTTAGGCAGCGCGACCGGCTGAACGGTGCCGCCCGTGTAGTGGGACTCGGCGTAGCTGCCGTCTGGCTGTCGCCTCCGGGCGGTCAGTGTGCGGTCGAAAGGATGGATGCGCCAGATCTCGAGGTCGCCGCGGCGCTGGTACTCGCTCAGCTTGGTGTCCACGTCGTAGTCACCGGTTGAGGGCGACCAGATCTCGACCACCAGGGGCAACGGCGCATCGTACCATTCGAGCACGTCGCGCCGCTCACGGAACGGCTCGGCCAACTCCAGAGGAATGACGAACACGTCGGGGATGAAGTAGTTCTCCGGAGAGCGGCGCACGTGCCCGGCGTTGCTCCGGACGTCGAATCGACGGCGGTCCAACTGCTGCGCGAGCTGCACGCCCAGCCAGAATTGTGCGTGGTTGTGTGCGAACGTCATTCCCGGTTTCCTGCGCAGGTGTCCACAGTACAGCTCCCAGTGCCCTTCTGGGTCCTCCAGCGCGAGCTGTTGGAAGGTCCGCTCACTCACCGGCATGGTGTGCTCCTGGCTAATGCTGCCAGCCGGATTGTACTGTCGGATGGGTGTTCGGCGACGGCGAAGTTGTCTCCCGGATGCGCGCCCGCGGCACCCACCGAGCCCTGAGACGTCGGGCCACGCTCTTTTAGCTCTCAGCTCTCAGCTCTCAGCACTCGGCACTCAGGACTTGACGTCCCACTCGTGAGCGTTCCAGGCCGGGTTCCTGCTGCCACCTATCCGGGGGCTGATGTTGACGAGACGGTTGGCGAAGGCATCCGGCCTGAAGCTGTAGTAGAGGCCCATCACAGGGATCTGCTCCGCCACGTGCCGGATGATCCCGTCCAGCAAGGAGATGCGCTCCGGCACCGGGATGGTTCGGAAGTAAGCCTCCACGAGCCCGTCCAGCTCGGCGTTCATATACCGGCTGATATTGGGGGTGCCCGACACTTGAAAGCTGTTCTCGGGCAGCCGCGCGCGCGAGCTGGGCAGGGCCCGGAGCCCGCCGACATCCTTAGCCTGGAGACGAACGTTAAAGCCCGGGAAGGCGGCCTGCGCCTCCGGGTCCTGGGCCAGTCGCGGCGTCTCGCGCACGACGGACGCCGCTACGCCGACCTGTTGCCAGTAGTCGCCGACGGCGGCGGCCGCGTTCGCCGCCGAGTCCGGCGCCGCGCTCAGGATCTCCACCTCTAGCCGCTGGCCCGTCTGGTCGCGAAATGATCCGTCTGCGCCACGGCTGTAGCCCAAACCCTCGATCAGCTGCACCGCCCGTCGGGGGTCGTACTCATAGCGGGGGAGCTGCGCCTCGATCTCTCGATACTCGGGCTGGCCTGGGTTCAGATAGCTGTGCGCCACCGGACCCACGCCGCCCCCCAGGGTGTCCGCGATGTTCTGGCGGTCGATGGCGTGCAGCAGGGCCCGCCGGAACTGCACGTCGGCGATCACCGCGGGGCGGGGATTAACGAATTGGGGATGCAGCCATGGCGAACCGGGTCCCTCGGCCTGGAACACCACCTGCCCGTCCCGCCACCCGTCCCGCACGGCGAGGGCCCGGTCGACCGAGCCCAGCTCGATGACGATGTCGATGGCGCCGGCCAGGACGCTGGCGGTGAGGGTGTTGCCGTCGAGAATGAAGCGGGCCTCGATCTCGTCGATCTTCGGTCGGCCCAGCACGTAGTCGGGGTTGGCCACCAGCACCGCGAGGTTGCTGGGGTCCCACGATCGCACCCGGTAGGGGCCCGTCCCCACGTAGTCGTACAGCCAGAAGGTCAGGCGGGGAAAGTCCGCCCTGCTCTCCAGGTACTGCGGCTCGAGCTTGTGCCTGGGGAGCGGGAGCGTCGTGCCGATCCCGCCCACGGCGGAGAAGACGCTGTCTGCGTAGATGTACGGCTCCCGCCAGTGGATCGTGAGGGTGCGCTCGTCCAGCGCCGTGATCTCCGCGACCGACGCCCACGCGGCGTCGTTCAAGATGGCCACCTCTCGGTCGCGGCCCACCGTCGCGGTAAAGAGGAGATCGTCGGTGGTGAAGGGCGCGCCGTCGTGCCAGCGCGCGCCCTCCCGGATGGTCCAGGTGGTCTCCATCCGCCCATCGGGCGTGGTCTTCCAGAGGCCGTTCTCGAGGGTGGGCACGGCCTCCGCCAGGGCAGGGCGCCGCACCCCGCTTGGGTCGACCACGGTGAGCCCCGGATTCACCAGGGGACGGAGCATCCCCCTATTCTGCGAGAGGTGGTGGGCGAGGTCCATCTCGCGGGCGAAGGCCATGGTGATGCGCTTGAGGCCACCAGCCCGCTGCGTCGTGCCCGAGGCCGACTCGCCGGGACCGGACGGACCGCAACCCGACACCACGACCAACACCGCGGCAGCCAAAATTGCACTGCGCATACTGATCTCCTTCTGTTTGCGCAATCATACGCGAATGTTTTAGTACATCTGAGAAAAACAGATCGCTGTTGGCCTATCGAAGCGGGTATCATGGCCCGTGTGACCGCGCAGAGGTCACCTACGAAAGGAATGGAGCCATGTACCTTACGCGCAGAGAAGTCATGGTGGCGCCGGGCAGAGCGGCCGAGTTCGAGGCTTGGTGGGCCGAGGGCCAGGAAGGACTCAAGGGCCAGAAGGGGTTTAGCCTCTCGACGCTGCACAACTCGTTGGGGTATCCGAACAAGTACACGGCGCTCACCCGGTTCGAGACCCGGGAGGACTCGCAGGCGTCCCAGAATAGCGCGGCATTCCGAGCCCGCCTTCAAGCTCGCCCGGAGGGACTGATCGTCGGCCGCCCCCGACCCACGGAGGCGTACGAGCCCGTCCATCGGGTGGGTCCCACCGGCGGTCCAGCAGCCTTCACGACACTGGTCGAGTGGAACGTCACCCCGGGCACGGCACGGGCCTTCGAGAGCAGCCGGCAGGAGCTGTTTGATCTCCGGCAGAAACACCTCAAGGGGTTCGTGAGAGCCTCCCTCTGGCGGTTTCTGGGGAACCGGACCCAGTACCTGGTCATTAACGGCAATGCCGGCGGGCAAGGGAACGGTCCGCAGGAGCCAGAAATCGCGGCGTTCCAGCGCGCCCATCCGTCCAGCGAGTACGCTAGCGCGCCACCGGTCATCGAAAACTACCGGAACGTTCAGCGCGTGCGGGCATAGCCTTGAGTTAGACGGGAGGGAGAGGCCCCCTCCCCCACGCCCGGGGGAGAGGGGCCTCTCCCCGGTCTGTGTACGAGAGGATCAGGCCCTGGTCGACCTCAGTTCCGCACGTCTCATTCGTGGGCGTTCCAGCTCGGAACCGAGCCCGGCCCCCGCACGATGCTGACGTTGAGCAGGCGATTGCCGAAGGCATCGGGCTGTGAGTTGTAGTAGACCCCCATCACCGGGAGCTGCTCGGCGACGTGGCGCAGGATGCGCCCCATCACGGCGACGCGGTCCGTTTCGGGGATGGTTCTGAAGTATGCGTCGACGAGGCCGTCCAACTCCGCGTTCATGTAGCGGCTACGGTTGACGGAGCCTCCGACCTGAAAGCCGTTCTCCGGGAGCCGGACGTTCGAGCTGTGCAGCCCGCCCAGCCCGGTAATGCCATGGGCCGCGTTCTGGATCAGGAAGCCTGGAAAGGTGGCCCGCGCCTCCGGGTCCTGCCCCAGGCGCCCCGTCGCCCGCAGGGCAGTCGCGCCTACTCCGATCCGTTGCCAGGAATCGGCAATGACGGCGCCCGGGTTGAACGCCGCGTCCAGCGGTCCGGTGCGGATCTCGACCTCCAGCCGCTGGCCCGTCTGATCGCGCAAGGCCCCGTCCGCACCCCGGGCGTAGCCCAGCGCCTCGATCATCTGCGTCGCCCGTCGGGGCTCGTACTCATAGCGGGGGAGCTGCGCCTCGATCTCGCGATACTCGGCCTGGCCTGGGCTCAGCCAGCTGTGGGCCACCGGCGCCACGCCGCCTTGCAGTGTGTCCGCCATGGCCTGGCGGTCGATGGCGTGCAGCAGCGCCCGCCGGAACGGCAGCTCGGCGATCACGGCCGGGCGCGGGTTGATGAACTGCGGATACAGCACGATCCAAATATCGCTGTCGAAGCGGAAGGTGACCTGCCCGTCCCGCCAGCTCTCACGGATCGCCAGGGCACGGTCGATCGACGCCAGGTTGATGCCCATATCGATCGCGCCGGACAGAATGCTGGCCGTGAGCGTGTTGCCGTCGAGAATGAAGCGCAGCTCGATCTCGTCGAGCTTCGGTCGTCCCAGGACGTAGTCCGGATTGGCATCGAGCACGGCGGTGCCGCTCGGGTCCCAGGAGCGCACGCGAAAGGGGCCCGTCCCCAGGTAGTCGAACACCCAGAAGGTCAGGCGGGGGAAGTCCTCCTTGCTCTCCAGGTACTGGCTCTCCAGCTTGTGCCTCGGGAGCGGAAGCGTGGTGGTGACCGAGAAGAGCTGGTCCGCGAAGATGTGGGGCTCCTTCCAGGCGACCAGGATCGTGCGCTCGTCGAGCGCCGTGATCTCCTCGACGGCGGCGTAGAGGGTGTTGCCGAGGGTCGGCACGTCCCGATCACCGCCCACCGCGGCCGTAAAGAGGAGGTCGTCGGTGGTGAAAGCCGTCCCGTCGTGCCAGCGCACCCCCGCGCGGATGCGCCAGGTCAGCTCCATACGACCGTCGGGGAGCAGCTTCCACAGGCCGTTCTCCAGGGTAGGGACGGCCTCGGCCAGCGCGGGGCGGCGGACGCCCTGGTCGTCGACCACGCTGAGGCCCGGATTCACCAGCGCGCGCACGACCTGCCGATCCTGCGGCAGATTGTGGCGCAGGTCCATCTCGCGGGGAAAGGCCATCGTGATGCGCTTAGCGCCACCAGCCCGCTGCGTCGTGCCTGAGGCCGACTCGCCGGGACCGGACAGACCACAACCCGACAGCACGACGAGTATGACTGCGAGGGCTACAAGCCCCCTGCACCCCACCATCCTCTCCTCCTACACTCCCTGAATCTGGGGGCGGCCCGAGTTGCGCAACGGCGCTCGCTGCTGCAAGTGTATTGGCTTCCTGAGAACGATGCAGTTCCCGGTAGGGCGCGAGGTGATGGGGCTCGAGCTCGCTGTAGCCTGACCTAATGCGCTGCTCTGCCGGAGTCACGCCCTCACCCGTCCTTGCCCGCTCTCGCGGGCTGCGGCCGGCCTCTCCCAGAGGGAGAGGCGATTCGACTGCCCCCTCTCCCTCTGGGCTCATCCTTATACATAAGTGGTGGCCAAGCTAAGCATG
>CAYQJS010000007.1:133568-135853 GCA_964417895.1 uncultured Chloroflexota bacterium | reverse complement strand
GCGGGAGACGTACACCGTCGTCATCGTGACGCACAACATGCAGCAGGCAGCCCGGGTCGCCGACCAGACGGCGTTCCTGCTCGCAGACGAGGACCGCGCGGGCCAGGTCATCGAGTTCGGCGAGACAACCAAGATGTTCACGAACCCGGCGGACCGTCGTACCGAGGACTACATCACGGGTCGCTTTGGCTAGGCTGCGCGACACGCTCGATCAAAACTCGGGCAAATCGGGCGGTCTACGTGGGAGACGCTGATCACATTTGGGACTGGAGGAATCCGATGGCCATCGCCAAAGTCGATCCCTACACGACCAACGCCCGCGGGCAGCGGGTGCTGCCGTCCTTCTCCATGGCAGAGCACGACCGCCGTTTTGCCGGCGTCCAGCGGCTCATGGCCGAGGCTCGGCTGGATTGCCTGATCGTGCCTCCAGCCGATCTCTGGGAGATCCAGTCAAATTCGCGGTACCTCACCCAGGTCGGCGGGCAACAGGGGGGTGCCTGGGCCGTCGTCCCGGCCTCAGGCGCAGAGACTTCGATCCTGGCCTCCGAGCGCGAGCACAAGATGTGGCGGCCCAACCTCGAGTGGCCCGTCGATATGCGATGGAGCAATAAGCCGTTCGATGCCCTTGTCGATCGCCTGAAGGAGCTGGGCATCGAGCGCGGCCGCAGCGGCTATGCGGGCCTCCATACTCGCCCCGAAGGGCTCATCCCTTTCCCCATCTGGGATCAGTTGAACGCGCAGTTTCCCAGCGCGAGCTTCATCGAGTCGACCGACGTGCTGGACCGCTGCCGAGTGGTAAAGGGCGAAGAGGAAATCGCTGTGGTCCAGCGCATCACAGACGCCAACGAGATGGCGATCGAGAGAATGATCGAGGTAGCACGGCCCGGCCTCGAGGAGTCCGACGTCTGGCTGGAGATGGCCGACGTCATGATGCGGGCAACGGGCGACTATCCCGCCCGGCTTGCCCTGGGCTCCAACGACGGCCCATCCAACGCGAGCAACAACATGGGGCTCCCCATCCGCATGGAAGACGGCGGCATTCTGTCCCAGGAGATCGACGCCCGTTTCCAGGGGTATCGCGCCCAGTGCAACCACAGCATCCTGGTGGGCAGCAAGAACGCCGATACCTACCGAGAAGCGATGGAGTCCACGATCGCCACGTTCCGGGAGATGGTGGCGTGGGTGAGACCCGGTCCTACCGTTGGTGAGTTCTTGGATGAGTTCCAGCGCGTCGCCCAGACCCACGGCGGAATCGGTGAAAGCGTCACGATTCACACCAATGGCCTCGGCTTCGACCGTCCCCGGGTGGGGCCCGGACCGTCCGTGAAGGACGCGGACTGGCAGATCGAGGCCGGCTGGACCTTCACGATCAAGACCCACGTCAAGAACAAGCAGAGCGGCCGGACGGCGCTCGTTGGCGAGCCCATCACCGTCTCCGAAACCGGTGCCCGCCGACTCGGCCACCGCGCGCTGCGGCCGGTCGTGACGGGGTAAGGACGGCGAGTCCGAGGAGGCGCCTCCTCGGCCGCCACCGAAGCTCGCAGGATGGCGGCCAGCAGGATCGTCCACCCACAACTCCTCGGCAATATCACGAATAACCGAGCGTCTCGTCTGCACCGATCAAGTCGACATGCCGGACGGCCCAGAACGGTTGGCCAGAACGGTTGGATCGAACCGTCGCCCACGGAGGGCAGCGTGGTACGATCACTCGCCGCCTGGCGTTAAGACCTCCGACCTCGGAGTCCCCGGTGCCACCGTCATACAGCGTCATCGATCTTGGCACGCTCGGTGGAGCCCGGAGCGCCGCGCGTGCGATCAACCCCGCCGGCCAGGTCGTGGGCTGGGCGGAAGTCACTGCTGGTCAACAGCATGCCTACGTCTGGGCGCCTGGGACCGGCATGGAGGACCTCGGGACCCTTGGCGGTCCAACCAGTGTGGCCCACGGGATCAACGCGTCGGGCGCGGTCGTGGGGGGCGCGGATCTTGCCAACGGCGCTGGACATGCATTTCTCTGGACGCCAGAGCAGGGCCTGCGGGACCTCGGCACGCTCGGGGGTCCGACCAGCACGGCTTTCGCCATCAACGACGCCGGCGTGGTCGTGGGCTCCGCCGACCTTCCGAGCGGGCATCGCCAGGCGTTCGTGTGGTCGCACGACCGGGGGATGGAGAGCCTCGGCAGCCTGGGCGGGCCGAACAACGTAGCTCTCGGCGTCAACCAGGCCGGCAGCGTGGTGGGCGAGGGCGGTATCTCTGCGCCCCGCCCCGTGGTGACTCATCCCTTCTGC